>JALONT010000006.1 GCA_025454795.1 Bacteroidales bacterium | reverse complement strand
AGCCGGTTATAGTTTAGTAGATTGTACGAGAACCAGTGGATCTTTCACAGAATGATTACCAGAAAAGCGTATATTAATAATACCCCCATTAGAATCAAACCTGCAATAAGCAAAGTTAAGTTTCTTATACGTGTGCTTGATCTCATGAGTGAGTTTTCATTTCAATAATTACGTGTACCTAATTCAAACCCAGGTATGATATATAATTAGTACCATAAAAATAAAGGAAAGCTCTTCTTATACAGGTAGCCATTCGTCCCAAATACCATGCACCAGTTTCCCATAACTGGAGTGGATCCGATTCACCTTTTCTCCTCAATCTGCTATATGAACTTCAATTAAAAACATAAAGATCGTAAATTTGCGTTGTGCGTTAGGGCAAGTACGTACCTGTTTTGGGGTTGAAAAATTACCTGGTGATACTCGTACGTCCCAATTCTAAGGCACATAGGTCCCAGAGCAATTCCAGACCTTAATATTTTTTTGATTATATGATTAATCTTTGCTATATTTACTCTCGATGTTCTGATCAGATGCGCCATATAATAGTTACACTTAGCCTGCTATTGTTTACATTTTTGGTCCTGAATGGTCAGGTGAACATCCGTTTTAAGAATTTGTATATCGAAGATGGTCTCCCGCACAGCAGGACCAATGGAACACTTCAGGATAGCAAAGGATGGATCTGGTTTGGAACTGCCGGAGGTCTCTCCCGCTTTGATGGTCTGGAATTTAAAAACTATCCCTTGGACGGACCGTCCTCAACAGGAGCTTCTGTAATAGTTAATTGTTTATGGGAGGACACGGTTTCCACACTTTGGTTTGGAACCGATGTAGCCGGCCTGGTGCGTTACAACCGCTATCTGGACCGATTTAGCTACTTTACCCACAGCGATTCGTGCGACAATTGCATAAGCAGTAACCAGGTTCACTCCATAGCATCAGATTCTGAGGGTGTTTTGTGGCTGGGCACAGAGAATGGATTAAACAGGTTTGAACCTGGATCAAATACATTTCAACTGATTAAAAACGAACCGGGCACTTCTCCTGATTTCGAACAGAACGATATTCGGAAGGTTTACATCGACAGGGAACGCAGGATGTGGATAGGATCAGCCGCAGGTATGGCTCAATACACAATAGGGTCAGGCCATATAAATCCCATTCAACTGAAAGAGAATGGATCTCCAATCCATATCAATAAATTCAAGGTGGAGGAGATATACCAGGATAAGACCGGTAATCTGCTTGTGGGGACCTTTGACAATGGCTTATTAATCATCGATCCGGCATCGCTCAATACGCAGATAATGAAACCTGATCCTGACAATCAACGTAGCTTCAGGGTGCGTGCCATCTATGAAGATGCATCCGGGAACCTGTGGTTAGGGACACGGGGCGGAATTTACGTCTTTAATCCGGAACTCGTACTAACAGGCCATCTGACACATCTTTTGCAGGATCAAAGCAGCCTGGGACATAATTCCGTTTCCTTTATTTTCGAAGATAGTGAGGGTAATATCTGGGTAAATCACCGAAATGGAGTGAGTTATGCCAACCTGAGGAAAACAGTATTTAGTTTTTACGGGGCAGGTATTGATGACAGCAGGTATCTGAATGACACGGAAGTATATGCGATTCTGCAGGCTAAAGATGGGAATATTTGGATTGGTACCGAATCAGGAGGAGTGAACATTTTAGACAGAAACACAGGTCATTTTACCTACATGATCCATGATGAAAAAAACATCAACAGCCTGTCTAATAACTGTATAAAATCAATCATACAAGACAGTGAAGGTAATTTTTGGATTGGCACATTTTTGGGTGGATTGAATTATTACCATGTAAGGCAAAGGAAATTCACCCACTTCATGAACGATCCTGCAAATCTCAACAGTCTTACGAACAACACAGTATGGGCTCTGCATGAAGACCGGGAAGGTAAAATCTGGATCGGGACAGATGAAGGCTTGGACAACTATGACCCTGTTAGCAAAAGTTTTAACCACTTCAGGGATAAGACCAAACTTAAGACCGTTCATACCATTTTTGAAGACAGAGAGGGGTACCTGTATTTCGGTTCCTATTTGGAAGGCCTGACGGTGATGACACCTGACTTAGAATTGAATCATTTTGATCTAAACACCAGGTGCATCTTTCAGGACAACCAGGGAAAGATATGGATCGGATCGCAAGGGAACAACGGATTGAGACAAATTGATCAGCAAGGTGTTGTAAGGAAAAACTATACGCTGAAGGATGGCTTACCATCCAACCAGATTTATCGCATCCAGGAAGATCAATATGCCAGATTATGGTTAAGTACGGGCCAGGGACTCTCCATGTTTGATCCTGCGCTTGAAAAATTCAAAAATTATAGAACTGAAGATGGTATCCAGGGGGAAAAATTCTTTTATGGTGCTTCCTGTCGGAGTAATTCGGGAGAACTTTTTTTTGGGGGTCAGAATGGGCTTACCAGTTTTTATCCGGATCAACTGGTGGAAAACGATCGCATACCCCCGATTGTGATCACAGAATTCAGGATCTTTAATAAACACGTTCCAGTGGGCGTTAAATTTGATAAAGAGATTATCCTGGAAAAATGCATCAGCGAAACAAATGAGTTAGTGGTTCGCTACGATCAGGCAGTCCTGACTTTTGAATATGCAGCACTTAGCTACGTGAATAGTTCACGGAATGAGTATGCTCACATGCTGGAGGGATTTGAAACGGATTGGAATTATGTGGGTTCCACCCGATCGGCAACCTACACCAACCTGGATCCGGGAAACTACCTGCTGAGAGTAAAAGGATCCAACAACGATGGAGTCTGGAATGAAACATCACTTAGAATTGTGGTTACCCCTCCATTCTCCAAAACACTCTTTTTCAGGATTTTCCTTATCTTGCTCATCGGTTTAATTATCTATCTGATAATTCTGTTCTTTCTCAAAAGAGAAAAGCTGAAAAATCAACTTTTGATTGAGCGGGTAAAATCAAAGGAACTTCACAAGATCGATATGATGAAGTTTCAGTTCTTTACCAACATCTCTCATGAAATTAGAACCCCCATATCTCTTATTGTCAGCCCCCTGACTCGCATTATGAATTCATCATTGTCGAAAGATCAGATCTTAAAAGATATTGAGGTTGTTCATCGAAATGCCACTCGGCTGGGGAAACTGGTTGATCAACTTTTGGATTACCGGAAACTTGAAGCGGGTAAGCTGAAACTGGAATTATCCAGGGGCAATATTATTAGCTTCCTTGAAAATACCCTCTATATGTTCAAGGAAATGTCGAAAGAAACACAGGTCAAATTAGAGTTCTATTCTGTTCTGGATCAGGTTCAGATATACTTTGATCCGGATAAGATTGAAAAGGTCGTATTCAACCTTCTATCCAATGCATTCAAATACACACCCAAAGGCGGAACCATCAAAGTGGCCGTATCGCTTACCTACCAGATGGACCAGGACCTGGAGGAGGAAAAACTAAGCGGATCGGGAGAATATGTTCAAATCATTGTACAGGATACAGGTAGAGGAATTGCTGAAAATCGAAGGGAAAAAGTATTTGAGCGCTTCTACCAGGGAGGTGGTGTTGAAAATGTGATCAAGTCCGGTTCAGGCATTGGCCTGGCACTTTCCAAAGAACTGATAAAATTGCATAAAGGACGGATCTCCCTGAAGAGCCAGGAGGGCGTTGGTACTGAAGTTACCATACTTCTCCCAGTAATTAAGGAAGATCCGGATATAAAAGAGCCTGTGGAAGATTCAGTAGAAACTAGCGAAACTGCCAGTCAAACAGAAGTTGAAAGCATTGCTGATAAGGAGGAGGAGAAGCTTGTTAACTGTGAAGCCCCCATCTTATTGATCCTGGAAGATAACACAGAAATGCTGGAGTTTATCAGATCGATTTTTGAGGAGGACTATATAATCCTTTGCGCAGAAGATGGGGAAACAGGGCTTGAACTAGCCCGGGAAAAAATTCCTGACCTGGTAATCAGCGATGTGATGATGCCAAAAATGGACGGGAATAAACTTTGTAAAAAAATAAAGGACGATTTCCGTACCTCTCATATTCCGGTGATTCTCCTGACAGCTCTTTCTTCCAAACAGCATGAAAAGGAAGGAATTCTTGGAGGAGCAGATGAATATATCACCAAACCCTTTGACCCGTCCCTTTTGAAAATCAGGGTAGATCAATTGCTGGCCACAAGAAGGTTATTAAGAGAAAAATTCAACCGTGACAGACTATTGCAACCCAATTTAATTGAGACAAGTTCACCGGATGACAAGTTTTTAGCCAAGCTTGTCTCCATTGTGGAAGATAACATTGCTGATCCTGATTTTGGAACAGTAAAAATATCCCGTGAGGTTGGGGTTAGCAGAACCCAGCTCTACAGAAAGATGTGTGCACTGACGGAGATGACCGTGAAGGAATTTATCAGAAGTATTCGATTAAAAAGAGCAGCTCAATTTATCGTGCATGACCAAATGAATATTTCTGAAGCAGCTTATGCTGTCGGATTTCTGCAAGTTGCTTATTTTCGGAAATGCTTTAAGGAAATGTACGGAATGACCCCGACAGAATATGCCAAAAAGAATGAAACGCAAGTGATATAGGCTGCCTTTGAATAACTTTTATTAAATATCATTATTGTCCGACTAATTTCTCAAGTTGGTAATTTATCCTCTGTATTGCCCATAAATAAGGCATCGTTGTTTCAATTCTCAAAATGACCTCCTCCTGTTTTTGCCTCAAATAAGGCTAACTGCAATGAACCATCTGGCGATCCCCTAGCCATTTGACAATCTCGGTTGGTGCTTCTGAGTAGTTCGCTCACATCAAGCATACTGATCAGATGCATTCTCACCAGAGCTGCTACTACTAGAAATGCCTTCCTGGTCCGGGCTATCTTCCGGATGGCCCTTAATAGCAACTGCGTAATCAATGTGCACCAGACCTGTGGTCTTATAGCATTCTCGTTTTCTCCGTAGAAATAATGCAATTGGAAGTTCTGTTTCATTTTCTTAAACAGTTCTATGCCCCAGCGTTTCTTGTAAAAGAAAGCCACTTCCTCAGCTGTAATCTCAAAGTTGTTGGTCAGAAATTAATAATACCGGTTTTTCTCATCCTGGTAACAGACTTTTCTTAGTTGTAGCTTCTTGTAGATATTCAGTTGTCTTTTGCCATTTGAGTCTTCGGGATGATATTCCAGTTCGATAATCTCATCTCTCAATACCTTTGCTTTTCCTTTCTTGCGGTAATGTACCCGGTTTACTTCCGTAACGGTATACACTGCATTCTTTTTCAAACGGGTTACAAAGTATACCTGTTTTTCAGACCATACAGCAAACTGGTGATAATAGTTATATGCCTTGTAGAAAACAATCATACTGTGGGAAATCAATTCCAGGCTTTTAAGAAAGTTTTTGTCGTGCATTTTGGCCTCTGTGATTTTAAAAAACCGTCCAACCGATTGAACTGGGCCTATTAGCATATGGACCTTTAGACCCCTTTTTTTCTTTCCGGCACCCTTGGGATTACGACCAACGCCTTTAAGTATGTCGCTAAACAAGCGAATAGTGGTAGAATCAATCAATAGGACTTCTTTGAAGGTCAACCCAAAAGTTCGGCTGTCCGACAAATTTTATTTCTGTATTTTTACTCATGTTGTGTTATGTTTCCGCAAAAACAAAACTACAACATGAAGGGGAAACCTTTGGGGAGTACCCTTCTCTCTATTTTTTTAGTCGGACACTACTGTTTCCATATAATTGATAGCTACCGGATAAGAGCATGCTTTTCTTCATACAATAACGTCCGAGCCGCGGATATTAAACATACCTGAATTCGTATTACCGATAATTATCTGTAAACATGACTGTTATTCGTTTGCTTCTTGTGAAGTATTTATTGATTAATGATGAACCTGCCTGTTTGAAAATTAAAAATAACAGGGAAATTATGGTCGCGGCTCCTTTCAAAATATTGGCTTACCATTAATGGTTATGTTTACCGATTCATCCCCGTTCACATAAATTCCTGTTTGAGAAGTATCGCGCAATTCAAGCCCTTCAACAATCACATCTTTAGCATTGAAGAAAGTAAGTGCCGGATACTCTGCGGTTATCAAGTTCAGTCCCTTAATGGTAATACCTCGTGCATCAATGCACAACATACCCTTTTCACTCTCCATGGCCAGGTTTTCCAAAAGGATATTATTGAGGTTCATTTCGGGAAGCCCCTGCAAATAGATCGCCTGAAGGGCATATTGGTCTACCGGATCAATTTCAATGGTTTCTATCTTCTCTTTTGTTTTCAAAATGATCCTGACCGATTTATCGGGAGGAGCATTGACTGGGATGTCAACAGTGATTTGCCCCCGGTCCCAAAAAATATTGGTTTGCTGGTATGCCATCAGTTGCGATGAACAGGTGAAGGTAGCCGTTTTGCCCGATGGGAAACGAAGTATCGCTGAAGTCAGACGATCTGTTTTCATAACAATATCGTAGTCCATGTCACTCACGATGCCAGATGGTTCTTCGTTAAAAATAAACCGAGATATTTTTGCCGGCACTCATTGCGATATGCCAGCATACTCTCCTATGATTGCAAGGCTTCATTAATGACTTCACGCCGTAAATCATATTGATGATGCACCTTTTGGAGTAGATGGGTACTGACAGTATATTCTGTTTTCCAGTTCATCAGATCATCAATCCCCTTCAGAGATGCTGCTTTATAAGATTCATTCCCGGTAGCGCCAAAGACACTGGAGAGATAAGTTAACTCCATCACCGTGGCATCGTTATCTGTAGTAGCACCTTCACCTACTGCTTGTGATTCCAGGAGCTCCGTTTTCTCTATGTTGTTTAAAACATGGTGCATGGGCAGGTTTTTAGGCCATCCTCCAATATTCCGCTGATAGAGTAACACATTGTCAGCAATTCGAATGGCATCCTATGAACCATACCATGTATCGGGTTGATTATAAACCACCCTCCTCCATCTCATGTCACTGATGTCCTGTTGAGCCAGCAGAGAGGTAGTGACAAAAAAAGAAAATATGAAAATAGACTTGAATTTCATTCTAATATTAATATGATACTGTTAATACCAAATGAGTGTTTTTCGTTTGTGTTTCTCATCCCAGGTGAAATTTCTGTATGATTGGTGTTTCCGGATAACGAAAAACAAACCTACTCTGCTAATGCAAAACCACAATCCTTCTATAATCCAGCCGGCCGTTCGACCTGATAACCACCAGGTAAATACCATCCTGAAATCCGGAAGTATCAACTGTCAGGCTTGCCACATGCTGGGGATTGGCTTGTCTGAGGTATATTTTCCCGGATATATCAAAAATGCTTATCTCCATATTTTTCGTGCATTGCACTGGCCCTGCCTTCACATTTAAGAACCGATCTGCGGGGTTTGGAAACACATCCATCCCAATACCTCCATGTAACATGGGAACTTCAATCCTGGAAGCATCATCATTTTCAGGTACAATAAAATCCTCCGGTTCCAGACAGGCATGGGTAACTTTCAAGGTCTTTATGAGTCCGGCAAAAAATGCCACCTCATTCATCCTGGCACCAAGAGATGTCTTTCCAAGCGTATTAACAATGGCATTAGCGTAATGAAGGGTACCACTTAACTCTTTTGTGCCATTAAAATAGGTTGTAAAGGTGCTATCCTTGTATGTAATGGCCACATGTTGCCATACTCCGGTGGAATGAACAAGGGTTTCATCAATCAGCGGAAGGCTTCCTGCATCAGTTTTCATAAAACCATCCATGTAACACTGGTTGTTGGCATCGATCCGTAATTCGATCATCACCCGCTTTTCCTCGGGATCATCAGGATCCTGGATATGCAGAAAGCGCGGTGCTGTATTATTGGGATAGCAGGCATCGGGCTTAAAAACCAGCTCAACCGTAAATTCTTTGGCATCCATAATGGGATTAAAGTCAACCAACAAGCGATCACCAACCCCATCGAACTGGACAGCATCACCGATCTCTGTGCTCACTACCTGCGGATCTCCCAGGGTAGTTACCGTATGTCCTCCAATAACTTCCAGGTTGGAAATATCCCATACCTCATAATAAATGGTGTCAGAAGCACTGAGAAATTCCCCCGGCAGGACCAGGCATAAGAGTATGAAGGATCTAAAAACAGATTTCATGAAATGATGTTCTTACAATAATAAATTACTTAACAACCAGTTTTATACTCCGGGATTGCTTCCCTGCCTGAAGGGTACAAAGGTAGGTCCCGCCACTTACCCTGGAACCAAGCTTGTTATTGAGATCCCAGGTTAGTTCATGTGTCCCGGAGGTTCTGTATTCACTGCCAAAAGATTTAACGACCCTGCCACTCAGATCATAAATCTGTACAGTTGATTGTTTCGGTTTCTGTAACTGGAAACGAATGGTCGCATGGTCAGAGGCAGGATTGGGATAGCACTCAAATAATGTTGCAATACTCATCTTATTATTTTGCAGACCACTGATTGTGGAGCCTGTGCCACTTTTATCTAAATAAAACTTCAGTCCGGCCACCCTGTTCCCAAAATAATACGGATCGCTCTCGACTTCACAAATATTCAAAGCGAAACTATAATCTCCGTAATTATTAACGGTCTTCACCAAAAGTGTATTCCTTCCCTCAAGTATGTTAACAAACCCTTTCTTGCTGCCCCGGTCCATATCCCCATAAGTAGCAAACTGATTAAAATAATACACCTGTTCCCCGTTTAAGTAAACCTGTATGCCTTCCTGGGTACCCAGCCACAATTCGGCTTGTTGGGCCTTTTCAGCATGGAAGTAAGTAAATGCATACGAAACCATGCCTTTCTGCCCTGCATAGTAAGAAAGAAGGTCAATGCGGTCATCAAAAAAGTAAACGGGTTCTGACCATCCTCCTTCTCCCGGGATGGGTTCTATGGTAGCTTCATCTATAAAATACTCATTATCAATCGAGATTCCTTCAAAAGGCTGGGAGAGAATCCATGTCCGGTTCGATTGCCCAAATTTCCCATCCTCATGCTGACTCTTTTTTACCCTTTTCATAGCCTGGCTGAGGGGAACCCCCACCGTACTGATGCGTTCGGGATCATTGGTACCCAATCCAACCTTCTCCGCCAGGGTAATATGTGCTACATCATCCGGATTAAGTCCCATCAGTTTTGCAGATACATGATCAACGGCCACCGGATCGGCACCGGCCAGGATGGTATTAAAACGAACCTGGTGGCTTATATTAGCGTTTTTTGATATCTCCAGGCACATAATTGCATCCACCACCACAAAATCTATATCGGCTATATGACACAGATCAACAATCATCTCCGTGGTCCATACCCGGTGATCAACATTATGATAAAGCCCGTCCGTGCGCGATGAATTTCTATATTTGTTATATCCATAGTAACACCCCGGAGCCGATCCGACCTGAAGTTTCAGGGCATTGGTGATTCCTGTGTCGTGTATCTTCAGGACTGGAACGGCAATATAGACATCTGCTTCAAGTTCTGCCCTGTGCACAAAATATTTACTACCCTGTTTGGCCGATGTTCCTTCACTTCCCAGGTCGACTTCAACTAAATCTTCGATGGACTGGTTGAGGTTGAGCAGGCTGAAATTAATTCCAGTCATCATGGAATCGGTTAGCAAATCCATGTACCCGGAGTTCCCCCACACACTGTTAGGATCCGTGGGATCGTCATTGTCCCTGGCCGTTCCTTCAGCAACCTGCATTGTCACATCCCCCTCTGTATATTTATGGATTTGACGCATCAGGGCTTTCACCACCCTTACATCAGTATTTTCCCCCTCCCCGGATGGAGAATTTCCCCCTACCAGGTTAACTTTAATCATGACTACATCTCCTTTATCAATCACCCATCCAAATCCTCCCTGCAGCTCAATGGCTTTTCCGACCATCTCCTCAATTTGTTCATAAGATGGATTGGTAGAGCGCTCAACAGGATCCGGCAGACCTGAATAATCTGATGTAACAATACCAACCTTAGTTGTTGCACCTGAGAGGGCATCAAATTCAGATTCATACCTGAAGGTGCCAGGCTCAACATCTAAAGTGGCGACCGCGATATCACAAAAAATGGCTATTGCAGCAGCAAAAGCTAACAAATAGACTGTAATGCGGTTCCTGGTTTTCTTTTGTTTCATATTCACAAATTTGATACAATATATAAATCAATTCCTCAATACGGCCTGAGTTAGAATTATTTGGGACTACTGAATACCCATTCTGGGACTATTGTGTCCCTGCTGAAGGATATTGGATTCCTTCCTTGATGGTTCAGAACAGGTTATACAATAATCCAAATGCCATTGCACCCAGAATCCCTATGGTCAGATACTGAATCAGGATCGTCCTTTTAAAAGTTGCCTGGATAAGTACCAGGTTGGAAATTTTTGTCACGGGTCCGGATATAAAATAAGCAAGTACAGCCCCCTGTGACATACCCAGGTCGGCCAGCTGCTGAACCACAGGTATGGCGGCTCCTCCACAAACATAGAAAGGCACTCCGGCTGCTGTGGACAAAATCACGGATAAAATACCATCGCTATTAAAAAGTTTGATAATGATTGAAGGATTCACGGCTATTTTTATACCAGCGGCAAGCAGGATAGCCAGGAAAAAATATTTGCTGACATACCGGGCCATCTTGTAAAGTTCCAGAAGAAATCCTGATACGGTTCGCTCACTGATGCTTCCTGAAAACTGATCCAGGGTGAATTGCTGATTGTCCCTGATCACCTTATCAGGAAAGAGAAACTGTTTCCTGATAAGCCATCTGGAAGTGTACCCAGCTACTGCTCCAAGGAAAAAGGCAGACAGGACCCTGAGAATGGCCATCTCCAGTCCCATGGCACCCGCCGTGAGTACAAAAAGATTTGGATTCATAAGCGGAGAAGAGACCATAAGTGCCATCAAAGCCGGTAGTGGCACACCGATCACCAACAGTGCTGCTGACATAGGAATGATCACATAGCTCCCAACAGGAGAAAGCAGACCAATAAAAGCAGCGAATAATATAGTTGATGTTTCACGTCGCCGACTAAAAAAAGCGGACATCTGTTCTTTTGATACAAATACTTTGATCACTGTGGAGATAACAATCCCCGCCACAAGATAAGGCCAAAGCTGTCCTAATAACCTGATCGCTTCGCCAAGGATTTGTCTGGTATAGCTGGCAGAGAAATGATCAAGGAATTCGTAAAAAACTGTCCGGACTGAATTGGGTATCATCAGGCTAATTATATCCGGCAATTTTACAAAAAAAAAATCAGACCTGGATGTTCCGTACATATAGATGGTTTTAGTACTACTTCACTAATATCTATCCTTTAACAATCTGATGTTTTTCAATAAAATCAGGATCAAAATCAATTCCTATTCCAGGACCAGTTGGGACCTTAACAATGCCATCTTCTGGTAAAAGACTTGATGTTTTGCATTCAAATGACATATCGTCATCAAAGGGCGATTTGAATTCATGATATCTGCCTGCATTGGGAATGGCAGATACAAAATGCAGCATGTAAACGTACCCGATATTAGATACATGTGGCGTATGTACCTTACCCAATACCTCCGCCATACGAGCGACTTTCATTGAACGAATCATTCCTCCAAAGTAGAACATATCAGCCTGCAGGACATGAATGGCATCGTTACCCAATAGCCATCGAAAATTATCCATGCTTCCCTCTTGTTCGCCACCAGCAATGGGTACTTTTTGGGCATCCGCTACTTGCCTGGTCTCCTCATACCAATCAAAAGGAACAGGTTCTTCATAGAATTCAAAGTTGTATTCTTGCATTATTTTTCCAATCCGAATAGCTTCATCAACATCATATGAACCATTCGAATCGGTAAAAATAACCATTTGATCACCAAGTGTTTTGTGAACCAGAGGAATTAATTTTTCTGATCTCCCTTTGGGAAATTCCAGGGCGCTCATCCGTCCGCCAACTTTGAATTTTAGGGCCTCGGCCTTTGAGACTTCCAATTGTTTCAGCAGATGACCCATAGTCTCTTCCGCAGAAATACCCCGTTCACTATTTGCCTGATAAAGCTTAATATCATGGTTGTAAATTTCACCGATTAACTGTCCCATCGGTGTATTTAAAATTCGACCAAGCATATCGAGTATGGCAAATTCTATTGTAGCCAGCGGCACCCAAAAGGCTACACTTTGCAGCTTGTAGTTGCTTTGATAAACGTACGCTTCCTCAAGTAAAAACTCCAGGTTAAGAGCATCTTTCCCGATGAAAAATGGCTGCAACGGTTTAATGAAAATGGGGTAGAGTGAACTCAATTGACTATTTCCAAAAGAAAATCCTTCGGCCCCATCTATTGACCGAACACGACATAGGTAGTTCTCTTTATATTCAAGCAATTCAAGAGTTTCAATAATGACCGGTTCAGAAAACAGGTTCCTTTTAAGAACCGGCCGGTTCATCGCTTCATCAAGTTTAGCATAGGTCATCTCCCTAATTCCCGACTGGCAGGATGAAAAAGGTAATGTTGCTGCTGCTCCGCCAGCCAATGCAGTGGTGAAAAAATTACGACGATTGACTTTCATTTGATATTTTATTTAAAATCCCTCTCACCTTCAGCCACTCGATAAACCGTATGGGCCAATCAGTAACCGTACTTGTTACAACCGGACCCCTGTTAAGTTCCAGGGCAAAATCATGCTCACCCTGCTCGTAAACATGCAGCTCAGCAGGAACACCTTTTTCCTTAAGATTAATATATAGTTTAACACTACCCAGCACCGGTACTTTTGAATCGTAACCTGCGTGAACCAAAAACGTTGGGGGGATATCCTTGCGAACTTCTAATTTTTTAGCGAATCTTTTGCCCCCGGATCCTCCAACATCTCCATAAGACCCATAGACGCCAGCCCAGAAATCGGGTCTCGATGATACAGCATCGATCTCGTCATAACTTTCTCGATCTTCATTATCTTCAACCAGGTTGCCCGCAAGATGCGCTCCTGCCGAAAATCCCATAACCCCAATTTTATTTTCGTCAATGTTATATTTTTCTGCCTCTTTACGTACCAGACTGACAGCTCTTTGTGCGTCACGTAATGCTTCTTCCGGATTTAAACGATATTTCAATACAAATCCTGCAATACCATTCTCATTCAACCATCTTGCCACTTTGTAACCTTCTTTCTCCATTACTATTTTTCGATAACCGCCTCCTGGGGAAACTATGACTGCAGAAGAAAGCCCTTCCTGGTGCTCAGGCAAATAAATCGTGAGATCCGGCTGATAAACATTTGAAACATCTTTGCCTTCCGTCCACTGTTCATTGTTCTCGAAGCCTTCAGGTTCGCCGCATGCCCCAGCACAACCACCGGTGGATGATTTGCCTCCTCATATGATTTCACACACCAGCCGGCCCGTGATTTTCCAAAATCACTCATATTACTTCCCTTTTAGTGTATTTGTATTTTATGTCAATCGTAACAATGAACTGACTAAAGCAAAGCAAACCTGCAATTGCGATTTTGAATAAAGGTTCTGCTAGTTTTCAGGCCATTCGCTTTTCAAGCGGAAGTGAAAGGTAATGTTGCGGGCATTCATCCTGGCCTTTTGTACTTCTATTTTGTCATTTTGCAACAAGCGAATCATTTCTGCACCGGCATAGAGTACCGGGCCGTAGCCATGGTTTGCGTGTATGCTTTTGCCACGATGATAATAATAAGTATTATCGTGGGCGAATGTTGTGCCTTCGCAAGTACCATCGACCGCACCATTCTCAATTACACGCGTTGTGATGGCATTCCACCCTGTGAGCGCCACCGGTCCGTATACATGGCTAATCCATCCTTCATTGATGCCTTTGGCAACAGCAAAGGTAAACATGGCTGTGCAGGATGTTTCCAGGAAGGTGTCGGTTTTATCCAGCATGTTATGCCAGAAACCGGATCCGTTTTGCAGTCCGGCCAGACTGCGGATCATGGAGCGATACAAGTGCATAACATCATCCCGGCCCGGATATTCTTCAGGCAATATACCAAGCAATTCAGCCATCGCCATCAGCGCCCACCCACTTGCACGTCCCCAGTAAAAACGTGGATCATAATCTCCCGAAGTTACACTCCACCCATGGTCGAATAACTCTTTCTCCGGAATATATAAGCGCTCAGCAATTTGTATAATCTGTTTTACTGCATCATCGAAATATTTATGATCTCCGGTGAGTACTCCCATGTTAGCCAGAAAGGGTACGCTCATGTATATATCGTCTGCCCATATGGACTGGTATTGAGGGCGATGACGTGCCAGGGTACCGTCTTCCAGGCGGAATTCCTTGTTGGAAATGTAATCTGACATGATGTTGATCAGTTCGAGATAATCATCATTTTTATCCTTTAAGTAAGTTTTAATCATGGCAGCACCGATGGAACCGCAATCATCAAGCGCACGAAAATTGGGGGCCCTACCCCAACCATTACTGGCTTCTTCACCAAATTCCTCACGATTCTTAATAAAATAGGGCAGGGTCTCAATCACCAAATCATAAAAAGCGGTGTTGTTGGCAAAGTAGGCCGGATCACCGGTCACATCATCAATGTACTCGAAGGCTGAAAGTACAACCCCATGGTTGTAGGACCATTCGCTCGAAAAGCCTGGTGAAACCAATGCATTCTTATTTGGTTTCTTAAATTCAGTGATCTCTTTGCCTGTTTCAGAATCGATAATGATCCGCGGGCTGGTAGATTCATAATAAAGGCGTACGCGATTCAAAACATTTTTGATGCCATCAACAGAAGGGTATTCATAAGGAACCTCATAGTCCGGTATCCGACCAGGAGCATTTTCCTGGGCTGTTAAGGTGGTGCCAATAAGTAAAAACAAAACTAAAACGAGATAATTAACATGAGTTTTCATAAAAATAATTTTAAAATTAAAAAGTTCTTTCTTAGAAGTTAGCTTTCCTGGAAAATTCATCCATGTTTCCATTCTAATAGCCCACTATGCTATGTAAATACTCTTCCAGGTTGGTAAAGCCATCGTTATCCGAATCGCCATTCCGGTCCTCAGGATCTTCTTTCCTTCATAGCTTTTAAGTTTGATGGTCGAAGTTTCAGTACATGATCTTAACGATACCGATGACTCCATAATATAACACAGTAAATATACACACTCAATTCCTTAGACTAGCTGTTAAGATGTTAATGGGATGTTTGTATGCCTATTCAGGTACAATAGTATCTTAAAACAGGATATTTAACAGCCCCAGGACTATTGCGCCCAGAATCCGTATGGCTAAGTACTGAATCATGACGGCTCTTTTGAAAGCAGCCTGGAGAATCACCAAATTGGATATTTTAGTCACCGGCCCGGAAATAAAATAGGTAAGCACCGCTCCTTTGGACATCCCCAATGCTGCCAGCAGCTGAATCACAGGAATAGCAGCTGCCAGCACTATTGCCAGAAAAAAGTACTTACTCACATAGCGGGTCATCTCAACTAATTCCTTCAGGAAACCTTTCCAGGATCGCTCATATTTCCCACCGGGAAGATGATTCAGACTGAACTCCTCCTTGTTTCTGACCATATTCTGGGAGTCAAGTCACTGCTGATGCTCTCAACCTTCATTTTATTAATTCAAATATCTAGAAAAGATTTCCCCTTAACTGTAAAAGCAATTATGGATTTCCTGAAAAATACATTATAACATATGCATAGCTAAGATGTTGAGAATACTTATCCGGATGGTTAACCTCCTTTTGGATACAATAGCAATTTTCCCAGTAATAAATTTCGACTTATAAGATAAACAACGGCTATGTAATGCTGGTAATTGTTAGATTTACACCTTGTTTAGACCAAAGTCAATCTTATTTATAAATAAGCCCCTGGCGCTGTTCCGAGGGCTGGTAATAAGTTATTGTATTAATCACTTTTCAGATGGCCGGATCAGGTTTACCTGATATAATATCTTAATCCCAGACTTACCCCAAATCCCTGTACGCCTGCCCCTGAAGTGCCGCCCATGATACTGTTCAGCTCATTCGCCTTTGAGGTAAGACTGTAATCAGAATCCGTACTATAGTCTGAAATACTCCCCAAAGATCTGTTGAACTGGAGTCCCAGAATAAGCTGGATTGCATCATTTAAGGAGTAGGAAACTCCACCTGAAGCTACCAGAGTCTGACTGAAAGATATTATCTCCAGGTCACCTGATGCTTTGGTATTTAGGTCACTGGGGAACCCATAAGCAGGAAGGTCGTGCAGCAGAACAGGGTAAGCTGCATAGTAGCCGTTATAGGTAAATATGCCACTGCCACTATAGCTCTTGACTATTGGAATATTAAAACTTAATCCGGCTTTTGCGTAAAATCCCAGTTTCGCACCTGCAGGTATCTTAAGGACTACACACACAGGTATTCTCAGGAAGGAGATCTTCTGTTCCTCAGTTATAGATTTCCCATTTATTCTCATTTCGTACGACTCATTTTCTGAGTCTGTTGACAGGAATGAAAAGGAACATGAATCAATGGTTAAATTTGTCGAATAAGACCCCATTCCGCCGCCAATAGAAATTCCTATCATTTTCGAAAAGAAATATCCGCCTTCCAGATTTATATCCAGTGAGGTTCCTCCCTTTTGATTTAAGGTTTTTGCAGCAGAAAAACCATTGTTGTTTATGCTGGTTATCTGCGGAGTGATTACAATACCGGTATATAATTTCCCCTCTTTGGCATATTTTCTTCCTGAATCCGTCCCCTGGGAAAAGACAATTGCATTAAATGTCATGAATGATATTATTGTCAAAGCAATAAATCTGATATATGACCTTTCAGTTTTCATGCTGAGATATATTAAGTTTTCAGTTTATTACAATTACCCGCGAGAAGGATAGCTCCTCCTGGTTCACCAGCACTTCAATCGTATAGGTCCCGGATGGAAGATTATCTGCCGGGATTTCACATTTAAGCTCCTCTTTCAACTTCTCTCTTTCGTATTCAAGAACTTTTACACCTGATGAATTAAAGAGAGTGATCATCGTCCTTCCCAGGGTCTCACTGTTGAGGTTAAGAGTAAAACTGTTTTCAGCAGGATTTGGGAATACAGACAATGATTTTGCTCCTGTCAGGTTTATTATGTTGGAGGAGTTAATACAGCCATTTTTATCAGTTGTTAATACACTGTAGCTCCCGGCCGCTTTGTTTGTTACATAATACTGGCCAATAGCACCGGATATTACTGATGCCCCTTTGTACCATTGGAAGAGGTTAATTGAATCACCTAAATTATAGCAAATAAGGACATCGTTCCATTTTGATTTTATTTTCGGAATTACCCCCTTCTTAACAGTCACCTGTATTTCATTGCTATACTGGCTTGACACTCCATTACTGAGAAGCACAGTCACCCTGAAATAATATGTGTTACCATGGTTCAGACCAGAGATTGTTTTTGTCGTTGCTGAAGCTATTCCGTTTTCAGTTGAGTCGATTCTGACAGAAGGGTTTGGTGAAATTCCACCGTAGATCCTGTATCTGAGAAAGTTAGGTTCTGTAGCGGCAGTCCATGTAAGTGTTACGAGATCATTGCAGGAAGATCCGCTCTGTAAGGTAGGAGTAGCAGGTGGAATTGCCAGGGTTTTAGCAGGTATAGTATTGGAATTAATAATGCTGGTTCCTGTAGCGATATAGGCTCTTACTCTGTAATAATAGGCTGTATTTGATGTAAGTCCCGAAATTGTTGAACTTGTAATGTTTCCAACATCTTTGTTGCTATAGCCGGACTGCAGACTTGTGAAGGCGGCATCGGTAGCTACATCTATACGGTAGCCTGTTGCGCCTGCAGAGCTTCCCCAGTTTGCAGTGAAGCCTGTCTGAGTGATTGCAGTTGCAGCAGTTGCTACAGGCCCTTCGAGAAGAGTAAATGTGCTTTCAGTTGCCCAGTTGCCACCTGTATAAGCCTGGTCTATTGCCTGAACGCTCCAGTAATATGTGCCGGGAGTAAGGATATTCAGTGCATATCCGGTGTTTTTAAACCCCGCATTCCCCCTGGCCGGAATTCTTCTTAATCCATTGGTTGCAGATGCCATTGGTCCTACGATATTGCTGCCTCCTGTAGTTGTTCCTACCCTGATATTATAGTTCAAAGCATCCTGTGCAGTCTGTGAATCTGTCGATTTATTCCATGACAATATAACCTTATTTACGCTTTCTGGTGTAACTACAAGATTGGAAGGAGCATCAGGTTTTGTATTTGGCAAAAGGCAAGAATTTTTATATATCTTAGAATAAAAATCACTTGAATTCCATCCTGAAAGGGCAATATCAAGGTCACCGTCGTTATCATAATCTCCCCAGGCAACAGAGGAATTATATACTCCCTGTAACCCGGCGTTTATCTCAGTAAATACGCCTCCATCATTCCTGAACACTTTTGATATTATTCCGGAACTGCCTGTCCCGCTTAATAAAATGTCCTGGTCTCCGTCATTGTCAAAATCGCCGCATGCAACTGAGCCGGATGAAACTGGAGTTAATCCGGAAGCGATTTCTGAAAATGAACCATTATTGTTTTGAAATATTGTTGTTATAGGTTCTGATGAAGCGTCTCCTGTCAGTAAAACATCAAGATCACCGTCATTATCATAATCTATCCAATTGCAGGAGCCATAAGCCAGCCCGGGTAAACCTGCATTGATATCAGTGAATGAACCATTATCATTTCTGTATATTTTTGAGATTAAAGAGCTAACGGTATAGTTCGCGTCTCCGGTTAAAAGAATGTCGAGATCACCGTCATTATCGTAATCTCCCCATGCAACTGAACCCCCAATTAATCCAGGTAAACCAGTATTAGTTTCGGAAAAGACTCCATTATTATTATTGTATATTTTTGTAGTCAGGGATACTGAACCGGAATAAGTATATCCGGTCATTAATAAATCAAGATCACCATCATTGTCATAGTCGCCCCAGGCAACACTGGCACCATTCAGACCTATCAAACCTGCATTTATATCTATGAATATTCCGGCATCATTCCTGTATATCTTTGAAGTATAGTTTCCTCCGCTGGTTAGAAATCCGGAAATAATAAGGTCCAGATCGCCATCGTTATCATAATCCCCCCATGCACCTGTACCTTGCATAATTCCTATAATACCAGCCTGAATATCGGTGAATGTGCCACCATCGTTCCTATAAATCCTTGACAGGTTGTTAACACCTGCAACACCCGGAGATGCAAGACCATTCACGAAAAGATCAAGATCACCATCATTATCATAATCACCCCAGGCAATTGAACCTCTAAATAATCCGGGTACAGATATTCCGGTTTGATCAAGGAATACCGGCACAATGATTTTTACTTCATTGCTGATATATGAAACAGATCCCTTTACAGATTCGCAAACTACATAATAATTCCCCCATGCTGAGAAAACCGGAGTCCAGGTTGTCGCTGTAGCACCGGTAATAATATTAGAGTAAGGACCACCACTGACCTGTGAATATTTCCATTGCCTTGAATCAGCAGGAGAAGATTCACTGACTGTAAGCAAATTACCATTCTGGTAAATTGATAATGCCTGGCTGGCAATCGGACTTATGCTTGTTGAATAGTTAACCGTGAAGATGGCTTCTGTTGCAAATGCCGAGCCTGCGAATGCATTATCAATTGCCTGAACACTCCAGTAATAAGTTCCGGATGACAGGTTCTTTATTGTCAGGGAGTTTGTCTGGATCTCTTTCTGCACTATTTTCCTGTACCCTCCCGAAAGAGCTGACATAGGTGATTTCTTATTCACTGAACCCGGAGCAGTACCTAAATATAAATTATAAGTAAGCCCGGCCGGTAATGTTTTTGAATCTGTCGACTTATCCCAATTCAGCATCACCTTATTGGACCCAATACTCGAATTCAGGTTAGCTGGTGCTGAAGGAACTGAATTAGAAGTGGTTATGTTGTTCTTGTATAGTTTTGTAATGTAATCTGATTGCCCGGAACCTGTTAAAAGAATATCCAGATCGCCGTCGTTATCATAATCACCCCAGGTAACTGATGCGTAGTCAACGCCTGTAAGTCCATCTTTGATATCAATAAATACACCACTATCGTTCCGGTAGATCCTTGAAATCTTTTCAACTGAATTGTTACCTGAGATTAAGATATCAAGGTCACCATCATTGTCAAAATCTCCCCAGGCAGCTGAACTGTTATAAAATCCGGACAAACCGGCACTTATATCAGAAAAAGTACCATTAGTGTTTTTATATATTATTGCAAGCGGATCAGTTAAAGATAAACCTGATAAAAGCAGATCGAGATCACCATCGCTGTCATAATCACCCCAGGCGACAGATCCCTTAGAAACACCATTGAGATCAGCATTTATATCAATGAACTCGCCATTATCATTGCGATAGATTTTTGATATTGGAGTGGTCCCGACCATTCCTGTCAGAATGATATCAGGATCACCGTCACTATCATAATCACCCCATGCACAGGAGCCTGAACTTACTCCTGCCAGGTTGGCCCCAACATCTGAAAAATCTCCATTACTGTTTTGGAATACTTTTGTAAAATTATTTCCAGATAATAGAATATCGAGGTCTCCGTCATTATCATAATCTCCCCAGACAGCAGATCCGGATTCCAGTCCTGGCAGACCTGCATTGATATTAGTAAATATTCCGGCATCATTAGTGTAAATCCTTGTAATATCTTGACTGGTTGAATAACCGCTGATCAAGATATCCAGATCCCCATCGTTATCATAATCACCCCATGCCGCAGAACTATATATAATATGTGGCAATCCGGCAGCGATATCTGAGAAGATGCCTGCAGTGTTTTTATAAATCTTTGCGGATGAAGTGCCTTCTCCCGTAAACAGAATATCAAGATCACCGTCACTATCATAATCACCCCATTTGACAGAACCCTGGTAGTAAAAATCAGTTATTCCTGTCCCGGTCTGTTCCTTAAAATAAGGCACCCTTATTAATACCTCGTTGCTGGTATATGTAACAGTACTATATACAGATTCACAAACAACATAATATGATCCGAAAGAAGAGAAATTAGGGGTATAAGAAGTGCCTGTAGCTCCGGTAATATTTTGACTATAAGGACCTCCGCTGATTGTTGAATATTTCCACTGGCGGGAAGCGGGAACAGCAGATTCAGTAACTGTTAATGCAGTTCCGTTTTGACTTAATCCCAGGCTTTGTTGACTGGTTGGGCTTATGGAATTAGTAAAAAGGACTGTAAAGCTGTTTTCAGTAGGAAATGCAGAACCTTTAAAAGAATTATCTATAGACTGCACGCTCCACCAGTAATTGCCGACAGGAAGATTCTTTATTATCCATGTATTGCTTTGATATCCTTTCCTGACAATACGACGGTATCCACCAGGTACTGCTGCCATTGGAGATTTTTTATTCACCGATCCTGATGAGGTTCCAATATATATATTATAAGATAATCCATTCTGAGGTGTACCTGAATCAGTTGATTTAGACCAGGAAAGGGTTACTTTATTTGAGCCTGGGACTGACTGAAGACTTGATGGAGTTGATGGTGCTGAATTTGCTGTAGTAATATTATTCCTGTATAAAACTGATATGTTTCCCATATCGCTTGTGCCTGAGATCAGAATATCCAGATCATTATCATTATCAAAATCTCCCCATTCTGCAGATCCGTTCTGAACAGCTGGTAACCCTGCATCAATGCCGGTAAAAAGGCCATTATCGTTACGGTATATTTTTGAAACCGTACTGCCGTCATCGCTCATGCCAGTTAAAAATATATCCGGATCACCGTCATTATCATAATCACCCCAGACAGCTGACCCATACTTTACTTTTAATAATTCGGCATTGATATCAGCGAAAATGCCATTATCATTTCTGTATATTTTTGATACACTGTAATAATTGTTGTCATAACCTGTTATTATAATATCCAGGTCACCGTCATTGTCAAAATCTCCCCAGGCACATGAGCCGTATTGCACACTTGTTAATCCTGCTGAAACAGGACTGAAATTTCCTCTGTCGTTGCAGTAAATTCGAGACACACCAAAACCCGAATTATCAGCACCTGTCATTAAAATATCAAGGTCCCCGTCATTATCATAATCACCCCATTCAGATGAACCAGCGTAAAGACCGGGAAGTCCAGCATCAATAAGTACATAAGTTCCGTTTTCATTTCTGTATAAGTATGAATTGTAATCGCCGACCATGAGTATATCCAGGTCACCATCGTTATCATAGTCGCCCCATGTAGCATTGCCCAATTCGTAGCTGCCTGATGGCAGCCCGGCACCAATATCTGCAAAGACGCCTGCAGTATTCCTGTAAATTCCTGAATAATCGGGACCAGAAAACAAGATATCAAGATCACCATCGTTATCATAGTCTCCCCACTCGACTGAGTTAAAAGAATAACCTGGCAATCCTGCTGCAATATCTGTAAAAACGCCAGCAGTGTTTCGATAGATTCTTACGATACCACCATTTCCGGTAAAAAGAAGGTCCAGATAGCCATCATTGTCGTAATCACCCCATTTCATCCTGCTTCCAGACACCCCGGGGAGATTAAGTGCAGTTAATCCGGTAAAAAGAGGAACTTTGATTTTAACCTCATTGCTCTTATAGATGATACTATTTCTGATTGATTCACAAATCACAAAATAGGTACCCCAATCAGTAAAAACTGGAGTATAGGAAGTACCTGTGGCACCTGTAATAATATAATCATAAGGACCTCCGCTTACAGTTGAGTATTTCCATCGTCGTGAATCAGCAGGAGAAGTTTCGGAAACAGCAAGTGCTGTTCCGCTCTGGTTTATTATAAGATTTTGATCATTTACCGGACTTATTGAAGTCGCATAAGAGATTGTAAAACTTCCTTCGGTTGAAAAAGAAGATCCTGCAAATGAATTATCAATTGCCTGAACAGCCCAGAAATAGTTACCTGCAGGAAGCCTTTTAATATACCATGTATTTACCTGCCCGTCTTTCTGTACTATTCTTCTGAAACCTCCCGGAACATCTGACATTGGAGACTTTTTATTCACAGACCCTGAATTTGTGCCAACATATAAGTTATAACCAAGACCAGCCTGACCGGTTTTTGAATCCGAAGATCTGTTCCATGTAAATGTAACTTTATTGCCTCCGATAACAGTCTGCAGGTTTGCAGGAGCTGAAGGGATGTCGTTTGGTGTACCAATGTTGTTTTTGTACACTTTTGTAAAATAACCTGATGAAGAAGTGCCTGTCACAATAAGATCAAGGTCGTTATCCTTATCATAGTCTCCCCAGGCAACAGATCCGTCATAAACGGCTGCCAGCCCTGTCACAACCTCAGAAAACGAATTATTATTATTCTGAAATATCCTTGTGACATACCCGGTAAGACCTTTTCCTGACAAGCAAATATCCAGGTCACCATCATTATCATAATCACCCCATGCTACACGAGAGTTAGTTAATGCTGGTAATGAAGAATTAACTGAAGCGAAATTACCGTTATTGTTGTTGTAAATATATGTAGAATAAGAGCCAGACATTAAAATATCGAGATCTCCGTCACTATCGTAATCTCCCCAGGCAACTGAGCAGGAAGCGAGACCTGTTAATCCTGCATTAATATCTGTAAAAGTTCCATTGTCATTTCTGAAAATCCTGGTAATACCACCAGCAGGATTATTTCCCGCCAGAATAATATCAAGATCACTGTCATTGTCATAATCGCCCCATGCTGCTGATCCCTCGTATATACCCGGCAACCCGGCACTTATATCGGAAAAAATGCCATTGTTATTATTGTAGATTATTGAAACTCCGTAAGATCCGGAAGCCCTTCCCATCAGTAAAAGATCCAGATCACCATCATTGTCATAGTCACCCCATTTGACAGTGCCATAATCAACACCAACTAACCCTGCATTTAAATCAGTGAATACTCCGGCATCGTTTCTGTAAATTTTTGATGTATAAATGCCGGTCAATACAATATCCAGGTCACCATCATTATCATAATCTCCCCATGAAGCGGAGCTGTTTGACACTCCGGCGAGGCCTGCAATGATATCAGTAAAGATGCCTGTATCGTTCCTGTAGATCCTTGAAATGTAACCATCAGTCTGACTTGTTCCTGTCAACAGGAGATCCAGATCACCGTCATTGTCGTAGTCTCCCCATTCAGATGAACCATTCTGGATGCCAGGCAGAGTTAACCCTGTCTGAGGTATAAAATATGAGACCGTTATCTTAACCTGGTTGCTTATATAAGCAATTCCACTCCTGGTTGACTCACAAATAACGTAATAAGTGCCAAGGGAGGGAAAGGACGGAGAACATGTTGTTGCTGTAGCGCCTGAAATTGACTGATTATAAGGGCCCCCGTTAACGGTTGAGTATTTCCATTGCCTGGAAGTCGGGGCGCTGGATTCAGTAACGGTCAATGCTGCACTGGCCTGGTTAACTGCGATTACCTGGTCGGTGGCAGGAGAAACAGAATTTGAGAATGGTACGGTAAATGTCGTCTGGGTTGCAAAACCAGATCCCGCAAAGCTATTATCAACTGCCTGTACACTCCAGTAATAGGTGCCTGCGGAAAGCCTTTTGATCGTCCATGAATTAGACTGGATTTCACTTTTCTTAACGATCTTTCTATAACCTCCTGGTAAAATTGCCATAGGTGTCCTTTTGTTGACGGCTCCGGATGAAGTTCCGATATAGAGGTTATAGGTCAATCCTGTCTGAAGTGTCTTCGTATCGGTCGATTTATTCCACGAAAGGACCATGCCTGTCCCTGTCGATGTTGCAGCTAAACCGGATGGGGCAGAAGGAACTGTGTTTGAGGTAGTTGATACATTCTTGTAAATCTTTGAAACATTACCACCTGTAAGCAGGATGTCCAGGTCTCCGTCACCATCATAATCCCCCCAGGCAACTGATCCCCGGGGTATTGGCGCATATAATCCTGCATTTATATTATTGAAGGTACCGCTGTCATTCCTGTAAATGTTCGAAATGTACTCTCCGGTTGAAGAATATCCGGCTATCAGAATATCAAGATCACCATCATTATCACAATCGCCCCATGCAGCAGTTGAATTACTTACACCCGGTAATCCCGTATTGACTTCACTAAAAATTCCGGCACCATTTCTATATAATTTAAGGATATAATTGCTGCCGGTTAACAGGAGGTCAAGGTCACCATCATTATCATAATCTCCCCATGCTACAGAGCCATAATAAGCGCCTGACAAACCGGCATTTATATCATTAAAAACGCCATTATCGTTGCGATAGATCTTTGCAATCATCTGGTTAATGCTCGACCTGCCCAGGATAACTATGTCAAGGTCACCATCATTATCATAGTCTCCCCATGCGACAGAACTTGCATAGATTCCCGTCAAGCCTGCCTCAATATCTGTAAAGACATTATTATCATTCCTGTATATCCTTGAGATTCTTTCACCTGAAGATGTAACACCGGCCAATAAGAGATCCAGGTCACCATCATTATCATAATCTCCCCATGCTGCAGAACACTGATTCAGGCCTGGCAATCCGGCTGATATATCAGTAAAAGCCCCTGCATCATTCCTGTAAATTATTGTATAGTAGCTTCCGGAAATAATAATATCAAGATCTCCATCATTATCATAATCTCCCCATGAAGCGATACCGGAATTTATACCTGTCAATCCGGCATTAATATCTGTGAATGATCCTGCATCATTCCGATAGATCTTTGCTTTACCATTTCCTGTTAACAAAATATCAAGATCTCCGTCACTGTCATAGTCACCCCAGGCTGCAGAACTATTTGATACTGTCGTTAATATAATAGTGGTCTGTTCAGTGAATGTCTGGCTATAAATCAGTTGAGCTGGAAAAAGGAGAAAGAATCCGGGCAGAATGAAAAGGAGCAACAACTTTTTCATAACATTAAATCATTAATGTATAAATGAATAAGAAATCCCAAACAACATCATATTTCTTCTTTCCAGTAAGTTCTATGATTGCCTAAAAAATAAGATCCAGAAACGGTTATCAATAGTTTTATCAAAAAATCACTTCTTGAAAAAGAAATCCCCGTTCAGCTTGTTCCATTCCATTGGTATCTGCTGGTTATTGCTCAGCTTTCTCACCTGCACGCGGGTATTCATGAAAACATTCAGTATAGATTGAGGTATCGCCATCTGTTTTACCAGTTCCTCTGTAAACAGACCATTTGCTCCTTTTCCATCAGCTGCAGTGGCTCCTTCTGAAGTGGCAAATGATATCAGGGTTCCGCTTGTGAAGTTCATTGCCCGGAATCCTGCTGCACCGCCGCGGGCCCAGGCAGCAAATGGATTGTTCCTGCAGGCATCAAGGATCACAATATTGGTATTCTCAGGGTATCGTTCAAATTCCTCAACAATGAAATCGACAGGAATCGCCTCAAACTTGCAGTCGCCCTCCTTCTCTAGTTTTGCATCCACAGGTATCAGGTAGTTCTTTCCATCAACCTGGTTGCCATGACCAGCATAATAAAACAGGGCAACATTTGCAGTCGGAAGCTTTTCATTGAACTCCCTGATGGCGGTCATCATCTCATCTTTTCCTGCATTGATTTGCTTGATCACATCAAAACCAAGCTCCTTCAGAGTTCCTTCCATAAGATTGGCATCGTTCACCGGATTTTTCAAAGGAGTGCTGGTACTGTACTGGGAGTTACCGAAAACAAGTGCGAGCCTTCTCTCGGCAAGTGAAGGCTGAAGCTTTATCAGCCTCTTTTCCGACGTTGTGCTTCCTGCAACATTGGTTGCGATTATATAAATGTTGTTATCTCCTTCTTTAAGAACAATTGAGCTCTGCCAGTTATAGTTGCAGTCTCCCATATTTGATACCTGGAAAACATTGTCTTCAGATTGAATATTTCCGTTAACCAGCAGTTTCACAGATTTCAGTTCTGTAGGAGATTTTATACATGCACCTATAGAAAAACTCTCCTTGTTAACAAGTGTACTTGAATTCTCGGGATTCGACCATGAAACAACAGGCACCACAGCTAACGGATTTGAAAAATATCTTAACTCTGACTTTGTCGCACCATTATTGTTCGTTGCTACAATATAGATATTGTTTTGTCCTGGTCCGAAGTTAATGGCTTTCTCAACAACAAATGTCTGGTCGTTTTCAGCCGATGGCAGTACTTCGCCTTCTCCTCTTGAAACACCGTTAACATAAAATAATACTGATTTCAATCCGGATTCTGATTTTACTGCTGCTCTTACTTTTGCAGAAAAAGATTCAAGAATTGTGTTTGTTCCCGAAGGGCTTATCCAGGAAATTACCGGCCCGGAACCAGAAGCAACTGCCGGCATATTCGGAATTACATTTCCTCGTTTTGTCGCTTCTTTCGTTGCAAGTTCCGGAGAGGCAGCGGCTGTAAGGTAAGAGACCTCCATATAATCTACCGATATCTCCGAATCCGTCCCGACATTGAAGCCAATACCATTTCCTTCAGGCTTGATATTATTAAATTGACCTACAAGCACTTCATTGGCAAAGATATAATAAATTCCGCCCATACACCTGACAGTCAGTTTATTATAGAAATCTTCCTGAATCTGGAAAATACCTGGTCCTTTGAATAGTTTCTCAACCTTTCTTTTTGAAGGCGTATCTTTAATGACCGCGAGGGTGTTGTTTTCGGATATCTCAATCCTGTAATGGTCGAATTTATCTGTCAATCCGAAAACAAGGGCACCTGTTCCCTTAATGACTTTTATTGCAGCTTCGATCTCATAGTCTGTGCTCATAGTAATTGGGACAGTCTTATATGAGAGACCTGTAGTTTGCTGATAATTTTTACAGATGATATTATAATATCCTCCTTCGAACTTACCGCTTATCCACTGGTTGTCAGTTATCCACTGGTTTGAGTTATCATTGAAGCCATCCGAAAATAATGATGACCTGGATCCGGAGTTATAAGCTACATAATTCTGTTGCCCCAGTAAAGGAAGGCTCTTGATGATTATCAGACTAACCAACATGAATACATTACCTGTTTTGATTAACTTTTTCATTTTATTAAAAATTTTAATCCCGACAGTTAATACTTCTATACTTATCTGATACTATAAGTATTACATAAGATGTGTAAGTTACATAAACTACTTCAGATTTTATATAAGATTTGCTATGTTTTTGACAAATAGGTCTTTTCATGATGTGAAATATTAAGGAAAGAAAATAAATGGTAGTGTGACCTTTCATACCAAGGATCAATTTATTCTTTTGTTAAAAGTTACTGATGCGGAGGAAACTTGTGTTTTTTGAAAATAGATTTTTAATCAATCCGGACTACCTTGCCATCACCTCTTTTCTCAGCAATTTCAATAGCGGGAGACCCATGGTAATAGATATTACCTGGTCCCCATATATATGCTTTGATGTTTTCGGAAGCATTAATGTACACATCACCTACAGATTCATTTATAATTTCTGCATTCTTGCAAATTAGATTACCGGCAAAAATGCAGCATCCATAGCGGTTACAAAAAGTAGAATTATTGGCTTTACCATAAAAATATAAGTAACCGAGTGTATTGGCAGAATTAAAAACGACAATACTATTACAATCAACAACCAGCCTCACCTCTGCAATTTCTCCAATGGCATCATAAGCAAACCGGTCTGCTTTTATGGTATCTGTATTTGAAACATTTGCCGGATCATAAGTTACCATATATTCCAGACTGCTGAAATGAAGAGCAAGTGTATTCATGTCAGGATTGAGAGACATCCCCCTGTGATCATTGATAATAAGCGTATCATCCTTAATAACAGCACTGATAGAATTGATATTATTCTTCCCTGTAATGACCAGCCGGTTTGTTGAATCCTGGGTAAGAATAATATTGTAAATGCCTTTGATTTTCACAGCATGAAAATCCTCAAGAAGAATCTCCCATGTCCTTTCATCTTCATTAAAAAATATTTTCTGACACGAAACAAAAAAGGATGAAGCAATTAATAGATATGTTAATAAATATTTCATTCTGTGTTTTATTTTCACCAGCAATACCCTATCCCGAATTCCAGGCAATCAGCTTTACCCATATGCGATTTAATAGATATCCTCCCGACCACATTATTTGTAAACAGGTATTGTACCGATATTCTGTTGTAAACCGGGGTAAGAACAGTATACTTTGAATACAGGTAATGTCCGACCTGAATTCCCATAATAAATTGTTTATATCTGATGGAATAAGACGCATGCAGCCCAACCCGTACAAGACTGGTAAAATCTTTATCCGGTGTGCCATCATCACTTGCAAGGGCTTCACTTATGGATCCATCATAAGACAAATCGGCTCCAAGCCCGATTCTCCTTTTGTGATTTATAAGGTACTCCAGATTATAAGAAACTGATGAGATAAAATATCTTGTACCCACAAGGTTATCGTAAACCTTTGATCCTGCTGAATATATAACCGATTGAATATACCGTTTCCCGATTTCAGGAATTTCCGGTTCCGGAAAGGTAATGCCGGTATTACTGAAAAGATAATTAAACCCGAGTGAGAAGGAACCAATATTGATACCGTAATTTGGCGACCTTGTTTTTCCATTGGAAAAATGTGTTGTTCCTGCTTCAATTAACAGGTCGCTGCGGGGAAATAACCTTATTTTACAATCTATCCCCAGCCTGATGTAAACATTTGTATGTGAGCCGATTGCCCGGTTAAGGTGATTTTCGTATACATCAAATTTTCTGGAGAGATATGCTCCTCCAAAAGAAACCTGGTAATTAAATGAAAATTTTTCCGCCCGTTTATATAAAGGGATATTAATAAAACTGTATAAAGCATACGCCTTGCCAAATACTTCTTCATTACCGAGGCTCCAGTATGAAAATCCGATACCCGGTCTTGGGTAACGGTAAAGTTTCTCCCAGAAATCCTTTCCGTATGCAGGAAAGCTTAAAGAAAGGTCGAATGCATAAATATCATCCCGGATAAGATAGTCAAGGGCTTCGTAAAAAGGAAGGATCATGCCTGTATGTATCTTCGGCTCAATAATGAACGGCTTTTTAACCAATTGTGCATTACCTGGCAATCCTGTTAATAAAAACATAAATATCAATAGCCTGTTCTTCACGATTAATTACATGTATAAAACAAAGATAGAATTTTACCAGAGAGTTAATGTATCTCGCCGGGTAGAGCGAGTAGTGATGTGCAACCTGCAACCTGCCGCAACGTAGCTATCCTGAAAATTCCGGTTATCGGATAAATTTCAAAATTATAGTCTAACTTTGGGTTGAGAAAGTTCAACGAAAAAATAATTATTGACTATAAAAATAAGTTAAATCATAAAAAAACATCAGAATTTTTATTTGATTGCATGCTTCCTTTTTGATACCTAAAACAACTTTATATGAAAAAATTACTGATCATTTCAATGGTCTCCATGATGACTGTTTCTGCATTTGGACAGAATAATCCTCTCTGGCTCAGGTATACAGCAATATCGCCAGACGGCAAGACTATTCTTTTCACTTATAAAGGTGATATATATTCGGTTCCATCTGACGGAGGAACGGCAGTTCCTTTGACAATCAGCGAATCGTATGAGTTCTCTCCACGATGGAGCAGGGACGGTAAGAGAATCGCGTTCGCTTCCGACCGCTATGGAAATTTTGATGTCTTTGTAATTCCATCTTCCGGTGGCGAAGGTAAACGTCTTACTTTTTATTCGGGGAACGAATTACCCTGCAGCTTCACTGCAGATAACAATGCAGTACTCTTTTCAGCTTACAGACAGGATCTTGCGTCAAATGCACAATTCCCGGTATCATTGATCAGCGAGTTGTACAGCGTACCAGTTACTGGAGGAAAAGTTTCCATGGTTCTTCCGACTCCTGCACTTGATGCATCTATCAATACGACAGGAGACAAACTGATCTTTCACGACATTAAAGGTTATGAGAATATCTGGAGGAAACACCACACCTCGTCGATCACTCACGATATATGGGTGTACGATCTCAGGGAGCAGAAATATTCAAAACTGACACAATTTAACGGGGAGGACCGTAATCCTGTCTTCGATTCAAATAATAATGACTTCTATTATCTGAGCGAGCAAAACGGTTCATTCAATGTATTTAAGAGCTCGCTGGCAGATCCCTCAAAAAACGAACCACTTACAAGCTTCACTAATAATCCGGTCCGTTTTCTGAGCCTGGCTTCAGATAACACGCTCTGCTTCAGCTATGATGGCGAAGTTTATACACTGAAACCCGGTAATTCACCAAAAAAAATCGATATAATAATTTCAAACGACGGACGCACTCCTGTAGAAAAATATGTGCCGGTCAGCGAGTACTTTTCTGAGGCTAAATTATCACCGACCGGTAAGGAGTTTGCTTATGTCTGCCGGGGTGAGATATTTGTAACCAGCATGGAAGGAGGTATAACCAAACGGATAACCAATACTCCATGGCAGGAACGAAGTGTAAGCTTCAGCCCCGATGGTCGTACGCTCGTATATGCAGCCGAGAAAGACAATAACTGGAATGTATATACTAAAGCTATAATCCGGAAGGAGGAGCCTTATTTTTATGTATCGACGGTATTGAAGGAAGAACCCGTAATTGCATCCGCTGCTGAAGAGTACCAGCCAGTATTCTCTCCGGATGGAAAAGAAGTTGCATACCTCGAGAACAGGGTTGTTCTCAGGGTCGTCAACCTTGCTTCGAAACAGGTACGGACAATTATGACGGCAGACAAGAACTATTCATACAGGGATGGTGACCAGTATTACAGCTGGTCTCCCGACGGGAAATGGTTTCTTGTTCAGTTTGGTTATCCCGAACGCCTCTTTTCAACTGAAGTCGGGTTGGTTGCATCGGACGGTAAAAGTGAAATTCACAACCTGACACTAAGCGGGTATGACGATTTTGCCCCGAAATGGGTAATGGACGGGAAAGTGATGATCTGGGGTTCTAACAGGGAAGGGGCACGTCAGCAAAGCGGTGATCCTGTAACCGGGGATGTCTATGCATTGTTCTTTTCCAAAGAATCTTTTGACCGTTTTAACCTTACGAAGGAGGAATTTGCCCTGCTGAAAGAGAAGGAAGCAAAAGATGAAAAAGAGAAAAAAGAGACAGAAGAGAAAGCAAAATCTGCTGACAAAAAAGGAAAGAAAACTCCTGAGGCAAAGACAGAAAAAGATTCTCTGAAAAAAGAAATAGTTATCGACTGGACCAACCTTACGGAACGTAAAAACAGACTTACCATTCATACCTCTGATGCTTCCGACTGGGTTCTCTCTAAAGACGGAGAGAAGCTATACTACCTTACAAGGTTTGATAAGGGCAATGATCTGTGGGTCACTGAACTTCGTACTAAAGAAACAAAACTGTTGGCCAAGCTCGGGGTCAACAATGCAAGTATGGAGCTTTCTCCCAGTGGCAAGTTTATTTTCCTGCTGGCAAACGGAAAAACCATGAAGATTGAAACGGAATCGGGTAAGAACGAACCACTTAAAGTCAGCGGTGAAATGTTAATCAACGAGATCGCCGAGAAGAATTACATTTTCGATCATACCTGGCGCCAGCTGAAACAAAAATTCTATGTGGAAGATCTTCATGGCATCGACTGGGACTTTTATTACAGGACATATAAAAAGTTCCTCCCATTCATCAATAACAATTATGATTTTGCAGAAATGCTCAGCGAGATGCTCGGTGAGCTGAATGCATCACATACAGGAAGCGGATACCGGTTCGACAAACCTAATTCGGATAAAACAGCAACCCTGGGACTTTTTTATGATTACAACTACACAGGGAAAGGGCTGAATATTGCGGAAGTGATCGAAGGAGGTCCTGTCGATAAAGCTTCATCGAAAATCAAGGCAGGGACGATCATCGAAAAGATTGACGAACAGTCTGTTGATTCGATCGATTTTTACCAGTTGCTAAACCGCAAGAATGATAACCTGACACTTTTATCAGTTTATGACCCTTCAGCAAATAAACGCTGGGAAGAAAGTGTAAAACCTGCTTCCCTGAGTGAAGAAAATGAACTTCTGTATAAGCGCTGGGTGAAAAACAGGCGCCTGGAGGTTGAAAAACTATCTGAAGGAAAAATCGGATATGTTCATGTAAGGGCAATGAATGACGCCAGCATGAGAACCGTCTTTGAAGAAGCTCTTGGACGAAATATCGGCAAAGAAGCTATAATTGTGGACACGCGTTTTAACGGAGGAGGAAATATTCATGAACAACTATCTGATTTTCTGAGCGGTAAAAAATATATCGATATAATTCCGCATGGACAGTCTGTCGGCTATGAACCATATGATAAATGGATAAAACCGTCCATCGTGCTGATTGGTGAAAGTAATTATTCAGACGCCCATCTCTTTCCTGTCGCATATAAATTGAAAGGCGTGGGAAAAACTCTTGGCATGCCGATACCCGGGACCGGAACTTTTGTCTGGTGGGAGACTCAGATAGATCCAACCCTTTATTTCGGGATGCCAATGGGAGGATGGCGCACACCTGACGGGAAATTCTGCGAGAACAACCAGATGGAACCTGACATCAGGGTCATTAACAATCCGGATATGCTCTCTTCAGGGCACGATCAGCAGATTGAAGCAGCAGTACTTGAGTTATTAAAGAAGTGATCTGGAATTAACTCTATTTTTTCGCCTGCTACATTGATATTCCCGATTGATTCTATTACTTTAGAAAAAATTTCAAATCATTTTTAAAATGAAAGAAACTCTATATGCATCAATTTTGATAGCGGGCATAACTCTCTGTTATAATGTGACTTTACCTGCCCGGGAGTCTGCACGATCACGGGAATCTTTTAACGATAACTGGAAGTTTTTTAAGTATTTCAATGCATATGATGAAGCTATAGTTACTGACCAGGAACCTGCCGGATTAGAAATGCCATCAGTCGCTGACAATACATGGCGCACTGTTGATCTTCCCCATGACTGGGCTATAGAAGGTCCCTTCAGTGATACACTCGAGAATTTTACGGGATTGTTGCCATGGAAAGGTATCGGATGGTACCGGAAACATTTTAATATAAATGAAAATGATAAGGACAAACGGTTTTATATAGATTTCGACGGAGCAATGGCCTACGAAAAAATATGGCTCAACGGGATGTTCGTTGGTGAATGGCCTTATGGTTACACCTCCTTCAGAATTGACCTGACACCCTATATTATAATTGGAGGAGAGAATATAATTGCAGTAAGGCTCGACACAAAGAAATGGGACTCAAGGTGGTACCCCGGAGCAGGAATATACCGGAATGTCTGGCTGGTAAAAACCCGTCAGGTTCATATTGTCCATAATGGCGTTTACTGTACAACACCTGAAATTAAAAAGGAAAATGGAACCGTAAGTGTAAGTGCTGAGGTTGAAAGTCATCTTAATGTACCAATTCCTGTCTCTGTAAAAGCTGAAGTATATAAACTGAATGAGATGCCTGATCCCTCAGCTTCCCCGGTGGCAGAATCTACGACTGCCACGGCAATGCTCATGGCAATGGATAAGCATAGTTTCAGGCTCGATGTTACAGTTAGCAACCCTGTACTCTGGGATATAAATGATCCGGAGCTTTACAGGACAGTAGTCACAGTATCTATGGGATCAGATATAGTCGACCAATATGAAACTAACTTCGGTTTCAGAATTTTAAACTTCACTCCACGTGATGGATTTCTGCTAAACGGAAAAAGAGTTGAAATCAAGGGTGTCTGCAACCACCATGACCTGGGAGCTCTCGGTGCTGCATTTAACATACGGGCAGCTGAGCGCCAGCTTGAGATACTTAGGGAAATGGGGTGTAATGCCATCAGGACAAGTCATAATCCTCCTGCACCCGAGTTGCTGGATCTTTGCGACGAAATGGGATTTCTCGTTGAGGATGAGGCATTTGACGCCTGGAAAACTCCAAAGAAACGTTTTGATTATAATAAAAACTTTTATGCATGGCATGTCGAAGATCTGAAAGCAATGGTGCGCCGTGACCGTAACCATCCGTCAGTGATTCTCTGGAGCATCGGGAATGAAGTCCCTGATCAGAATAATCCGGCATTATCTGAAAGTTTAAGGACAATCGTAAAATCGGAAGATAATACACGTCCCGTAACTTCAGGTTGTGACCATGATTATTCAGGTACCGACGGGTTCCAGAAGACCCTTGATGTATTCGGTATAAATTACCGTCTCCACAGGTATGATGCGTTTTTTGCACTGGAAGATAATAAAAATTTACCTTTCCATTCCAGTGAATCCGCATCCATCTTAAGCTCACGAGGAGAATATTTCTTTCCGGTTGTTCAGGGTGACCTTGACAATAATCTTCCCGGTAATGGAATCTTCCAGATATCCTCGTACGACCTTGCAAATCCCAGCTGGGGAAGCACCCCGGATCAGCAGCGGACATTGCAGGATAAATATCCGGCAGTTTTCGGAGAGTTCGTCTGGACAGGTTTTGACTATCTTGGCGAGCCAAGTCCCTATTATAGTGACCTTACCAGGCTGACACCTGAGACAAGAAGATATAAGGAGATCAAGCATATGCTTGATGTGCAAGGTGTTACAGAAGTACCTTCAAGAAGCAGCTATTTCGGAATTCCGGACCTTGCTGGTTTTAAGAAAGAGCGTTATTATCTGTATCAGTCAAAGTGGATACCAGACCTTCCGATGGCTCATATACTTCCTCACTGGAACTGGCCCGAAAGAAAAGGACTCGTCACTCCTGTACATGTTTATACTTCAGGTGACGAAGCTGAACTCCTCCTGAACGATAAATCCCTCGGCAGGAACAAGCTTCTCGTTCCACGCAGCAATAACCAGCTGAATTTCAGCATTGAAGGTCCCGGGAGAATTGTTGCAACAGATAATGGGGATGCTGCAAGTCATGAATCATTGCAGTCTTTAACAAGAAAAACATATAATGGAATGTGCCTTGTAATTGTGGCTGCTGAAAAGGGAGCATCAGGAACAATTACTCTTAAAGGAGCATCAAAAGGACTAAAGGGATCCTCCGTCGTAATCGGTATTATGTAATGAAAAGAACAATTATAACAACAGGCATTATTGTAGTAATTACTCTGATTGCTCTGATTGTATTCAATAAACTCACATCTAAAACTGATACCTCAGGGATCTTCACCGGGGTCAATAAGGGTAATTTCGAAATAACGGTATCTGCAACCGGCGAATTAATAGCTGAAAAATCTATAGATATTATGGGTCCTGAATTTTTTGGAGGAAGAGATGTGAGGTCAGCAGATATAAAAATTACGGACCTGGTACCTGAAGGGACAGAAGTTAAAGCAGGAGATTATGTAGCATCACTTGACAGGACTGAACTTGAAAATATACTGAAGGATACAAGGGAAAGGCTGACTTCCCTGGTGGCAAACCTTGAAATGATGTTGCTCGACACAGCTATAACAATGAATAATATCAGGGACCAGATCAGCAATCAGAGACATACGGTTGATGAGGCTGCTATAACTCTCCGTAACTCAAAATACGAGCCTCCGACAACAATCAGGCAGGCTGAGATTTCTCTTGATCAGGCCCAGAGAGTCCTTGATCAGCTTAATAGAAGTTACAAGCTGAAGGATGCACAAACAAGGGTTAATGTCAGAAATCTGAGATGGTACATCAGCAGATATGAAAGAAGAATCAGGGATTATGAAGATGTGCTTGCAGGTTTCGTGATAACTGCTCCCTCGCCTGGAATGATAATTTACAAACGCACCAGGCGTGGGACAAAACGAAAAGTTGGATCCATGATAAATCCAATGGACCGTGTAGTAGCAACACTGCCGGATCTCATATCGATGATATCCAAAATCTTTGTCAGTGAAGTGGAGGTTACAAAAGTACAGACCGGACAACCTGTTATTATCACAATTGATGCTTTCCCTTCAAAGAACTATTCCGGAACTGTTACCAGCAAGGCAAACATTGGTGAAAAACTTCCGAATACCGACACAAAAGTCTTCGAGGTTCTGGTCAGGATTGATGGTACAGATATGAATCTAAGGCCTTCAATGACAACTAATAATAAGATCCTCATCAAAAAATTTGAGGATGTCATATTTATTCCGATTGAATGTGTTCATACAGGCAGCGACAGTATCCAGTTTGTTTATACCAAAAGCGGCTATAAAAATGCTGTCGTTCTTGGCGAATCGAATGAGAAGGATGTGATAATTAAAAAAGGATTGGAACCCGGGACAATGCTTTATATGACTGTCCCTGAACAACCTGAAAAGTTCAGATTCCAGGATGAACAAAAATAAATGAGGGCCCGTATTGAGCCCTCTTACTTTTCCATATTAAAAGAATTTTACTTCTTCTCATAAATAATTGTACTTACCCTGTCGCCGTTTTGTGATGCTCTTGATGTTTTGATTGAAAGTGTACTGGCATCTTTAAGAGACCATTCCTCGGTAGATTTCATCGTTCTTGATTCACCATTAGCATTGAATGTGCTGTTTGTCACAATTGTAAGTGTTTTACCATCCGCCGACCAGGTAGCAGTTGATTTGCTCTCACCCCTGCCGGTCGTGTTCACACTCTCTTTGCCATCGAAAGTGTACCTGGCTTCAGTTTTTATTGTTTTACCACTCTGATTGGTTCTTGAGCGTTCCACTGTAAGAAGATTTGCGTCCTGTTTTGCAATGAAATTACCGCCTCCTGATCCACCCATCCTCTGGCCTTGACCCTGACCCTGACCCTGAGGTTGTCCCTGAGGCTCTCCCTGAGGCCGACCCTGGCCCTGTCCAAAATTGCTCTTTTCAACATTCATTGCCCAGTTACCGGAAAAATCAGCTTTGCCTGTCTGTGCATATAGAGAGAAAGGCATAAGCAGGAAAGCAATAATTACCATTACTGACAATGTAATCTGAAGATTTTTTACATTTTTCATATTTATTTCTTTGTTGGTTGATACATATTATAATAGACAATAAACCATAGTAAGATATTCCATTGTATCCATATTATAATTTAAGTATTGCAATACAACCATTTCCCCACTTTGCCGTTACACCGTCACGCCGCTGAGCCTTTACACCTTCCTTATTGCCTCTAAAACCCTCTCCGGTGTCATAGGTGTCCTGAATAATCTTGCTCCTGTTGCATCATAAATAGCATTGGCGATTACAGCACCGACAGCAACAATAGCCGGCTCACCACCTCCTCTTGGTGCCTTATCCTTACGATCGAGAATTACGCAATCGAGCTTCGGTATCCAGGAGAATTTCGGAATATCATAAGTATCAAAGCCCAGGCTTTGAATTTTCCCTCCTTCAAATTTAACTTCTTCAGTAAAGGTATAACCAAGCCCCATATTCAGGCAACCTTCCATCTGAATTAATGCACCTTCAGGATTTACGCAAAGCCCCATATCCTGGGCGCAGGCAATCCTTACAACCTTGACTTTACCTGTATTCTTATCTACTTTGACCTCGGCCATATGTGCAATCCATGTTCCTGTATCTGTACCACAAGCCACACCTATTCCCCTGCCGCTGGGCGATTTACCCGCCACATATCCGAACTTTTCGGCAACAGCTTTCAGGCAGCTTATCATCTTCTCGTCTTTCAGGTTCTTCAGCCTGAACTCAAGAGGATCAATACCTGCTGCCGATGCCATGATATCGATCTGGCACTCACGGGCAAAAGTGTTGGTATTTGCATTGGGAGCACGCCATGGTCCTGTTGCAAACGGATGGACAGGTTTTGCATTCTTCGTAAGGCTGTAACTGGTTGTCATATAGTTCGGCACATCATAAATGATATCGGAGCCTCTGGACCCGGAATAATATACATGGTAGTCCCAGAATTTTATTTTCCCGTTACTGTCAATACCTGAACTCAATTTAACCACACCGGCAGTATGGAAATTATCATAGATAAATTCTTCCTCACGGGTCCATACAACCATTACAGGCTTAGCTGTAATCTTTGCAAGTTTTGCAGCCTCAACAGCCTGTTCTATTGCACTCTTACCGCCAAATCCCCCTCCGACAAACGGAACAATGACTCTGACTGTTTCCAGGGTCATTCCAAGTTCCCGGACAAGCCTGTCCTGTAGTGGATAAGGTGTCTGTGTGGATGCCCATACTGTCAGTTTGCCTCCTTCAATGGCAGCAAGTGCAGTATGAGTCTCTATAGGGGCATGAGCAAGAAAGCCATCATGATACTCGGATTCGAATTTCATCGTTGATTCCTGGCGACCCGATGCCTGGTCTCCGGCACCCCTGACAACCCTGGGTGTTATATCCGATTTAAGTTGCTGTTCAAATATTGTATCATGATTAATTTTCAGTTCATCAGCAGTATACTCAGCCGTAATCTTCACTATTGCTTCATCAGCCTTGTCCCGGTTTTCACTTAAAACAGCAATAAAATCACCATCACGGACAACCTTTGCACCATCTATTTTCTCAGCTCCTGAGACATCTGCTGAGATCAGCTTTACAGATAGTGACGGCGGGCGGAGGACTCTGGCAAAAACCATTCCGGGCAATTTTAGATCTCCGGTATATTTAGCCTGTCCTGTTACCTTTGCATGACCATCCACATGTTTGTATGATTTGCCAACATAGGTGAATTTTGTATGATTCTCTATTGATGGTTTAACATCAAGATATTTCTCAAGCTTCTGACCCTTTGAAAGCCGGGCATAAGTTATATTCTTATCAGGATTCTTGATATCTGTAATTACTCCATCTTTTGCCTCCAGCTGTGTTACAGGAACGTCCAGTTGTGCAGAAGCCATTTCGAGGAGAACTCCTCTGGCTTCAGCTGCTGCAGCTCTCATACTCATCCCGAAGCTTTGAGTCGACTGTGAACCCCAGGTGCCGGCGTCCCATGGGCAGAGATCTGTATCTCCCATCACGATTTTGACTTTTTCAAGAGGAACATTCAGCTCATCGGCCATCATCACAGGCAGAGAGGTTATTATTCCCTGTCCCATCTCTATCTTACCGGTATAGCAAGTCACAGTACCGTCTGCAGCAATGTGCAGAAAAGCATTATAATCCTTGGTAAGGGTTCTTGCCTGTGGTAATGGTTCGGGCAGGATATTGATTACATCCCATGGTCTGAAAAAGATAAAGATCCCTCCGCCGAGGAGCTTTACGAAGTCCCTTCTTGGTATCCCTTTATTTTCAGGATTGGCGGATGATTTTTGTTTCATTATTTCTGTTTTTTTCATAATTACTTCCCTCCTTTCATTTTACCGGCAGCCATCTGAACTGCATCAACTATCCTGTTATGTGCCCCGCAGCGGCAGAGATTATCCTCTAACCCGGCATTTATTTCCTCGACCGAAGGAGAAGGACTTTTCATCAGAAGAGCTGCAACAGTCATTATCATTCCGGGAGTGCAAAAGCCACACTGGAGCGCATCATGCTCCAGGAAAGCCTTCTGGACAGGATGCAGTTTTCCTTTTCTGGCAAGCCCTTCGATAGTCACAACTTTCTTCCCGGCAACATCACTTACCGGAAGCATACATGATCTGACAGCCTCCTTGTTGATAATAACAGTACAGGCTCCGCAGAATCCTGTTCCACAGCCGTATTTGGTACCTGTAAGTCCAAAATGATTCCGAAGGACCCATAACAGAGTCTGCGAGGGATCAATGCGGACCTCCTGTTTTTTACCATTTAATGAAAAACGAATCGTCTCTTCCATGTTTATCTGATTTGTTTTAATTCATTATTATAATCGTCCATTGTATCAATATCTTTAAGGATCGATGATGTATTTACTTCAACTTCAAGCACATCATCGGAAAATTTTTGAGCTAGAGAGCGCAGACCTTCTCCCTGGTCAAGACTCTCAATCTCATTCCTGTATTTACTGTCAATCATCAGCGGGTGCCCCCTTTTGTTTAAGGATACCGGCATTAAAATTCCTTTTCCGGAATTCCGGTATGCATCAATTACATTGTTTATCACAGATATTTCAACCATTGGCTGATCGCCAAGAAATATGAGAGCAGCGTCGAATCTTTCAGGCAGATTTTTAAATCCGCATTTCACCGATGAAAGCATTCCTTGTTTATAATTCTCATTATAACAGCACTTTACAGGCAGGCGACCGATGATCTGCTGTATCTCATTGCTTCCTGAACCAAGGACTACAATGGTCTTATCAACACCCGACATTACGACAGTACCTATTACATTTTCAATGATAGTCTTCCCTTTAAAAGGCAAAAGCATCTTTGAAGTTCCCATCCTCTTCGATTCTCCGGCAGCTAAAATGATTCCCCAGATTTCTGACATGTTGTTATTGTTGCTCGCTGCTCGTTAACCTGAAACTTGAAACTTTTACCTTTTCCTATTTCTTACCTGTATCAGTTGTGCGGCAATGCTCACTGCGATCTCCTCAACTGTTTTTGCCCTGATATCAAGGCCTACCGGAGTGAAGATCCTGCTCCATTGCTCTTCCGTCGCCCACTGTTTCTGAACAAACTCAGCATGCATTTTTGCTACTTTACCTTTACTTCCGATCATGCCCACATAAGCAATCTCTGATCCAATGCAGGATTTAAGTGCACTGGCATCATCATTATGACCACGGGTCACAATTACTATAAATGTATCTTGTTTTTTTCTGATTTGCATCATGGCATCACCAATATCTTTGACTACAATATAGTCAGCATCAGGTAGATTATCAGAATTAGCATATTCATGCCTGTCATCAATGACGGTCACTTCAAAATCAAGCATTTTTCCAAGGTGAGAAAGTGCTTTTCCGATATGGCCCGCACCTGCTATAACCAGTTGCGGCAATGGAAAAACAGGCTCAAGGAAGAACAACGATGAGGGTTCTTCTCCGGGTATTGTCAGTTCCATTCTCCTGAAATCATCTGCATTACCTGTTGTCAGGATTCTTCTGACTTCAGGCTCTATCTTTTCCATGAATTCGTCAGGTATTGCAGGCGAGATTTGTAATGTCATCCAGTAACGTTTAATAAGCACCTGACTTTCAGAATTAACTATGACCATTGTAAGTAGGACACCAGGAATTCTCTCAGAAATTGATTTACTGATCTCTGAGAAAACAGGAAAATGGAGAGATGGATTGGCATCAATCAGTACAGATATTTCTCCACCACATATCGCTTTGTCTTTTTGCGATATATCACTATTCATCTGCAATCTGAGCATTGCTGATTCTTTCGTGTGGCCAATTTTCCAGGCATATTCCTGCACAGTATTTTCAACAATTCCGCCTCCCACTGTCCCTGCTACCAGGTTGCCGCTATCAAACAAAGCCGAACTGCCAGATTTCTGCGGAGTAGATCCGGCACTTCCTGTTACTGTGGCAAGGACCAGACCTGATCCGGGCTTATCAAATTCGAGTATCTTCAGGTAAATGCTATTCATTATTCCGAAAAATCAATATTTCCTGGAGGAATTAATTCTAATATACAATGTCTTAATTACTAACTGCCCGGGCTATAAAACAAATATATTAAAATCGATAAATAAATCATAATTTTACGATGACACCTTAATTTAAAGATAAAAGATAAAAGATAAAAGATAAAAGTTAAAATCATATGAAGAAGATATATATTAAATCTCTGAACCTGGCTATTGCGGGATTGCTTTTTATGATTGCATGTCAGTCTCCTGTTAATAAAAAAACAGAAGAGGAAGTTAAAGACAATAAATGGCTTGAAGAGATGACCATTTCAAAACTTCAACTTGGTTACAGTAACGGTGATTATTCGGTCACAGATGTTGTTTCTGCGTATCTGAACAGCATCATCGAACTTGACATGAATGGACCTGAGCTCAATTCTGTAGTCATAGTCAATCCTGATGCCATGCAAATCGCAGAAGAGATGGACAAAGAGATGGCTGCAGGAAAGATCAGAGGTCCTCTTCATGGAATCCCTGTCATTCTTAAAGATAATATTGATACTTATGATAAAATGCCGACCACTGCAGGTGCAACCGCTTTAATGAATTCATATCCAAGAGCTGACAGTTATGTTGCAAAGAAACTGAGAGAGGCGGGGGCTGTTATCATTGCCAAATCGAACCTCAGCGAGTGGGCAAACTTCAGGGCTATGACGTCATCGAGCGGATGGAGCGGTGTCGGCGGACAAACTAAAAATCCATATATACTTGACAGGAATCCCTGCGGCTCAAGCTCAGGTTCAGCTGTTGCAGTATCTGCAAATCTCTGCATGATAGCGATCGGAACAGAGACTAATGGCTCAATTGTCTGTCCGTCAAATAATAATGGTATTGTCGGTATTAAACCGACTGTAGGCCTTGTAAGCAGATCGGGAATAATACCCATATCTTATACCCAGGATACACCCGGGCCTATGTCGAGGAGCGTTGAGGATGCAGCTTTTTGCCTCGGGGCATTGACCGGAATTGATTCACTCGATCCAAAAACGTTCGCCTCTGCGGGAAAGTACATTAACGATTATACAAAATACCTTAAACCTGACGGGCTTAAAGGTAAACGTATCGGACTGGTAAAAAATTCAGGAGGCTATTCCGATAAGGTTGACACACTTATGAGAGAAGCTATCAGATGTATGACAGCACAGGGCGCTGAGATAATAGAAGTTGAAGCTCCAGAGGGAGGGGAATATGATGATCCTTCCTTCCAGGTAATGTTGTACGAGTTTAAAGATGGCCTGAATAAATACCTGGCCGGGCTCGGTCCGGATGCACCGATAAAAAGTCTCAATGAGCTTATTGAATTCAATAAAAAAGATAATATTGAACTCCGGTATTTCGATCAGAATATACTGATCGCAGCTGAAAAGAAGGGAGATCTCAGATCTCCCGAATATAAAAACGCACTTGCTAAAATGCTTAAGGTTACAAGGGAGGATGGTATAGATAAGATGATGGATTCTGCCGGACTTGACGCTCTTATTGCACCAACGGGCTCTCCGGCATGGAAAACCGATCTGGTTCTGGGAGACCATTTCATAGGAGGGAACTCTTCGCTGGCAGCTATTTCGGGATATCCTGCCATCACCGTTCCAATGGGATTCATTGAGAACCTTCCGGTAGGGATTTCATTCTTCGGAAGAGCATGGAGTGAACCTCTGCTGATTGAGATTGCTTTCAGCTACGAACAGGCTTCAAGACACAGGAAAGCACCAGGGTATCTGGTTTCGGATTAAATATCAAAATAGAGGTGAATAATTTAACACCACCTCCCCCCTGCCTAATACGGCAGGGATACTCCTCCTCCAGAGGAGGAAAAATCTATATTATTGTATATTAATACTTTCCCCTCCTTTTGAAGGAGGGGTGTCATCCGCCAAAAGGCGTATGACGGGGTGGTTATGTAATTTATTACACTTCCCTATTTTTTCTCTTCCTTATCCTCTGACTTCACTTTATCGGATTCATCATCAACCCGGGAAGCTTTCTTGAATTCCTTCATTCCCTGTCCGATGCCTTTCATCAGTTCCGGTATCTTGCGTCCGCCGAAGAGAAGAACCACAACAAGCAGAATAAGAATAATCTCAGTAACTCCAAAATTTCCCATCTTTTTATTTTTAATTATCTTATAAAGGTACTAAAAATCAGCAATATCGGCGGAAACTTAAGATTAATTCCCTCTGACTATGCTGATTTTCAGAGATTGATAAACCGTTAAACTTCTTCCGGTACAACGAAAGGTTTGCGCGCCGGACGTGACAGATATTTATCAGCCTTTTTGTCTTTAACGAATTTTTATGTTACAGGATCAAAATAAAGAGTCCGGCCTGTGCGATAAGCTATATTACCCAGGTGAGCAAGACCTGATGCCAGGTGTGCTGTTTCAACCGGTGCGTTCAGGATCGATTTGTCGTGAGCAAGAACAGCCTTGATGAAGTTTGCATAGTGGTCACCATCCTCGCGTCGTGTAGGACCGGGCTTTTTGTTCCTTCCAAGGAATGATTCATACCTGTCGTAATTATAAACAACAAGGTAACCTTCACTTCCATAGAATATATTACCAACTTCAGCGCCGTTTTCCGCATTAGTTATCCATGGACGAACCTCAAACTCGATGATCTTCTTCTCTTTTGGATAATAGTATGTAGTTGCAAGAAGTTCAGGTGTCTGTTTGGCATCGTCGAAAAGGAATTTTCCGCCGCCTGCTGTAATGACTTCAGGAAATCCTACATTCAGTCCCCACATGCAAAGATCGGTTTCATGAATTCCCTGGTTGCCGACATCACCATTTCCATAGTTCCACTGCCAGTGCCAGTTGTAATGTACCCAGTCTTCCGAGTAAGGCTGCATTGCTGCAGGGCCTGTCCAGAGATCATAATCCAGTTCCTTTGGAATAGTACCAGGTCCTTTTTTACCGATATCATCACGCCAGCGGAAAACTAGCCCTCTTGCCATATAGACATTTCCTATCAGTCCATCGCGAAGATGTTTGATGGCTTCCTGGACTGCCACTGAGCTGCGAAGCTGAACTCCATGCTGGACGATGCGATCATATTTTTTTGCAGCTTCAACCATTTTGCGGCCTTCAGAGATATTATGGGAGCCCGGTTTTTCAACATACACATCCTTGCCTGCCTGACAAGCCCATATCGTGGCAAGTGCATGCCAGTGATTCGGAGTTGCAATACTCACTGCATCAATGGATTTATCTTCAAAAACTCTCCGGAGATCCTGCTGCTGAATGACTTTATTGCTGTACCTGGCCTCAAATTCCTGGGCGCGTTTCCCAAGAACATTAAGATCAGGATCACATAAACATACCACTACGGAATCAGGCTGGTTCATAAATCCCTGAATGTGGTTTTCTCCTCGTCCGTTAACGCCAAGAACTGCAACTCTTACCTTGTCGTTCGCACCAAAAACATTGGCTGGAATAATAGTAGGAAAAGAGAGCTGTCCAGCTGCGCTTGCAGACTTTTTAACAAAGCTTCTTCTGGATTCCTTTTTCTTCTCTTTCATGGGTTATTATTGTTAAAGTTTGATAGTTGATTCAAGGAGGAAAGAGAATAATTTTTCGTCCGGTTTACCAGTCGACTTATATTCTTAAACGTATAATTCGGGTTTTTTAACTTAAACTAAGTACTTAATAATACTATATCCGCTGCATTATTTTTCTTTTATCTTTGCGGTTTGCAAAATAAATTACCTGATACAGATTTGGAAAGCAGTCAGCACAATATCAGCCTTATAAGAGAAAAGTTCATGGTCTGGTTCTTTGCAGGAGGAGAGACCAGGGATGACAAATTCAATGTCTTTACAGGATCATTTATCAGGCTGATGAAACTGATCCTTGATAATAAATTTGAACATGTAAGGGGAATATATTTTAAAACACCCATGATGAATGTAGCCTGGGCTTTGAACAACGCGCAGATACCGATTAACAGGTCGCGCAGGAGCAGAATTATAGATCAGGCTTTCAGACAACTAACTTCAAACGGAGTAGATTACGACACTCAGTTGATAATTGTTTCATCAAGCTCCGGTAGCGTAGTTGCAGCACAAACTGCATACTTCCTTGCTGAAATGAACAGGGAGAGGCAATATTTCAGCAAGCCTTTCCACCTGGCACTCGGGGCCAGCATGATATCAAAAGAATCTGAATTATTCAACAATCTGATTGAACACCAGCAAAACGGTAACATCGGGAAAATTATCTTCGATGAGCTTCAGGACGAAGGCGATAGTTCAACGGGAATAGGAAGTACAACAAGAGGCAGAGCATGGAGTAATGCATTTGGTTTGATGTTTCCTTTTTTTTCATCAAAGTACAATAGGCCATCATTCCTTAATATACACCCAGAGAAGGGACACCTCCACAGAAGAAGGTCACAGACCGTTCAGAAAGCAATAGATTTCGTTGAGGTTTTGCTTATAAAACATAACCTTGCAGGGGATTATTACAGGGACAAAGCAAAATTTGTTATCAACAAAATATATCTGAATCAAGAGGAAAAAGAACTGACACAGAGCGACACAGAGAAGTAACAGAGATTCACAGAGAAAATTTAGATCATACTTTGAATCCTCTGTGGAACTCTGTGTATCCCCTGTGAAACTCTATATAACTATTTTATTTTAAAATCCAGGAGTGGTTCATCGCCCAGATAAGCAACAAGGTTATCATTTTTCTTTAAAGGACCAACACCGGAAGGTGTTCCGGTGAAGATAATATCTCCGGTTTTAAGTGTGAAGAACTGGGACACATAAGCAACTATCTCACTGATATTGAAGATCATGTCGGATGTATTTCCTTCCTGAACCACTTTTTTATTGATCTCCAGCCTGAAATCAAGTTTATTTATATCCTTAACCGAACTTACCGGAATAAATCTGCCTAAAGGGGCTGCACCATCAAAACATTTCGACAATTCCCAGGGCATGCCAGCTGCAGAGTTACGTTTCTGGATATCGCGTGCGGTAATGTCAATACCAAGTGTCAGTTCATCATAATAACGATGGGCAAACTTTGAAGAGATCCCTTTTCCGAGCCTGCTTATCTTAATTACTACTTCAGTTTCATATTGTATCATCGACGAAAAACCGGGAAGAAAAAATGGTTTATTGTTTTTTAGAATGGATGAGTCGGGTTTCAGGAAAACCACCGGTTCCGCCGGCAGAGGCATTCCCATTTCCATTGCATGTTTTCTGTAATTAAGCCCGATACATATGATCTTCATGTTAACTCTGGTTTTTTCCGAAGGAACGCAATTTAATTTCTGTCAGTACTTTCTTTGTATAGAGAGGAAAATCACCGTTCATCATCCATGAATAATATGACGGTTCTTCCTTAAAGATTTCTTCCACAGACCTGCCTTTATGTTTTCCGAAGTTGAATATCTCGACACCATTCTCATCAAGAATTATCCTTCCTGCAAAGTCGGCGTTATTGCCATAAGAACTGAAATCGGCGAGTTTCTCAATATCGTTTTCAAGATCCCTGTAATGGTCGAGCTGGGCTTTCAGAACCTCATATGTTGCAGCTGTATCGGCTTTGGCACTATGCGCATTCTCAAGATCTTTCTTACAGTAAAACTGCATGGCTGCAGCAAGGGTACGCTGCTCCTTCTTATGAAAGATGACCTGCACATCAACATATTTTCTTTTCCTGAAATTAAAATCGATATTGGCCCTCAGAAATTCTTCCGCAAGTACCGGAATATCGAACCTGATTGAGTTATATCCGGCAAGATCGCAGCCTTCAAGAAAAACAGCAAGATTCTTTGCGATCTCCCTGAATGCAGGTGCATCAGCAACATCACTGTCTGAAATACCATGAATTGCCGTTACCTTAGGAGGAATTGGAATCTCAGGATTTACTCTCGTTGTCATCCATTGTTCCTTTCCGTTCGGACTGATCTTCAGGAGTGAAATCTCAACAATACGATCTGTTGATACGTTTATACCCGTGGTCTCAAGATCAAGAAATACGACGGGACGTTTAAGCTTGAGTTCCAATTATCAGGCATTTATCATCATCGGCATGAGGAGCATCAGCAGATCCTCAGACTCATTTTCTGTTTCAACAGGCAGGAACAGCCCTGCACGGGTAGGATCAGCAAGCTCTATCATAACATCCTGGGATGCAATATTGGCAAGTATCTCAAGCAGGAATACAGATTTAAATCCGATTTCAATCTCCTCACCCTCATACTGGCACTTGATCCTTTCATAAGCAGAGATTGAAAAGTCAATATCCTGGGCAGAAACCATCACCTGGTTTCCTTTAAGCTGAAGTTTTACAAGATTACTGGCCTGGTTAGAGAATACAGATACTCTTTTAAGTGTATTGAAAAACTCAACCCTGTCAATTGTTATCTTCCTTGGATTATTCTTTGGAATGACTGAATTATAATTCGGATAGTTGCCTTCAACAAGCCGGCAGACAACTTTATAGTCATTAAGGTTAAAGAATGCGTTCTTGTCATCAAACTCAACAGTGAATGGTCCCTCCTCTCTGGGAAGAATATTTTTAAGAAGTGAAGCAGGTTTCTTTGGCAGGATGAATGATGCATTATCATCGGCATGTGCGTCTCTCCTCTGGTATCTCACCAGTTTATGGGCATCCGATGCAACAAAAGTAATGCTGTCAGTGGAAGCTTCGACGAATATTCCGCCCATAACCGGACGCAGCTCATCATCGGCGGTGGCAAAAAGAGTTTTGTTTATTCCTGCCAGCATTATATCTGCATTTATGGAAAATGAGAACTTCTTATCTTTTTTGATTGCAGGCAGAGCAGGGAAATCTATTCCATTCTGTCCAATAACATTGAACTTACCGTTTTCTGAACTGATAACGACAGCCAATGTTTCGGAATTAATATCAAATGTCAGAGGCTGCGCAGAAAACTCCTTCAGTGTGTCCAGCAATATTCTTGCAGGAAGAGCAATCATGCCATCACCCTGTGTGTTTTCAAGTTTCATCCTGGTTATCAGTGTTGACTCAAGGTCGGAGGCAGTAATTTCAAGATCATTTTTTCTCAGATTAAATAAGAAATTATCGAGGATAGGAAGTGAATTCTTGGAGCTGATCACTCTGCTGATTGCCTGTAAATGACCAAGAAGTTCAGTGCTGGACACTACAAATTTCATAATGATATAGGTTTAAGTTGATTTTATTTATTCAAAATTTATCCATATAACTAAGAATGAGCAGATTGAGATTATATTCCTGCTCAATTCCCAATTATCAATATTACAAAAAAAAAATATTCCCTCAAACAAAAATTATTCAGGAAAGAAATATGATAGTTCCTTCAGAACAGGGTCGATATCGAAATATCTTATAATGAAGAGCTCTTCACGGTTATCGGTTTTTGCCCACAACCTGTCGGTGTCAATAATTTGTTTTTCGCTGTTTAGCATCCTCCATAAGGTAAGAATAAGCTCCTCCCCTTCTGTTTTTTTGACTTTAATCCTGTAAACAGGACTCTCTGACTCAATCTTCTTCTTTTCATTTTCGTTAATATCAAGGGCATACTTTTCAAATGGTATCCACGTAAAATAAGATATATAACGACTTACCCTGACCGAATCCCATCCTGACAGATCAGTTCTTAAATCTGAAAAGATGTATGAATAATTCCGTCGCCTGATAGAAAATGATGCCGCCGGATCGGCTAAGTTTTCAAGTGTCACCGACGATATTTCAGATGGCAGGAGGTTGAAGACTATATATTGCTGCCAGTATAGTTCATTCAGGATAAAGCCTGAACCGATATCACCTTCGTAACCGGGAACATGGACTATAAACGGTTTGCCTCTTTCCCTGATCTTCATTATGTTACCATACCTGTTTGATCCGGTTTTATAAACATAGAATGATTTGAGGAGTCTTTTATTCTCAAAAACTCTTACCCTCACGGGAAGTATCCCTTTTTCTGTTACATCAGCATTAAGCATTTCGGGTGAAACAGGAGATTTTATCTTCATTTCCGTAAGGATGCGGATCATGAACATTACTCCGCTTTTACGGGCTTCCTGCCTGCCGTTAACAAGCCAGCTGCCATCCTTTAATATAAGAGAGAGTCTGTCTTTCCTGTCTGAAAACTCAATCCTGGTAATCTCCTTCTTCGGTTCTGAAGCAAATGAGCTCTGGTTTTTCCCAAAAGGTGATCTCCCCCTTAAAAAAAGGACAAGAACCAGAAGAATGATCAGTAAAAGAGCCAGTAACAGACTCCTTATAATTACTTTATTCATTGACGATTTTGGTATATTTTCTTTTTCTGAAAAATCCATAAATCATTCCGGCAAGAATAACCAGAAGAACCGGAAGTCCAATATTAACCAGCTGCCACTTTGTTTTTTCAGTCCGGATTTTCGGCTTATTAAGGAGCCTGAGTTTCATTTCTCTCGACCGGAGTTCCATAAGTCCGTTATCGTCGACCAGATAGTTCATGCAGTTAATAAGGAAATCGCGATTCCCGAACATCTGTCCTGAATACCTGTCAAGACCGAGAGGATAAGGTGTAGCAGTTGTCCCTGATCTGCGGACATCATTTCTTATTATATCACCATCAGAAATAACTATCATTTTTGTCTCGGAGCTTTCTGTTTTTAGCCTGAAATTCCTGTCGGAGATCAGTTTGCCTGTCATCCTGTTCTTAAATGCTGAAGGGAAAGTGCCTTCCAGCAAAACCGCAACCGGAAGTCCCGGCCTGTTAAAATACTTCTCGTCAGGAACCTGAGAGGCCTCTCTCATGCTTATAAGGAGCGGTGGTGTCAGAGTGCGGGATAAAGCAGAGGTTGATAAAAGGATTGTTTTTTTTATTGCCGGGTCGAGACCAACCGTATCAATGGAATTTACGAATAATCCCCTGACCTTATTTATGTTCCTTGTTACCGGGTGATTTTGATTGGGTGAAAGCAGCGGATAATAGACAAATGGTGCAGGTACAATCTGTTTCTGCTCAGCGCCTGTCGTGACTGACAAGGGTACAACCATGCATTCGAGATCCTGAACCAGTTCAGGATTAACTCTTGCGCCATATCTAAAAAGCTGATCCTCAAGATTTAGCGGATGATAAAGTCCGACACTTTCTCCTTGAACAAGGCTGTCGGCGCTTACTGCCACCTCTTCAAAAAGCCATATAACTCTGCCACCATTCATAATGTACTGGTCAAGAACAAGTTTATCAGATTCGCTGAATTCTTTTTCAGGACCTGCCACAATCACGGCAGAGTAATTATCCAGTATTCCTGCTTTGCCACCGATGGTTCCTCTGTCGACAGTAAAATATTTTGCAAGGTTAATGGTCAGATCCGCCACCTCAACCTCCGGAAGTTCTTCATGTCCTTCAAGAAATGCAACTTTATAAATTGTATCAGATGTTATGGCAGCTATTGTCTGGATCATCTCATATTCAAGACTTTCCATAGAATGCAGGATATTCTGCTCATAAGAGACCGACTGATTGTTCTTTAAAAAGTTTACCGGGACTTCTATCCCGTTGTAGTTGACAATCATACCGGGGAAGATCATCTTCTGCAATGAGCCGCCCTCCTCATCGCCTGCCTGAATATTAACAGGATTCAACCCTTTGTTGTAAAGCTCAGAATATTGGGCATCTCTCTGCCTGGCATCCCTGGAATCCGCTGGATTAATGAACTCATAATCAATTTGTTTCCCCGATACAATCCTGAACTCTTCAAGCATCTCTCCCACCGACCGGCGTAGCCGTTTTAAAGGAACAGGCATCTCACCATCCAGGTAAACCTGTATATAGATATCATCCTTTATTCCGTCGAGCACAGCCAGGGTTGGCTCAGAAAGCGTATAACGCCGGTCCTCTGTAAGGTCAACCCTGAGACGAATTGAGTTAAAAGCAGATACCAGCAGGATAATTGCTGTTACGGTAACAATGAATTGCACCCAGCTTTTCATTCTGATATTTCTGTTATCCTTTTTTTCAGCCATAACTCAGCTTTTTTTCTTCCATTTACGTGATAACAAAACAATCCTGGTAGCTTCATTAAAAATAGCAGAAAGAGCAATGAAGTATACAATATCCCTTATATCAATGACACCTCTGCTCATTGATTTATAATGTTCATTTATCCCGAGATTAGTAACGAATTCGTCAATTCTTTTAAGTCCGGGCAGGTAAGCTATTGAATCGAATCCCATAAAAAGTATAAAACAGATCACTACGGCAATAATGAATGCAATTACCTGGTTATCTGTAAGTGATGAAGCAAAAATACCTGCTGAGGCATAAACGGCTGCCAGGAAAAAAAGCCCTATAAATGCACCCCATGTTCCTCCTTTGTCAAGATTACCAGGAGTCTCACCAAGCAGGTAAACCGAAAGGTACCAGATAAGACAGGGAAGAAGTGAAAGAAGAACAAGTGCCACAGAAGCCAGGTATTTGCCCCAGATAATTTCCCTTTCGGTAACAGGTTTGGAATAGATAAGTTCCAGTGTCCCCAGCCTTTTTTCTTCAGCAATCATTCTCATAGTAACAGCAGGTACCAGGAACAGGAAAACCCATGGGGAAAGGAAGAAGAGAGTGTCGAGCCCTGCATAGCCACTGTCGAAAACATTCCATTCACCGGGAAATACCCACATAAACAAGCTGTTAATCAGGAGGAATACAATGATTACAATATATCCTGTAAGACTGCTGAAAAACCCGCTTATCTCTTTCCTGAAAATTGCAAACATACTTATGGTTAATTGGCAAAAATAATCAAATTAGAATTGTCACATGTAAGCATATTCATTTCTCCCTTACTGCATTCTTTATATCCGTAATTCTCACTCCCGCATAATAAAACTCAATAATCTGCTTATAATCAAATCCTTTTGATGCCATTGCCATTGCACCCTCCTGACACAGACCAACACCATGTCCATAGCCTTTCCCTTTTATTACAACAGAATCTTTTTTAGTTGTAACTGAAAAAAATGATGACCGAAAGTTCAGATCTTCCCTGATCTTTCGCAGAGGGATTGAATAGCTTCCCGCTTTGTAATCCTTTTTCCGCGTGAATTGTGAAAAATTTAACAAAGAAGTGTCGTCCACACTCCCCGTGAATCCGTTCTTCTTCAGATAACTTGTCCATTCACTTAAGCTTATGACTCTCTGCCATAATGCATTCCTTGATGCAAGACAATAAGGATCAGTTACTTTCCTGAGATAAGGCTGACCAGAGAGCCAGACATCTTCCGATGGTGCAGTTTCCCCTCCGCAATTGGAGTGGAATGCCGAAATGATCAGAGAAGTGTCAGGTCCCAGGATCACAAGGCCTCTTGTTTCAATGGCGGCCCGGATTACAAGAGTATCAGTGGTAATTCCGTTAAAGGCCTGGCAATGAGTATTGTCGCAAAGATTAAATCTGTCAGCAAAATGCTTATCAAAATACCTGTACATGTAAGTCCGGGCAATAATGGACTGAGTTTTAACATACTCCGGGTTTTTACCCGAACCTCCTTCAGCCCTTACGACTCCGGCGATATATGATTCTATATCACAAATGTTGATGAACAAAAGAGTCCCGAAGTCCGGAAGACATTGAAGATCGCCGGAATAAGATTGCCTCAACGGAATTTTGTCATTCAGCCGGAGTGTAAATGAATCGTTGCCTGTTAAACCTGAAAGAGTTACTGAATCACAAATTACACCTTCGGAACCCATGGCTTTTACAGCCAATCTCCCGTTAAGTTTAGAGATTACTAAAAGGTTCCCCTTTACAAGTAGTACATTAACTCCTTTATAAGTATTCACCTCATACTTACCAGCGCTGACTGAAAATACTGCCGACTCAGGTGAATGGTCTGCAAAGATCCGGATCCTTACCTGGGCTGTTAAATAGCCGGGAAATGTATAAGTAAGGAAAATTGTTACTATAAATATTTTTAAACTTTGCTGAAAGATTTGATAAGTTAACCACGGAGTAACACGGGGTTTCCACGGAGCAACTCTGCATAATTTGTATGGAGACCTTCTCTGTGTTCTTCTCTGTGATACTCCGTGTAACTCAGTGGTTAATAAAGTATTATCGATTTTTTTCATTTTTGTCATGAGTAACCTCACTCAGTTCCCTGACCATATCACCGGCAATCCTCGCCGAGGCCCCTGCCGGACCCAGCTTCTGCTTTAAGATTTTATAGCCGGCAAGCATTTTTTCACGCTTCTCCCCGCCTGGAAGTATTACTTTGAGTTCTTTTTCCAGATTCTTCTTATTTACCAGATATCCAAGCACTTCCTTAACTACTTCCTCGTTCATTATAAGATTGACAAGCGAGATATATTTAACCTTTACAACTATCCAGGCGATGAGCATTGAAAAAAAGTCTCCTTTAAAACAAACAACTTGTGGTGTATCAAAAAGTGCTGTTTCAAGAGTTGCAGTCCCTGATGCTACAAGAGCTGCATCAGCAATTCTTAACAGCTCGTACGTTTTATCGGTTACAAGTTTTACCGGTTCATTTTCAATTATCCTGAGGTATAACTCATCAGGAAGGTTTTTGACACCGGCAAGTACAAACTGATAATCAGGGAAGCTTGAAACTACCCTGATCATTTCCGGCAACATCGATTCAACTTCATGAGAGCGGCTTCCTGCAAGCAGCGCTATCACTGGTTTATCACCTATACCGAGAGATTTACTGATCTCTTCCTTTGAAGGGAGTATTGCTATCCTCCTTTCAGTCTCATCGACAAGCGGATTACCTCTGTATTCGACATTAATGCCATGCTTACTGTAAAATTCTCTCTCAAACGGGAAAATAATATACATTCTGTCGACATACTTTTTTATCTTATTAACCCTTTTTTCTTTCCATGCCCAGAATTTCGGAGAGATATAATAAAAAACCTTAAATCCTTCAGCTCTGGCATATTCTGCTATCCGAAGATTGAATCCCGGATAATCTATCAGGATTACAACATCAGGTTTATATTCGGAAATCTGCTGTTTACAAAGTCTCAGATTCCTTGCTATTGTTTTCAGGTTCTTCAGAACTACAACGAAACCCATGAATGCTGTTTTCCTGTAATGCATCAGCAGTCTGGCTCCTGCGCCTTCCATTAGATCACCCCCCCAGGAAGTTATTTCTGCGCTACTGTCAGCATTGAAAAGTTCCTTAATCAGGTTTGAGCCGTGAAGGTCACCTGATTGTTCACCGGCTATTAAAAAATACTTCATTTGAAAAAATAAATCCCAAAGACAACTACAGCCCAGAAAATTGTCACACCAAGTACACCCCGGGAGGCCCGTAGCATATCAAAATGATTGAACAGCATGAATATGGCTACATTCGGGAATACACATAAAGTTATAATATGAGTTATAATATTTGCTTCTGAAATTTTGGCAAGCCATGATTTCAGACTGGGATCACTTTTTGAAAAAAGAAAAATCAGAATGGCAATCATAAACGGAAGCAGGAATCCCGAGATAATCCCGGTTGCCAGTTTATCATATTTCTCAGGCAGTGTCATTTTCAAATCTTTTCTTTAGTTTATCAAGATACCAGTGTGCGGTCATATCGACCGTTACCGGGACAAGGGAAACATAATTATTTGTGAGAGCCCATTCATCTGTATCTTCAGACTCCGGTTCATGATTCTGGAAGAAGCCTGTAAGCCAGTAGTAATTTTTGCCCATCGGGTCCTTTCTCTTCTCAAACTCCTCTTTCCAGTTACCTTTCGATTGCCGGCAGATCCTGATACCTTTAATCTCTTCCACCGGAACAGCGGGGATATTGACATTCAGACATATCCCCGGAGGAAAAGGTTCATCAGTCAGATTTTTCATTACAATCCTTATATACTTTTTGCAGACTGAAAAATCGGCTGTCGGGGAAAAGTTGTTAAGAGAAAATCCCACTGAACTGATACCGTAAAGGCACCCTTCAAGGGTTGCAGCCATTGTACCGGAGTATAAAACACTCACAGAGGCATTGGCTCCATGGTTAATACCCGCAACCACGAAATCAGGTATCCTTTCAAGCAATTGATTTACAGCAAGTTTAACGCTGTCGGTGGGAGTTCCGTTGCATTGATAAATCCTGTGTTTTTCGTTCTCTTCAAGAAGCTTAACACGAAGAGGTGTTTTAACTGTAAGAGCCTGAGACATCCCCGACATACTTTCTGCGGTCGAGATAAGTACGACCTTTCCGAATTCTTCCATCACCTCAAAAAGAGTCTTCAGACCGGCGGCATACAAACCATCATCGTTAGTCAGAAGAATCAGCTTATCACTTTTTTCAACAACCATTAATTATAAGTTTGTTTACAAAGATAGATAATTACCTCTCTTAAAATTCTTACTTTTGCCTTCTGTTAATATTATTTGAAAAAATGAAGATCTCATACAACTGGCTCAAGGATTATTTAAATATTGATAAGGACCCGGAAACGATTGCAAAAATACTTACAGGGATTGGTCTTGAGATTGAGGCAATAGAAGAATGGGAATCCGTAAAAGGTGGATTGAAAGGAGTTGTGATAGGTGAAGTTCTTACATGCAAAAAACACCCCGATGCTGATAAATTATCGGTTACCACTGTTAATGTTGGGTCCGGTGAGCCCATTCATATCGTTTGCGGAGCGCCCAATGTGGCTGCAGGACAAAAAGTTCCGGTTGCAAAAGCTGGTACAATTGTGTTTAAAGGTGATGAAAGCCTCGAAATAAAAAAATCAAAAATCAGAGGAGAATTATCAGAAGGAATGATCTGCGCAGAAGACGAACTAGGTCTGGGAACAATGCACGAGGGAATCATGATTCTTGATAAGAATGCTATTCCGGGAACACCTGCTTCGGAGTATTTCAGTATTGTAAAAGATCATGTTTTTGAGATCGGCCTTACACCCAACAGGATAGACAGCGGCTCACATTTTGGAGTAGCCAGGGATCTTGCAGCTTATCTGAATATTAATGAAGGAGAAACAAAAAAAGCGATGCTCCCCTCTGTTACAGGCTTTAAACCTGACAATAACAGTAACCCCTGTGAGGTCATCATTGAGAATAGTGTAGATTGCCCGCGTTATACAGGCATAACTATAAACGGTGTCACGATAGGTGAATCACCGGAATGGCTTAAAAATAAACTAAGAGCAATAGGTCTAAGTCCGATCAATAATGTTGTCGACATTACCAACTTTGTCCAGCATGAGATAGGACAGCCTCTGCATGCTTTCGATGCAGATATGATCGACGGGAAAAAGGTTATAGTAAAAAACCTGCCCGATAAATCAAAATTTGTTACTCTTGATGGAACAGAAAGAAACCTCTCTTCAAAAGACCTGATGATCTGTAATTCTAAGGAGGGCATGTGCATTGCAGGAGTATTCGGAGGAATAAAATCAGGAGTTACATTCTCCACAAAGAACATTTTTCTGGAGAGTGCATATTTTAATCCGGTATCAATCAGGAAAACTTCAAAAAGGCACGGGTTGAATACCGATGCTTCATTCAGGTTTGAACGAGGCGCTGATCCTGAAATCACAACTTGGGCGCTAAAGAGAGCAATCATGCTTATTAAGGAGATTACCGGGGGAAAGATATCCTCAGAAATAATTGATGTATACCCTAAAAAAATTAAAAGGCGAAATTTTGAAGTTAGCTTTAAAAATATCGACAGACTTATTGGGAAACAGATAGACCGACAGGTAATTAAGAAGATTCTGGGATTAATCGACATAAAGATTCTGCATGAAAACGGGGATAAAATGGACCTCGAAATTCCTTTGTACAGGGTTGATGTACAGCGCGAAGCCGATGTAATTGAAGAGATCCTGAGAATATACGGGTATAATAATGTGGAGATCAGCAATCACATTAACTCTACACTTTTTTATCCTGAAAAACCCGACAGGGAAAAGATCGTGAACATCATCTCCGATATGCTTACTGCAAACGGATACTCAGAAATAATGTGCAATTCGCTCAACCCTGCATCTTTTTATGAGAACGGAGATTTCGACAATGAGCAACTTGTAATGCTGGCCAATCCTATCAGTTCCGACCTGAATGCAATGAGGCAGTCCCTTTTATTCGGAGGACTTAGCTCTGTAACCTGGAATATAAACAGGCAGAATCCCGATCTTAAACTGTACGAATTCGGGAACTGTTATTTCTTTAAAAAATCCGGAAAACCAGTCCCCTCTCCGGGAGACTACACCGAGAAGAAGGCTCTCGATATTTTTATTACAGGGAATGATGGTCCACAGGTATGGAATTACAAAACCAGCCCGACAGATTTTTTCAGGATCAAATCAACGGTTGAAATGATTCTTTCGCGACTATCGGTAAAGACAGACGATTTAACCTCAGGTGTCAGTGACAGAAAATATTTTGCCGAATCAGTTTCATATTCATTTAATAATAAGCTGGTTGCTGAGGCTGGCCGGATCTCAAAGGAATATCTGAAGAAATTCGATATCGCACAGGATGTTTACTATGCTCATATTGAATGGGATTTCCTGGTAAAAATTATCAGCAACCATACAGTCTCATACAAAGAACTCCCGAAATATCCATGGGTAAGAAGGGATCTGGCTCTCCTGCTCGATAAAGGAGTGAAATTCAGCCAGATCAGGGATATTGCATTCCGGACAGAAAAACATATACTTCAGGAGGTCGGGCTATTTGATGTCTATGAAAGCGATACTCTGGGGAACAATAAGAAATCCTATGCTGTCAGCTTTATTCTGCGGGATGACCTTAAAACACTTACAGATAAGAGTATTGATAAAACAATGAATAGCCTGATAAGCGCTTTTACAAAAGAACTTGATGCCAGGCTCAGGTGATGAAAAATAAGAGGATTGAACTGATAAAGGGCGACATTACAAGACTTGATGTTGATGCCGTTGTTAATGCAGCAAATAACTCACTTCTGGGGGGCGGCGGTGTTGACGGAGCAATACACAAAGCAGCCGGTCCTGATCTTTACAAAGAATGCGAGTCCTTAAAGGGATGCATTACCGGTGAAGCAAAAATCACAAAAGGTTACAAACTCAAAGCCAGACACATTATTCATACTGTCGGACCAATGTGGTATGGTGGTTATCGCGATGAACCCGGGTCGCTTGCATCATGCTATCAGTCAAGTCTTAAGCTGGCTAAAGAGAACAAAATAAAGACAATAGCTTTCCCCGGTATTTCAACAGGTGTTTATGGATTCCCTAAGGACCTTGCAGCATTGATTGCGATAAATGAAACAAAAAGATTTATAAACAGACATTCCTTGCCGGAAAAAGTAATCTTCGTTGCCTACGATGATGACAACTACGAAACATACCGTAAGCTTCTTGATCAATGAGTACCCTGTTAAAAACTGTAAAGAATTACTTTTCGCTTGTCAGATTCAGTCATACTGTATTTGCAATGCCTTTTGCACTCATAGGCTTTTCGCTTGCAGTTTCAGAAGATGAGCACTCTTTCAGTCTTAAACTGCTGCTGCTTATCATCCTGTGTATGATCTTTGCCCGTAATGCAGCCATGGGCTTCAACAGACTGGCCGACAACAGGTTTGACGCTCTCAATCCACGTACCAGAACCCGGGAAATGCCTTCCGGTAAAATAAGCACCAGAGCAGCAGTCATTTTTGTAATAATTAATTCAGTACTTTTTATTATTACAACCGGATTTATCAACAGGCTTACCCTGTTCCTTTCACCGGTAGCCCTCCTGATCATTCTCGGCTACAGCCTTACAAAAAGAATTACCGCACTCTGTCATTATATCCTTGGACTTGGATTGAGCCTGGCTCCTATAGGCGCATATATTTCCGTTACCGGTACTTTTGCTTTGCTTCCGCTAATCTATTCACTAATTGTTATTACCTGGGTCAGCGGCTTCGATATAATTTACGCTCTCCAGGATGATGACTTCGACAGAACGAATCAGCTCCACTCACTTCCTTCTGCAGCAGGCCGGAAGAGAGCGCTCACGATTTCTGTCCTTGTCCACATGGTCACTTTTATTTCAGTTCTTGCAGCAGGTTTTGTTGATGACAGCGGTCTGTTATTCTGGACCGGAGTGGCTTCATTTACTTCATTATTAATATATCAGCACCTGATTGTCAAACACGATGACCTCAGCAGAGTAACCCTTGCATTTGGAACAACCAACGGCATTGCAAGTATCATATTTGCTCTTTTTGTAATCCTGGACCTTTTCATGAGAAACCGCTGATAAGTAAAAATTTGTTATAAACTAACCATCATTATATATTTTTTTGTTACTTGCTGCTACCTAAAAAACCTGACATGGGAGAAATTATTCTAAAAGAGGTAATTACACGGAAACAACTTCGCCAGTTCATTTTTCTTCCTGAAAAAGTACACAGGAACGAACCTGACTGGCTTCCTCCTATTTATATGGATGAATGGGAGTTATATAACAGGAAGAAGAATAAATCATTCAAATATGCTGATGCACTGATTCTACTGGCATATAAGGACAAAAAGCCAGTGGGAAGAATCATGGGGATCATCAACAAGAGATACAACACGATTAATAATGAACAGCACGGCCGCTTTTGTTTCATGGAGTGCTACAACGATCAGGAGGTTTTTCATGCCCTGATAAAAAGGGTTGAAGACTGGTCAAGGGAAAACGGTATGAGTAAACTTGTCGGACCGCTGGGCTTTTCCGATAAAGATCCCCAGGGATTTCAGACCGAAGGCTTTGAGTACCCTCTGTTCATGACAAGTGCCAACAATTCCCCGTACATGAATAACCTGATCGAAAATGAGGGATATGAAAAGAAAATTGATCTCGTAAATTACCTGGCAAACATGCCTAAGGAATTCCCTCACATATACGAAAGGGTCCTCGAGAGAGTTGAGAAAACAGAAGGTTACAAAATCATTGAGTTCAATTCAAAAAAGGAGCTCAAGCCATACATCATTCCGGTTCTCGAGCTCATGAATGACACATTTAATGAAATCTATGGATTTGTTCCCCTCAATGATAAAGAGAAATCGGATTTTGCATCAAGATATTTACCAATCCTTGACCCGAAATTCATCAAGATTGTCGAAGCCGGAGGAAAAATAGTAGGATTTGCCATAGGAATGCCTGATGTAAGTCCCGGGATCAAAGCCTGTAACGGCAAATTGCTTCCATTCGGGATCTTCAAGATTCTGAATGAATCAAAACGGTCAAAAAAATTGCTGATGATGCTTGGCGGCGTTAAGAAAGAATTTCGTGGTAAAGGAATTGATGTACTGATGGGCGTCAAAATTCTCCAGTCGGGAATTAAACACAATATGGAAGTTATCGACAGTCATCTCGTCCTTGAAAATAACACCAAGATGAGAGGCGAATATGAGCGGGTTGGTGGCCGGGTAGTTAAAAAATACAGAATATACCAGAAGACACTCTGATCGCTTCTGTTTTGCGACATACATTCAGAGATACGACATTGAATTAAAATCTGAAGACAAAGGAAAATCCAAGCAATTCCTTAAACTGAACCCTTGCATTCTTCTTCTGTTTCCCGGAGGAATCCAATACCGGCTCCTTGTGCCGGTCGAAATCAAGCGTCTTTGTATCATCATCAAAAATAAAATGAGTGTTGAATCTGACATCTGTGAACCAGTTTATGTTGGCTGTCAGGATCATCTCCCAGTCGATATCGATATTAAGAGGATTGTTTATGTAATTGGTGAAAAGCTGGAGCCTGTTGGTAACAGAAATATTCTTGGTAGGTTTATAAATATGAGAGATCATAAAACTTGCACCGGGTTCGTGCTTCGAACGTCTGTCGGCAGCGACTCCATACTTGGTCTGATCGATATGTGCTGTATCGTATACAAAAGTGCCCTTGTATGAAAATGGTGAAATGTTAATTGAAGTATTCTTATTCGGCTTATAATCAAGACCTAAACCAGCCGTAATTATGGCAGGGTTCATAAGCCTTGAAACAAGTATGGCTGTATCCCTCTCCTGCCCATTTTTTTTGTACTTAGTATAGTCGAATCCTTTAGCGATCTGGCTTTTAAATAATAAAATTGCACTAAAGTCAAACTTACCAAATGCTTTATGATTCAGTTTTGAGTTTGTCTCAAGGAGGTCGAGATTCTTTCTGACATTGTTTTCGCCTGATTTGATCAATCCAAATTTAAGCCTGGCAAAATTGTTTGAGGTGATCTTTAATGGTTTATTGTTATAATCTGCATATCCGGTTATGTCGGACGAGATTGAAATACTGTTCTCCCCACCCTTGACCCAGTTTGTCAGTGAGGCCTGGTTAAGGGCAAACGATGCTTCGGTTCGGTATATCCAATATTGGGGTTTAATAATTATTTTTTTTACAGCAAGCAATTTGGATTTATCAACCTTCTCAATATCAATCTTTGCTTCAGTAATATTGATCTGTCTGTCAGGTCTCCTGAAATTTACACCCTTTTCAAGATACAAACCGAGGGTATTTCTTGAGGTGGCTCCGATCCATAATGTAACAGAATCATTTATATCATTCTTCAGCCAGTATCTTTGCATCTGATCCGATTTTGAATTAAGCCAGATGGGAGTTAGCCCAGCTCCTATTCCGGTCAGGTTAACAATACTGGAATCTCTTGCCTCCAGAAAATTCATAAGTGATCTTACGGCTACGAAAATTGAATCGCCCTGATAGGGATAGTTATACGAGGTGAAAGGAAATTCTTTATAATCGGAGCGTACTTCATGCAGTGTATCTATAACCACAAGAATTGAAGTGTCTTTCATTACAAGAACCCGTTCAGGCCTTATCAGCTTAACTGCCTGAGGCAGATCAGCGACATTTACTGAATCAGGATGCTGAGCGACAAGACTGGTATCAGCGACGGGGAGATTATCTGCCTGCATGTCAGATGCTGAAGCAGATTTTACCGGAATTTTGATCCTGAAAGGCTCCCAGATATAGAACTTATCCCAGGAGACTCTGAGTGAATCAAACGGATATTTCTTTAAATAGATCTCTGACGAATCATAAGGTAAATGGGAAGCCTCAAATACCAGTTGTTCGAGAGCAATTCTTAACGGATCACGGGTATTTTTCCAGAAATGAGGCTGAATTCTCTGTTGAAGAAACCGGATTGACTGTTCTTCTGAAAGAGAAATTTCTGTTTTTGTGGGTTGTGCGTTAAGTATCACACCGGCTTTTCTCAGTGAGTCCATTACTGGTGCAGGCAATTGGGAGTTATCCGGATTGTTTTGTGTAAATCCTGATATACAGATACTTACAAATATAAATATTAAATTAATTTTAAGAATACTTAACTTCATGATCAATATTTTTTCTTAAAGTTTTTACTGGTTGAATATATTATAAAATACTCTTAATTTTACCTTCGTAAAAAGTTTGGAAGAAATGTTCACTATTCCCTTAACGTTAAACAGGGCTTTTGATATATACAGAAATATCAAAAACCGTGATTTTTTTCTTTTCTTTTAACTGTCACACAAAAACCTTTGTGGACCCCTGGTTTATTCTACAGCAAGATTTCCAATTTATTACGAAACAAAATTTTAACAATAAACTATTCATAATCATGAACTTACCATTTATTGAACCATTTAAAATAAAAATGGTTGAGCCAGTTTACATGAGCACAAGAGAGCAGAGAGAGAACTGGATCAGAGAAGCTTCATTTAATCTTTTTAATCTGAAATCGGAACAAGTAACAATTGATCTGCTGACCGACTCAGGAACAGGGGCAATGAGTGACAAACAATGGTCTGCAATGATGCTCGGTGATGAAAGTTATGCCGGTGCATCTTCATATTACAATCTTAAAAATGCAATAAAAGAGATAACCGGATTCAGTTATTTTCTTCCCACCCATCAGGGAAGAGCTGCTGAAAACGTACTCTTTTCGACACTGGTGAAAGAGGGTGATCTTGTCCCGGGCAACTCCCATTTCGATACAACCAAAGGACATATTGAATTCAGAAAAGCAATTCCGGTCGATTGTACAGTCGATGTCGCTTCTGAGTTTATCGTATGGCATCCTTTCAAGGGTAATGTCGATCTGGATAAGCTGGAGGATGTTCTTAAAACAAATCCATTAGAGAAGATACCCTTAATAATTGTCACTATTACAAACAATACTGCCGGAGGACAACCTGTAAGTATGGCGAATATCAGGGAAGTGCACAATCTTGCACAAAGGTACGGTGTTAAGTTTTTTCTCGATTCGGCCCGGTTTGCCGAAAATGCCTGGTTCATTAAAACACGGGAAGATGGATATTCAGGGAAAAGCATCAGGGAGATTGTCAGTGAAATGTTCTCATATACAGACGGCATGACGATGAGCTCAAAAAAGGATGCTATTGTAAACATGGGGGGATTCATAGGGTTAAAAGATGAAGATCTGTTCCGCCAGGCATCTGCATATAATATTATTTATGAAGGTTTTATAACGTACGGAGGCATGTCTGGACGCGATATGAATGCTCTGGCCCAGGGATTATTTGAGGGTACTGACTTTGAATTTCTTTCATCCAGGATCGGCCAGGTTGCATACCTGGGTTCAAAGATGAAAAAGTACGGTATTCCCATCCTTGAACCAACGGGAGGCCACGCTGTATTTATTGATTCAAAAAGTTTCCTTCCGCATGTTCCTGAAGAAGAGTTCCCCGCACAGTCGCTTGCCGTGGAGCTTTTCGTTGAAGGAGGTATAAGAAGCAGTGAGATCGGAACACTTATGGCTGACAGGGATCCTGTGACACGTGCTAACAGGTTCAGTGGTAAAGAGTTTGTAAGACTTGCCATACCACGAAGGGTATACAGCGACAACCATATGGATTATGTGGCAGCAGTAGTAAAAAATGTTTATGACAGAAGAGATTCAATTACACGAGGTTTCAGGATAATAAAAGAAGCACCTCTGCTAAGACATTTTACAATTGAGCTGGAAAGGTTTGGGGGATTCTAAAACACCTCTCTATTTCCTTATTATTGCAACAATTGCGAATATCATCCTGGTTCTCCTTTTCGTTGCCGTTTTTAAATGGGGTATAGCGGGTGCCGCATATGCAACTCTTCTGGCGAATGGAATTGCGTTCGGTCTTGCTATATACTGGCTGAATAAGACCCATAAACTTATCAGGATTTCAATCAGCAGGCTTCATTTTGACAGGGATATATTCAGACAAAGCATACGTATCGGATTGCCTACAGGCATACAGCAAACACTGGTTGCCATCGGGGGTATGGCACTTCTGGGTATTGTCAACACCTTTGGTACCAACGTCATTGCTGGTTATTCAGTGGCAAGCCGGCTCGATTCACTTGCCCTGGTTCCCGCCATGTCCTTTTCTCAGGCACTTTCGACTTTTGTCGGACAAAATATTGGAGCAAATAAGATGGAAAGGATCCGGGCAGGACTTATCTCGACAATAAAAATGGCAGGAATTGTAACAATTGTTACAACCCTTTTTATTGTTTTCTGGGGACATCTTGTAATGAGTATGTTTACTAAAGATCCTGATGTCATTAAGACAGGAGACCAGTACCTTACCATCGTCAGTATTTTTTATTTCATGTTTACCCTGATGTTTATTTATAATGGAATAATGAGAGGTGCCGGCGATACTCTCCTTCCAATGTTCTTCTCAATCATATCACTCTGGCTCATCAGGATCCCTATGGCCTATTTCCTGTCTGGGGAAATAGGTTCTCAGGGAATCTGGTGGGCCATTCCGGTTGGTTGGTTTGCAGGCCTTTCCCTGTCTTTTATTTATTACAAGACAGGCCGGTGGAAAACCAGGTCAGTTGTTAAATATGATGAGAATGCGTAACTTTCACTCCAGATAGTTACTTTAACTGGAATACAAAACTATATGATAAAATCGATGACCGGCTATGGCAAAGCCATTGCCGAATTCCCTCATAAGAAAGTCACTGTTGAAGTTAAATCGCTTAACTCCAAATCGTTAGATCTTAATACAAGACTCCCCTGGATCTATAAAGAAAAGGAGACCGAAATCAGGAACCTGATAAGCCAGAAACTCGACAGGGGAAAGATTGATCTGGCTGTAAATTTTGATGTACTTAACAGTGAGATCATTCCGGTGATAAATAAAGCTATTGTAAAAAATTATTACACTCAGCTGAAAGAGATTGCCGGTGAATTACAGATAAATGCAGACGAGCAGCTGCTTTCGACAATAATGAAGCTTCCGGATGCCTTGAAAACAGAAAAACCTGAACTTCCGGAAGAGGAATGGATGTCAGTAAGGGAAAAGATAATTGAATCTATCGATAATCTCGATGCATTCAGGGTAGAGGAGGGCAAATCGATTGAAGCAGATATGATCAGGTGTATCGGAAAGATACTCAAGATGCTTGAAGAAATAGAGAAGTTTGAGGATGACAGGATTACCAGGATACGTGAAAAGCTCAATTCTGCTCTTGCAGAAAATGTGGGAAAAGATAATATCGATCATAACAGGTTTGAACAGGAGCTGATCTTTTATCTCGAAAAACTCGATATTAATGAAGAAAAGGTAAGGCTGAAAAAGCATTGCGAATATCTCCTTGAGAAGATCGCCTCACTGCCTCCGAATGGTAAAATACTCGGTTTTATTGCACAGGAGATCGGCCGTGAAATAAATACTATCGGTTCAAAAGCAAATGATGCTTCAATGCAGAAACTGGTGATTATGATGAAAGATGAACTGGAAAAAATCAAAGAACAATCTCTGAATGTTTTATAGCATGGTTAATAATCCCTTCTCTTGCCACAAAGACACTAAGAAACACTAACAATATCATTTGTGAAACTTATTGGTGACTCATTGGCAAAAAACAGCTTCCCGAAAAATTAAACTCCAAACTAAAATCATGAAAGGTAAACTGGTAATAATTTCGGCACCATCAGGAGCAGGTAAAACGACAATAGTCAAGCATCTTCTCGGAAAGGTATTAAACCTTGAGTTTTCAGTTTCGGCCACGACAAGACCAATAAGAGGCTCTGAAACAGATGGAGAAGATTATTTCTTTATGACAGTCTCTGAATTCAGAAAGAAAGTTAAGAACAATGAATTCGTGGAATGGGAAGAGGTTTATAAAGATCTCCTGTATGGTACGCTGAAGAGTGAACTGGATAGAATCCTGGCAAAAGGAAAACATGTTATATTTGATGTTGATGCAAGCGGAGGAATAAACCTTAAAAAGAAATTTAAAACAGAATCAATTGCGATATTCATAATGCCTCCGTCAATTAAGGAACTCGAGAACCGGCTGCTCAAAAGAGGTACAGACAGCCCTGAAAAAATAAAAATAAGAATTAATAAAGCAATAGATGAAATGGAACTTGCCAATCAGTTCGATACTGTAATCATCAACGACAATCTTGAACAGACTAAAATAGAGGTTTTTAATATCGTAAAAAGTTTTATAAATAATTGAACCACAAAGTCACACTAAGTACCACACAAAGTAACACAAAGGAAGAATTTAAACCCTATGGTAAAAATCGGCTTGTATTTCGGATCTTTCAATCCTATTCATTTAGGTCACCTTGCAATTGCAGGATTTATGACAGAGTTCAGCTCCCTTGACCAGGTATGGTTCGTTGTAAGTCCTCATAATCCTTTAAAAAAGAAAGAGTCACTCCTCGCCGACCGGCAGCGGCTATACATGACACGGCTTGCTATAGGAGAAAATGAGAGACTTAAAGCTTCGGATATTGAATTCACACTTCCTGTACCCTCATTTACTATTGATACACTGGCATATCTTAAAGATAAATATCCTCAGAATGAATACTGTCTTGTAATGGGAGAAGACAATCTCTATACTTTACATAAATGGAAGAATACAGAGGAACTTATTAAAAATCATATGATTTATGTCTACCCGCGGCCTTATACTCCAAGACCTGAATCTCCCCTGCTTGATCAGATACTGTCGAATGCTCATATACACTGGGTTAAGGCTCCACTGATGGATATTTCAGGCGCGTTTATCAGGAACGGAATCAAAAAGGGAAAGAACATGTCATATTTCCTGGCACCACCGGTATGGAAGTATATCGGGGAGATGCATTTTTATGAGAAATAGATAAGAGCGGCGTGGGGTATGCGGCGTAAGGCTTGCGGTTCAAACTTTCTTTACTATTTCCAGTCCTTTCTGCAATGCCTTCTCATTCATCGGAATGAGGTTGTGATACCTTTCGGGCAGAGACTTTTTCAAACCCTTGATCACATTCTCCATTTTTATGATAGGTTTTACCTTCAGGAAACCTCCCAGTACTATCATGTTGAATGTTTTAGGACTGTTCATTTTCCCAGCCTCTTCAGCAGCATCAACACGGTAAATCGTTATATCCTTTCTTTCCGGATGACGCGTAATCCCGTTACTATCGTAGATCAGAACCCCACCCGGTTTTACCGAACTTTCAAACTTATCAAGTGACTGCTGGTTAAGTATGATCCCGGTATCAAAATGTTTTATAATTGGCGAGCTGATCCTCTCACTGCTTATGATCACTATAACGTTTGCTGTTCCGCCCCTCATTTCCGGGCCGTACGACGGCATCCAGCTAACTTCCATATCCTGCATTACTCCTGAATATGCCATTATTTTACCCATCGAAAGGACTCCCTGTCCTCCGAATCCGGCTATGATGATTTCTTCAGTCATTTCTTTTTGATTTTTATTGTTACTGAGCAGATTTTTCTTCAGGTACCTTAATATCTCCAAGAGGATAGAAAGGGAACATATTTTCCTCCATCCATTTATTAGATAGTACCGGAGTCATTTTCCATCCTGAAGGGCAGTTCGAAACAATCTCGATAAAGCAGGTTCCTTTATTAAGTTTCTGATATTGAACTGCCTTTCTCATTGCTTTTTTTGTTTTTCTGACATTGGCAGGGGTATGAACACTTTGCCGGGTAACATAATATGTACCGGGTAATGTTGCTACAATATCAGTTATTTTCAAAGGATTACCCATCAGTTTAACATCTCTTCCGTAGGGGGAGGTAGAAGTCTTCATCCCTGAAATTGTCGTCGGAGCCATTTGTCCGCCGGTCATTCCATAGATCCCGTTGTTTATGAAAATGATAAGGATATTTTCGCCCCTGTTGCAGGAATGGATAGTCTCTGCTGTTCCTATTGCAGCAAGATCACCATCGCCCTGGTACGTGAATACAAATTTGTCAGGTAACAGACGTTTAATTGCTGTTGCAACAGCCGGAGCACGTCCATGTGCAGCTTCCTGCCAGTCGATATCCAGATAATTATACAGAAGCACTGAACAGCCTACCGGAGATACTCCGATAGTTTGCGACTGAAGTCCTTCCTCACCAATTATTTCGGCAAGAATACGATGAGCTGTTCCATGACCACAACCCGGACAATATGAGAGCACATTGTCGGTCATAATCTTCGTTTTATTATAAACCAGATTTTCAGGTTTTAGAATATCTTTAATTCCTGTAGCTTCAGCCATTTCTTAACCTCCTATAATCTTTGATTTCAGGTTTTCGACAACTTCTTCCGGATTTGTTACAATTCCGCCCATTCTTCCAAAGTGATGAACCGGCACTTTACCATTAACTGACAGTAGCACATCCTCAATCATCTGTCCGGCGCTCATCTCTACTGATATCATCACTTTTACTCTGTCTGCCAGCTGGTTCAGCCGTTTTGACGGGTATGGGTAAAGTGTTATCGGGCGTAATAATCCGACCTTTATACCCTGTGCCCGTGCCAGCTGAACTGATTTCATACATACCCGTGCACTCGTTCCATATGCAACAAAGAGATATTCTGCATCATCGCACCGGAGCTCCTCATACCTTACCTCCTTTTCCTTAATCTCATTGTATTTTGCAATCAGTTTCTGATTGAAAACCTCCTGTGCATTCGGATCCAGATCAAGAGATGTAATAATATTCCGTTTGCGTGTTGAAGGTTTTCCGGTTGTCGCCCATGCCGGTACACTCTTTGACCTTTCTTGTTGCGGGCTAAGCCAGACCTTCTCCATCATCTGTCCGATTGCACCATCGGAAAGTATCATTGCCGGATTGCGATATTTGAATGCCAGGTCAAATCCCAGGCCGACAAAATCAGCCATCTCCTGGACTGAGGCAGGCGCCAAAACAATAAGATGGTAATCACCATGCCCGCCGCCTTTAACTGCCTGAAAATAATCTGATTGCGCCGGTTGGATTGTTCCAAGTCCCGGGCCGCCCCTGACCACATTCACGATCAAACAAGGTAATTCAGCACCGGCAATATATGTTATTCCCTCCTGTTTCAGGCTGATACCGGGGGATGAAGATGTAGTTAATACTTTCTTCCCGCAAGCTGCACCTCCATATACCATATTTATTGCTGCAATCTCGCTTTCAGCCTGAAGCACGACCATACCGGTTGTTTTCCAGGGACTTGCTTCCATCAGATATTCCAGAATTTCGCTCTGGGGTGTAATGGGATACCCGAAATAACCATCCGCACCTGCGCGTATTGCAGCCTCTGCAACAGCCTCATTGCCTTTCATAAGTCGTAATTCCTTTTCCATTACTATGCTATATTTTTGTTTTATACACTGTTATTACGCCATCGGGACAAACCATTGCACAACTGGCGCAACCAATACAAAGGTCAGGATTTGCCGGGTAAGCATAATAGTATCCTTTGTGATTGACCTCCTTAGCCATTGCAATGGTACCTGTAGGACACGATACCATACACACTTCGCAACCTTTGCATCTGTCTATATTTACTACAATACTCCCTCTGATCTTTGCCATATTTAATATTATTTATTCGTTCCTAATTATGATCTTGCCTGAACTTCTTAAGACGTTTCTCCAGGTCACTGAACAAATCCCTGGGTACCATTGAGACACAGGCTCTCAACCCCTCTCTTTCGCTACCTGTGATATCGAGTGAAATCGTACTTACACCGTAACGTATGAGCTCCCCCAGTAATTCCCTTCCGCTCATTCCCGGATATGAAATAGTAAAATAAAATCCATCACCAATAGGTTCATTAAGATCCCTGTCGTAGACTATTCTGAAGCCATGCTGAATGAATATTTTCTTCATTATCGAAGCTTTTTCGGCATACTCGATTATGTCATCCCGGTAACGATAAGTATCGTCATTGACAGCTTTCAGCAAAGCAGCAAGCCCGAATTGAGCAGAATGGGTTACACCTGCTGATAAACCGTACAAAGCTCCAAAGATAATAGAATGTCCAAATTTATCTGTCGAATAATATCTTAAAAGATCGGGATAGGTTCTGTTAAACAGGTGGTCTGATACTGCCATCAGTCCAATGCGCTGTCCTGCATAGCTGAACATCTTTGAGCTGGAGATCAGCAGAATATAGTCATCGGTATAATGAGCTATCGTTGGCTGGTAAGGCGGTACTCCCGGTCGTGAATAGTCTTTCCTGAAATCCATTCCGAAATATGCCAGGTCCTCAATCACAATAACGTCATATTTCTTTGCCAGACTTCCTATTATTGACAACTCTTCCTCCGTAAGACATATCCATGACGGATTGTTTGGATTTGAATAAAGCAGAGATGATACCTTTCCCGTTTTCAGGTATGATTCAAGTTTTGCCTTAAGTTTCTTCCCCCTGTAATTATATACATCGAAAGAATAATAATCATGTCCTATCATTTTCACCTGCTGTTTCTGGACAGGAAAACCGGGATCAATAAAAAGGGTGCCCTCCTTGGATTTGTCATTCCTGTTTGCAACCAGAAAGCTTACCATTCCTCCCATCATGGAACCGACAGTGGGTATACAGCCTTCCTTGCTTATTCTTACATTAAGGAATAATTTGATAAACCGTGCAGCCTCTTCCTTTAATGATGGGATTCCGGATATCTCCGGATAAAGTGAAGCCATTCCGCTTTTAAGAGCTTTAATTTCACCCTCAACTGCAACAGAAGGTGCAGGTAATCCGGGTACTCCCATCTCCATCCTGATGAATCTGATTCCCGTCTTAGCCTCTATCAGATCTACAAGGTGAGAAATCTCACGGATTGATGCAGATCCCAGGGCCGGTATCCCGTTCTCCAGGGCAATATTTTCAATTAAATCAGAAGTTATTGGTATCATAATAGTTTTAAATGTTCGATTAGTATTTCCTTTTGTCAATCACACGTTGTGATTTTCCTTCGCTTCTTTCAATTGTTTTTGGTTCAACAAGAGTCACCCTGATCCCAAGACCTGTTGCACTCTCAAGGTTATCCTGAAGCTTAGCGCGAATGGATTGCAGCTGACTTATCTTATCCTGGAAAAACTCTTCTTCAACCTCAACCTGCAGTTCAAGCGTATCAAGGTTATTTACTCTGTCAACGATGATGCGGTAGTGAGGTTTTATCTCTTTCATCTCAAGAAGAACTGTCTCAATCTGTGAAGGAAACAGGTTTACTCCCCTTATTATCAGCATATCATCGCTCCGTCCGAGACATTTTTCCATGCGTGCCATTGTCCTTCCGCATCTGCATTTTTCATATGTGAGCCTTGTAAGATCACGGGTACGATACCGGATCAATGGGAGCCCTTCCTTGGTAATAGTTGTAAAAACCAGTTCTCCTATTGATCCTTCAGGCAAAACCTGAAGTGTTTCCGGATCTATGATTTCAGGATAAAAATGATCTTCACTTACATGGAGTCCTTCCTGATACATGCATTCACTTGCGACGCCAGGGCCGATCACTTCACTCAGACCATAAATATCGATAGCTTTTATCTTCAGCTTTTGTTCGATTTCCCTGCGCATGTTTTCAGTCCACGGCTCTGCACCAAAAACACCAGCTTTAAGCTTCAGTTCCTCCCGTTTTATGCCGCTCTCATTAATTGCTTCAGCAAGAAAAAGAGCGTACGACGGAGTGCATGCAAGAATTGTTGTTCCGAAATCATGCATCAGCTGCAGCTGACGGCTGGTATTGCCGCCTGAAACCGGAATCACTGATGCTCCGATTTTTTCACCGCCATAATGCAGTCCCAGGCCGCCGGTGAATAATCCGTAACCATAAGCAATCTGAATAAAATCATTACGGTTTGCACCGGCAGATGTCAGGGTACGTGCCATCACCTCCGACCAGGTTGAAATATCGTTACGGGTGTAACCTACCACAGTAGGTTTTCCTGTTGTCCCGGATGAGGCATGAAGACGTACTATTTCGCTCATAGGTACTGCAAAGAGTCCAAAAGGATAGTTATCTCTCAGATCAATCTTTGTTGTAAACGGGAGCTTTGTAATATCATCTATTGTATGAATGCTTTCAGGTGCCAGACCTGCCTCCTGCATCTTATGCCGATAGTAAGGGACATTGAAATATACTCTCTCAACCGTCTCCCGCAACCGTTCACCCTGGACCTGCTTCAGGTTATCGCGATTCATGCATTCGAAATGCCTGTTCCAGATCTCCATTTTTGATTCCAACTATTCTGATTATTATAATTCTCAATTTGTAATTCTTAATTAAATCTTATACAGATCGCTTGCCTTCAGAAGCTCCATTTCATGATCCTTGATTGCTTTAATTGCCTTTTCATTATCGCTGCATCTTAAGATTATTATCGATTTTTTCCCCGTGGAAAAAGCATATGTATATTCAACGGAAATTTCGATGTCGGAAAGTATTTTAAGAACTTTAGCATAATATCTGGCTTCATCAGGTGCCATAACCGAAATAACATCAGAAATGTTTACTGTGAACAATTGCTCTTTTAGCAGCGCCCTGGCCTTATCAGGATCAGATACAATTAGCCGCAAAATGCCGAACTCATTAGTGTCAGCCATACTCAGGGCAGTAATCCTTATGTTCTCCTTACCCAGAACCTCCAGTACCTCTGCAATCCGTCCTGACTTATTTTCAAGAAATACTGATAACTGATGGATTATCATAGTCTTATATTTTTAATTATACAATCAGAAATTCCGAATATAATCATTTATACTTTGAATAGATATTTTATGCTTATGATCACTTTTCTAATCTGATTCTTGCGTCGACAACAGTTATTGCTTCATGGCTTCCGATGAGCGGATTAAGATCCATCTCCTTTATCTCTGTTGCAAATCGCAGAAGGCTTGAAAGCCTTACAATGATCTCGGCAAACTTCTGTTCATTTATTCCAGGTTTACCCCGCGTGCCATGGATTATCCTGTAACTCTTCAGGCTTCGTATCATGGATCCCGCTTCATTAAAAGTAAGCGGAGCAAGTCCTGAAGATACATCTCCCAACACCTCAACGAATATACCTCCAAGTCCGCAAAGAATAATATGTCCGAACTTAGGTTCATATTTTGCGCCAATAAAAAGCTCTGTTCCCGTAAGCATGCGCTGTACAAGAACTGCCTTAACACCCTCTATCTTTGTCATCCTGTTAAATTCAGCCTCAAGGTGAGTCTTAGATTTAATATTGAGTGTCACGCCTCCTACGTCAGATTTATGAACATGTCCGACGACTTTCAGCGCTAATGGAAATCCTGCACTATCAGCCAGTGCAAGCAGCTCTTTCTTTGTCTTTACGACAGCTTCCTCAACAGTCGGTATGCTTGCTGCAACCAGCAGTTTCTGAATTATGTCCGGTTCAAGATAGCCATTTGGAGCATCATCGATTATCTTACGTATCATCGGAACATCAATTTCCCTGAGAAAAATCTTTTCATCGGCGGGATAAGGAGTGTTTGATATTTTTGTCAGTGCCCTTCCCAGAACAACTTCATCAGGAAAGTTTACATGCCCTTTTTCAAGAAAATAATCCAGTTCTGTCTCAGAGCTTTCGACTGATGGCAGTATTGGGAAAAGTGGTTTGTTGCACTCCTCAATTTTCTTATGCAGAAGGTCATAGATCACTGTCATATCATTCAAACCATTACTTCCGAATATTACAGTCATGCCATCGATGTCAGGCATCTTTTTATCGGTGTATTCAATTATTTTATCAAGCTGTTCACTGGTTGCAGTAGCTATCATGTCGATCGGGTTATTTGCTGATGCTCCGGAATTCATCATTGCAAGTAACTTATCATGATGTTCGCCGGTTATCCTGGGAATATTCATCCCTCCTGCAGATAATGCATCAGTAAGCATTACAGCAGGACCCCCGGCATGTGTAATGATAGCTATATTCCTTCCTTTCAAATGTTTATGAAAAAATACTGAAGCTACGGTTGTAAGCTCTTCCCGTCCGGAGCACCTGACTATTCCTGCTTTACGAAATAAGGCTTCAACGGCTGAATCAGATGTTGCCATTGCTCCTGTATGAGATGATGCTGCCCTGCTTCCTGCTTCACTTGTCCCGGCTTTAATGGCGGCAATCCTGCAACCCTTCCGGATAAGTGAAGAAGCATGATGCAGAAGCTTATCCGGATTCTGGATACTCTCAATATAGATCAGCTTAATAGCAGAGCTAACCGCAGGATCAAAATTATTATCCCAATATTCCAAAACTTCCTCAACCCCCGTTTGAGCACTGTTACCAACAGAAATGACACTGGAAAAATTGACTCCTTTGGGAATTGCTGATTCGAAGATAAACACTGCTGTAGCTCCCGAACCTGAAACAAAATCGCAACCCTTGCTGTTCAGTCGTGGAACAGGTGTGGTGAAAATACCGCTGTAAGTCTGACTTATCACACCGATGCAGTTTGGCCCTATAAGACATCCGCCGGCATTATCGATAATTTCAGCTATCTCCTTTTCAAACTTTTTCCCCTCTTCACCGGCTTCACGGAATCCTGCTGAAATAATAATAAATGCTTTGGTTTCCTTTTCTTTAACAAGAATCTCTACAGCAGGAAGACAATCTTTTGCCTGGATTGCAAGGATTGCAAGATCGGTCTGAGGAATATCCTTCAGGTCTCTGTAAGATTTCACACCCTGGACAGAATCCTGCTTTGGATTAACCACGCAGAGAGCACCCGTGAATTTCCCGTCGATAATATTTTTCAGAATTTTTCCACCTGGTTTAATGAGGTTTTCTGATCCTCCGACAACGACAATGCTGTCCGGATTTATTAATTTATTATTTATCATTTTTCAAAATAAGGTAAGGAGTGAATTATCGATAAAATAATCCCTGATGGAGAAAATCCTATAAACCGTAAAACCACTTCAGAAAACCGACATTCTGAGCGACAACATATAAATACAGTTCTGATTTATAACAATTTAATAAAATCATATGCTGAAATAACAATAAGGCAATATAATAAAAAATAATAGTACAAATCAGGATACTTGTCATATAAAAATGACCCGGAACGCACTCCCGGAATAAAAATCAAAGCACCAGGCAGATTATCGGGCAATGATTTTAAATGATTTTAAAAGTTAATTTTGCAGAATAACAGTTATAAATATTTAACCCGTCCAATGTTCTATGAAAAGAATTCTGAATCCGTCCGGTTTAATAATAATGCTATTAATTTATTCATTAACAGCATTTCCACAAAATGATGATATTGCTTCTGATGGCCCCGGCTACGCTGAGAACTGCACAAGCATAATGGTTGGAAGGCTGGCAAGTACTGACGGATCAGTAATGACTTCCCACACCTGCGACGGCAATTACCGGACATGGGTTGAGATATTTCCTCATTCAAAACATGAAAAAGGATCAATGCATCCGGTTTACTGGGGTATGATTCATACTGAGGAAGCCTGGGATATGACCGGGGTGAATAAAAAGGGAGAAATACCTGAAGCTGAAGAGACTTATGCCTTCCTTAATACTGCTTATCCATGTATGAATGAAAAGCAGCTTGCGATCGGCGAAACAACAATTTATGGAAGAGAAGAGCTTATGAATAAGGATGGACTGTTTCTCATCGAAGAACTTGAAAAGATAGCTCTCCAGCGATGCAGTACAGCCCGCGAAGGTATTGCTCTTATCGGGAAGCTGGCAGAGGAATATGGGTATGCGGATCAGGCTGAATGTATCACACTTGCCGATCCGAAAGAGGTCTGGCAGCTCGAAATATCAGGGTCAGGGAAAGGGAAACCATCAGCAATCTGGTGTGCCCAGCGAATACCTGATGATCATGTCGGTATTGCGGCCAATATTCCCAGGATCTCAGTTGTTGATTTTAAAAATTCTGAATTCTTCATGTATAGTACCGATCTTCAGAAGGTTGCAAGAAAACTTGGCTACTGGGATGGAATAGAACCGCTTAAGTTCTGGAAGATCATCAACGGTAAAAAGCCTTTTGCGATACGGGAATTTTACATTTTAAGCACCCTCTCACCCTCTTCTAACCTCAGCATGGATGCAGAGGAACTGCCCTTTTCTGTTAAGCCGGAAAAAAAGCTGTCAGTTAGTGATGTGATGAAATTTTTCAGGGAAACTTATGAAGGGACACCCTATGATATGACCAGAAACCTTTTGATTACGGTCAGGAAAAAAGATGCCGGCGGGAATGACGTTGAAGAGAAGATCAAGAGTCCTGTAATTAACAACTGGATGAGCAATGATCTGCGTACCCTTCTGAATGAGCTAAAACCAGGAGTTGTTGAACGTCAGAGAACAATAGCGATACCTGCATGTTCCTATTCACATGTTATCCAGTGCCGTGGCTGGCTGCCAGATGAAGTGGGTGCAATCGCCTGGTTTTCCTTCGATAACCCCGGAGAAAGTCCCCGGATCCCTATCTTCAGCGGCGTTCTTCAGTTACCTGCCTCATTCAGCATCTGCGGGCAGCAGCGATACAGACCTGATGCAGCAATCTGGTCATTCAGAGAGGCTAACAAACTTGCAACAGTAAACTGGTCAAAAAGCAGACAAATGATAGAATCAGCTGTCAGGGAGTTTGAAGATAAAGCAATTTCAGAACTTCCTCTTGTTGAAAAAAATGTTAATGAACTTGTCAAACAAGGAAAGAATCATGAGGCAAAAAAATATGTGACAGAATATACGAACTCTTTTGCTTTTTCAGCAATGAAAAAGTGGGAAGATATGAAGGTGACGCTATGGGGGATGTTTGGGAGAGGATTTTGAAAGGCACAGGGGCGTAGAGGTGCAGAGGCTCAGGGGCGCAGGAGCGTAGAGACATCTTAAGTGTAAAAGGATGCAGGATAAAATTAGAAAGATTGCTTCTCCCGTTTTGCGGGATCGCAATGACAGTACATTTTTTATTTACTGGTAAATTTTATAAAGAAGAGCTTAAAAATATTAACCTCCCCCTTTGAAGGGGGACAGGGGGATGTAATAAATGTCAGTAGAAGAGATACTAAATAAGGAATCGTTCTCAAAAGAAGATATTGTCCTACTGCTTTCATCGAATGGTGAGGACCGTACTCTACTTTTTAAAAAATCATCAGATATAAAAGAAAAGTATATCGGAAATAAGGTATGGTTCAGGGGGCTGATAGAATTTTCGAATGTTTGTGGAAAAGATTGTTTCTATTGCGGGATCCGTAAAGGCAATAAGAATCTGAAACGATATAATCTGTCTGACAATGAGATTATTACAGCGGCACGATTCGCTTATGAAAACCGGTATGGATCAATTGCCCTTCAGTCAGGTGAACTCGAGAGCAGTGCTGTTACCGGCAGGATCGATAACCTGCTTCATAAGATAAAGGAATTATCTAATGGTGAACTCGGAGTTACTTTATCCGTAGGTGAACAGGAACCTGAAGTTTACAGGAAATGGTTTGAAGCCGGAGCACACAGGTATCTTCTGAGAGTTGAATCAACCAACAGGGATCTTTACAGCAAGATCCATCCTGACAATAAAAAGCATGATTTTCAAAGAAGACTGGATTGCCTGAGAAGTCTTCAGGAAATTGGTTATCAGACAGGTACAGGAGTGATGATCGGTTTGCCATTCCAGACTTTTAACGATCTTGCCGGGGATCTCATTTTTATGAGAGATTTTAATATCGATATGTGCGGCATGGGTCCATATATAGAACATGCCGATACACCTTTGATTAAATATGCAGGGACGCTTTTACCACTTAAAGAGAGATTCGATCTGACTCTAAAAATGATCGCGATCCTGAGGATTATGATGAAGGATATAAATATTGTAGCTGCCACTGCGCTTCAGGCTATTGATCCGATAGGGAGGGAAAAGGCCGTTAAGATAGGAGCAAATATCCTGATGCCGAATATTACTCCCGGGAAATACCGCGACAGTTATAAACTGTATGATAATAAGCCATGCACTGATGACTCAGCCGAGGATTGCCAGAGCTGTCTCGAAGCGAGGGTATCTCTTGCCGATGCTGAAGTGATTTACGGGGAATGGGGTGATTCGAAGCATTATGAAAAACGGCGCAGAGGCGCAGAGGCGTAATGGCTTAAAGGCAAGGTTCCCCAAAACCACTAATCCCTTACCTCGTGCCATGTTAAAATACCATTTTCCTGATTTGGACCTGCTTCAGTGCTTTCAGGTCTTTCTCCAGTAAATCACGCTGTTTATGATCACCAGTTAATTCAAGTATGATCAATCCTGCCGGTTCACCAAAAAATATTTCATTAACCCCAAGACGGGTTCTTATATTACATCCATAAGCGGTAAGCAGCTTCTGAACAGACAGGATTACTTCACGATCTCTTTTGACCAGGATTCCTATGATTTCGGTAGTCCCGTCGAATTGTTTATCCCCGGACTTATTTCCATTATCGGAGAAGGTCACCTCCCTTATCATAATTCCTCCAAGCGGTTCGAGGTTCTTTATAAGTCTCTCTGATTCAGCATGATCATCTTTCAGGTGAAGAATAATATATGCCTCACGGCTGCAGACATTATCAGTGACTTCATGGAATCCAAGACGGGTAGTGATTACAGATGCATGCCTGGATAAAACTTCCTGTGTCAGACCAGCTTCTTTTATGCGGTCAATAATTTTAATTCCAAGTACTTTTATCATAAGAGATGAGTTTGTCAATATTATTGTTTAACCACGGGGTCTCACGGAGTTAGCACGAAGGTATCACTGTATTTGGCCATTGCGCCGCTAAGCCACTGCGCCGCTGTGCCTTAAAAATACAGATCCCTCTCCCCCTTCTTAATACGCTCAATTTTCTCAATGGTACTCTCTAAAACTCCAGGTTCGAGTTTTTGCAGATTTTTTTCAATCGCCCTCCATCCCTTTTTTGCTACATCTTCAGTTGCATAATCACATATATACTCCGACAGCGTAAGAAGGGCATTGGGAGTACAGAAACGCTTTATAAATCCAGGGACAGAGAATTCCATGAAATGCTCTCCTGTTCTGCCCATCCTGTAGCAAGAAGTACAGAATGAAGGAATATAATCGTTTGTCAGCAGTTCATCTATTACTTCTGAAAGTGATCGGGGATCGTTAATTTTGAACTGTTCGCGGTTAAGATTTTGAACTTCGTTTTGAGAGTCGGAATATGAACCAAGCTCGAGTTTTGTCCCGCCATCTATCTGTGAGACACCATATTGCATTACTTCCTTTCGGACTGAAGGAGATTCCCGTGCGGTTAAAATAAGTCCGGTATAAGGAACTGCGAGTCTCAATACTGCAACAAGCTTTTTAAAATCTTCATCGCTTGTCTGATACCTGCCGTCAATATTGAGGCTCAGCGCATCTTTAATGCGGGGGAATGAAATTGTATGAGGCCCTACATTATAACAGGCTTCCAGGTGATTGGTATGCCTGAGCAGACCCAGAACCTCAAACCTCCAGTCATAAAGTCCAAAAAGTGCTCCTATGCCTACATCGTCAATACCTGCCTCCTGTGCCCTGTCGAGTGCAGTCAACCGGTATTCATAATCTCTTTTCTTCCCTCCAAGATGGTAAGTTTTATATGCCTCAGGGTGATAGGTTTCCTGAAAGATCTGGTAGGTACCAATACCCGATTCTCCAACAGTTCTGAATCCTTCTATATCAAGTGGGGCAGCATTTATGTTCACCCTTCTGATTTCGCCATGGCCTTTTTTAACACTATAAACAGTTTTAACTGTATTTGCAATGTATTCAGGAGAATAATCAGGGTGTTCTCCATAAACGAGTATCAGTCTCTTTTGTCCGTTATCCTCAAGTGCTTCGACCTCTTTAATGAGTTCCCCATCGGTAAGGGTTTTACGGATAGCGTCCTTGTTTGAAACTCTGAAACCGCAATACTGACAGTTGTTAGTACATCTGTTCCCGACATAGAGTGGCGCAAACAGCACTATCCTGTTACCATAGACTTTTTCTTTTAGTTCCCTGGCACCCTGCCTGATTTCATCAAAAAGTCCGGTTCCTGTGGAATTGATTAAAACCGCAGTCTCCTCCATCGTCAGCCTCTGCTTTTCGAGCGATTTGGCAATAACATCCCTGACTCTCCTAGTGTCAGGTTTTATATTATTGATGAAACTCCATATCTCTTCCGGATCAATGAATGGTTTCATTCTCTGATCCGGAATTTTCAGCTTTTCAGGTGAGAACTGCATAAAGCAACAGATTAATGTGAATTAGAATTACAAATATAGGCGAAAAAAAGTGACCGGAAAATAATACCTATCAGTAAATAAGCTCCGAAATCTGAGCCTTTGCGAATTCAAGCCTCCGGCTGACCTGTGTATCTGCAAGGCTTACTGAACCATAAATCATTTTATGGAATAAGATAAGAGAATTGTTTCCCGGGAATTTTTCTTCATTTTCGAAAATATGTACATATACCTCGGGTTTCTTTCCTGATTCCTGGCAGATCACTGACATACCTCTCGATTTCATCTGGTCACAAACGACAGAAACAGCATAGATGCCTGTAGCCGGCAAAATTTTACACTCTTCGGTTATAGGAATCTTCATAAAAGAAAGTGAACCGGCAGGTTCTCTTCCTTCAGGTTTACCCATAATAATATAGTAGTGATCGAGGTAAGCGTTTGCTCTCTGGATATAACCTTCGCTTATTGCTTTCCGGATCTTTGTTGAGCTTACGGTTTCGTGCTGAACCTCCTGTTCAGGGATCTCTTCTGCTTCAAAATTGTACTTTTCCCTCCATCCCCACAGATGTTTATAATCTCCCTCCTTATTAAAACCAAAGTGATGATTGAACCCGACGACTACAACTTTCGCCATCAGCATTTCATGGAGGTAATCCCTGACAAATTCCTCACTTGTCACTTTTGAAAATTCCTTTGTAAACTCAACTATTATTACATTATCAAGTCCGGCCTTTTTGAGGAGTTCAAGCTTTTCCTCCCGGGAATTTATCAGTTTAAGATCTTTCCCCGCAGTTTCAGGGTAAAGGACTTTCCGCGGGTGGGGATCAAATGTAATGAGCACCGATTCACCGTTATATTTTTCAGCGAGCATTTTCAGTCTGGCAAGTATTTTTTTATGCCCGATATGAACTCCGTCGAACGATCCTGTTGTGACAACGGGATTTTTAATCCCGTTTGCTTCTTCAAACCCCCTGAAAATCTTCATAGCGCATTCAGAAAGTTATATCCGGTTCTCCTTCACGAAGAATGCAACTTTCTCGATCGATGTTATCATGTCATATTCCTCAAGAAATACCCACGAAGGAACATTTAGTGGGATGGTTGTAAAATTGAGAATGCCTTTTATTCCGAAACGTACAACCTCTTCAGCAATCTCCCCGGCAAAATCAGGGGGAACGGTTATGATGGCTATCTTAATGTCGAGCTCCTTAATTATCTTTTCCATCTCATTGTGAGGATAGCACTTCACACCCGAAATCACCTTGTTTACCTTCTGCGGATCATTATCGAATGATGCCACGAGATTAAGTTTTGATCTTTTTCCTTTGAAATAACCGGCAACTGCTCTTCCGAGGTTGCCGATACCCAGAATGGCGACATTCAGACTCTGTTCCGAATCGATAATGTTACCAATAGTGTCGATGAGCTCTCTCACATCATAACCTTTACGCTGGACAGATGAATAACCTATAAGCATGAGGTCGCGTCTGACCTGTACGGCAGTAATGTGCAGCCGCGCTGCCAGATCGTGAGAAAAGATGAAATTTTTCTTTTCATCCAGACATCCCAGAAGTGTTCTTCTGTATTCGCTTAGCCTTTCAACTGTTTTACCCGGTAGTTTCATCAGTTTATAGTTTTATTTATTAATGGTCTTATGGAATCCGCATGGTGAAACCATATAAATCGAATATGCATTGCCATCCATGCGGGTTTCATAATAGTCAGGATATGTTTATTGGTTTTTTTGGTAATCTGATTGTAAATATTGTACCCACATCAGGTGTGCTGTCTACTTTGATAGTTCCATGATATAGTTCGACAACTTTTTTGACAATTGATAATCCAAGTCCGCTTCCGGAAATATTTTTGGTTTTTTCATTTTTGATCCTTACAAATTCTGTAAAGAGGTTTTCCGAGTCTGTCTTTGTGATCCCGATACCTGTATCTGAAAATATAAGTATCGCTTCTGTGTTTGTGCTGTCAATCGTGATGTCGGCTTTACCACCAAATTTATTGTATTTTACTGCATTTGAAATGAGGTTATTAAATATAATTTCCATATCTGCCGGATCAGCCATGATGATGGCATCTGATTTTACCTCAAGATTAATATTGACCTCCATCTGAATTGCATAAGGCTGCACTGTAACAATGGCTCCTGATGCCACTTCGGCAAGGTTCACCTTCTGTATCTTATCTTCCTTCCTTTCCAGCCGTATCTTGGTGAAATCGAGCAGATCCATTATAAGATTCCTCATTCCCTGTATCCTCTGAAGAGACCGGTCAATATGAGTTGCGTAATCATCTATCCTGTTTCCTGCCTGTTTTTCCTGCATCATTCTCAGGTAACCTTCAAGAGCATTCAGCGGAGCTTTTAATTCATGAGAGAGAACTGCCAGAAACTGATACCTTATCTTTTTACCATCAGCATTAAGCTTGTGAGTTATTCGCTTGAGATAAAGCTGTTTTGAGATGTTTTCAATGCTCGACTTAAGCTCCTGGGGTGTAAAGGGTTTGGGAATAAAATCCGTGGCACCGTCACGTGTAGCTCTTATCGCCACATCCAGGGAGGCATAAGAGGTTATCATTGCAACCATTATATCATATTTCCTTTCCCTTACGTACTCAAGAACCTCAACTCCCTGTATTCCGGGCAGTTTATTATCCAGGAGAAGCACATCGGGCATATCACGTTCAATCATGATTATACCTTCCTCTCCCGTAGGAGCTTCAATTATCTCAAATGTATAGTCCTCATCCATAAATGGATAAGTAACATGAAAATCCCTTAGGATACGGGCGACACCTGATCTTATACCGGGTTCATCATCAACAACAAGTACTTTTAAAACTGCCATGTTATAGTTTTAATAGTTTCATTATCTCCTGATCAAGCTGCTCAGGTCTGATACCTTTCTCAAGATATCTGTCAGCCCTTATCCACGACTTTTCCTTTTCAGAATCGAGGCTGAATGACATGCCGGTCTCGCGTGATACTGCAGTAGCAAGAATAACCGGAACATTGGGGTACTTTTTCTTGATCTTGTAACAAAGGATGAATCCGCTGTCGTCGCTTTCCATCATCAGATCAAAGATTGCAAGGCTTGGTTTAAACTTTGAAAATACCGACTCAGCTTCCGCCTGACTCTCCACTGCAACGGTTTTATAACCAGCCTTTTCGAGATTAAAAACCGTCTGGAAAAGGTAATCGGGATCATCATCAGCCACCAAAATCGTATAATCGCTTTTCTTCATTTCTTTTGTCTTTTGTCTTTTGTCTTTTGTCTTTTGTCTTTTGTCTTTTGTCTTTTGTCTTTTGTCTTTATTCCTTCCTTCTTGGCAGATTAATTTTAAATTGTGTACCTGTTGTACCCTTTCCCGGATCTGTATTCGATTCCACTGTTATCGAACCCTTGTGCATCTTTACAATCCCATAGGCAGTTGCAAGTCCAAGTCCTGTTCCGTAACCAAGCCCTTTAGTTGTAAAAAATGGTTCAAAGATCTTTGCCTTGTCTTTTTCTGAAATTCCTGTTCCCGTATCACCGATAGTTATACTGACATCACTTAGTGTATCCTCAAGCAGGATGTCTATTTCTCCGCCTGAAGGCATTGCATCGATAGCATTCTTAATGAGGTTTGTAAGAACCTGCATCATCTGCTCTGAATCAAGCATTGCTACCGGATCAGTGGTATGGTCTTTAATAGTTGTTTTTACTTTACCAGGGACAATTACGCTTTCAAGGCTATGGATGGCAAGTTCTTTAATGCTGATTAACTGATGGTTAACCTGGTTTTTCCTCGCAAAATTCAGTAGACCGGCAACAATTTTTTTACACCTTCCGGCCTGCTCTACAATCAGTTTCAGATCCTCTCTTACCGGGTCATCGGTTTTACTTTCTTCAAGGAGAATATTGCTGTACATTATAACCACTCCGAGTGGATTGTTAAGCTCATGAGCAATACCGGCAGAAAGTTGTCCCATATGTGCCAGTTTCTCTGATTGTTTAAGAGCCTGCTTCATGGAGCTCAGCTTTTCATTCGAAAGAGCCAGATCCATAACTGATTTATGCAGCTTTTCAATGGTATAGGGCAGACACATTTCCACTTCTGCCAGACCTTTCTTAATGGCTATCGCATGCTCAATACAACTCTCATAACCGCATGCCCCGCAGTCGAGCTGATCTTTCTTCGTTTTCTTGCCCATTGAGACAAGGACATCATTAACATCCTTTTCTTCCGGGAGATCACTCTTAGTATCTTCAGCCCTGTGACGTACATGGAGATCAATATCTGAGAATTCGTCGAATGCGCTCTTCCATGAATCCTGATCTAATTCCATCATTTTGTTGTTGGCATAGGTACTTACAAGGGCTCTTCTGTTGTACTGCTTCCCGTTTTTAGATAAACCCGGACCCATAATACAACCCTCACAGCAAAGAAGCTCCATATGCTGGTTCTTTATCAATCCGGCCTCATATTCTTTCAGCGCCTCCTGAAAGCCTATCCTTCCCTCAGCGGCAATTATATTTCCGGTAATGGCATCATCATTGATATTTGCTGTCTGAAGCAGCCCTCTGGTTACCGGAAATATCGCTCCTCTCCCTCCGGCAGGTGAATCAAAATCTGATGGTGAGCTTTTCGAAGCTGTGATACCCATCTGATCAAGTAAATCTCTTAATTCCGTAAATGTGATTGCTTCATCAATCTCGCTGCTTTCGGCTTTCTTTGCAACACAGGGACCGATAAATACAATTTTTGCATCATTTCCGTATTTTTTACGAACAACCCTGCTCATTGCCACCATCGGGGATACGATAGGTGCAAGCTTATCTGCAAGCCCGGGATGATAAAGTTTTATGTAATTGACTATTGAAGGACAATCTGAAGAAATGTAATATTCATTGCTGTTACTCACCAGCTTTTTATACCTGTCGGCAACCAGATCTGCACCAAACGATACCTCAGTAACATATTTAAAGCCAATCGCTTTTATCATTCCGATCAGCTTCCGGTGATCAGATATTTCTGAAAACTCGGCAGGGAAGCTTGGAGCTACCATAGCTACTACCTTTTGCTCTTCCTCCAGGAGATTCAGCACCCTGTCAGTAGTATTGAGGAAAACTTTGGCACCCTGGCTGCATACTTTAGTGCAATTACCACAGGCAATACACCTTTCAACTATCACCTCAGCCTGACCTCCGACTATACGTATAGCTTTTGCAGGACACTCCCTTACACAAGTATAACATGTTCGGCATAGCTCTTTTATTGTATAGACCAGCATTGGGAATCACTATTAAATTACAGTAACACTTTCCTTTGTTCAAAATGAGTGTAAAATATCTTTTTGTCCGATATCTCCTTATTTTCTTTAATAAGCTTGTCGTACAGATTTCTAAGTACCGGCGATTTACATGGCAGGTTTATGGCATCTGACTCATCTGCCTGCCAGATCGTTTTAGCACGGCTTTTAATGTCATTCTTTGAAGTGCTGAATGAAAGACCAGCTCCGTTGATGCATCCTCCCGGGCAAGTCATGACTTCAACAAGGTCATACTTTTTACCGGAAGCTATGGATGACTTTAATTTTTCCAGTCCTGTAAGTCCGTCTACAACTACCGTTGTAACTTCATTCTGGCCAATCAGGAAAGCAGCTTCCCTGAATGAACCACCCGACCGGATTTTCTTAAAAAGCTGCTTATCCGCATCCTTATTAAGATCCGAATACAAGAGCAACCTGATTACTGCTTCAGTCATCCCGCTTGATACTTCTGCAAGTGCAGCGGAGGAGCTTCTTCCTGCCATCGGATCATCAGCAGGTTCAGGTTCCACATTAGTAACATCAATCCCATACAACCTGATCAGCCTCCCAAGTTCTCTGACAGTCATCACAGAATCAACATCACTGATACCTTTGCGCATCATACCATCACGCCTGGCTTCGAATTTCATGGCCATGCATGGTGAGACAGAAACCGAGAATATCTTCTCAGGTTTAACTTCTGCCTCTCCGGCAACTAGAGTTTTAATGAGTACTCCTGTAATCTGCTGCGGAGATTTTACTGTTGAGAGCTGCGGAATTACAGATGGCATGAATTGCTCGGCAAATTTTACCCAGGCAGGGCATGCTGAAATAAATAATGGTGTATCTGACTTGTTATCAAATTTTTCCTTAAGCTGAGCAGCAAGCTCGGTAATACATATATCTGTTCCTGTTCCTGTTGTAAAAACTTTATCAAAGCCGATCTTCCTGAGAATCGAGTTCAGTATCCTGTCAAACTCCCTGTTATACTTTATTCCAAGCTCATCGGCAATGTCTGTTGTCACCAGAGGTGAATACTGGATAACCTTGATAATATCAGGATTATTCAGGTTCTCCTGGACCTCACTGATATTATGTTTTTCATGGAGTGCTCCGGTCGGGCAGACAAGTACGCACTGTCCGCAATGGATGCAACTGGAGAAATTGAAATCGCGGTCCATTGCCGGACCGACATGCGTCAGGCTTCCTCTGTTAATAAAATCAAGTGAGGTAGAGGTTATTACCTCTTCGCATACTCTCACGCATCTTCCACAAAGAATGCATTTGGACAATTCTCTGACAATTGCAGGACTTGACTGATCAAGCCTCGGTTTAATTTTCTTTGCACGTATGCGCCTTTCCCTTATATTCAACTCTTCAGACAAACGCTGCAATTCGCAGTTCAGGTTTTTATCGCAATACAGGCAATCATCGGGGTGATTTGAAAGCAGAAGCTCAACGTTTGTTTTTCTTGCTGTAATGACTCTTGGTGAATGAGTTTTTATTTTCATCCATTCTTCAACAGGCTGGGAACAGGCTGTTACCAGTCTTTCACGGCCTTCCACTTCCACAACACACATTCTACAGGCACCTGTAGGAGTGAAATCCTTCATCCTGCAGAGAGTAGGTATAATAATACCGTTGCGGTTAAGGGCTGAAAGGATGGTTTCTCCTTTCTCTGCCTTTATTTTCTTATTATTTACCTGAATTGTGAAAAGCATAAAAGCTATTTAACGTTTATTGCGCTGAACTTACAAATATCAAAGCATATACCGCAGCCAATGCACTTCTCTTCAACAATAAAAAATGGTTGAAGCCGTGTTCCGTAAATCGCATTAACCGGGCATTTTGCAGCACAGGCGGTACATCCTGTACATTTATCGACATCTATTGAGAAGGACCGGAGACCACGGCAGATATTGGCTCTGCATTTCCTGTCAAAAATATGTTCTTCGAACTCCTCCCTGAAATTTTTCAAAGCACTCATAAATGGATTCGGAGCATTCTGTCCCAGTCCACAAAGAGACGTATCTTTCATTACTGATGCAATGGTCTCAAGTTGCATGACACCTTTAAAACGTTCAAGGGTGGTCCCTGATTCTTCGTTTAAAGGTTTCCTGATCACACTCTCAAGTATCTCAAGCATACGCCCTGTACCCTCGCGGCAGGGGATGCATTTGCCGCAACTCTCGTTACGGATAAATTCCATATAATACCGGACAAGGTCGACCATGCAGGTGTTTTCATCGATAATCACGAATCCACCCGATCCCATGCCTATTCCATTTTCATGCAAAACATCATAATCGACAGTCATATCAAGGGTCTCAGTCGTTATAAATGATCCTGATGCCCCACCCAGCATAATAGCCTTAAACTCTTTACCTTCCTTTAACCCGTCTGCAATATCTGCAAGAATCGACCTGAATGTAGTACCCATTTCAACTTCCGCAACACCTGTCATGCGTCCTTTACCGGCTATGGCAAAAATTTTGGTTCCGGGACTGTTTTCCGTTCCGATTGTGCGAAACCATTCAGGTCCATTCTGCATAATAAGCGGAACATTCATCAATGTTTCGACATTGTTAATAACTGTCGGTTTCCCGAAAAGTCCGGCTGTTGTCGGATAGGGAGGCTTCAACTGAGGCATTCCCCTCTTACCTTCGAGGGTGTTTAGCAGGGCTGTTTCTTCGCCGCAGACAAAAGCTCCCGGCTCTTTTCTTATGATGATGTCGAGATTATACCCGCTTGATAGAATGTTGTGTCCAAGAAGCCCATAATCCCTTGCTGTGTCTATTGCTTTCTGAAGCCTTTTCCTTGCATGTTCTGACCCTTGCCTGAAGAACACAATAGCTGTCGATGCTCCAATAGCATATGCGCCGATAGCTATCCCCTCGATCAGCCTGTGAGGATCGCTTTCAAGTATTGTTCTGTCTGTAAAAGCACCCGGATCGCTTTCTTTTGCATTACATACAAGATACCGTGAAGAGGCTCCTGCATTGAGAGCCTGTTTCCATTTAAGCCCGGTGAGATATCCTCCTCCGCTCCTGCCCCTCAGACCGCTCCGTTCGATGATATTGCAGACCTCTTCGTAGGTATAGTGCCTGATGACTTTAACATAAACCCGGTACCCACCACGGGCAATATATTCCTCAATGCTTTCAGGATCATAGCAGCCACAATTGTTAAGGACCACTCTCTTCTGGTGCGAAAAGAAGGCAAGTTCTTCTGTAAAGGGGATCCCCGGCCACAGTTCAAATCCTCTTGATCCGCTCTGACCTACAAGATCATCCTTGTTTATATCGCTGTGAAATACACCATTCAATAAAGGATCAACCTTCTCTTCAGTTATGTTTCTGAAATATAATTTGTTTTTCCCGGGAAGCTGGATACAAACCAGGGGCTCATAGTTGGATGGTCCGGTACAACCTACCTTTACAAGTTCTGTCCCGGGTTCAGTATCATCAATATATGACCTGAGAGCTGCCCATGTTTTTTCAGCCCCGGCAATTACGCTGCTTGTTCCCGAAGAGATAAAAATGACTGCTTTATCCGTTTTTTCGCGTCTGACCTGCTGAAGAACCTTTTCAGTTTCAGAAGGCAGCGTATCGGATTCGAACAGAAGAACCTTCTCAGTCAGAAATTTCTTTAAATCTTCCATTTAGTCATTCTCAATGATATATCTGAGCTTTCTTATCAGCTCCGGAAGCTGTTCGGGCTTAATATGAGGATGATATTCACCGTTCACGCTTACCACAGGGCCATTATTGCATCCACCCATACAGGTGACAATATCATAGCTGAAAATCCCGTCCCTGCCGGTCTGTCCCGGCATAAGGCCAGTCTCTTCTTTAATCTTGTTTATTATAGCCTGCGATCCGTTCAGAAAACAGGTAGTTCCATGGCATATCTTTATCTGTATCTTTCCCGCCGGGACAAACCTGAACTGATCATAAAAAGTGGCAAGTCCGTAAATCTTTGTAGTACTCAGTCCGATAAAAGCGCCTACTTTAATGATCGTATCTTCTGAAAGATACCCGTTATCATCCTGTATTTCCTGAAGAAGCGGAATCAGATCCTCCCTCCTGCCTGGTTTGTATTTCCTAAGAATTATGTCAACCTCTGTACTCATCAGGATATTTTAAATTTATATACAAATATAATATTTATTGTTAATAAAATAACATTGTTTTTTTATTAACAATGGAAGAATTAATAAATATTAAGAATAAAACTCTTGTAATATCCTGTCATTTAATTGTTTATGCTTGATGCAGGATATTGGCTTACTTCAACCCTAAATGATCTACTTAATTGAATCTATACCTTATATATAGTTAGATCTTTGATTTTTACGTTTCCACTGCCTATGCACAGCTCGAAAATAATTCGTACTTTTGGGGTTGTTGTTTATTAATGAACAGTAAAACAGATGGCTCAGGGTACTGAAATGCATATTTGCCTTGGAAGTTCCTGCTTTTCAAGGGGAAACAAGGAGGTGGTGATGTTTATCAGGGAATATCTTAAGAAGAATCATCTCGACGACAAGGTAACTTTCAAAGGTGCGCGGTGCATGGGTCATTGCAGTAATGGTCCCAACCTGATGATAAATGATACATTAAAAGAGGGAGTAACGCTTACCAGGATTGAGCAGATCCTTGAACAGGAATTAGCCAGACTTAAATAAACAGGCATGTATAAGTATGAACGACAATAATCCGGTTCTCAATATTGATGATACGAAATGCAGGAACTCTTATTCCTGTGTCAGGGTATGCCCTGTAAATGCCATCGAGGTTAAACCACAGAAAGCGCATCCGACTATCCTTTCGAACAGATGCATTGGTTGTGGTTTGTGCTATGTCTCCTGTTCCCCGCGGGCAATTGAGTTCCGCGACTCAAAGGAACAGGTCAGGGCTCTGTTTTCATCCGGGAAAAAGCTTGCTGCCCTTATCGAACCAAGCATTGCTTCTGAATTTGACGATATAACAGACTATAGAAAATTTGTTGCAATGATCCGCTCGCTTGGATTTGATTATGTTCATGAGGTTTCTTTCGGAGTTGATATTATTGCCAACAAATACGCTGAACTCTTCAGTGAAGCAGAAGGAAAATATTATATCACCGCCAACTGTCCCGCCATTGTCAAACTCGTTGAAAAGTTTCATCCTGAGCTGACACCAAACCTTGCACCTCTCGTATCGCCAATGATCGCTACCGCTATGGTAGTGAGGAAGTTGTATGGGCCAGATGTTGCAATCATCCAGATTGGTCCATGTATTGATGCCAAGGATGAGGCAAAGAATTATGATTCAGGAAATCTGGTCGAAGGGGTACTTACATTTATTGAATTAAGAGAGCTTTTCGAAGAGTTCAGTATCCAGGAGAGACTGGTAAAGATGTCGGATTTTGATCCTCCGTATGGTTACTGGGGAGCCCTTTATCCTGTTCCTGCAGGTATAATACAAGCCGGTGGCATCAAGCGTGATATGGTTTCAAGCAGAGTCATCACAGCCTCCGGGAAAGAGGATATCCTTGAGGCAATTAACGATTTTGACAAATACACTGAAACAATTCTTCACCATTTTAATCTCTTTTTCTGCCATGGCTGTCTGCTGGGTCCGGGGATGGAGAATCATAAGGAAAAGTTCAAAAGAAGGGCGCTCGTAAGCCGTTATTCGGAGAAGAGAATCGATACTCTTGATAAGACTCTCTGGCAGAAAAATATGGATAAATGGCTGAAGCTGGACTTTTCGAGAACCTTCTCAGCAAACGATCAGAGAATCCCCGAACCTCCCGAAGAGGCTATAAATGAAGTTCTGAAAATTGTTGGAAAACTTAATCCTGAAGAAGAATTAAATTGTGGTGCTTGCGGATATTTATCCTGCCGCGATTTTGCCTCAACTGTAGCAAAGGGTCTGGCTATACCCGAAATGTGCCACACCTTCAACCTGAAAAATAAACAGGAATATATTGAAACTCTTAGGCAAACGAACAGGAAACTGGCAGAAACCAAGAAAGCCCTGAAGGAATCAGAAGAGCTTGCACTCAGAGAAAAGGAGGTCGCGCAGAGTACATCAGACATGATGAATAATATGCTTGAAAAGCTTCCCACAGGAGTGGTAATAGTGGATAATAACCTGAAGATACTCCATTCAAACCAGAGCTTCATCAATATCATAGGAGAGGACGCAAAGGCAATATCGGACGTGATTCCGGGACTTGCCGGTGCCGATATTAAAACTCTGATTCCGTTCAGTGTCTATAACATGTTCACTTTTGTGATCAAGGAAGATGAACCTGTAGTGAGTAAAGATGTTCATTTTGAGGATAAAATGCTTAATATTTCGATCTTCCCGATTAAGAAGAATAAAATGTGCGGTGCAGTTATACGGGATCTGTACTCACCTGAGGTTCAGGGAGAAGAGGTGACAAACAGGGTAAGCGAAGTAATTGACAAGAATCTTGAAATGGTCCAGAAGATTGGTTTTCTCCTCGGCGAAGGCGCCTCTGAAACCGAACAGATGCTCAATTCGATAATTGAGTCCTACAAAAAAAGAACCAGCCAGAAAAACAATCCTCAGTAAACCGGGTGCAAAAGGATTTTTACATAGAAGTTAACAGTCAGCAGAGGAATCACGACGAAGAGAGGATCTGCGGCGATGTCTTCCTTTACAGATATATAAAGGAAGAAGACAGGGTAATTACGGTATTGTCCGACGGTATGGGGCATGGTGTAAAGGCAAATATCCTGGCCACGCTTACATCTACTATGGCGCTTAATTTTACCCGTGAGCACAAAGAAGTTGACCGGATTGCGGAAATAATTATGAATACTCTGCCAGTATGCAGTGAAAGGAAGATCAGTTATTCAACATTCACGATAGTTGATATCGAAAGCAGCGGCCGGGCAAATATTCTTGAATATGACAACCCTTCAACCATAATCCTGAGAGGAAACATAGAATTTGATCCCGGTTGGAAAAAAGTAGTCCTGGATAAAGGTAAACATACCGGTAAGATCCTAAAGACATGCTCATTCCTGCCGGAAAAAGAGGACAGGATTATTATCTGTTCCGACGGTGTATCACAGAGCGGAATGGGCAGTGAGTCATTCCCCTTCGGATGGGAAAGGGATAATATTGCATCGTATGCTTTAACGCTGGTCACAGGGGAACTATCAATTTCAGCCATCACACTCGCAGGAAAGATAGTGACCATGGCACATAAAAATGATGTTTACAAGGCAAAAGATGATATAAGCTGTGCAGTAATCTATTTCCGGGAACCACGCAAGCTGATGATATGCACGGGCCCGCCTTATGAAAAGGAAAAGGACAGGGAGCTTGCTGCAAAGGTCACAGCGTATGAAGGAAAAGTCATTCTCTGCGGAGGGACAACGGCTGACATTGTTGCCAGGGAACTCAACAGGAAGATTGTTGACGAACTGATATTTGAAGACCCTGAACTGCCTCCGGAAAGCTTCCTTGAAGGTATTGACCTTGTAACAGAAGGTATACTTACACTGCAGAAAGTGAATGAGCTTCTGAAGACATATAATAATAGTGTACGCCTTGGCAAAGGTCCTGCTGATAAAATTGTAAAGATGTTAATGGAAAGTGATGAAATTCACTTCATCATAGGGACCAGGATCAATATTGCCCACCAGGACCCAAACCTGCCAGTCGATCTTGAGATCCGGCGAACAGTCGTAAAACGCATTGCCCGGCTGCTTGAAGAAAAATGGATGAAGAAGGTCACCTTTGAGTATATCTAGAATAGTGGTAAACTTGCTCTGTCGCAAGGATTGTTCTTATTTCGGATTGCGGATTTCGGATTCCGGATTGTTTTAATATTTATTCCGTAATCACAAATCCGCAATCACAAATCCGCAATCCGCAATCATCTATTCTATTCCTTTTCATTTAGAAAATCAATAATTCTCTTGAACAAATGCGGTTGAATATCAGGATGCGTCAGGTTTTCCGGGAGGTGATCGCTGAGTTTTATTTCAGCTATTTCGGAAATATCGGGTATCGGTCCAAGTTGTGTAACAGATGCGTAATAGAGCCTGCCATACCCTGTTTCTCCATCCTTCTCAACCGAGTATGTTGAAATACAATCAAGTTCAAAGTCCTCTGCTCCTGTCTCCTCGGTCAATTCCCTTTTTGCTGCATCAAGCGGGGTTTCTCCATTTTCGATATGTCCTCCTGCAATCTCCCATGTGCTTCGCTTCTGATGCCGCACAAATATCCATTGCCCTTTAAACCTGGCTGCAATAACAGAATATACAAACTTGCCATCAGGTAACCAGAAAGGATCATAAAATTCAACTCTGGTCATAAAGATCATCTTTTAATAACAGCTGCTAATGTATAAATTATCAACTTAACTTTTTTTAAGTATTTTTGGTGACTATTCCGGAAGTTATGCTGGCCTTTGCTATACTTATACTTGTTGAGGTACTTACCTTTATCGTGCTGAAGGAACATTTTTACTTCAGATCAAAACCAAAGTTTTTCATATTATTGACTGCTAATATGATCCTGAGCTTCCTGCTATGGTTTCTTCTGATCAAAATTACTACTTTCAAAGGTTTTTATGATGAACCGGTGAATATTGCAACACAAATGAATCTGACGGGTTTAATGTGTGCCGTTGTCTTTCCAAGAATACTTCTGAGCTTTTTACATTTTTCCGGCCGACTTCTCAGGTTCAGAAAAGGGGGTCATTCAGTGTGGCTGACAAGGGCAGGTATCTTATTATCTTCAGGAATTTTCGTGATTGTCGCTCTGGGTTCTTTTGCGGGCAGATTTAATTTTAAGACCGAAATGCTAACTGTACGGATAAAAGGGCTTGATCCAAAAATCAGCGGACTCAGAATTGTTCAACTCTCAGATATGCATCTGGCCAGTTTCTATCATCATCACGACCTGCTGGAGGATCTGATGGATGAAGTAAAGAGTTATAATCCCGATTTAATAATTAATACTGGAGATTTTGTCAACTTCGGGTGGAGAGAATTTGACAGATGTGATACGATTCTTTTGAAAGCCACCAGCAGGTACGGAAATTTTGCAGTGTTCGGGAATCACGATATGGGAACCTATCTGCCGAATTCATCTGACTCTGAAAAACAGGCCAATACCATAAAAATGAATGACCTGATTACAGCATCAGGTTACAGGATGCTTAACGATGAACATATTATATTGAATATCAAGGGATTTAATATTGCTTTTATCGGTGTCAATACAGCAGGCAGACATCCGGATATCATTCATGGTGATCTTCACAAGGCAATGGAGGGTCTTGACAGTGTTGATTTTAAAATACTTCTGGCCCATGATCCTAACCAATGGAAACAGGATGTTACCCGGAAAACTGATATCAGTCTTACTCTTTCTGGGCACACGCATGGCCTGCAGATGGGAATAATGACAAAAAGATTCAAATGGAGCCCTTCTCATTATTTTTATCCTGAGTGGAACGGACTATTTAAAGAAGGAGAACAATATCTTTATGTCAATCGTGGTCTTGGAGTGCTTGCCATCCCTTTCAGGATCTGGATGCCCCCTGAGATAACCATACTGACGCTTTCATCAGAATAAAAAGAAAACGGGCGGCTACAGACTACCACCCGTTTTTTAAAACCCACATGATCTGAGAACTAACCTAACTAACCTATGTAAAGAATGTCTGTAATATTTTTAATGAATCGATATGGGCATTTAGAAATTATAGTTTTTTCAAGCTTTAATTTATTGACAGTAAAATTACAGGATTTATTCCGGTTCAGGCAATAAAACAGGGTTTTATTGAATATTTAACATATTTTAAGGAAAATTTAAGAAAAAGAGAAATGGTTCAGTGCCACACTTACACATCCTCCCAAACAGTAACAGAAACTTTCTTATGACTGATGAAATTAAATATCAGATAATTTTTTCCCGAAGACGATCTTTGAGCCTGATCGTAAGTCCTGATAAAGGAGTGACGGTCAGGGCTCCGTACAGAACATCGTTAAAAACAATTGAAAGGTTCCTACAGGATAAATCGGGATGGATCAGAAAACATCTCGAAAATCATTCAGATCTGACCAGAATCAATCAGGGTAAAGAATATATTGAGGGTGAGACTCATCTTTTCCGTGGTACAGAATACGAACTCACTATAACAAGATCGGTAAAACAGTTTGTCAGACAATATGATAATAAAATAAACATCGGTCTGAACCGTATTGATGACAGGGTGAAAATAAAGACTCTTCTGGTAAAATGGTACAGGCAGCAGGCATTTGAAATTTTCAGGAAGAAGGTTGAAGAGATCTGTAATATTAACAAAGACTATATTTTTAATCCTTCGGAGATTGTTGTAAAGTCTCTTAAAAGCAGGTGGGGAAGTTGCTCATCAAAAGGGAGAATTACCTTAAATGCTGAACTAATAAAGCTTGACGAAAGATTTGCTGATTATGTAATCATCCATGAATTGTGTCATCTGAAACATCACAATCATGGAAAAGACTACTACAATTTACTTGAAGAGCTGGTTCCAGACTATAAATCAATAAGGAAGGAACTAAGAAAATTCATTACAAAATAATCAAAACGTGATTATTTCTCTGTGTGTCTCTGTGTCAGGCTGAGCAAAGGGAAGGCCTCTGTGTAACTCTGTGTAAGTTCTTCTATTCTTCTTTTGTTACACAGAGAGCCACAGAGAAGACACTGAGGGACACAGAGGTATTATGCTAAAGAATATCGAATGACTCTCCTTTTGCGGGGATTTCAATATTACGGAATCCTTCATTCTGCAGCTCAGCAGCATATTTTTTCTGAGTCTCATATTCACCATGGACAATGAATGTCTTTTCGATAGCACTCTTCTCCTGGCAATCCAGGAAACCAATCATCTCTTTGTAATCGGCATGCCCGGAAAAAGATTCAATTTTCCTGATATCTGCTTTCACTTTATGTATGATTCCGTGGATTGATACCTCTTTTACACCACTCAGAATCCTTGCTCCCAGGGTTTCCGGAGAGCAATAACCAACAGCAAGGACTGTATTTTTAGGATCCGAAATGTTGTTTGCCAGATGGTGTTTAACGCGCCCAGCTTCCATCATACCTGATGCTGAGATGATTACACATGGTTGCTTGTGTTCATTCAGTTTTTTCGAATCTTCCACTTTAGTGATATAGAACAGGTTATTAAACCCAAAAGGATCGGCATCATTCTCAAGGATATGCCTGAATTCCTTATTAAAACATTCGGGGTGCATCCTGAAAATAGTTGTTGCGTTAACTGCAAGAGGGCTATCAACAAAAATATCTACCCTTGGTAGTTTGCCCTGATTGAAAAAATTATTCAAAGCATAAACGATCTCCTGGGTCCTCCCTACACTGAAGGCAGGGATTATAAGCTTACCGCGTTTTTCCACACATGTTTCAACAAGTACACGGAGGAGTTCCTCTTCAGCTGCAACATTGTCATGATGCAGTCTGTCGCCGTAGGTTGACTCTGTAATTAGTATGTCAGCCTGGGGGAAAGGTATCGGTGAAGCGAGGATCCGGTCGGAAGGTCTCCCTATATCTCCGGTATAAGCAATTCTTTTTATCTGTCCCTTCTCTATGATCTGCAGATTGGCAACACCGCTTCCCAGCATATGACCGGTACTGGAGAATCTGACTTTTACATTGTCATGTATTCTGAAATTCATATCAAAGGGAACACCTATAAAAAGGCTCATACAGGCAACGGCATCCTTCTGGGTATATATTGGTGTTACAAGCGGAAGTCCTTTTTTAGTACGTCGTTTATTGAATGTCAGGGTATCATGCTCCTGTATAAATCCGGAATCGGCCAGCATTATAGAGCAAAGATCACGTGTGGCATTTGTGCAAACTACTGATCCGCGGAAACCCATTTTGTACATATACGGTATCAGACCCGCATGATCGATATGAGCATGCGTAAGAATGATATGATCAATCGTTTCGGGATCAAAGCCAGGCTCCCTGTTCATACCGTCAGTCTCCAGTCCCTTGCCCTGGAACATACCACAGTCGAGAAGGAGATTTTTTCCTGAATCTGTGGTTATCAGGTGTTTACTGCCAGTAACTTCACGGGCAGCACCGAGAAATTTTATTTTCATGATAACAAGATTAACGGTTAAAGATAATGATTTTGACAAACAGGTGAATGGAAGCGAAGGGGGTTGAAAAACTTTATGAGCGCAAAATTCCAAGGTTGCAGGAGAGTCATTAAACCCGTACTCCTATTATTGTAATATCATCAACCTGATCATAGGATCCTTTCCATCTTGTAAATTCATTTTCGAGTATATTCCTCTGTTCAACCATTGGCCTGTAATATATTTCCGAAAGCAGTTTCTTAAGATTCGATGCTTTGTATTTTGTTCCGCCAGCACCGCCAAACTGTGAAGAAAATCCATCTGAGTAAATATAAATTGTGTCGCCCCTGCTGACAGTAACAACATAATTTGTAAATGATCTTTCAGCTCCATAATGAATCCCAATTGGCATTCTATCGGCTCTGTATTCCTTCAGCTCACCACCCTGGAACAGGAGCAGGGGATTAAATGCACCTGAATACTGAAGTATTTTCCTTGTCTTGCTAATGACACAAAATGCGATATCCATACCGTCATTTGCTTCCCCAAATTTCCCGGTCTGATGCAGTGCTGTCTTTGTCTTTTCTCTCAGAAGGTTCAGAACTGTATTTGCCTGGAGGTCGCGATTATTTGCAATAATTTCATTCAGGGTTGATATCCCCATTGTACTCATAAATGCTCCGGGTACGCCATGGCCTGTACAGTCGGCGACGGTAAAGAATATATGTTTATCATCTTCGCCTATCCAGTAAAAATCTCCGCTGACAATATCCCTGGGTTTGAATAAAATAAAATAATCCGAAAAAGCATCCTTAAAATGGTCTTCTACCGGAAGCATAGCCCTCTGTATCCTGCCGGCATATTCAATGCTTGAAGTGATTTCCTCTTTCTGAGCTTCTATTTTTGAGGTCCTTTCCTTTACCCTTTCTTCAAGCAATCTTGTCTTTATTCGCAGCTGCCTTTCCCTGAAACGTACAATTAAGATAATAAGGGAAAATAAAACCAGCCCTGACAGTATATAAAACAACGGGGTTTTTGTTAAAGGTGCTTTAATCGTAAATCTGATTGATTTACGGTTGCTGATGTTTCCCCAGATATCTTTTGCACGTACCTGAAGGATATATTCTCCAGGCCTGGTGATCGCCTTTTCATAGTGTGTTTTCACTGACCATTCTGACCAGTTGGGCATGATCTTATAGATAAAATACTGGTACTGGGTGGTGCCCTGTTTCAGATATACCGGCGCAACAATATCAAAAATTATGACATTATCACCCCTTTTGAATTTTACATCCTGAAGATTAAAAGCAGTTCCCTTATCGTTTGAGATACTTTTTACAAAAACATTGATTTCTGGAGTTATTCTTGATATCCTTAACCTGTCGATAGAATAAAGTCTCTTATTTCCATCAACAACCCAGATTTTTTTATCTTCAACCATTACTGCGATGACATCATCAAACAGTTTAAGAAGCGACAATTCAATATCCTTTATCTTTACTGATTTCAGTGGTAACCATTCTTTATCTTTTCTAACCAGGCGCTGGTTTGACAATGGAAAGAAGTAATTCTCTGCAACGACCATTTGATTGTTGCCAGGTTTATATGGCTCAAAGGAATCTGATTCAATGTTATAATAATGTATCGCAGATTCTGTAAAAAGAAACACCGAATCATTAATCAGATCTATCAGATATCGTTCCGGAAAGACCCTTTTAACCTTATAAGTGACATGCCTTTCTGCTTTATTTTCTTTATCGAGCACAACCCTGTAGGCTGCATTGTCGCCTCCAAGCCACAAGGTAGTGCTGTCTTTCCTGATAACAGAATAGACAGGATTAAAAAACTCCGTGTCAGGAATATCTACTTTCCATTTCCTGTCCTGGTATTTCAGAATGAAATAACCGTCACTTGAAGCAACATAGTAATATCCTGCAAGTGGAATCCAGCTTATGAAGTTAATATAACGGTTGGGAACCACCAGGGAAGCTTTATGGTCTTTAATGTTAAATAATCCTTTGTTTGTAGCTGCGAGAATCCCGTTGGGAGTGGAAACCAGCTGGCGGCATTTTTCATTTAGACCATCAATTTTCTTATACTGATGGTTAATCGATTTTAGCTTGCTGACTGTTTTTCGCGTATATTGGGTTACCGGTCTTTTTTCTTCCTCAGTCCCTGGATCGGTTTTCTTCCCAAAGATCACATTAAAAATATTCTTCCGGCTGCCGGTTTGATCCTGAGACGTATTTGAAACTTTTTCGTCTGACGGAACAATATCAGGCTGTTTTTTTACCAGAACATTTACTTTCGTAAAATCCCTGACTTCATTCAGATAATAAACTCCCTCACTGGTGGCTACATAAAGTTCATTATTAAAGGTTAGTGCGGAAGAAAGGTTACCTTTAAGCCCGGGGAAAATTGTGAAGTTCTCGACAGGAAGGTTCAGGTCGGCTCTGGTCAAACCATACTGATGCGAAAGCCACAAGCCACCGCCATTATCGGATCCTATGGCAAAAATTTCGTCATCGGGTAATTCGTTCTGATTATTAATAGTGAAAAGCACTTTCCCGCTCACCTTTCCAGTGACAATTGCACCTCCATCGAGAGTTGAAAAAGCAAATGCTGTGTCACCAAGAACAATTCCTTCTGACAAAATATTCTCTTTTATATATCTATCATCTTTTATCCTGTAAGGATAGTATTTAATTCCGTCGAACAGAGAAAGATTCCCATCGCTCAGACCTGCCAGTACAAGGTTTTTATTATACGGAAGAGCAAACAGGATATCCAGTTTCTCAGTGAGATAGCCTGTCACTATAGGAAAAAGTGTATCACTCTCAATCCTGAAAAGACCTTTATTCCTTACATTTATAAATATATTCGAAGGGGTTACTATCATCCCTGTAAAAGGATTGCCTGGTTCAGAATCAAACCGTAAGTCAGGTCTGTTTGTTTCGGGATTATACCTTATTATAGATTGCTCTCCATAGAACCAGACTCCTTTATCACTGAAGAAAATCCTGGTCGTGAGCCCTGTTTCTGATGAATCGGTTGACAGAGAATTGTATTTATAAGATCCTCCAAGGGTCTTTTCGAGATAACCATAATTATTTTCACCACCGATATAAATCCTGTTGTCAGCCGGATTTTTCTGCATTGCATAAGGTATTGTAAGGATCTTCACTGATTTCCATTCCTCTCCATCAAATGTGTTTATCCCCTTGCGGTTCGCGAAAAGCATAACCTGGTTATCATCCTGACAAATAGCCCAGCTCTGGTTTTCAATATTACGGTCTTCAGCAAAATGTGTCAGAAGTGGTGATCCCTGCTGTGCTTCTAATACCTGCAGAATGAATGAAATGCATAACAGAAAAATAAACCTTTTCATCATAATTATAGACCGGTCGACACTTCTTATTTTCAGTACTTTAAAATTACAAGAAAAATTGAAATTCAAGAGAAATTATTATTTAACAAAAAGGCTGAGAATCATTACCCCTATCAGACCGGTAATTCCAATTGAAGTTTCCATTACTGACCATGATTTTAGTGTGTCTTTAATACTCAGATTGAAATATTCTTTAAACAGCCAGAATCCACCGTCATTCACATGCCCAACCATAAGACTTCCTGAACCAATAGCAAGCACCATCAATTCAGGTTTTACACCCCCGGCGGTAACTAATGGTAATACAATACCTGCAGCCGTCATACCTGCAACTGTTGCTGATCCGATACAGAACCTCAGAATGGTGGCTATAAGCCATCCGAGAAACAATGGAGAAAGAGTTGAATGGCGCAGCATCTCTCCAATGTATTTACTCACACCGCTATCGATCAGAACTTGCTTCAAAGCTCCGGCGCCTGCAATAAGAAGCATTATCACCGTAAGACTTACAACAGAATGAGTAAGTGAATTCATAATATCACCTATCTTCCTGCCCCTTGCTAATCCCAATGTGTAAGTAGCAAACAATACAGAAGCAAGCATGGCAAGTACAGGATTTCCTATATGTCCTACTACTTTTTTCATCTCACTGCCATCAGTCATAAAGAAACCGGCAATAGTCGAAATGCTTATCAGCAGAACAGGCATCAGGGCAGAAAAGAAACTTGTCCAGAATCCAGGTAATTCTTCATCCGATAAGGGTTTACTGCTGACAAACTCATCCAACGGTTTAGCATTTATTTTACTGAGAGCTTTTGACAAAATTGGTCCTGAAATGACAATTGCAGGAATTGCAACAATTATTCCGTAAACCATAGTCAGGCCAAAATCTGCATTAAACATTGCAACAATAGCTGTGGGTGCAGGATGAGGAGGCAGATAACCATGAGTCACAGAAAGAGCTGCGAGCATCGGTAAGCCTACATAGATAAGTGGAAGCCGGGTGGTAGCCGCTACAGTAAATATGAGCGGCATCATTATGAAAAAGGCAACATCGTAGAATAATGAAATACCAACAATAAAACCGGTTAACATTAATGCCAATTGTATGTTCTTTTTGCCGAACAACTTAACAAGGCTGAGTGTAATTCTCTGGGCTGCTCCGCTTTCTGAAACGAGTTTCCCCAGCATTCCGCCAAAGCCAAGGATCATTACAATAAAACCTAAAGTACTACCCAGTCCTTTTTCAACTGAGATAACTGCTGCGTCAATGGGCATTCCTTCAGCAATACCAACCAGAAGGGCTACAATCACAAAGGATATAAAAGAATCAAATTTAAATGCCAGGATCAGGACAAGAAGCAGACATATTCCAAGAACTACGATAAGAAGTGGCATAGGTTTATTGGTTACTGGTTACTGGTTACTGGTTACTGGTTACTGGTTACTGGTTACTGGTTACTGGTTACTGGTTACTGGTTACTGGTTACTGGTTACTGGTTACT
>JALONT010000054.1 GCA_025454795.1 Bacteroidales bacterium | reverse complement strand
AAAGATTAATTCTCTAATAGAATGAAAATATATTCTGGTTCTTTTAGCTTTAAAGACTTATATTTCAGTTAAATACAAAAATGTGTATAAAGGGTAGTCTACGCCGTAGAGAGGGGGATACCTGAGCTTAGCGAAGGAGGGGGTGAGTACATGAGAAAACCGATTGTTCATCCCTTATCTGACCTGAAGCTGATGATGCTCTCCTCTACTTTCGTTATGTATAGTTTCCGAAGTTTCTCTATAAGAGGATGACTGACACTAAACGTTTTGTCTTCAACAGAGTAAAAAGGAAGTACCATCGGTGAAGTACCGGTCATAAAGATTGCCTCGTATTGTGATATCTTCTCAGCTTTCACGCATTCAAAACGGACAGGGATATTATTTTCAATACAAATTTCGAGAATATGTTTACGCGTAATACCACTGAGTATCATATTTTCGGGAGCTGTAACAAGTGTGTTCTTTTTAAGGAAAAAAATATTCGACCTGCTTCCTTCGGTTATCTCTCCTTTCCCGTTTACAAGAAGTGCTTCATATCCTCCATCGAGGATAAGCCTTTGAAATATTGAAGAGCGCAGCTTATGATTGATCACTTTGGAAACCGGATCTTTCCTTTCAGCATAAAACAGGATCCCTTTCACACCGGTCCTGTATTGCTCTTCGGAAGGGAAGATTGGTTCAATAAAATATACCAGGTAATTATTCGAATCGTTGTTGTAATTAAAAACGATTTTAAGATTTATCTCCTTTTTCCTTTCAGATTTGATAAGGCTTATTATGTCTCTCTTTAAAGTGGAAGCATCTGCAAGCATCTCCTTCTTCTGAAGTCTCACACTTGTCTTAAGCCGCTCCATGTGGTCAAAAAAGAAGACAGGACTGCCTTTGAACATTCTTATCACCTCATACACCGAATTACCTTCATAGACAAGTGAATTGTCGAAACTATCTGAAGACTCCTGATTACCGTTGAGTATAAACTTTTTCCCGTAACACTCATTCATAATGAAATCTCTTTGATAACAAAAATACAAACTATTAGTCACTCTGCACGCATTTCTCAGTATATTAGCACCTGCTTATCCAATGGAGATTTTAAAAATGTTTGCAATAATCGACATTGAGACCACGGGAGGAAGTGCCAGGCTCGAGAAAATAACTGAAATTGCAGTCTATCTTCACGACGGTGAAAAGATCACCGGTGAATATGTATCACTTGTCAATCCTGAAAGAAACATACCCTACTTTATCACTAACCTGACAGGTATCACAAATGAAATGGTGGAAAATGCTCCCCGCTTCTATGAGATCGCAAAAACTATCGTCGGGCTTACTGAGGGAAGGACATTTGTTGCCCACAATGCAAGGTTTGATTATTCTTTCATCAAGCAGGAATTTAAGTCACTGGGGTTTAATTTTAAAAGGAATGTCGTTGATACAGTTGCACTTGGAAGAAAGCTTCTTCCGGGTCACCGCTCCTACAGCCTGGGGAATATATGCAGGGATCTGAAGATTGAAATTAACGGCAGGCACAGGGCTGCCGGCGATGCCCTTGCAACCGTGAAACTTTTTGAAATACTTCTTGAAAAGGACCGGGAGATAAACGGGAAGAGATCCAATCTGATAAGAAATACAAAGATCGCCAAGCTGAATCCGAAGCTGGATATTTCAAAAATAGATGATATACCTGAAGAACCGGGGATATATTACTTCTATGATGAAACCGGTGAACTTATTTATATCGGTAAAAGCAGAAATCTGCAGCAAAGGATAAGCACTCACCTGTCCAACAACAGAACAAACCGCTCAATGGAAATGCGTGATCTTATTGCTGATATTGACTGGGACCTGACAGGCAGCGAGCTGATAGCCCTCCTCAGGGAATCCTTTGAGATAAAGGACAATAAGCCATTCTATAACCGGGCACAAAAAAGATCAGGTTTTCAGTGGGGCATCTTCACATTTACGGATAAAGACGACTATATCAACTACAGGTATGGACTGATAGACTCAGAAGAAAATCATCTGTCTGTTTTTACCTCGAAGGAAAAAGCAAAATCGAAGCTTGCATCACTGGTCGAAAATTATAGTTTATGTCAGAAACTCACAGGTCTTTATGAGACCGACGGACCCTGTTTTCAATACCATGTTGGTATATGCAGCGGCGCATGCTGTGGCAAAGAGCCGGCGGCCAGTTATAATGAGCGTGCTTTACGGGCTGCTGAAGAGTTTATTTTTACAAGATGCAACTTTTTTATTATCGACAGAGGCAGGGATGAAGAAGAAAAATGCGCAGTCAAGGTAGTGAACGGGAAATATGCCGGATATGGATATTTCAATATTAATGACATGGGGTTCGGCTTAGCTGCCCTGCATGAATGCATAAAGCCTTCACCTGATAATCGGGATATCCAGGTGATCCTCAAGCAGTACCTCAAATCCAACAGGGTTGAAAAAATAATAGAATTCTGAAATAATCATTAAAAATATGGACCTTAATTATTATATTTGATACTTAACACTCTTCCCCTCGAGGGGGGCGGAGGGGTGTTTGAAGTAAGAAAACATCCCTCTAACCCACCCTCCCGCTGAAGCGGAACAGGCTCTTCAAAGAGGGAATAACCCATAACCATTAACTAACATGGCAGTATTTACGAGAACAACTAAAAACCTGATAATTGACATTGACCAGTTCCTTGATAACGTTGAGCTGGGTCTGCTTGTCTTCAGGGAGGGGATCAAATCTTATCTGGATAAGGACATGGAAGCATTTGTCCGGCATCTCCAGAAAGTTGAAATTCTTGAGGGTAATGCAGATAAGCTACAGCGTTCCATTGAAAATAGTATGATAACGCATTCAATCTTACCGCAGCACAGGGAAGAGGTAGTAAAGCTCATGGATGAACTGGATGAGATAATTGACTCTGTCAAAAGTTCTCTGAATGAAATTTATACTGAGATGCCTGAAATTCCATCATCGCTTAATAAGGATTTAATCAGTCTTGCCGAAACATCTGCAAATGCAGCTGAGGAGCTCATCCCTGCTGCCAGGGCATATTTTAAAGCACCATATACTGTAAGGGAAAAACTGCTCAAGGTTTATTATTTTGAAAGCGAGACTGATAAAATCTCCCTTAACATTAAGAAACATATCTTTCAGGACATGAAAGAGATAGATCTTGCCCATAAAGCACACCTAAGGTATATTATACACCATATTGAGAGTATTTCTGACCTGGCACAAAAAGCAGCTGACCTTCTTTCGGGTATGGCTATAAAGATTGTGATGTAAAACGACACAGGTCGCACGGCGACCAACTCAGGGTTGTAAAGATGTTATGTACCTTGCGTCGTGAGTCATGAGTCATGAGCCCTTTTTTAATTAACAAATAGAATCTGGATATAAAATGATACTCTTCTTCCTTACCAGCGGTCTCTTCCTGGGATGGTCACTCGGGGCCAATGATGCTTCCAATGTTTTTGGCTCAGCAGTAGGATCAAAAATGGTGACATTCAGACGAGCTGCAATAATTGCCTCAATAGCTGTGATCCTGGGAGCTGTTATTCAGGGTTCAGGTGCATCTCAGACACTTGGTAAGCTGGGTGCGATAAATGCCATCGGAGGTTCATTTACTCTTGCACTTGCAGCAGCAATTACAGTTTATGTGATGACAAAGTTTTCGCTTCCGGTTTCAACTACACAGGCAATAGTAGGAGCGATTATCGGATGGAACATTTTTACAGGCAACTCTACCGATTCTAACACCCTGTCAAAAATTGTAACAACCTGGATATCGGGACCAATATTAGGTGCTCTCTTTGCTGTACTACTCTACATCCTGATAATCAGGATAAAGAGAACAACAAAAATGCACCTAATAACATTTGAATCATATATCAGGGCAGGTTTGATTGTGGTTGGAGCTTTCGGAGCATATAGCCTTGGAGCCAATAACATTGCCAACGTAATGGGAGTTTTCGTTCCTGCCTTGAATCTTGAGCCTCTTGATCTTGGTCTTTTTTCTCTCTCATCCAGCCAGCAACTTTTCCTGTTTGGCGGATTTGCAATTGCCGCAGGTATTATAACATATTCGAAAAAAGTTATGGAAACCATCGGCGGGAATATTGTTGAGCTCAGCTCTGAGGGCGCTATGGTTGTTGTTCTTGCGCAATCACTGGTCCTTTTTATGTTTTCATCATCGGGGTTTTCCAACCTCCTGATTAAAATTGGGCTTCCTCCTATCCCAATGGTACCTGTTTCAAGCTCACAGGTAATTGTCGGTTGTGTAATGGGAATCGGGCTGTACAAAGGAGCAAGGAATATTAATTTTAAGCTTCTTGGTGAAATCGCTATCGGGTGGATTGCAACACCGGTCTTATCGGGACTTCTTGCATATTTCTCACTTTTTTTCGTAAAAAACATTTTCAGCATTGATGTCGGCCATAAGATTAACGTTATCTCACAGACAACTGATATTGTTGCAGTTACCGCTGGTGAAAATGTTTCAGGTATAGTCAAATATCTTTTGTTTGGGATTATAATAGCCGGGGCTTTAATGATAATATACTACCTGCTCCTTGAGAGGAAGAAAAACATGGATCTGCGCCAGTCTGAAGAAAAATTTTGGAAGAATATTAAGTGATTTTCCGAATCTTCAGCTTATTCCACATATCAAACTAATTAGTGTCTGTCCATAATGTCCCCATTTTTTTAATAACCGCGAGATTTTTTGATGTCCGGTGGGATTTCTGGCAACAAAAAAACATCTCTCAGTAGAAAAAAAGATTAATCTCCGAGATTACCCGGTGAAGTGATTCCGGTTTAATACGGGAGATGTATTTTTGAAACATCTGAAAGCTATATGGATCACGGCCATCAAGTTTTATAAAAAAGGAATAAGCCCCTGTAACATTTCATGTATTCAACAGGTTCACAACTCACCCTTCCGATCTCGGCATTGCAATAGCCTTTGAATCCCGAATCTGACAGCAGTCTAATGAAATGACGGTATGGATATACCGGATCATGAAGGTCGTGCATGTGAACTCCTTATATCCTCTCTCTTACTGAATTAAAATTATAAACTAACCCCTCTCCTTCCTTATCTGAGGCATCTCAATTCCTGTTCCGGCATCCTGTTTCTAATCATTTATCGAAGCCATGGTCAGTCCCGGAGCCATTGAAGCTGTTCCTGCAATAGCAGGTGTTTGAAGGAATCCTCTTCTTGAAATCTGACTTTTCATTGTTGGCGAGTATTATAAATATATCAAATTACCCATCATTTGATCCCGGATCAGGTTTAACTCATTATCTTCAGCAGCCTGTTGTATCAGGAAAAAGATTTTAGCCCGGCAATGGTGCTATTTTTTTTTTGCTTATCATTGCATTGTTACTGCTATTAACAGGTTAAGGATTAAAATCATCAAATTTTAAAATATTGAAAATAACATGAAAATCTTAAATCTCTCCGGAAACTTAAAATTCTTTGCCTCCATGGCATTAATATTAAGCTGCATTTCCTTCTCTGCTTTCTCCCAGGCAAACAGGGAGTATGGATTGCCATTGCTTAAAGGTGTAACCGGATTCGGACTGGATACAAAAGGAGGATCGGGAGGAGAGATAATCAGGGTGACCAACCTCAACAGGAAAGGTGAAGGTTCATTATCTGCCGCCCTTGAACATAGCGAACCGCGGATCATTGTTTTTGAGGTCGGAGGTGTAATAAATCTTGAAAGAATACCCTTAATAATCACTAATTCCTTCGTCACTGTAGCAGGACAGACAGCTCCTTCACCCGGAATAACTCTCATACGCGGTGGATTGTCGATCAAGGCTCATGATGTTATCGTTCAGCACATTAAAATAAGGCCAGGAGAAGCTGAGCAGGCAAAAAAAAGCGGTTGGGAGGTCGACGGAATAGGTTGCTCAAAAGGTGCATGGAATGTGATCATCGATCATTGTTCAGTAACCTGGTCAACCGATGAGAATATCTCACCATCAGGTCCGAGATTTAACGGGGCAGGACCCGATGAATGGAGGCAGAACACATCACACAAAATTGTAATCAGCAACTGCATAATAGCTGAAGGACTAAGCAACTCGACACATTCAAAGGGAGAACATTCAAAAGGAACCCTGGTCCACGATAATGCCTCTGAAATCCTGATTACAGGAAATCTTTATGCAAACAATATGCAGAGGAATCCTCTTTTCAAAGGCGGAGCACAGGGAGTCGTGACAAATAACTATATATATAATCCCGGAAATGCAGCCATTCACTTCGTACTGGAGGAGGAGGAATGGAAAGGGCATGAATGGATAACCGGAATTATGGCAGTTGAAGCAAATTACATCGAAGCAGGCCCCGACACACGAAGTTCAATGGCTGCAGGATCGTTCCGGGGGCCCGTTGATGTATATTGGGCAAACAATATGATCGTTTCGGCCACTGTAAGGAATGAGCTTACAGGCAATTATACCTGTATTGATGCAAGACCTTTCTGGCCATCAGGACTGATACCACTACCGCCCGGGGAAATCAGGAAGAGTGTACTGGAGAATGCCGGAGCATTTCCCTGGGACAGGGACGACATAGATAAAAGAATTATCGAAGGAGTAAAGAATGGTATCGGGAAGATAATCAACAGTGAGAGTGAAGTTGGCGGATACCCCTCATACAAGTCTGTCTTCAGAAAATTCAATCCTGAGGAATGGGACCTGAAAACAATGATGATTAAACTGCCATAAAAAGGCACCTGATCTAGCTGTTTATCTTTAAATACAGAACTTAGGTCTCGGCTGTCAATAACCGGGTACTTGTTTTTACACAATCCCATACCAGGGTGTTGTTGGCAGGGTAATGAATAATGCCAATTTTAAAAGTAACTCGTTGAAGATTTTCATGGATTCATTATCTTTGATTCCAAGGTACCCGGAACTTTCTTGGCAGATGATTGCAAACCCCTGTATTTATTAGCAATCTGAGTTTAAAAACAAACACTACTTATTACTCTATCAGGAAATGTCAATAACTATGAATGCGATAATTGATAATATCAGGACTGAATTAATCCGGAACGCTGATGAAAAGATCCGGATCCAGGGAGAAAGATTCTTCAGGGAAAGAGTAAAATTATATGGAATAAGATCAGCTTTGGTGACTCAAATTGGCAGGGATCATTTTAAAAGGCTTCCGGATAAAACCAAAGTGAAGGTCATTTCATTGTGTGAGGAACTCTGGAAATCAGGTTTCATGGAAGAATCTTTTATAGCATGCAACTGGTCCTATAATGTGCGGAAAGAATACCTGCCTGACGATTTTAAAATCTTTGAAAGATGGATAAACGATTATATAAGTAACTGGGCGTCATGCGATACTTTCTGCAATCATACCGTCGGGACATTCATTGAAATGTATCCTGATCACCTGGCAAACCTGAAAAGATGGGCTAAATCACATAACCGATGGGTAAAAAGAGCATCTGCAGTCTCACTTATAGTACCTGCCCGGAAAGGAAAATTTCTTGATGGTATTTTCGAAATAGCTGATATTCTGCATTCGGACCAGGACGACATGGTCAGGAAAGGTTACGGCTGGATGCTGAAATCAGCCAGTCAGGCACACCTGCAGGAAGTATTCGGATACGTCATGCGTAAAAAAGCGACAATGCCAAGAACTTCGCTGAGATATGCTATTGAAAAGATGCCTCCGGAATTAAAAGCCAGAGCAATGGCCAAATAGTTTACACAGTTTTTTAACTTTACAGCATAATTATATACCAGTATGAAAGGACTTTATTCCCTTTTATTTGTCATATTAATTCCTGCCATTTCATTTTCGCAGGACAGGATTACGGGATTCGACTTTGCAACAAGGTCGGAAGTAATTGCACAAAACGGAATGGCTGCAACCAGTCAGCCTCTTGCCACACAGGTTGCCCTTGATATTCTTAAGAAAGGTGGAAATGCAATCGATGCGGCAATAGCTGCTAATGCAGTACTTGGAGTTGTAGAACCGACAGGAGCCGGTATCGGAGGTGATCTTTTTGCATTGGTCTGGAGCGCTGATAAAGGAAAACTTTACGGATTGAATGCCAGCGGAAGATCGCCGAGGTCGCTTAAGCTGGAATATTTCACAGATAATGGAATTGAATTTATCCCTGCATACGGACCATTACCTGTCTCGGTTCCTGGATGTGTCGACGGATGGTACGAAATGCACGATATGTTCGGTCGGCTCCCGATGAAAGATATTCTGCAGCCAGCCATCAACTATGCCAGAGAGGGATTCCCGGTAACAGAAGTTATTGCATATTACCTTGACAGAGGTACCCGGATTTTATCAGAGTATCCAAATATAAAAGAGGTTTATATGCCTGGAGGACAGGCACCTTTAAAAGGTCAGATATTTAAAAACCCGTATCTTGCAAATACACTTGAAAAAATAGTTAAAGGGGGACGGAATGAGTTTTACAGGGGTACCATTGCAAGAGCTATTGATACATTTATGAAGAAACAGGGTGGTTTTCTTTCATATGATGATCTTTCACGACACCATTCGGAATGGGTAGAGCCTGTAAGTACCACATACCGGGGATACCAGGTCTGGGAACTACCACCAAACGGACAGGGAATTGCAACACTCCAGATGCTGAACATACTCGAAGGAGATGACATTGCAGCAATGGGATTTGGATCTGCAGATTACGTTCATCTTTTTACGGAGGCTAAAAAACTTGCTTTTGAAGATCGGGCAAAATATTATACTGATCCTTTATTCTCCTCAGTTCCCGTTACGCAGCTCTTATCTAAGAAATATGCTGCAGAGAGACGTAAACTTATAGACATGAATAAAGCCGGTAAAGTATACGACGCGGGTGTTATTGAGGCCGGTAATACAGTTTATCTGACTGTTGCAGATAAATATGGCAATATGGTCTCTCTTATTCAGAGCAACTACCGGGGTATGGGTTCCGGAATGTGCCCTACTGGTTTGGGATTTATTCTTCAGGACAGGGGCGAAATGTTCTGTCTGGAAAAGGGACATGCCAATGTCTATGCACCGGGAAAAAGACCCTTTCATACCATAATACCTTCTTTTATAACAAAGGATAACAAACCCTGGATCAGTTTCGGGGTTATGGGAGGCGATATGCAACCTCAGGGACATGTCCAGATCGTGGTGAATCTGATCGACTTTAAGATGAACCTGCAGGAGGCTGGGGACGCACCCAGGATACATCATATAGGATCATCAGAACCGACAGGGCAGCAGATGACCAACGGAGGTATTCTTCTCCTTGAAAGCGGATTCCGTACCGATGTCATCCAGAAACTGATGACAATGGGTCACAAAATTCAATGGGATCTTGGTGGTTATGGTGGTTATCAGGCTATCATGTGGGACGAAAAGAATAAGGTTTGGTTCGGGGCTTCGGAATCGAGGAAGGACGGACAGGCAGCAGGGTATTAGCCCACCATTAAATCTCCATCTGCATTTTTTCCTTGACCTTTTTTACTTCAAGCACTTTGGTGGTGCCTCCTGTCTCAAGATTAATACCGTGAGGCTTATTGATCTTCCATGCACCTCCGGTAAAGTCAGGAACATCAATCGACTGCGCCTTGTTAGCTACAGACCATTCGCTCAGGGGAGCGATTGAACTCCATAGTGCACCGTCGTAAACATCCTGGTCGACTGGCAATCCGTTTCTCAGGCAATCCATTAATCTCCAGCCCATTATAAAGTCCATACCTCCATGACCTCCCACCTCCTTCGCCATTGCTCCCACCCTTTTGATTATTTCAGGAGTGAATTTATCCCAGAGTATTTTTATTTCTTCATCTGTTGACCATTTTTCACCAAGAGCGATCAACGCATTCGGATATTTTCGTGCCATCCCCTCTATTCCTTTAACAAGATGGATCCTAGAATATGGTTGAGCTGATGAAACATCATGCTGTACCATGATTGTCTTTCCGAGTGTAGTCTTTACCAGTGTGGTGTTCAGATTTCCCCTGAATTTTGCATTTTTCCACTGTGCATAGAACGGATCATCTGCCACCAGCTCATTTTCCCTGGGACCCATTGTAAAATCGAATGTCGACATTGAGGAGAGATAATCCATCTTATCACCTCGGTTGATATTTAATACCTGGCAGATTGGTCCTAATCCATGCGTCGGATAAAGGTTTCCATTCCTCGTTGCATTCTCTTTCAGCCTCCACATATCAGTGTATCCATCATCGCTCTGTAAGCTATCATCAGGTTTATTGAAATTTAATCCCAGCAGGTTATGAATATAGGCTCCCTCAACATGAATAATATCGCCAAACATACCCTGGCGTGCCATATTGAGTGTCAGCAATTCGAAGAAATCATAACAGCAGTTCTCAAGCATAATGCAATGCTTTTTTGTTTTTTCGGATGTCTCAACCAACTGCCATGCTTCATCAATTGTTCTTGCAACAGGTACTTCACAGGCTACATGCTTACCGTTTTCCATTGAATATACCGAATTCGGGGTATGAAGAATCTAGGGTGTGCATATGTAAATCAAATCAAGATCAGGGAGTTCAGAAAGTTTTTTCCAGCTCTCCTCTGAACCAAATAACTCCTGGGCAACAGGACGGCCAATACTTTGCAGATATTTTTGCGATTCTTTTACTGCAACCTCTCTTTTATCACACAGCGCCCTGATCTCAACTCCTTCAATAAATGACAATCTCTCCAATGCACCGCTTCCACGGTCACCCAAACCGATCATACCAATCCTGACAACCGGAATAGCAGGAGCTGCATATCCTGACATATTAAACTTTTGCGTGTGAGACTTTCTGACAGAATCCAGTATTGCTGCAAGGTTGGACTCTGCTTGTTCTTTTGGGGTACATCCGGCTAACATCCCTGTTGCCATGGCACCAGCACCGGCAAATGTTGCTGTTTTAAAAAAATTACGGCGACTGCTTTTTATGATGATTATTTTTAGGTTTTTGTTCCAGGTTTTGTCATTGTAAATTAATACTTTATTCAATTACATCTCATAATTAATAAAGAATAAAAAGGTCGCTCCATGGCATGACCCTTTTAAAAGGTATATCGTCTAATGTTCTATTCCTGAGGAGAATCCTTATCCGGATTCTTCTTTTTCCTGAATTTGATTATCAGATCATTGATTATGCTTCCTGCAAGAAACCCGACCAGAGCACCGTAGAGAATACTCCAGTACCAGACTGATTTAATGGGACATGTACCTGACTGACATCCGATAAATTTCCAGTAAAGAAATCCGCCCGTTGCACCGATAGCAGTAAAAACTATTAATAAAACATGCCTTTTTATAAATCCTTTAATCATTTAGTTAATCCTTTTTTGTTCTAAGTGTATACTAATGAAGAATATTAGAATAAAAATCAATCACTTTCTCAGATTCTTTTTCCCAATTAAGGTATTTTGATGCATTAACAGTATTCTGCTTAAGTTTGTTCAGAAAATCCCTGTCGTCTCTTAGTTTTTTAACAGCAATGCTTATCTCATCAGCTGTAACAGCAGGAATGATTATGCCGCACATGTTTCCCTCAACGATCCTTTTTATCTCTATGAGGTCACTTGCAATAACCGGTATACCTGCTGAAATATAGTCAAAGAGCTTATTCGGAAGACTGAATGTGTAATTTGGATTCGTATTCTTATCGAGACTCAGCCCGGCATCTGCTGATTTTGTATACCTTAACAGCTCTTGCCATGGCACTTTCGGAATAAATCTGACTCTTTCTGACAAATTCAGTTCCATAACTCTGTTATTGAGGATTTGCAAAACATCGCCGGAACCTACAATGAGCAATGAAACGTTTTCGGTTTTGCTTATGGCTTCTATAAGCTCCTCTCCTCCCCTGTCTGTGTTTATACCTCCACCCTGAAGGATCAGCAAAAGGTGTTCCTTTGCTATCCCAAGTTCATCGCGGGAAAAACCTGAAATATTCTTTGCAGTTTTAGAGATATTCCTTACTGTCAAAGGTCGCAGGCCATATTCAACTTCATATTTTTCTGCAATGGAATCACAAACTGTCATTACATTTCTCAATCTGGGAAATACCATTTTTTCAATAGAAGTCCACACCCACTTTACGAAATGCCTGTCCTGAATTTCAGGGACACCGGTAAAGTATTCATGCGAATCATAAACCAGTGCAATACCTTTTATTCTTGATACCAGGAAATTAGGCAACAATGTGTCAAGGTCATTTGCAACAAGAAGATCGTACCGGTGAAACAGAAGAAAAAAGAAGAGACGGATATTGAAGAATTTGTAAAAGAGGAATCCTTTCTTAAAGATCATTCTGAATCTTTTGGTTTTGAAAGGTACAGAACCTGAGTCGCAGCAATCACCAAGTCGCCTGCCTATTATTGTAATGTTGTATTCTAAATGACTGACGGTTTCAGTTATTCTCAGAACCCTCTGGTCGAAGCAGATGCAATTGGTCACTGAGAATGCAACACGTTGTTTATGGTTTTTATCCGGCATTGGGCAAAAGTAGTAAAAAAGTCTTTAAGGTCTTGCAGGTCTTGCAGGTCTTGCAGGTCTTGCAGGTCTTGCAGGTCCATTTTTTCAAAAAGCAGACAAAGTCTGAATCAGTTTGACTATTTTTACAGAAAAAACAGGGTGCTTATCAACAAAAATATATCTCTTAAACATTTTAATACTTTCGGGCTTGATTATAAAGCAGAATGCATGGTCAGGGTGCGAACAAAAAAGGAAGCAGTTGCCCTTTTCAAAGGAGAAATATCCTTCAAAAAGCCTCTTTTGATCCTCGGAGGAGGAAGCAATATCCTTTTTACCGGAGATTTTAAGGGGACAATTCTTCTTCCTGATTTTAAAGGAATAAGAATTGAAAAGAAAGAGGGACGATCTGTGATTGTTTCTGCCGGAGCCGGGATTGTCTGGGATAAACTTGTAGAATGGACAACAGAAAGAGGTTTAGGGGGTCTCGAGAATCTCTCACTTATCCCCGGGAAGGTAGGCGCTGTTCCCGTTCAGAATATAGGCGCTTATGGTGCTGAAGTGAAGGATACAATAATTAAAGTCAGAGCAATTTCGGTGATTGATGGATCTGTCAGGTTTTTTAACAATAAGGAGTGTGGCTTTGGTTACAGAACAAGCATTTTCAAGGGAAGTGAGAAAGGTAGATACCTGGTTACAAGAGTATGGTTCAGATTGTCGGGAGAACCTGTTCTTAATCTGAATTATGGTTCTTTAAATGAGGAAGTTGCAAAGCTCGGAGGTGCCACTCTTAAGAATTTGCGTAAGGCTGTAATACATATAAGGCAGAATAAACTACCAGATCCTGAGGTTACGGGAAATGCAGGCAGCTTCTATAAAAATCCTGTGGTAAGCCCGCAGCTGGCAGATATACTTAAAAAGAGATTTCCGCAAATACCCTGTTATGATGATCCTTCAGGAGGTATTAAGCTGGCAGCCGGCTGGATGATTGAGCATTGCGGCTGGAAAGGACGGAGGCTCGGTAAGGCAGGTGTTCACGAAAACCAGGCACTGGTCCTTATAAATACCGGAGAGGCTTCAGGGAAGGAGATTTTAGATCTCTCAGAAAAGATAAGAGCGTCGGTCATGGAGAAGTTCGGGGTAGAGCTTGACCGGGAAGTTGTAGTTATCTGAACTATCTGAATATCTTCCTTTTATTAAGTTCACGCTGGTATTCAGCAGCATACCTGTTATGTTCAGCCAGAGTCCTGGAAAAATTATGATATCCTGAAAAATCAGCTTTTGCAGCAAAAAAGAGGTAATCGTGCTTTTCCGCATTCAGCACTGCATCAATCCCTTCAATAGTGGGGCAACCGATCGGACCCGGAGGGAAACCATAATGTTTATAAGTGTTGTAAGGTGAATCGATTTCCAGATATTTCTTCAATACTCTTGTAATTGTAAAATCGTTCAGAGCAAATTTTATTGAAGGACAAGCCTGGAGGGGAATTCCTCTTCTCAGTCTGTTGAGATAAACTCCTGCAATCTTTGGCTTTTCGTCAGGTTTTCTGACTTCGTCATCAATTATTGAGGCAAGAATGGCCACCTCAACAGGGTTCAGGTTTTTTTCTTTCGCTTTAGCCAGTCTATCTTCATTCCAGAATTTCCTGTACTCTTGAAGCATCCGTAAATAGAATTTTTCAGCAGTGGTATTCCAGAAAAACTGATAAGTGTTGGGAATGAATACTGATATTACATTATCTCTTGTAAAACCATCTTTTTTATAATTATCAGGTTCCGATAAGAATGTTATTATCCGGGTAGAGTCAGCAAGAATCTGCTTTCCGATCTTACCGGCGAGGTCATTCAAAGTCCTAATATTATTAAAGGTAACATTTACGGGTGTCTGGCTGCCTGAACGAAGAAGATTTATCAATCCAACATAACTCATGTCCTTATTTATGACATACCTCCCGGGCTTTACCAGCGAAGGATAGTCTTTCTTTTCTGCTATCCATTTCAGGGTTTTCAGATTCTTTATCTGAAGATTAGAATCAAGAGTATCCATAGCCTGAAAGTAGGTGGAACCTTCCCTTATGTATATTGTGATCTTTGTGCCTCCCGTTCTGACATTCAGTCCAAAGAAGATTCTGTATAATAAGTACATACAGAATAATAAAACTATTCCGGCAATTGATAAAGAGAGAATTATTCTTTTACTCCTCATATGTAAAAATGAAGGGCAAATTTACAGATAATGTTTGTTTGTACAAAGGAACGAATTAATTGTCTTACGGTCCCCGCCGAAGCGGGGTCTCCGCTACGCTTCGACTTGCGGTCATGCGGTCATGCGGTCCTGAAGATGTGAGAAAATTCAAACTTCATGCATTCCAGTCACTTGAGACACTTCCTCGTTTCCATAATATTTATAATTTTACTCTGTAATTAACAGGGTAAAAAATTAAATATAAAAAATATGTCTGTATCAATGTTAATAATTCTCCTGGCTATAGGAGCAGTCACCGGCTTAATGGCAGGAATGCTCGGTATTGGCGGTGCAATAATAATGATACCAGCAATGGTATTCTTTATGGGATTCAGTCAGCAGATGGCACAGGGTACAAGCCTGGCGGTCATGCTGCCGCCAATAGGTATATTTGCCGCTTATAATTACTGGAAAGCAGGACAGGTAAATATAAAATTCGCCCTTATCCTGGCCGTAGCTTTCATCATCGGATCATATTTCGGGTCAAAGGTGGCACTCAATATTCCTCAACCATTACTGAAGAAAATTTTCGGCATTCTGCTTCTTGCTGTTGCAGCAAAGATGCTGCTTTCGAAATAAAAAAAGGGTCCTTCTGAAGAAAGACCCTCAATTGAACTATTGAATTACTAGAACATTAATCCTACACTAAGCGTAAAAGAAGGTTGGCGGCTGTCAATTTTAAAATCCTGTCCGTCGATGGTAACCTTGTCTCCGAATTTTCCGCTCAGACTTCCATTATATCTTGCATCAATAATGATTTTCTTAAAGATGTCTAATCCAAGACCTGCAGAAAACCCGTAGGTTGCACCCCTGTACATTTCGACAAAGTTCGGGTCATCAATAAGAGCTTTAGGTGATCCTATCTGGACAGTTGCAGATGGGCCGGCATTAATATGCAATGGGCCAAGCTTTATTCCAAGAAGTAAAGGGATCTCAAGACGATTGAAATTTTGTTTAAGAATGTCTGTACCTGATACTGTTGTTACATCATATTCATAAGAATTTGTTGCAAAAACAATTTCTGGCTGAATATAAACAGACTTTAGTCCAAGTCTTAGAAAAACACCACCCTGAAAGCCCCATCCTGCATTTTTCACGGCTTCGATATTATTTGCTCCTGTTGTAATATTATAAGTCGGAACAGTTGTTGTGGTGGCTCCCACTTTTAATCCAAAATTAAATTGAGCGAAAGCGGGAAGTGCAATAAGTACGGTAAATACAATTACAAGTAGTTTTTTCATAATCAATTTTTTAAGTTTCACTGAATCAGTCAGTTGATTAAAATATCATTAAGACATATAATATATAACGGTAAAAATGCCAAAAAGGTTGCAGTTCCATGCATCTTTTTATCACCCCGGGATGGGAGGAAACGACATTTTGACTGATATTTTTTGCTTTGGGGGGCTTAATATAACTATTACTGATATTCGAGGTACTGACTATTCTTTTTCAGTTCAATGAAATCGTCGCCAACTTCCCGGTACCCATACTCAAAGCAGTAATGGAACTTCTGCCCTCCCGATGATTCGATAATATGCGTGAAGAAACTGAAATTATAACCGAGGGCGAACAGGGCATCTTTATGGACCTTAACTTTTCCCTCATTGCAAAGGTCGGCAAGTATCCTTCTGTTCTTTCTCAATAACCCATGTACGTTACGGACGAAATTATTCGTATCGCGGTTCAGCCTGTTATTGTAATTATTTCTGCACTGATCAGAACAGAACTTCTTATCAGTACGGCCACGTATAATATCGCCGCAATCGAGACATTTCTTTTCCACAGCACTAAAGTTTTGATAAAGATAATAAAAAACGTTTTCAAACGGATGCAAATGACTATAAATGATTTGAAACCGTGTATAAGCGATTAATTACCGAAACAGGTTCTTTATCGGATGTAATTTTGTTATGAAATTAATTTTATGTCTCACTAAAAACTATTAGTCATGAACGCACTTAGAAACAGAGTACATCTTATTGGAAACCTTGGTCAGGATCCTGAAATGAAAACCCTTGAGAGCGGGAAAAAGGTGGCACATTTCACACTTGCAACAAACGACGGTTATAAAAATGCCGATGGTCAGAAAGTGGAAGAAACCACGTGGCACAATATTGTGGCATGGAATGGTCTTGCAGAAATTGCATCCAGATTCCTGAAGAAAGGAAAAGAGGTTGCTGTTGATGGGAGAATTGTGTACAGAAGCTATGAGGACAAAAAAGGTGTAACAAAGTACATTACAGAGATTGTCCTTAATGATCTTCTTTTATTGCAGTCATCAAAAGGGAAGGCAAAAGAGGAATAGCATGTATACAATCGCTGCATTTCACCAAAGAGAGGGTGTCTCAAAAGGGCACCCTCTTTTATTTATTTGGATTATGTTCATTTCTTTTGCTCCTCCAAAAGAAATGAACCAAAGAAAAGGAGGCCGGAA
>JALONT010000053.1 GCA_025454795.1 Bacteroidales bacterium | reverse complement strand
AACACAATCTTCACTGTCCAAAAAAGAAAAATGAGTAAGACTTCAGGTTAAAAATCTTACTCATTTTAGAAATTTGTCTCTACTCCCGAAAATCCCTATTATAAACCAATCGGTTACAAAATGTTGTCATTAGTAACGAAGTGAGGGATCTCATCGTTCTATAAGACCAATACTCATATTATTTTATATAAGGTCCTTAAAGATACTGTTTATCTCGTCTTCTGCTGTGCGCAGTTTCTTCTGACATTGCCTTATAAGTTCTGAGGCACGCTTCACCTCAACTGACAGCTTATCAATGTCCAGATCGCCGCTTTCAATTTTCTTCAGTATCTTTTCAATCTCAACCACCGCTTCATTAAACGAAAATTCTTTCTTTGCCATTTTTCAAGAATTTGATCTTTTATCTTTTATCTTTTGTCTTTTGTCTTTTGTCTTTTGTCTTCCAATAACCTTACTCTCAATTCTTCCATCACTGAATCTGGTATCAATTAAATCCTCAGCCTTTACATCTCCGGCGCTTTTTATCAACCTGCTGTTCATTGTTGTAATGGTATAACCTCTCCTGAGAACATTGTCAGGATCAAGGATGCTGAGAGCGCTGGAAAAACTTTCACATTTCATTTTCATTTTCTCCAGGCTGTTGAGTACATTACTCATAAGGTTAAGCCGCATTTTTTCTACCTCTGACTTATTATCAGAAATAATAAGTCTGGCAACAGGTATCAGGCTTATCCTGACCCTGTCAATAACTTTTCGGTTCTCTTCAATTATTGAGAGGGAATATCTGCTGATATCCTGACTCATTTCATTGAGGCGGGTTTCTGCATCCGCAAGAGAGTCAATAAGATACCCTGCAACCGCGGTTGGCGTTTTAAGTGACTGATAAGCAACCATATCGGTGACAGAAAGATCCTTTTCATGGCCGATTCCCGTGAGTACAGGTATCGGAAATTGAGTAACATAATAGGCTATATTATAGCTGTCGAACCAGCTGAGATCGGTTACAGATCCTCCACCGCGTATAATGACAGCAACATCAAATAATCCGGGATACCCTGCTATTTTGTCGAGAGCACTGAGGACACTTTGTTCAGTCTCGTTGCCTTGCATCACGGTATCGAACAATGCAGTATAAAATACATAACCGTAGCTATTATTTTTAAGGTGGTTAACAAAATCGGTATACCCTGCTGCATTTTTTGAGGAGATAACAGCTATCCTTTGCGGTATGCCGGGGAAGTTAAGTTCTTTATTCATCGAAAAGACACCTTCTTCCTCCAGTCGTTTTATCACCATCTGTCTTTTCATTGCCATTTCACCGATAGTGAAGGCCGGATCGATGTCGGAAATTATCAGGCTTAATCCGTAGAGCTCATGATATTCAACTTTTGCTTTGACAAGAATCTTAAGTCCCTCTTTCAGGGATTCACCTGTAATATTTTCAAAGAATGATTTCAGAAACCGGTAGCGGTTACTCCAGATAATAGCTTTTACCCTGGCTCTTACATTCTTATCATCAGGATGTTTTTCTATAAGCTCAAGATAGCAGTGACCCGTAGAATTCTCCGTTATCTCTGAAACTTCTGCTGCAACCCAGTAGAAACCGGGATGAGCCAGGTAGAGAGTGTCCTTAATTATGGCCTGTAATTCTGATAATGAAATTTTTTCTGACATTACCTTATTGTCCCGGTCTTTTCCGGGTCAGGAATTTTTCCCTTCGTACTTTCAAGTTTATCCAGAAATTCCGCAGCTTCTTTTTCCATCCGGTTATCTCCGGCGATACCCCCAATGTAATTCAATTCATATTTAAGCGTACCATCTTCCTTGAAGATCCGCCAACTGCCGTCACGGAGGTTGTTTTTGTAATAACCTGAATATTCAATATTCCCATTTTCAAACCACACTTCAAATTTACCGTTCAGCATCCCGGCAGTATAATATGTTCTCAGAAAGATCTTACCGGATTCATAATATTGAAGCCATTCTCCCTCCCTCCGGTCATTTATATATCTGACTTTTTCAGCCAGAGTACTGTCAGGAAAGAATTTCAGAGAGAGTCCGTTCCTTAGATTTTTTGAATATTCCTCTTCCTGTATAAGATATCCGTTAACCGATGAAGAGAAAAACTTCCACTTGCCCTCTTTCATCTGGTTTATATATTTTCCTTCTGATGAGATATAACCATTAGGATGATAAATAGTTGCAGATGCCTCTTTCCCGTCACTGCTGTATAAAAGAACCGACCTTAAACTCTGGTCCTCAAAGTATCTTTTAAACTCTCCGACCGGGTGGTTGTCTTTAAAGGTACCCTCGTACTGAACCAGACCGCCCGGATATTTTTTAATCCAGGGACCCTGTTTTCTGCCCTGCGGATCTGTCTTATTCAATTCAGTAGCCGACTGACATGCTGCAGTAACAGAAATTGCTAATAAAGAAGCGATTGTGATTATTTTAAGATTCATAGGAAGAGAACGCAATATTTCACATAAAAGTACAAAAAAAAAGCTGATAGTAAAGCTACACCACCTCCCCCTGACGTACCGTCAGGGGTACTTCCCGCCAAAGCGGGACAGGTTCTCCTCTGAAGAGGAGGAGAAAGTTAAAATATTGTATATCATAACTTTCCCCTTCTTTTTAAAGGAGGGGTGACCCTGCGTCAGCAGGGTCGGGGTGGTTGTACCTTCTTAATCAGCTCTTGATAAAGAAACTTATTTTACTTCCTCAAAATCTACATCAGTGACCTCGTCACTTCCGGATTTTGAATTTCCTCCGGACTGCTGAGGTCCTGATTGATCCGGTCCCGGCTGGGATGCGCCCTGAGTATTCTGAGCGGTTTTGTACATCTCTTCAGATGCAACCTGCCAGACGGCATTAAGATCAGCAAGTGCCTTGTCGATAGCATCAACATCCTGGCTTTTATGAGCTTCTTTGAGCTTTGCAAGAGAAGCTTCTATCCCTGATTTTTTATCCGCTGGAATTTTGTCTCCGAACTCTTTAAGCTGTTTCTCAGTCGTAAAAATCATGCTGTCTGCAGTATTGATCTTATCAACTTTTTCACGTGCTTTTTTATCGGCTTCTTCATTGACCTTAGCCTCATCGCGCATTCTTCTTATCTCTTCATCACTTAGCCCGGAAGAAGCTTCAATCCTGATTCTCTGCTCTTTACCTGTGCCTCTGTCTTTAGCGGCTACATGGAGAATACCATTGGCATCTATATCGAATGAAACCTCGATCTGAGGAACGCCTCTGGGGGCAGGTGGAATACCATCGAGATGGAAACGTCCGATGGTTTTATTACCAACCGCCATGGGCCTTTCACCCTGGAGGACATGTATCTCAACAGATGGCTGACTATCGGCAGCAGTAGTGAACACCTCAGTTTTTTTGGTAGGTATGGTGGTATTTGATTCAATAAGTTTGGTCATAACACCTCCCATGGTTTCGATACCTAATGACAGAGGTGTGACATCAAGGAGGAGCACGTCTTTTACCTCACCTGTAAGAACACCACCCTGAATTGCAGCACCCACGGCAACAACCTCATCCGGGTTAACACCCTTGGAAGGCACTTTACCGAAGAACTTCTCAACCAGCTGCTGGATTGCAGGGATACGGGTCGATCCCCCTACAAGCAGAACCTCATCAATGTCGGAGATCTTATAACCTGAATCGTTGAGAGCTTTTTTACATGGTTCAATACATGCCTGGATCAGCTTATCGCAGATTTTCTCAAAGTTGGAGCGTGTAAGAGTTTTTACCAGGTGTTTTGGAATTCCGTCAACCGGCATTATGTACGGCAGATTGATCTCAGTTGAGGTTGCGCTTGAGAGTTCGATCTTAGCCTTTTCAGCAGCCTCTTTCAGGCGCTGCATAGCCATAGGATCCTTTCTCAGGTCAATTCCTTCATCTTTCAGGAATTCTTCTGCCATCCAGTCAATTATCAAATGGTCGAAGTCATCACCGCCGAGGTGAGTATCGCCGTTTGTCGATTTGACTTCAAAAACGCCATCACCGAGTTCAAGAATTGAAATATCGAATGTGCCGCCACCAAGATCGAAAACTGCAATCTTAAGATCCTGTGATTTTTTATCAAGGCCGTATGCAAGAGAAGCAGCTGTAGGCTCGTTGATGATCCTTTTGACATTAAGGCCGGCAATCTCACCAGCCTCTTTGGTTGCCTGTCGCTGTGAATCGCTGAAATATGCCGGAACGGTAATTACTGCGTCAGTAACTTCCTGTCCAAGATAATCTTCGGCAGTCTTCTTCATTTTCTGAAGTATCATGGCCGAGATTTCCTGAGGAGAGTAGTTCCTGTTGTCGATCTTTACCCTTGGAGTATTATTATCGCCTTTTACAACGGTGTAGGTGACCCTTTTTATTTCCTTGTTCATCTTATCGTAAGTCTCACCCATGAACCTTTTGATCGAATAAACGGTTTTCTTGGCATTGGTAATCGCCTGCCTTTTTGCAGGATCGCCTACCTTACGCTCACCGTTCTCAACAAATGCTACTATTGAGGGTGTGGTTCTCTTACCTTCACTATTGGGAATTACAACAGGTTCACTGCCTTCCATAACAGCAACGCAAGAGTTTGTAGTTCCCAGGTCTATACCAATTATCTTTCCCATTTTGTAATGTTTTAAAATTTTTCTATTGACAACTTGATTATGCAATGATTATGCCATTTAATATATGTGACAAAACGACAGGTTTTTAAATAACGGCTGATGGGAATTGATGATAACTATCAGATAATCATTATCATAATATATTAACCCTCATCATTGCCTTCCCGGAGGGAGGAAACAGGAAGGGGTGTTTTTAAGCAAAAAGAAATATTTTTCCAATTTTCATCTTACTCAATTCCTTACCTTTGATGCTTGAACTTAAATTATCAGAATCATGCCGCTACACAAATCTGTCAGAAAGGTCACCACTCATGTGCTGAACGCGATGAAGCTGAAAGGCGAGAAGATAGCTATGCTTACCGGTTACGATTATTCGATTGCCAGAATACTTGACGAGGCTGAAATTGATGTCATACTTGTTGGAGATTCAGCATCGAATGTGATGGCAGGCTATGATACGACTCTCCCGATAACGCTCGACAATATGATCTACCATGCCGCATCAGTTGTGAGAGGAGTTAAGAGAGCCCTCGTAGTCGTAGATCTTCCTTTCGGTACCTATCAGGGTAACTCAAAGGAAGCACTGGCATCATCAATCAGGATAATGAAAGAGACCGGAGCTCATGCAGTTAAGCTTGAAGGAGGCTATCAGGTTGTTGAGTCGATCGAAAGGATACTTTCAGCAGGAATACCTGTTATGGGGCATCTCGGACTAACGCCCCAGGCCATTCATAAGTTCGGAACTTATGTTGTGCGAGCGAAGGAGGAAGAGGAAGCCAGAAGGCTTATGGAGGATGCAAAATTGCTTGAAACAACTGGCTGCTTTGCAATTGTACTCGAGAAAATTCCTGCAAAACTGGCAGAAGAGGTAACCAATAGTGTGAAGATTCCGGTGATCGGTATAGGTGCAGGACCCAAAACTGACGGGCAGGTTCTTGTTCTTCACGACATGCTTGGTCTCACCCAGGAATTCTCGCCCAGGTTCCTTCGCAGATACCTTGACCTGCATTCTGAGATTAAAGGAGCTGTCCAGGCATATATCAACGATGTCAGAGCAGGTCAGTTTCCTAATGAAAAGGAACAGTATTAGGGTTATTGCGGATTTGGAAGAAATTTCGGATTTCGGATTTGAGATTTCGGATCGTCTGGCTTTCATTCCGCAATCCACCTTCCGCAATCCGAAATTAATATAATTGGGTAATAATATTTTTTGACATTATACTGTTTATGATTGAAATACTATACGAAGACAATCATCTAATTGCTGTTAATAAGCGGTCATCCGATCTTTCGCAGGGTGATAAAACAGGAGACACCTCACTTGATACTGAAGTAAAGAAATACATAGCCGAGAAGTATAAAAAGCCGGGTGATGTTTTCCTTGGAGTCGTCCACCGACTTGACAGGCCGGTTAGCGGTGTTATCCTTTATGCCCGGACATCAAAAGCACTTGCCAGGCTTAATGAAATGTTCCGTAGTAACGAAGTTAAGAAAACATACCTTGCTATTGTCAGGGAGAGACCTCCTGAGGAGGAGGCGACTATCACACATTTTCTGAAGAAGAATGAGCAGCAGAACAAGACATATGTTTATGATCATGAAGTAAAAGGATCGAAAGAAGGAAGTCTTACGTACCGTCTTGCAGGAAGATCAGAACGATATTATATTCTGGAGATCCGGTTACATTCAGGCCGCCATCACCAGATCAGAGCTCAGATGGCAAAGATCGGCTGCCCGGTAAAAGGAGATCTGAAGTATGGCTTTTCGCGCTCCAATGAGGATGGCAGTATCAGTCTGATGGCCCGGAGAATTGAATTCATCCATCCTGTTAAAAAAGAAAAGCTGATTATTACCGCACCATTCCCGAAAGGAGATATCTGGAAAGAATTCAGGAATGCCGAGGTGTAAAAAGTATGTGAATAAGGAAAGAGGTTTATAGTTTTTGTTACCGGAAGGTAAGATTCCTCATTTCGATGCAGAAGCAGTTCGATTGTCATAGCCCTAGGATCAGGTTTAAATTGTATTGTCTATCAAATTTGTCCAGGCTCGTGACGATTCATAAAATTAGTGCGGTTTCATTTTATAACATACTGAATATGAGTGATAAAGAAATCATAAATTTGATTTTTACCGCACTGACACCTATTTTAACATAATCATTTCTCCATTCGCCGTAGGCGATAGGGTTTTGTAGAAAATAAGTCCCTATATTATATTTACCGCGTAGCGGTTTTACATTTTAAAAATCTATTGAAATTTTTTAATTTTGTTTAGCTGCATTATTTATTAATCTTATTTAACATGAAACCCGGGACATTTACGCAAATGTATGTACAGCTTGTTTTTGCTGTAAAGAACAGAGATGCTGAATTGAAGAAAGATTTCAGGGGACGTGTATTTGAATATATGAGCGGAATAATTACCAACCTGAAACATAAATCCATTATCATCAATGGAACATCAAACCATGTTCATATCCTATTAGGATTAAATCCATCGGTTTCAATATCAGATACTGTTCACGATATAAAGAGGAGTTCTTCCCTCTTTATCAATAATGAAAAACTCTGCCCTTGCAGATTCTCCTGGCAGGAGGGTTATGGAGGTTTTACATATAGTCGTTCACAAATTGAAGATGTTTATAATTATATTGAAAACCAGGAATCTCACCATAAAGAAAGAACTTTCCGTGAAGAATATATAGACACTCTTACTAAGAATGAAATAGAATTTAACCAACAATTTCTATTTGATTTCTGGGATGATTGCCTCTAACCTCTACGAGGTATGTAGGTGGATGTATAATTGTTTCTACAATACCTCAAGCCCTACAGGCTAGACGTCTCTTATTTATAATATCATTGATTTGTAATCTCACTAACGAAATTAGGAACAACTTATTGAACACTAAAATTAAAAAATGGGGTCTTCTACCGCACTAATTATTAGAAGTCAGGATTCCTCATTTCTCCGGCTCTGGAGGATCCATTCGGAATTTCTGAATCCCGCTGAGGCGGGATGAGGAATCTCATCATATTATTAACCAATCGGTTACAAAATGTTGTCATTGGTAACGCCAGTAAGGAATCTTAATAATTACGAATTATTGACCCTAAGGCCGTTAAATTGAGGTTAATAAGAGTTAATGAAAAGTTAAAACATGTACGATTTTTGGTACGATAAGTTAATTTTGTATCATGAACAGGAAAAAATTCATCTGGCTTATCTTCATGATGCTCTTTTCCATTGTCGGTATTATCTGGGTTCAGATAATATGGATAAAGAATGCTGCAGGTGTTCTGAATGAGAATTTTAATAACAGGGTAATCGCCGGTATCCATGATGCAGCCGGAGCAATTGAGTCTTCAAGGAAAATGAATTTTTTCAATGATTTCATGTTTCAGGGGAATAATACTTTTAATAATAACCGGGCTGATATATCCGGATATTTCAACATGGATGCCTTCTCCTCAGGCGATGGTAATAATTTCAGCATCCGCATCACCAACCAGTCTATAACACAGACTCCGGGTAACAAACCGGTTATTGTGACACATGATACCATCTTAATTTCTGATTCATCCGGTCTTATTATGACATCGCCCAATGATCCGGGTAAGATGGTTATTATAAGGGATGGAGATGGTTCCACCGATAATACGGGAGGTGTTTATATCAGGCAGAATGATTTTGTGGAATGGGTGAAAAAAAGACAGGATGAGTTCCGGAATATGAGCGATCAGATGATCTCCGAGGTTTACCAGTGGGAAAAAACCCTGGAGCTCGATAATAAGGAAATAGAAAATATGCTGAGGAGATCCCTGCTTTATGCAGGCATTCAGACCCCATTTGAGTTTGCTGTTATTAAAAACGGAGCCGTTACTGAAGGCACTTTTAAAAAAACAGGTAAGAACGATTTTCTGAAGAGCAGCTATATGGTAAGACTCTTTCCGGATAATCTTATCAGGCAGGATCTGATATTATCGGTGGTTTTTCCTGACAGGACAAACTATGTTCTTGGTTCCATGACCTGGATCCTGGGAGGTTCAATGCTATTCTCACTTATCATTCTTGCAACTTTTGCCATGAGTCTTTTCTTCCTCATCAGGCAGAAAAAAGTAACTGAGATGAAATCAGACTTTATTAATAACATGACGCATGAATTCAAGACACCGATAGCAACAATTTCTCTTGCAGCTGATACTATTACAAATCCTAAAGTGATAAGTGATGAATCGAGGGTAAGGCATTTTATCAGTATGATAAAGAAGGAAAACAGCAGGATGAACAAGAAAGTGGAAACTATCCTCCAGATTGCATCTCTCGATAAAAAAGAAATTGATTTTGAATTTACGGATGTTTCGCTGCATAGCGTCATTGAACGGGCTGTTGATACTATTGAAATCCTTGTGAATGAGAGAAACGGAACAATAAAACTTAATCTGAATGCATCAGAACCGGTAATTTACGGTGATGGTGAGCATCTTGTAAACCTTGTTAATAATCTGCTTGACAATGCAATTAAATACTCTCCTGAAGCACCTGACATAACTGTCGAAACAAAGAATAATGAAAATGGAATTATTCTGACAGTTACTGACAGGGGTATCGGTATGAGCAAGAGTGTCCAGAACAGGATATTTGATAGATTTTACCGCCAGACAACAGGCAATGTGCAGGATGTAAAGGGATTTGGCCTTGGACTGAATTATGTACGCGCCATTGTAGATGCCCATAAGGGCACTATAAGGGTATACAGTGAACAGGGTAAAGGAAGCCGGTTCGAAGTATTTTTACCATTTAAAACTGAAAATGAAAAATGAGTCAGAAACCTGTTAAAATATTTCTTGTTGAGGATGACCTTAGTTTTGGATCTGTCCTGAAATCGTATCTCGAGATAAATGATTTTTCTGTCGAATGGGTTGATGACGGCAAATATGCAGTTGAACATTTCCGGAAGGGGATATTCGACATCTGCATACTGGATGTTATGCTCCCACATGTTGATGGCTTTACAATTGCAAATGAGATCAGGCAGATCAACATTGTGGTACCGATAATATTCCTGACGGCAAAGAAAATGAAAGATGATGTCCTTAAGGGATACGACGCAGGGGGTGATGATTACATTACCAAACCTTTTGATACCGATATCCTTCTCGCAAAAATCAGGGCAATACTTTCACGCCGCGATTTTCAAAACGGTACAAAAGATATCTATGAGATCGGAAAGTTTATTTTCAATTCAAAGCTCAGGACACTTACATCAGGGGATGATGAAAAGAAGCTCTCTCCCAAGGAGGCTCAGCTGCTTGAACTACTTGCTGTTAATCCGAATGCATTGATAAGCAGAGAGATGGCCCTTAAGAAGATATGGGGAAACGATGATTATTTCACAGCCCGAAGTATGGATGTCTATATTACAAAACTGAGGAAATATTTGTCTGAGGATCCGCACCTTAATATCAAGAATATTCACGGGGCGGGATTTCAGCTGGTCATCAGTGAGGATTGACTTTCAGGTTATTCTTATTGAATTGCATAGGAAGAAGATCAGCACATTTTTCAATAATCTGGATTTTATTTTTACTGCTGAGGATAATCCTGATCTCATTTCCGTTACGCGATTCCTCCTCTGCAATCACCTGCCTGCAGTTACCGCAAGGAGGTACCGGATCATCAGTCAACTCTGCATTCGACAGAGCAGCTACAGCAATTGCCACCGGTTTATCTCCGGGATAATTTGACGAAGCATTTGAAAGAGCACTTCTCTCGGCACAGATGCCTGAAGGAAATGCGGCATTTTCAACATTTGTTCCGAGAATGATCTTCCCGCTTGCCAGTCTGACAGCTGCACCTACTTTGAACCCGGAATAGGGAGCATATGCATTTGATGCGACGTTGAGTGCCGATTCAAGAAGTTCTCGGCCCTCAATATCCAGGTCACCAGGATTGTCTGTTTCCTTATATGTAAATGAGATATTTTTGGTTCTGATCATAACAACCTTATTCGGTATGGATTACAAAGCTAATAAAAATATTAAGTTTGGAGTGACTAGAGTTTGGAGTGACTAGAGTTTGGAGTGACTAGAGTTTGGAGTGACTAGAGTTTGGAGTGACTAGAGTTTGGAGTGACTAGAGTCTGGAGAATTTAGAGATTTGCCTATCAATTAATTAACTCTAAGTACTCTAAGTACTCTAAGTACTCTAAGTACTCTAAGTACTCCAGGCACTTTAGGCACTCTTGGCACTTTTTACTACTTTTAAAGCCAAAATACGAAATATGCTCAGATCCATTTATTTATTTTTAAGTTTATTCATCATTTTAGGATTAGTCTCATGCAGTTCGTCAAGGCCGGTCATAATACCATCCGGTTCAGAACCAAATACCATAGACTACATAAATAATTATAAGGATATAGCTGTCACTGAGATGAAACGTACCGGAATTCCTGCCAGCATAACTCTTGCGCAGGGGATGATTGAATCAGACTACGGACGGAGCAGACTGGCACGTGAGGCAAATAATCATTTCGGAATTAAATGCCACAGTGACTGGAAAGGGCAAACCATCAGGCACAACGATGACAGGAAGAATGAATGTTTCAGAAAATATGCCCGCCCGGAAGACTCCTTTTATGATCATTCCGATTTCCTGAGGACCGGTTCGAGGTACAGTTTTCTCTTCGATATTTCTGCATCTGATTATAAAGCATGGGCAAGAGGACTTAAAAAAGCCGGTTATGCAACAAACCCTGATTATGCGAATATGCTGATCAGGAAGATCGAACTGAATAATCTGTATTACTTTGACCAGGGGAAAATGGTCGGTGTACTTCCAAAAGCAGAAACGGTTCAACTAAACCAAGATACATCACAACCAGCGGCTAAAAATCCTGACCTTCTTATAAACCCGGACAATGGGAGTATTGTTGTTCCGGTCCGGACTCAAAGGGTAATGGAGAATAACAGGATTCAATATATTATTGTAAAAGACGGAGAAACACTGAAAAGTATTGAGGAGGAGTTCCAGTTGCTCAGATGGGAGCTTACAAAATACAATGAGATAAGCAGCGATTCTAAACTGACGACGGGTCAGGTACTTTATCTGCAGCCAAAAAGAGATAAAGCAGAACCAGGAAAGGAGACACATACGGTAATTGAGGGAGATACAATGTATTCAATATCACAGAACTACGGGGTAAAGATTAAGAAATTGTATGAGTACAACAGATTGTCAGCAGGTGAAGAACCGGCTCCGGGGGACAAAATATGGCTGCGGATGGTGAAGCCTGTCAATTGACCTTAATAGTCCAGCCGGCAATATTAAAACCTCTCAGAAACTCAACTGTATTAAGCCTGGTCTTGCCTTCAGCCTGGAGGCTGGCTATATTAATAAAACCATTTCTGCAAGCTACTCTGATAAAATGTTTTCCGTCGGAGATAATGTGACCGGGTATGAACTTATGATTACCTGATTCAGGCTGACTTTCGAAAACTTTGAATGAGATTTTCTGACGATCGGTCACAAGAAATGATTTTGCACCCGGGGATGGAGAGAGTCCCCTGATAAAGTTATGTATCCTGGTCGGATCATTATTCCAGTCGATGATACAGCTTTCCGGATAGATCTTTGGAGCTTCCCTGATTATATCTCCGGGTTTCAGGAATGATGACTGCAACCGGGGTGTAAGGGTATTATCGGTAATACCTGCAAGAGTTTTTATTACAAGCCTGGCTCCGTGTTTCATCAGCCTGTCGTGCAGTTCCCCGGCATTCTCAAAAGGGAATATCGGGATCTCCTTACGTAAAAGGATATTCCCGGTGTCGATTTTATCATCGATAAAAAATGTTGTGACTCCTGTTACTGTTTCTCCGTTAATAATTGCGTGGTTAACAGGGGCAGCTCCCCGATAATGGGGCAGGAGAGAGGCATGCAGGTTAATCGTTCCAATGGAGGGCATTCTCCAGATCACCTCAGGTAGCATCCGGAATGCAACTACAATAAACAGATCCGCATTAAGTTTACCAAGAACTTCGACAAATTCAGGATCTTTCAGATTTTGAGGCTGCATTATCGGGAGGTAGCTGAATTCAGCAAACTCTTTAACTGCTGATTTTGTGATCTTTCTTCCTCTCCCGGAAGGTTTGTCGGGAGCGGTTACGACGCCGACAACATTAAATCCATTCATAATCAGGGAACCGAGTGTTGACACTGCAAACTCAGGTGTTCCCATAAATACTATCCTGAGATTTTTCATGAATGGATTGCCTTGTTTATCAGACAAATCTAATAAAAATATCAGTCCTTGACAATATGCTTGTAACAGATCAGGTTATGACCCATTTTATTGGCTTTTGTCTCAAGATAGAACTGGTTATGAGGATTGGATTCAATGATAAGGGGGATTGTTTCCACAATCTGTATCCCATAGCCTTCAAGTCCTGCCCTCTTAACGGGATTATTTGAGATGAGCCTGACTTTTCCGAGTCCCAGTTCTCTCATAATGCTGGCACCTACGCCATAATCTCTCTCATCTTCTCCGAAACCGAGTTTCAGATTTGCCTGAACAGTATCCATTCCTTCATCCTGCAAACGGTACGCTTTTATTTTATTGAAAAGTCCGATACCTCTTCCTTCCTGACTGAGATAGATTACCACTCCTTTCCCTTCCTTTTCGACCATTTCCATTGCTTTACGCAGCTGAGGTCCGCAATCGCATCTCATAGAGCCGAAGATATCTCCGGTGAAGCAGGAGGAATGGAGACGTACCAGTACCGGTTCGTCCCTGGTCCATGACCCTTTTACCAATGCACTGTGTTCCAGTCCATTGTTGATTTGCCTGAAAGGGATAAATTCAAAATCCCCGGTTTCTGTCGGAAGAGTGACCCTTTCACCTTTTTCAATTATGGTGTCTCTTTCGAGTTTGTATCTGATAAGGTCGCGGATTGTTATGATCTTAATGTCGAATTTTTTTCTCAGTTTCTTCAGGTCGGGCAGGCGGGCCATTGAACCGTCGTCATTCATTATCTCAACGAGTGCTCCTCCGGGTTTGAGGCCGGCAAACCGGGTAAGGTCAACGACGGCTTCGGTATGTCCTGCTCTGCGGAGGACGCCTTTTGATTTTGCTTTCAGAGGAAAAATATGGCCCGGACGTCCCAGGTCGGAAGGTTTTGTTGAAGGATCAACAAGAGCTTTTATTGTAAGTGCCCTGTCTTTGGCAGATACGCCGGTGGTTGTCTCTTCATTCAACAGGTCGACAGAAACTGTAAACTGCGTTTCGTGGAGGGAAGTATTGATTCCCACCATCAGATCAAGATCAAGCTCTTCACATCTCTCTTCGGGAAGGGCTGCACAGATCAGTCCCCTGCCGTGTTTTGCCATGAAATTGACAAGCTCAGGTGTTATCAGTTCTGCGGAACAGATGAAATCTCCTTCATTTTCGCGATCCTCATCATCAACGACAATCAGGAGCTTGCCAACCCTGATATCCTCAATAGCCTCTTCAATTGTATTAAGTTTCTTATTACTCATTTTGTTCTGATTTGTTGTCAGGATTCTTCATCTTTCCCTGAAAAATAATCCTGTAAACATAATTTTTAATCTTACGGAAGAACATTAAATAGGTGTCAATGTTCATAATCACTGAGTCGGTGGATGCTTTGTATGTCAGAAAGATTCCGACAGGCAGAAGGATATAGGATGAAGCCCACATACCGGCGATACTGCTTATCAGGTTTTCTTCGACCAGTTTCTCGCCGGATAAAGATATTACGTACCAGATTACAAAGAAAAAAATGGAAATCACAGCCGGTGTTCCAAGTCCGCCTTTACGGATTATTGCTCCAAGAGGAGCTCCGATAAAAAAGAAGACGAGGCAGGCAAAGGGCAGAGTTAATTTCTTATGCCAGTCGACAGTGTACCTTTTTATATATCTGATCTGCATTTTCATTGATTCATTTTTCATTAAAAGGAATGAATTTGCATCTTTCAGATTCTCTATTGCCCTGGAAAGAACTTCTCTTTTATCGTAAACATCCAGGGTATCGAATAGAGTCTTTGTATCGAATTTCACCGGATCACCTGATGAGATGCCCGAAGATCCTTCCGCAGGAGATGAGGGACTATAATTCCGCTCCGTATAAAGTTTTGTCCTGCTGAATTCAAGGTATTGGAAACGTTGTTTCTCATCATAAGTTTTTGTGAGTGAATCGATATCATGTGACAGCTCCTCCATGTTCTTGCTCCATGAATTTGATCTGAACAATTCGTTTCCGCTGCGTTCAAGGTCAAATCCTGAAAGCGAAAGCACAACCGTTTGCTCTTTAAACATATCTTTCCTGGAAGGATATTTCCTTTCGGCAGCGCTAACATTTTTCTCCTCAATTTCGTTGAAGGAGAATCCGTTATAGAGGACCATTATCATGGCAGACTCATCGGGCGTGACCCTGATATAACCTGAATCTGCGAAAGTCACGGAAACATTTCCCTTCCTTTTGGTATGATCGTAGATTATAAGCTTATCGAGGCGGTTTGTGAAGGGATCTTTGGAAGTAATTTTAATGCTGTATCCCTCTATATCGTTGTTGAATGTACCTGCCTGTAAATTTATATCGGGGCGTTTTCTGCGGATATCATACAGGAGAGACCTTGCCTGTCTGTTTGAATAGGGTAGGACATAATTCGAGAAAAGAAAAGATACTATTACGAGAAATGAGATAAGAATAATGAGAGGTCTCATGATGCGCTGAAGAGGGATACCTGAAGATTTCAGGGCAGTCAGTTCGCTGAATTCCCCCATATTTCCGAAAGTCATCAAAGATGCCAGGAGAATAGCCAGAGGGAGAGCTGTCGGAACAAATGAGAGAGAGAACTGGAACAGCAGCTCTCCAAGTATTTTAATATCAAGGCCTTTGCCGGCAAGTTCATCGACATACATCCAGAGGAACTGTAAAAGAAGGATTATGAGCACAATAAAGAATGTGAGTACCAGTGGCCCAATAAATGATTTTATGACAAATCTGTCAATCTTCTTCACAGTAAGAATGAATTTGACCGCAAAACTACTTGATTTTTGGCAAAAAACCTTATGTTCATTTAACTTCGTTGAGCTCGTCACGCATGCGTGACTCGGTTCTTTTGCTTGCCCAGAAGAAACGAACCAAAGAAAAGGGCAGCCTCAAATCTTTTTTGGGAGTAACATTTTGTCGGCTGCCCACGCAATACAACTCGTCGTCCTTCGTCCTCCTCAAACAGTATTGCTTACTTTAAGCCATACGCTTCGCAGCCTCCAAAATGCTCCTCGTTTTCCAAAAAAGATTTGGTGGCATTGATCGCCTTGCGGCGATTTGGATTGCATATGTATAAAGACAGCACAAATCTAAAGTATTCGTAATAATCTAAACGAAATAAACTTTATTTGCATAGAGTGAATTAAATAAGTCACGGCGCGAGGGCAAATCCGGAAATGGTGTGAACTGCAGCCTTTTTGGTAGCGCCAACAAGGCCTTGTGTAGCGGGCGCCCAAAAAGGCTGTAGTTGGCATTTCCGGCGCCCTTTTTTGGTTCATTTTTTGGGCGAGCAAAAAATGAACAAAGAATCAAATCCCTAATACCCTTTTCAAATCAGCAATCTGTGAATCCCACAGAGAAATTGCATCCTCTTTTTCTTCTGCTTCGGTGAAATCTGTTATGATGAGAGCGAGGCTTCCGCTGATCTCTTCTATAATGATGCTGAATTCAAAGTAATTTGATTCTGTTTCATCGTTGTCGAGCCATTCGAATCTGACAAACTTATTTTCCTTGAGAGCAATTAATCTTGCTCTTATTTCTGATTTATTCCAGATGAAAGTGAATATATCTCCCTCAACATTTACATTATCGGCAAACCATTCAGAGAGTCCCTCCGGTGTGCTTAACCGCGAGAACAGAACTTTGGGTGAACAGTTCAGGGTATATTCAAGTTCGTACTTCTCTTTCATCCTTTCTCCTCATTACTATTCTGCAATATAGAAAAAATATTAATACTTCAAAATATCTTATTGTTAATTAACTTCAGACTGATTATATTTGCACCCGCAAAAAGCTATGGCGAGATAGCTCAGTTGGTTAGAGCGTTTGATTCATAATCAAGAGGTCCGGGGTTCAATTCCCCGTCTCGCTACAGAAGGGTACAGGTCTATTATCTGTACCCTTTTTTCTTAAAGTCTTAATTGGGTCTGCTTATGTATGAATTCTGTTTATTGGTCAAATAAAAGTTGATTTTATTTACAAATACCTTATTTTAGATGTCAGTATTTAAAATAAAGGCTGAGCAAATCTTACTTTTCAACTCTTTCCCGGATAAACATTCCGGGAAGATAAAATCTGAGAGATTAATAAGATAAGTATTGCTCAAATTGGCCCGAGTCAATTTTCTGCCGGTTTTTGTTGGTCAATTATGTGTGACTGACGGGGCGGAAGCATCGCTGAAGGAAAGGTTTTTAAATACTTATTGAGTCCTTATCCCGAAAATTTCTTAAATTGTAAGAAGAAAATCCACCAAATACTTCTTTAATGATAGCCCTTTTTCAACCTAAAATCAATAATTATAATGAATTGAAACTGACCAGGGTTTTGATTTCAATTGGTCTTTTTTTATTGATTTCATTGAAGGGTTTGGCACAACCTTCCGAAACTACCTACCTGGGGAATGTTATTAAAACAGGTTATATAAATGATGCTTCTTACGGACCATTGAATATCGGGTTCAGCTTTACATATTTTGGGAATACTTATTCACAATTTTATGTAACCTCCAATGGTCTGGTAATGTTCGGATCAGGATCTGTTCTTCCTTCAGAAGTAATTATTCCGTCAGCAGGTGTGCCCGATAACTTTATTGCCCCCTTCTGGGATGATCTGGTAATTGACCCTTCAGGGAATATTCTCTATACTACTATCGGGGCCGCCCCAAACAGAAAACTCATAATACAATTCAGGAATATGGGGTTCTATTATGGTCCTGTATATCTTGGGACCTTTTCTGTGATCCTGCATGAGACAAGTAATAAAATACAGACTCAATATCGTGTAATAATCCTGCCATCTTCGACATT
>JALONT010000021.1 GCA_025454795.1 Bacteroidales bacterium | reverse complement strand
TTAATTTTTGGCTGGATTTGCCAGAGACTTATTTTGGTTCCGGTAAATATCCAACGCTAACGAATTAATGAAAAACGTGTATTAATAAGGATCAACTAATTAGTTACCATGAAATGAAACTGTATGCTGTTATAGTTGCGGGCGGTAGCGGCAAAAGAATGGCTGCCGGGATTCCCAAACAGTATCTTGAACTTGCCGGGCGGCCAGTATTGATGCATACCCTTGAAAGATTCAAGGCATTTGACGAATCTATAGAAATAATTACTGTCCTCCCTGAGAACCAGCTCCTCTTTTGGGCAGAACTTCAGAAGAAATATTCGTTTAATATTCCTCATACACTTGTCAAGGGCGGTAAAGCCCGATTTTTCTCCGTCAGGAACGGATTAGAATTTGTGAAAGAACCGGGTCTTGTGGCAATTCACGACGGGGTGAGACCGTTTGTCAGTCCTGATACGATTAAAAGATGTTTTGAAACAGCAGAAAAGCTGGGCAATGCAATACCCGTTACATCCCCATCGGATACATTAAGAATGGTTACCGAGACTGGAAATACACCAATTAACAGACTGCATGTCAAACAGGTACAGACACCCCAGGTTTTCAATGCAGGACTGATCAAAAAAGCATATCAGCAGGATTACATGCCAGAATTTACCGATGATGCAACTGTGCTTGAGAAAACAGGCATAAAGATCAATCTCGTTGAGGGGAACAGGGAAAACATAAAAATAACAAATCCCGAAGACCTGGTGATCTCAAATGCTCTGCTTCCCGGTTTTTTATGATATGATCCATTTCCCCGGGGGTATTTTTTTCAACATACTCCATTATTTGTATCTTGCATTGGATTTCTAAAATTATGAGATAATGAAAGCAAGAACAATTTCTTTGATTGCACTGTTGGTGATCTTTTGCGGCTGTGCTGAATTTCTGAGCCTGCTCCAGACTACAGGGACCCTTCCTCTTACAGAAAGCGAAGTAATCAGCGGACTCAGGGAGGCTCTTTCAACAGGGGCAAAGAAATCAGCGGAAAAACTCTCACTTGAAAACGGATATTTCGGCGATGCTGCAATAAAGATTCTTCTTCCGGACGAAGCAAAAACTATAATAGATAATATCTCTAAAATACCAGGTGGCGAACAACTTGTCCAGGATGTTATTCTGAGAATAAACAGAGCTGCAGAAGATGCAGCAAAAGAGGTTGCTCCAATATTTGTCAGCAGCATTACCAAAATGTCAATTCAGGATGCTTTCGGGATTCTTAAAGGAACTGATAATGCCGCAACAACATACCTGAAAAACACAACTTACAATGAATTGTATGCATTGTATAAGCCGAAAATACAAGCTTCTACGGAAAAGGACATAGTTGGTACAATTTCGACAAAAGATTCCTGGCAGACCCTCACATCAAGGTGGAATACAGTTGCCAACTCCATTGCCGGGAAACTTATAAACCTGAAGCCTGTGAATACTGATTTAGATGATTACCTGACAAACAAAGCCCTTGCAGGTATGTTTTCTAAAGTTGAGATTGAGGAGTTGAAAATAAGAAAAGAGGTTTCCGCAAGGGTCACTCCGCTGCTCAAGAGAGTTTTCGGGAGTCTTGACACTCCGGCTTCAAATTAATCACCTGAATACCGTCATGTTTGAAAAGACAATACTTGATTTTCACGGACTTGAAGTAAAAGTTACCGATCATGCCACTGAGGGGATCCTCGATATTCTGAATCATGCAGTGCAGGGTTCGGAAGGCGGATTAAGGTTTTCTCTTCAGAATATTGCTCCCCGCATAGCTGCTTACAAAGACCAGATAAGATTTGTCTCTCTTTACAAAAAAAACAGGATTACCGGAACGGTCGGCGCCTGCTTCAGGACTTCCGGGCAGGGAGCATTGAGGTGTCCTTCAACATACATAAGGTATCTTGCCTTTCAATCAACATACCAGTCAGATATTAACTGGAGGAGACGCGAGAAAGCAGTGATAAAGCCGGAGTCAGATGACACTTTTAAGAAAAAAACCCTGGAGATTTTCAGCAAGCCTCACATGCTCGGTCTGCCGGAGGTTTTTGAAAATAATAAACATATAATGTATGCTTTTATTGAAAGCATGAATGAAAGATCAAAAAACCTTGTAACCCGGGCAGGATATGAATATATAAGATCCTTTCTGACCGTTGCTTTCAGCCGTTTCTCTCCTAAACCCGATCCCAGGGTAGTAAAACTAGCTGCTTCAGAAAAAGCAAAAATGAATGACCTTCTGAAGGAGTATTACCGCAACTACTCTTTTTTCACACCGGAATATGCTTTTCATGATGACCGGTATTATGTTCTGAAAGAGGGAGATGAGATCATTGCAGGAGTTTGTACAATACCTTCATCTTATAAAGTATATGATATTCCGGGAATCTGGGGCTGGGTAATGATGAAAGTGCTTCCGGGAACTCCATATTTCCGCAGATTATTCAGGCCGGGCGAATTCAAATATCTTGTTTTTGATGCCATCTACTGCAGAAAAGGAAGAGAGACGGACCTTGCAGATCTTTTTGAATCAGCATGTGCCGCAGAGAGTTTCCATACCGGACTTACCTGGCTTGATGACCGCAGCGAACTCTTTGACAAGTTAAGAACTGAAGTAAAAATGGGGGCATTGAACAGGATGCTTAATGCAAAACCGGGATTGGTTTATACAAAATTCATTAATTTCTCTGAGGAGGAAAAGGATCATTTTTATGATGCACCAGCGTATATTTCAGGATTTGATTTCTCATAAAACAATGAAACATACCAGTATTATAAGAACAACAATGTAATTACTAAAAACCAATAGAAATGAAACGACTAAACATTCTATGTGAAGTTACATTACTGGTGTCTGTTGTTTTGATTGTAATTTCATGTGCAGTCAATCCGGTTACTGGCAAAAGGCAAATTATGCTGATGTCAGAAGCTCAGGAAATTCAGCTTGGGATCTCGTATGATCCCCAGGTAATGGCCACTTTCGGAGAATACCAGGATGCCGGTATGCAGGCTTTTGTACAGGCAAAGGGCAAAGAAATGGCTGTTATCTGTCATCGGCCTAATCTTGAATACCATGTCAAGGTTGTAGATTCACCGGTAGTAAATGCCTTTGCTGTTCCCGGAGGATATATTTATCTGACCCGGGGTATTCTGGCCCAGCTGAATAATGAAGCAGAACTGGCAGGAGTGATTGGTCATGAGATGGGACATGTTACAGCCCGCCATTCAGTAAGCCGGCAATCCAAACAAACATTGGGACAGCTGGTTTTAATAGGTGGAATGATAGCATCAGAAAAATTCGCACAATATGCTGAGACTGCAATGCAGGGAATGCAACTGTTGTTCTTAAGTTTTAGCAGAACCGATGAACGGGAAGCTGATCGTCTGGGAGTTGAATATTCATCAAAAATAGGTTATGACGCCCACAAAATGGCAGATTTTTTTCAGGTACTGAATAAAATGAATATGTCCAGCAGTGAAGGTGGTGTTCCTACTTTTCTTTCAACACATCCTGATCCGGGGGACAGGTATAATGCTGTGAATGAAAAAGCTACAGAGTGGCAAACCAGACTAAATCTTCCTGAATATAAAGTTAATCAGGATAGTTATCTTAAACTGATCGACGGGATTGTATATGGGGAGGATCCGAAACAGGGTTATGTTGAAGGGAATATATTTTATCACCCGGAACTTAAATTTAAGTTCTCTTTTCCTTCAGGATGGAAGCTGGAAAACACTCCGCTTCAGGTTGCTATTTCACCGACAGACGGTAAGGCATTAATGCTCTTTACCCTTTCCAGGCAAAAAACTTTACAGGCAGCCGCAGACACTACTTTGGCACAAATTGGTCTCACACTCCAGAACAGTAATAAATCAACAGTCAACGGAATGCCCGCCATTGTGACGCTTAGCAAACAGGTTACAAAGGACCAGTCAACAGGCGCAGAGTCAACCAATGAGGTGCTTTCTTATTTCATAAGTTATGATAACATGATCTATGTTTTTCATGGGGTATCTGCGGAAGCTGATTTTAATACCTTAAGTGGTACGCTTGAATCATCAATGAAAAGCTTTTCCAAACTGACTGATGCTTCAAAAATAAATGTAAAACCAATACGACTCCATGTTAAAGCAGTTCAAAGTACCGGCACTCTTGCTGATGCATTTACCTATTATGGAATTCCGGAGACAAAGAAAGCCGAACTTGCTTTATTGAATAATATGGAGCTTACAGACAAAGTACAGGCCGGCAAGCTTATAAAGATCGTTGGCGAATAATAGGAGAACTTTAATTTTGGCTGCAGCATACGATGAACATGTGTTAAAGATCATGTACAAAACACTAATAAGTTATCTGCGATTACTAAAAACAACTTTCATATAACTTAATTAACCAACACTGAAGTACCAGATATGAAAAAAACATTACTGAAGTTTCTTTTGGTAAGTATGACTTTCCAGGCATATGGACAAAAAACATTTATAAAAACATATGGTGGAAATGAAGGCGATTATGGAAATTCTTCAATTATCGACAGGGATTCAAATATTTATGTTTATGGAGATACTTATTCATTATTGCCAACCAGGACCTCATCATATCTGATTAACACAAAATTCAATGGGGACACAATTTTTACAAAGTATTTTCCGCATTTATCTTCCAATAGAAATGGATGTAGAATACAAGAATATAACGATACAAGTTTAATTTTAGCCGGATATATTGATGGAGGAGAGGGGGTATACTTACATATGATTAATAAAGATTCCAGGACTATTTGGTATAGAAAATATATAACCGGCTTCAATATAAGCATGTCTTCCTTAACAAAAACAAATGATAATGAATTTTTATTGACAGGGCAGATTTGGGGTCCACCAAGTTATGGATTTATTCTTAAGGTTAATGATCTGGGGGATAGTCTATGGATAAAGAAATATGAAACACTTGGATTCCTTTCTTTAAATCAAACAAAGGGCAATAATTATATACTATCCGGTAGAATTATTAAAGAAGATTATTCAGAAAAATATGGCCTCATAAAATTAAATCAGAATGGTGACACACTTTGGACAAAAACTTATTATACTAATAATAATGCCCGGGTAAAATATGCATTTGAAACAATAGATTCTTCGATTATTCTAACAGGTGGTTATTATTTACCCTCAAACAGATCAACCGGATTTTTAATAAAAACGAAACAAAATGGTGATACAATCTGGACAAAGCTATATCATCAGGATGAAATAGATGATTGTATTACGAAGGTAGTTGAGAATAAGGATTCATCTATGATTTTTGTTAGCAACATAATAATAAATGAGGGTTATGGTACGTACATCAGATTAACAAAAATTAATTCACTTGGTGATACAGTATGGAATAGAAACTTTGATGATTTTGATTGCTTTGCAAATGATTTGATACTTACTCCGGATAGCGGATATTTAATTACCGGCTACTATTCTGATAATCCGGACAGAAATAATTCAGACGATGTTTTGTTAATTAAAACAGATAAAGATGGTAAAGTAAGTGCTCTGATTCCAACTTTTGCTAATACTATAAAGAAGGAGAAAATAACCGTTTGTTATCCTAATCCTGTGACTGACTTGTTAAATATTGGCATTGATGTTCAGAATGTCAAATTGATTGATATGAATGGGGAAATATGGATTAATACAGCCAAAACTCCTATAGACGTTTCAGGATTTTCAGAAGGCATCTATTTTATTATTGCTACTGATAAGTCCAACAAAAAATACTTTGAAAAAATAATTATTAAATAAGTTACTAAACGCCATTTCAGGCTATTTCCCAATTTTTTATATCTGCTTGTTAAAAAAACTTGACTTGCATTCAATTTTGTCCTAACTTTCTTATTAGTTTCTTTTTTTTTAACCACAGGCCGGGTCTCTTAAGGCCATTGCGCTGCTTCGTCGCTAAGCCACTGCGCCGCTGCGCCGCTAAGCCCCTGCGCCTTTAAACCTTTCATACCATGAAGTCAAAACTCTCCCTTACCATTCTTTTATTTTTTATCTTTTATCTTTTGTCTTCGCAAATCCCTCAGGGCTTTAACTACCAGGCTATAGTCCGAAATACTGCTGGTGAAGTTCTCAAGGACAAGCCACTAAAGGTGACAGTTGCAATAAAGACAGCTCTTCCAGGAGGGACCGTGATCTGGGAAGAGTATCATGATGTTACTTCAAATCCGTCTGGCATGATATCCTTTGCTGTAGGATCAGGTACAAATGTTTCAGGTACCGTTGCCTCATTCGATCTGATCGACTGGAAAGCACAGCCTCTTTACCTGAAAACGACTGTTGAATACCCTGTCGGGACAGTGACAGAAATGGGTACTGCCCAAATATTGTCGGTACCTTATTCACTTGTTGCAAAAGATGTGGAGGGACCGATAGAAAGACTTGGTATCAGGGGATCGGAGTCATCAGTCGACTCGACATTATTTGAGGTTAAAAACAAGATTGGACAGACTGTTTTTGCTGTTTATCCTGAAGGAGTAAGAGTATATGTAGCAGATGGAGCTAAAGGTAAAAAAGGAGGCTTTGCCGTAGGCAGCTTTGGCGAAGGGAAAGCTGAATCACAGAAATATCTAGTGGTTTCGAAGGACAGCATCAGGATGTATCTTGACAGCAATCCATTGACCAAAGCAAAAAAAGGTGGTTTTGCGGTTGGAGGGTATGACATGTCGAAAGGAGTAGAAGTTCAGAATTATCTTGATGTAAGTGAAGACAGTGTGAGGATATATATTGACAATAATCCTCTGACAAAAGGCAAAAAGGGAGGCTTTGCTGTGGGCAGCTATGATATGTCAAAAAATGGAATTCAGAACTTTTTTAATGTTGCAATTGATACAACAGGCATTATCAAACCATCACAGAACAGGATACTCTGGTACCCGCAAAAGAATGCTTTTATGACAGGGAAGGTACTAATTGAGAATAAAGACAGTGTAGGGGTAAACTCATTTGCTTCGGGTTTTGAATCAAAAGCAAAAGGTAAGTATTCTCAGGCACTGGGTTATAAGGCAATTGCCAGGGGAGATTACTCAACGGCAATCGGTAAAAATGCTGTTGCCGAAAAAATAAATTCATTTGCTTTAGGAGAAGATGCAAAAGCAATGAATACTGAAAGTTATGCCCTGGGAAGAGGTGCAAATGCAAGCGGGTATAGAAGTTTTGCATTTGGTAGTGCAGGAGTTGATAATGATGGAAATCCGACAGAGGTAGCAAGAGCTTTGGGAAATTATTCCTTTGCAATCGGACAGGGATCAAGGTCAATTGGAGATGGATCATTTGCTTTAGGACTTGCAGATACATCCAGGGGAGGATTTTCAACTGCTATTGGCTACCTGACATCTTCAAATGGACAATTTTCAACGGCTTTAGGATATATCGCATATTCAAAAGGCAGGTATTCCATTGCAATAGGAACAGATTCAAAAGCAATCGGTCAATATTCTACAGCGTTAGGTTCATCCTCATACGCAAAGGGATACACTTCGGTTGCGCTTGGACCATCAAATGCAATCGGAGATCGTTCTGTTGCAATGGGTTCCTGGGCAAATTCAAATGGATATGCCTCAGTAGCAATGGGTGACGGTACATTTGCAAATGGAGAATTTTCATTTGCTGCAGGAAATGGTACAATAGCTTCAGGTCAATACTCGGTTGCAATGGGATATAATACGAAAGCAAATGGAACCAGTTCTACCACATTAGGTAACAATACAACGGCAGCGTCCGGCTATGAAACCGTAATCGGAAGGTTTAATACAACCTATACACCGATATCCTTAACAGGATGGAATGATTCAGACAGATTATTTGTTATAGGTAATGGAACAAGCAGTACTTTAAGATGCGATGCACTTGTAGTACTTAAAAACGGTAACATAGCAATTGGTCATGCTTCACCCACTCAATTACTCGATGTGAATGGTAATGCCCGCTTTAGAGGTGTCAGCTCAGGAACTTTTGGAAATAATCTGAATATTATGGCTGATGGGACACTAACAACGGCAACATCAGATGTTCGAAGGAAAGAAAATATATGTCAAATCACAGATGCTCTTGATCGGATTAATCATTTAAGGGGAGTAAGTTTTACATGGAGAAATGATTCTTCAAAAATCCGGCAAATAGGAATGATAGCCCAGGAAGTTGAGCCAATTGTACCCGAGATTGTTTTCACCAACCCTGTGGATGGATTGAAAGGGATTAATTACTCTCAGACTTCAGCCCTCTTTGTTGAGGCTATAAAAGAGCAACAGAACCAGATTGAATCCCAGCAAAAAGAAATTGATGAGCTCAAAGCCCTTGTTAACAGCTTGATAGCCAATCGGACAGTACAAGTAAATTTATAGAAAGTTAATTAGGCGTTCAGGTTGCTTTCTTTGATTCGCAATTCATTATAATAAGGATTCTCTTTCCTTCCGCATAATAAAAAGCACTGCAGGAATATGGCCGGTTATAGATTTAATTAATAGTTTGGTCAAGTGAAGTATATTTCTGAAATTTGATGTTCAGGGATTTCAGGATTAATTCATGTAATATCGTGTAGAGAAACAATATCATAAACTGAAGAAATGAAAAAAGAAAAAGTATATATTCTGCCTACAAACAACACTCCTGAGATTCTTCTTAATCCCAGGGGGATTATTGAGATAAAAGGACGGGCCATTGAGGAATATGAAACAGACCTTCCTAAACAAATAATGATGTGGATTGATGCTTACCTTCTCAGTCCTGCCGAGTCAACTGAGGTCACTATTGCATTAGAGTATATGAATAGCTATAATTCAATTATCATATCTTCTTTCCTCAGGAAACTTTCACAGGTTAGTCAGCAATCTAAGAAACTCGTCATTAAATGGTATATTGAAGAAGATGATGATGATTTACTGGAAAGGGCTAAATATATCTCATCAACTTTTAATATCCCCATTGAATTTATTTTGACTGATGATGTAAATAGTTATAATAAAAAGTCACAGGATTGATGGTTGGCCGTTAAATATACTGAATTAACTGTATTTAACGACCCAAATCAATTGCTCCCTGTTTCTTATCCTGGCATATAAAAATATTCATCATGAATAAAACACTAAAAATAAGCCTTTGGGGTGTGGCAATCCTCCTGATATTAATAATTATAGGTGCTGCTGCCTATTTAATCAACTTTTTAAAAGCAACGAAAGCTATGACTCCTGCTGAAACAGGTATAATAAACGACACGGTCTGGTGCATCAAGGACAAGTTTGTAAATTCCTATATATTTAAAGGAGAACAGGGCTATTTGATGATTGATGCAGGGATAGGAGACAAAAACTTTAAAATGGAAATGGACAAGATCGGGATCGATCCCGGAAAGATCACTACAATCCTTTTAACACATACGGACGGGGATCATATCGGTGCTATCGGTTTATTTAAAAATGCAGCCATCTATATGCACCGTAATGAGGAACAGATGATAAACGGAACAACCGGAAAAACTAAGTATTCAAAACCAATCTGGAAATACGGTCAATATATGCTGCTGAACAGTAACGATTCACTGACTATTGATGGACTGAAAATAAAGATATTATATACTCCTGGGCACACGCCAGGATCATCATGCTATTTAATTGGCAATGACTATCTTTTAACAGGCGATAATCTGACTGTGACAAACGGTGAATATGACCATTTCGTTGAAAAATTCAACATGGATACTCCACAACAGATAGAATCATTAAAACTATTGCCTGCTCCCGGATCATTTAAATATATTCTGACCGGGCATAATGGGGCAATAAAGATTGATTGAAGAAATATTCACACAAGAGATAGAGTCAATGCTCTTTTGCACTATACCTGCTGCCAACTGCTTTTTGCAAACTGCCAGCTTCAATTTAAAATCTCCAGAACCACTTAATACCAATCGTACTTAAACCATTCACCAGTTCATCCTGAAAATGGAGCCTGGGTGGGTGGTAAAAATAAAATTGACTTGGAATTAAACATAATGTAACTTTGAATATTAAGCGTATATTATCGGCTATGAATACCAAAATATTAATCCTGTCATTCTTGCTTTTGGATTTTCTAATCATTCATTCATGTAAGAAGCTTGAAAAGCAGATGCTGGTTACTACTGGCACTGTGACTAAAATCCTTGCAAATACAGCAGAAGCTTCCGGGGAGATTCTTGACCTTGGAGATGGAGCTACTCAGTATGGACATTGTTATGGCAAAATACCCGAGGTAACTGTAGCTGATTCAAAAACAGAACTTAGTATGCCAAAAGCAGGAAAATTTTTAAGTTCGTTATCTGATCTCGAGGCAGGCACAAAATATTACATTAAAGCATACATAAGCAGAGGAAAAGTAACAGTTTATGGTAAGGAAATAAGTTTTACGACCAACATTTACCCTGCTGTGATCTCAACAGATCCGGCAAATGGTTCTGATAATGTTTCGATAAACAAAGTAATCAGCGTGACTTTCAGTCAATCGATGGATCCTTCAACAATCACAACAGCAAGCTTTACCATTAAGCAAGGAGCAACATCTTTCCCTGGTTCGGTAAATTATTCAGGGACTACTGCACAATTTACCCCCACAAGTAATCTTACTGCAGGGATTACTTATACTGCTACAATAACTACTGGTGCTAAAAGCTTAACAGGAGTACCAATTGAGAATGATTATTTGTGGACTTTTACAACACAACAACAACCTGAGGCATCTACAGCAGGGGCAACATCAATTACAAATACCGCCGCTGTTTTAAATGCTACAGTAAATGCAAAAGGAAGCGTTACGACGGTAACTTTCGATTATGGTCTTACTGCATTATACGGCTCAACAATTACGTCAGTTCAGAGTCCGTTAACAGGGAATAGTCCGGCAAACGTAAATGCTGTATTAAACGGATTAATACCAGGCACAACCTATCATTTCAGAATAATAGCAGTTAACTCAGGGGGAACGGCTATTGGTACCGATCTTACTTTTCTAACAAAGCAGTATCCGGAAGCGACTACAGAAGCAGCAACATCTGTCACTGTAACAACTGCAAAACTGAACGGATCGGTGAATGCAACCAATTTACAAACATCAGTATCATTTGAATATGGACCGACCATTAATTATGGATCGGTAATAACTGCTACTCCTGACGTTGTATCTGGAGTGAATGCAACAAATGTAAGTGCAGAAATAACAAGCTTATCAGGAGGTACGAAATATTATTTCAGGGTTAAAGCGGTAAGTTCAGGCGGGACCACTTATGGAAATGACATGACTTTTATTACAGATCCTCAAATTCAAATTATACTGACAATTAAGGATGCGACAACATGGACTTTGGAAAATGATACATTGGATACAGCTCCAGATGCAAATGTAAAACTTTATGCCAGCCAATCTTCTTTTGATAACAATTTGCCTGATTTTACTGCGACTTCTGACCTTAATGGAATTGCAACATTTTTTGGTTTACCAGCTCCGGCAGGATATTTTCTGATTGTAGAGAAAGGGAATTTAAGTAATATAAAAGATGGCTACATAATAGGGGGTGTATTCCATAGTCAGGCAGACATAGATGAATCTGCACCACAACCCGGAGCTTATGTGGGAGGAATAAAATACACTGATTTGAATGGGGATGCGGTACTAAATTCACAAGATCAAATATGGCATGATGGAATTTATGTTTATATGGACCAAACCAGAATTAAAAAAATTATTATTGGGAAATGAGATTTTTAGAATCTGCAGCATAAATTTATTTTACAAGGTGCAGCCTGCATAATACCCTTTACTGATTCCTGGTACCTCGCACTTAAATTACCTTTCCTTAATCTATTTAAGTATAGTTATCGGCAATGTGATCTTCAGAAAGAAACTATCTGATATGAAGGGACTTTCCGGAACCTGGTACCTGTCGTGGGAATAAATAAAATAGAGTGCACCGAAAGGCGGTTTAAAACGCCATCCGAAAAGGCCGTATACATAAATCCTTTCATTGTTGGTGCTGTTCTGGGCAAATAACTTGATCCAGATATCATTGGTGAAATTATAATTGACCGTCACCACATTTATGAACGTGGAACTTGTGTCGGGATCAGGCACAAAACGGAGGTAAGATGAACTGTATTCCAGCGAAAAATTTTTCACCGGCTTCACCCTGAAGCCTCCGCTGTACAGGTAAAAATCCCTGTCGAAATTCCTTCCGGTTGAAAAGCCGGTCTGAACATGGCTCCATTCCTCCGTATTGTAACCAAGAGTGAAGTCATGCCTGTGGTTATAAAAGTCTTTTTCAAAGAGCTTGTATTCATTATTATAAATATAGCCGGCGCTTATCCGGTTACTGAAGTAAACGTCTAATGAATTATCTGTTTTCCAGCTTCGCAGGATTCCCGTCTGACTCCAGAAAATATTATTGTTCGATCCTATATTGATATACTCGAAAATCTTATTCTTGATCCAGAATTTGTATGTCCCCTCAGCATCAACCTCCCTGCGGTCATCGTCGGTTATGAAGCCTGTCTGGTTTACATTATCGCGGAAATTACTGCCCACATTATTATACCTGATATGATAATGGTATATATTATTCTCTCTTGCAAACCGCAAGAACCAAGCGCTGTGAGACCAGAAATCTCCGGGTGCGCTTCCGACAAACTGGCCTGTCAGCTGCCATGTCTTGCCAGGGCTCAGATTATAATCAAGGCTCAATGACCTGGTGTATGAATCACCTCCGCTTTTATCAACCATCGTGAGACCCATGCTGGATGAGTTCAGAATGTCACGTTTAATCCTGGCAGCGGTAAAGTAATAATATGCATTATCCTCAGACATTCTGGGTGTTCTTACATTTACCGCATTGAACTGGTACCCTCCGATTTTCCCGTTAAACCTTTCACCGAAATCAATATCCTGTATCCTGCGCGAATAAAAGGTTTGGAACCTGGTGTTGTACATTTCATTGCCTTCCTGGAAGAAAAGACGTTTCTCCGGATAGCTCAGCTCGTAACGGGTAAGGTTTATTTGCACCTGGTCGGCTTCGACAGTCGCAAAATCGGGATTTAAAGTTGTGTTGAGTGAAGCATTTGGTGTTATCTGCCATTTTATATCGCCGCCCGCATCGGCACTTATTTTTTCACCTGAAGTCTTAAAGAGTGATAAATATGGAAACAGGGTCAGCTGCATTCTTTTGCCTGAAGTGTTAAGTCCGGTAACCTTGCCGCCCTGCGATATCCTGAAATCCTGGGAAAGGGGGCCGGTCCAGTAGACTGTCTCGAACCCTGAACGGATTATCCTGCCGAAATTGACACCCCATGTGCCAGATCCCTTTTTGAATTTCAGACTGTTCAGGGGGATCATTATCTCCGCACACCAGCCGCCGTTAAACCCTGCTGCTTCGCACTTCCATTCTGTGTCCCAGTTCAGGTCGATATTGTTACCGTCATCATTTATCCTGAAATCGACCTGTGTACCAAGGGGATTCACAATGAAGCCGTAACCCGTGCGGTTATCATTGTATGTGTCTATTATCAGTGCAACCTCATCGTCATTCTTTGACAAGGCATCACGACTCTGGTTTTTGGCTATCACCGGCGTTCCCTGGTAGCATTTTATGACTGCATAAATATTTTTATCATCGAATCCGAACCATGCTGATGTTGCTTCAGTGGCAGCTTCCCCGGGATGCGGTTCCATCTGGATGAATCCGGACGCACTGTCGGCGCCCGCCCAGATCTCCTTTTCAAATATGCCGTCAACAGGTGGCGCAGATTTGAGGAAGAAAGCAGGCACCGATTTCTGGGCGTACAATACCGTGGTTGACAAGGTAAGAATGAGGCCGGTCAGAATGGAGGAGGAGAGAGCTCTCATAGAAAGATAGTGAGGTCGGATTAAAATATAAAGATAAAAGATAAAAGATAAAAGATAAAAGAAACAAGGAAGCACCTGATTTTTTTACTATCCTTCACCGGAGTTAAATCTAAGATTTATTAATAAATATCAATAAGGTGGACTGACCGGTCAGAAGTGGTCAAAAATACCAGCTTTTGCATTTGATTAATAGTCGTTTTATCAAATTTAATTGACAAAAAGAAAATATAGTAATATCTTAGATTTATTAAGCTTAGACTATTAACATTAAACAATCTCTTCAATATTGAGGTGACCCTAAACCTAAAATCTCATACAATGAAATTAAAGATCTTTTCCTTTGTGATTCTGCTATTCGTATCAGTGGATATTTTAAAGGCACAAGATTATCTCATCAGTTTCGCAGGTTCTGGTGCAAGTACAACCGTAGATTCGGTTATAGTAGAAAATTTAACTCAGGGTACATATCTGGGCATGAGCGGAAACAATGTTTTGCATTTGGTAAATACTTTAACTGGAGTTGAACAAGTAAACAAAAATTCAGACAGAAAAATTACTTTTTATCCTAATCCAATGGAAGATTTTACTCTGATGAAATTTGTTCTGCCTGAAGACGGAACAGCAGTAATCAATATGTATGATATTTCAGGACGAAAAATCCTTCAAACTCAAGAATACTTATCAGAGGGTCAGCATACATACAGGATACAAGTTGTTGGTAATGGTTTATATGTTGTAACAATTAGATCTGGTGGATATTCACTCAGTGGCAAATTTTTATCTACAGCTTCTCAGCCCGGTATTGCAAAAATGGTTTATGAGAATACAACCCTAACTCAAGAAAAGAGCGACATTTCGAAAATCCAGGAAGATGCTTTTCATTCAAAAGGTATGTCATCTGATACATCAATGCAATATACTGATGGAGATAGATTAAAATTTACTGGATCGTCAGGTATTTATAGCACCGTAATGACAGATATCCCTTTATCTGATACAATAAATACATTTAATTTTATAGCCTGTACCGATGGAGATGGGAACAATTATCCTGTGGTTGAGATAAGCACTCAGGTTTGGATGGCAAAAAATATAAAAGCAACGAAGTACACTGATGGTACAAGTATACCTTTTATTAACACCGATAGCTTATGGAGTAAATTGACAGCAACAGATACAGCATATTGCTATTATAATAATGATGTAAACAATGCTGATCTATATGGTGCACTATATACGTGGGCAGCAGCAATGAATGGAGCAGCAAGCAGTGCTGCCTCCCCAAGTGGCATTCAGGGTATATGTCCAATAGGTTGGCATTTGCCAAGTGATGCCGAGTGGACAATACTTACAACATTTCTGAATGGTGAAAGTAGTGCTGGTGGCAAGCTGAAGGAAACCGGTACTGAACATTGGAACACTCCCAACACAGGTGCGACAAACGAAACAGGTTTCACCGCTCTGGCAGGCGGGCAGCATGCCCCCGGAATACCATCTACTTCCATGGGAACCAATGGTTTCTGGTTAAGTTCAACCGAGAACTTTAAAGATTATGTCTGGTTCCGGTGGTTGAGCAACTCTGCCATTAATGTTTACAGAAGCTCCGACATGACATCATTTGGCAGGTCTGTTCGCTGTGTGAAGGATAATTAACCAGGTTAATAGGTGTTCGGGTTGCTCTCATTATGTTGCATTTCAGAATACATAAGCTGTAAGTATACAACATAAATCGCAACCCTCACTATTGATTAATGCGAGACTGCACAGTAGAAATTTTTTTATGAAACCCTGGTATTACAATAATATCTACGTATATTTGTTCATTAATTCGTACGTAACATGGACGCAAAATTAACATTAAGTATAAATACGGACGTAGCTCGCAGGGCTAAAGTCTATGCAAAAAACAAAGGAAGAAGCCTTTCAGACCTCGTAGAAAACTACCTGATGCTCCTGACTAAAAATACTCCTATTGAGGATACTGAATACACACCCAGGGTAAAATCATTACTCGGTAGTGTTGCATTACCTGCTGATTTTGACTATAAAAAGGAACTTGGTAACGCATTAATAAAAAAGTACCTCTAACATGGCTGTCTTATTCATCGACACAGACATTATTATTGACTTTCTGATCGACAGGAAACCTCATTCCAGAGAAGCTGCAATCATATTTACATTGATTGAACAAAAGAAGATAAAAGGATATGTTTCATCCTTAACTTTCAGTAACTTATATTATGTACTCAGAAAGGTTGAGTCTCATAACAAGGTAATTACCAAACTAGATAGCATTTCAAGATTGCTGACAATCTTAAAAGTTGACCAACAAACTATAAATAATGCAATCGCATCAGGATTTAAGGACTTCGAGGATAGTATTCAATATAATTGCGCCCTTGACTATAAAAAAATTGACGTCTTGATAACAAGAAACACAAAAGATTATAAAAACTCGGAAATCCCTGTAATGACTCCTGTTGATTATTTAAAAACGGTCAGCAGCTAACACGGACAATGCTCATTTGTCCAGCCTTCGCTAAAGCTACGGCTGGCAAAGTTGTCACGGTTTTTGCAGGTACTGCCTCCGTTGGGAAAGCCGGTGACCCTGGCCACTTTCAGCTGGATTCTTTTGATCATCAGCGCCGGGGTGAAATCTCTGATATATTGATAGATACTAATATTGTTGACTGGCCGGCCAGAAGTGGTCAAAACTGCCGGCTTTTGCATCAGAGTTCATAAAGGACAATATCCTTATTTATAAACGTTTAAGACAGCAAATCAAATTTATGTTAATTGATTTATATTTCATAATTTTATTATGGAATCTTGGTATTCTTTGTTGATTTAAACGTTTATAAAAATGGGCAAACATTTATAGTCAAATTTTACCCACATGAAGACTGTTATTAATTCTCGAGTTTTGGTTATGTTGTCACTTTTCCTTATAACCACAATTTTCACCCAGGCTCAATCGTTTAAAAAGGCAGCCGAATTAAGAAACCTTAATATGGGCATCATTAAGGCTAAAGCCAGGGTTGCTCTGATTGAACAGAAGGTGACTGTAGCAGATTCTCTGATTGAATCTGGGAAACTGCTAATCGTTGAATCAAAAACAGAAACCAGGATTATTGAAGCAGAGCGAAAGAAACTTGATAAGGACTATGCTGCTGAACAAAAACCTTTAGCTAAGCTTTCAACTTCAAAAAATAAGGGAGAATCCACCAGGGCCAGGACAGATCTTAAAACGCTCTATATTCAATACAGATCAGATGTCAAAACTCTTGACAATCGTTTAACGGATGCAAAAAAAAAATTGACGAAAGGCAATGCTAACCTTAAAAGAGGGAAAGCAATCAAGAAAAATGCCCAGGATCCGCTTAAGGCTTCAAAAGCTGCACTTAAAGCAGCTCAGGCAAAATATGATGCTGCCTATTTCTCAGGAGGGAATACCGATCCAAACAAAAATATGCTGAAATAAACAGGGATTAACTGTGTGGGGCGTACTGGAATTCCGCCGGAAGGCGGATAAACTCACCAGTGACCTCTTCCGCCAATGGGCGGACGAGTGCCTGTCATCCGCCGGCTGGCGGACTGAACCAACTGGTTTTAAATCCGAAGCAATGATTTGATAAATTCGCGTCCCTGAGCTGTTTTCAGCTGTCTCTCCCTCCTCAAAGCAGACTGCTTGTCGCTGAATTCTTCTGAATAAACTACTGTCCAGGGTCGAAATTTAGATGTATAACCTTTTTTTAAACCATGGTTATGAGAAAACAATCTTTTTTCTAAATCAGAAGTGAATCCAATATAGATTTTTTTGTATTCATTGGAATACAAAGCATAAACATAAAACATGCCTGGTTACTTTTATACAGCGAAAAACCCGTGGGGCGTACTGGAATCGAACCAGTGACCTCTTGCCTGTCAAGCAAGCGCTCTGAACCAACTGAGCTAACGTCCCGTATCGGACACAAAAATACTGAAATTAAAATTCAAAATAATAAAACTCAGAATCGAATCATTACGTCTGAAATAAGTGAACAAACCGAACACCTGTTTTCATTCTTTTTTACCGGGTATCAGATTTTCTCCTACCAGCCTGAAATTCTCATGATCTTCCGGCGGAATAATAAAAATATTAGCTCCTGGCTCAAGTCCCCGTTTAACGATAACGTTTTTTTCATCCTGTTCACCAAGCTCCACAATCTGTTTTGTTTTATTCTTTTTATAAACAAAAGGGATACTGTCCGCCCCTGCCTGAACACATTCAAGGGGTATATAAACAGCATCAGCAATAGTCTTGAGGATAATCTTATTCCAGGTTGTCATTGCGGGTCTGAGATCCTGGTCCGAACCATCGATCCGGATTTGCACTTCAAACATTTTGGCATCGGAGTTTGGCAGCTGTTCACCTATATTACCGACACTGATCACATTCCCGGTATATGATTTCTGAGGGAAAGCATCAATAGTAACAATGACTTTCTGGCCGGGCATTACTTTGCTGACTTCTATTTCGTTAACATAAACTTTGGAGATCATTGTTGAAAGATCAGGAAGGGTTGCGATAATCCGGTCGAAAGGGTTAACGGATGATCCAATTTTTCTTTTGTTCCCGTTCCTGTCTTTTTTATAAATAACCATACCGGGGGAAGGAGCTATTACAGTAAATTTTGCAAGGAATTCCTGTAAATCAGATACCAGCCGTTCCTGTCTGTCAAGATGCATTTTCTCATGGTTTATCTCGGCAAAGGTTTTAGCTCTTATCAGTTCATAATTTTTGATATTCTGTTCAAGAGCCCGCTGTTGTCTGTTCAGATTTGTTTCGGCCTGCCGAATTGTCGCAGGAGGTTCATATTTTGACTGTTCAAGATTGATAACAGCTTCTTCAACCTGGTACCTTTGATTTTTTATTTCATCTCTGAGATTGGTAAGGACAACTGCCGTATCCAGTATTTTCATCTCAAGACTGGCTTGTTGTGTTTTCAGGCTTTCAAGCTCATCTTTTAAGGTGTTATCATAATTTGTTTTGTCAAGCTGTGCTATATAATCGCCTTCTTTAACAACAGTTCCTTCCGGCACTATATCCTGAATTTTGAAATCCATAAAACGCATATCATTGCCACGACCACCACGGGAATCTCCACCTTGCCTTCCACCTCCACGATCAGATCTTTGTCCAAGCTCAGGTCCTTTAATATCGATTGATCTCTCTGCAACAAGCTCTCCTGCATTTGCCACTGTAATTTCAAAAATCCCTTTCCTTGCTTCAGCAAAATTATTTTGAACCGTTTTCCTGGAAGTCAGTTTACTGAATATTATCAGGGCTGCTATTGCAACACAGATGACAGTAACTGTAATGATGGCATTCTTTTTCATTAATAAAAACTTAAATCCGGCCTGCCGGAATGCTTATAATTCCCTTATTTTAATATTCCTGAACCAGATGGCATAACCGTGATCCTGGAGCCCTATATATCCCTCTTTTGCGATTCCTTCAATAAATCCCGGGAAAGTCTTGAATTTACTGTTTGCAACCATCTCATCCCATTCAGGGGTCCAAAGGGTATATTCCACTACTTTTACTCCGTTTTGAATATGAATTACTTTTCCATCCCTGAGGCTTATTATGATATTGTTCCACTGGCCTGCAGGTTTAACGGTTTTGGGATCTGCAGGCAGCATGTCGTAGAGAGATCCGGCGAGATGACTTGCAATTTTATTATCTGTGGCTTTCTCGTTGTCAAGCACCTGGACCTCTGGTGCAGCATAATAGACCGGTTTTCCGGGCACTTCACGGACATTATAAAAAATACCTGAGTTCCCCATTTCGGAGGTTTTCCAGTCTATTGATAATTCGAAGTTACTGAATTTTTTTACAGCATAAATTATATCGCCGTTTGAACCCTGTCCCGGTTTTTTCCCTTCACCGGTAAACACTTTTATTGCATCATCTTCAATAATCCAGTTTTTAGGCATTTCAGTGCCGTTGCATTGTCTCCATCCGTTAAAATCCTTCCCGTTGAATAATAATACCCAGCCGGACTTTTTCTCCTTTGCGGACAACCTGTTAAGCTTCTGGCCGAAGGAAGGGATAGCTATTATCAGAGTAAATGCAATGGTAAGGAATATAAAAATCAGTTTTTTCATAGCTTGTAGCAATTATTTATTGGCTGCAAATTAGTTAAAAATAACTCTTTGTACATTTTTAATCCTTGTCTTTCCTGTTATCCGGCATGAAAAACGCTGAACGAACTGCCGGGGGACAAGGAGAATCGAGTCCTTTTACTGCCTTCCAGATCACTTCATTGAATTCGGCATCGTTAATTTTGTCTTCTGCAGTAAAATCAAACGTTTCACTTATCTGTTGCCATTTATTCTCTGCAAGGTTTTTATCATTCAGATCAACATGGATTGGTTTGGATATAAACGGCTGATGACCGGGTGTATTATTGAAACATCTCCACAGAGAGTTGGCAGCAGCATCGTACTGACTCATTGGCGGAAGCCCGAGGATAAGCTCTATCGTTCGTAAAAGAGAAGTAGTTGTGTATGCAGTATGATCGACAAACCCCGTTTTTACATAACCGCCGGCGAGAAATGCGAGACTCCTGTGAGCGTCGACATGGTCAGGTCCGTTCTGTGCATCATCTTCAACAATAATTACCAGACTCTCTTTCCAGATTGGACTATGGCTGAGATAGTTAACAAACATACCGACAGCCAGATCATTATCTGCAACATGTGCAAAAGGAGTGGGCGTATTCAGCTTCAGTCCTTCAGTATGATCATTAATAAATCTTATTGTACTGAGCTGTGGAACAGAATTTACTGCCAGGAGTGAATCAAAATCGCGTTTCCATTGACGAAAACGGACCGTATCACGAACTGACTGAACCCAGGGTGTAAAATAGGGACAGAAATGATTTTTCAGAACCGGGATAGTTGGAAAACCATCATCTCCGATAAATTCGCCATAAGTCCGGTAGCTGACACCAGCCCTTTTGCAATAATCCCATAGAAATCCATTTTTATTATTTGCGATCTCCCTGGCTCCTTCTCCGGGATATGATCCCCCTCTTCCTCCATAGCTGGTTGGCCAGTTCTTTTCCAGGTAATCTGTTGCATAAGCTCCCATGGTCCAGTTATGACCATCGGCGCTCACTTCACCATTGACATAAAAATTATCAAGCAGTACAAATTCCCGTGCAAGGGCATGTTGATTAGGCGTTATTTTTTCTCCAAAGAGCACCAGGCCGGGATCACCGTTACCTTCGGGCATATCGCCTAATACCTGGTCGTATGTACGGTTTTCCTTTATAATATAAAAAATGTATTTAATCGGAGATTTGTCACCAATTTTCTTTGGGATGGGATTCCCTTCGGCACCTTCAGAAAGCAGCTCTGTTTTCTTGTTGTAAGGAGTGTTATTGTAAACAGCTTTTGAATACTGAGCCATCTGGCTATCATCCGGAACCGGCAGAATATTGAGAGTTCCCCTGAAGAGTCCGCCAATATACTGGACTTTTATTTTATGCTCTATTCCTCCTTCCTGGTAAACCACAACCTGACCTTTCCGGTTTGGATTTGGGCCATAAGGATTGGCGCGTGAGGTTACACCTTTACCATTACTTATCAGGATTTTATTTTTTGCAGTTCTCACGCATGTAGGATACCAGCCTGAAGGTATGTAACCTTTGCTTATGCTTGTTCCGGGGGCGCTTACATCAAATACAGCCAGGCAATTATTATCGGCATTTGCAATGAAAAGGGTTTTCTCATCTTTGCTCAGGGCAACACTGTTTGTTGTAGATCCGGTTGGGGAATCAGGATAAAGTGCAGAATTGAGCGTCTCAATCACCTTCTTTTGCCTTGTATCAATTACCGAAACGTTGTTATCGTTGGCGTTGGCTACAAAAAGAAATTGGCCATTTTTGGTAAGACACATATCATTTGGATTATCCCCGACCTGTATTGAACCTGTAATTTTCTGCAGCTCCGTGTCAAAAAGAATCACCTGGTCGCAGCCCCAGCACGAAATGTAAAGTATTTGTTTATCAGGTGATAAAATGCAGGTATATGCTTCTCCTCCGAGGGTCTGCTTTGTGGTTATCTTTTTTGAAAGAAGGTCGACAACATATAAAGAATTATCTTCTTTGGTTACGGCATAAATTTTATTTTTTTTGTCATCAAGAGCCAACCCGGCAACAGATATTTTTTCAGGCCAGGGCTTCCCCAGGCGGATTGTATCATCAACAAAAAGATGTCTGTTGATGATGGCATATTTTAATATAATATTGTCATTACCCCCGGATGCATAGAGGAATTTATTATCGGCTGAAAATACCAGTCCAAGCCATGATTTCCCTATAGTAATTGAATCGAGGACAATTTCTTTCTTAATATCAATAAGTTGAATGGTTTGGGTGCTCTGCCCGTTATTGGTTACAGCTGCCATGCTTCCGGATGGCGAGACCGCTATATTAAGAGGCAGATCTCCCAGGGATAACGTTTTTCCCACAGGTGTCAGATTCCATCCATTGGGCAGGGAGACACGATGAGATTCGATATCGCTGAGCGTCTGTGCCTGCAGAGATATTGTGAAACAAAGAAATATTATATTACTGATAATTAATGATTTGGTTTTTGCCTGAAATGTTTTCATGATTTCCCGGATATATATTATTTATTTTCTAAAAATAATGCATATCTGCGAGAATCAGCAGTTTTTTTGGGAAAGAATAGGAGATTCTTCAGGTTGCGAGAAACTACAAAAAGATTCCTCATTTCGCCAACCTTCACTTTATTCAGGTTGGCTTCATTCGGAATGACAGGGTATTCATATTTCTAAGGGGGGAAGGAAGCAGGAGCGTTTCGCAGGAATTTTCCTAACTGTCTCAAATCTTGTTCGAAACGCTCCTGCTTCCTTCCCCAATCCATAAAACTCGACCTTGTCATTCCGAACGAAGTGAGGAATCTCATCATATTATAAACCAATCGGTTACAAAATGTTGTCATTAGTAGCGTTAGTGAGGAATCTCCCAATTTTATGGGTTTATTTATTATTGATAGGCGATACTCATAAAATATTTAATACCGGAAATTAACAGGGGTCTATAGTCTGTTATGTCTTGTCTTCAGGACAGAAAGCACATCACGTCGTATACGGACATGAACTTCCCCTGAGAAAGTAACCGGCTCGCCGTCGATATGAAATCTTGTTTCCTCTGTCTGAATTGAGAACGGCTTGTCAGTTTTAATATACTGTACGTATCTGGATCCTTTCATTGTTCCGGCGAAGAGCCTGAAAATGAATAAGGGAGCCAGGATCTTCGGGAATGGCCTTAAGAGTACGATATCAATGATACCGTCATTTGGTCTGGCATCCGGAGCAATAAATGCGTTGTTCCCAAACTGTCTTGTGTTTGCAACTGTAAGCATATAAAGATCATCAGATATTGACTGGTTGTCAAGATTGATCTTAACATGAAATGGACGAAGACGGATAAAATTCTTTATAGTGACCCACACATACGACCAGAATCCACGGGTCTTAAGTTTGTCGAACGAATGAGCAACAAAACTATCGAGACCGATACCGGACACATTAAGGCAAAGAATATCATTTATTTCAATGACATCAGAAGTAATATGCTCGGCCTTTTTGATATCTTTCAGAAGTAAGGGGATATTTACCCTGAATCCGAATTCTTTGGCAAACCCATTCCCTGAACCCATAGGCAGAACTCCAAGGACTTTATTTGTTCCAACGAGTTCTGATGCAACGCTTCTTACTGTACCATCGCCTCCTGCAGCAACAAAAATATCGAATTTATCAAAGGATTGTTTAATATGACTGCCGGATTCATCGATGCTCAGTGATTTGAAATATGACAGATCGTTCTTACGGCGTTGCAGTTCTTTTGAAATTATAATGTTAACCGGCAGAACGCCAGCAGACGGATTAAGTATAAACAGAGATCTTTTTACCTCTGGAAATTCAGTTTTGCCCATTATTACCCCTGGCTGCTTATAATCAGAACACGAAAGTTATAAAATTATCTGACTAAATCAAATCAGATGCTGACTATCCGGCAGGGAAGTACAGAAACGGTGTTATTCTTCCATAAAAGGATACCTGAAACCTGTTGCCGGGATAAGAGTCTCTTTGATCGTTCTCGGGCTGACCCACCGGATAAGATTAAGATGGCTTCCTGCCTTATCGTTGGTCCCGGAAGCTCTTGCCCCTCCAAATGGCTGTTGTCCGACCATTGCTCCGGTCGGTTTATCATTTATATAGAAATTTCCCGCGGAATAACGGAGTATCCTGCAAGCCTTGATCATTGCATACTTATCATTGCTGAAAATCGATCCTGTAAGAGCGTAAGGCGATGTCTCATCACAAAGTTTCAGGGTTTCTTCGTATTTATCATCTTCATAAATACAGATTGTCATAACAGGACCGAAGATTTCTTCTTCCATAGTGATAAAATGGGGGTCCGAAACAACTATGACAGTTGGTTCTATGAAGTATCCTATCGACTTATCACTTTTTCCGCCGGCAATTATCTCAGCCATGGGTGATGTGCGCGCTATGTCAATATATGACATGATCCGGTCGAATGAAGCCTCATCGATGACAGAATTAACTGCGTTTTTAAAGTCTCTTTCACCACCTGTTTTTGTTTCTGAGAGCATCGTCATAAGGTGATTTTTTGCGGCTTTCCACAAAGACATAGGTATATATGCACGGGATGCTGCAGAACATTTTTGACCCTGGTACTCAAAGGCGCCTCTGGCTATTGCAGAAGCCAGTTCAAGAGGATCAGCCGAGAGGTGGGCAAAGATAAAATCCTTTCCGCCTGTCTCCCCGACAATTTTAGGATAGGACCTGTAAATATGAAGATTTTCCGAAACCTGTTTCCATAGTGTGTTGAGTGTGGCATTTGAGCCTGTGAAATGTATCCCGGCAAGCTCCTTGTGTTTAAGTACAACGCTGCTGATCAGAGAACCGGGGCCGGGTACAAAATTAATTACCCCGTCGGGTAATCCTGCCTCCTGAAGGATCTTCATTAAGTAATAGTTTGAAAGGAGGGATGATGTTGCAGGCTTCCAGAGAGTTGTATTGCCCATAAGTGCGACGCTGGTATTCAGATTTGAAGCTATTGCCGTAAAATTAAAAGGAGTTACAGTGAAGATAAATCCTTCAAGGGGCCTGTATTCAAGACGATTAATACTGAAATCATCTGATAAAGGCTGTTCTTTATAAATCAATGAAGCGAAATAGGCATTAAACCTCAGGTAATCAATTACTTCGCACGCAGAATCTATTTCTGCCTGATGTACATTCTTCCCCTGACCAAGCATAGTTGAGGCATTCAGCAGGAATCTATACTTCTTCGAGATGAGCTCTGCTGCTTTAATCATTATTGCTGCCCTTTCCATCCACGAAAGAGTCATCCATTCGCATTTTGCATCCAGGGCAGCCCGTACAGCCATTTCAACTTCTTTCTCACCGGCCATGTGATAAGTTGCCAGAAGATGCCCATGTTCAGAAGGCATTACTACCTTTCCTGTTTTCCCTGTGCGCACTTCTTTCCCGCCGATAATCAGCGGAATGTCTGTTGTTTTGAGGTACTGTGCATTTAATTCATCAATAAGTTTCTGACGCTCAGGGCTTCCCGGCATGTAAGTCAGTATTGGTTCATTCTTCGGTTCCCTGAAATTGTAAATCGCGTTGTTCATAAATTTTATAAATAAGAATATAATGCAGAAACAATCAGAGAAGGATTATGTTGACTTTAGTCACTACAAACTTTAGTCACTTCAAATTTTTTATTGTAATTTGGTTACGATTTTAGTGCAAATCTCTGTAAAGGGATTTTCGTTAACAATAATATCTATTATGTCTGAATCAAGATTTTATCATTTTACAACGAAAGGTTTGTATTACGGAGTGAAATCCGTAAAGGAGGCCCTGGAAGCTCTTCGGGAAGAAGGTTTTATCTGGCTTAATTTTTTTAATCCGTCGATAGAAGAGCTCCATTCACTTGTCGATACAATGGATGTTCATCCTTTATCGGTTGAAGACTGTCTCGACAACAGCCAGGTCCCGAAGATTGAGCATTTTCCGAATAATACCTTTATTATTTTCAATTCCTTCAGCTATAAGAATAAACAGCTTTATATTGATGAGGTGGATCTTTTTATCGGGAAGAACTTCCTGATAACGGTCAGCGGCATCAATTCCGAAGGTAGAAAACCGCTGAATGATATTGAAAAAATAGTTGCTAACGATCCTTCTCTGGCTAAGGCAGGTCCTGCTTTTCTGATGCATGTGGTTCTTGATTATATCGTCGATGAAAAACTGCAGGCATTTGAATCTCTTGAAGATGAACTTGAGGAGGCTGAAGATGAGGTTCTTAATAATCCGGCCGACTTTCTTCCAACTAATCTTATGCGTCTGAAAAAATACCTGGTAAATCTGCGCAAGGGGTTGTTCCATGAACGTGAGATACTTGTAAAGGTCTGCAGGATGGATTGTCCTTTTGTCCCTGAAAAAGCAATCTTCCACTACCGCGATATCTATGATCACCTTGCAAAGTTCTTCGAGCTTACAGAGACCAACAGGGAAATTGTCACAAGCCTTATGGAGCTGTATACTTCTCTTCTTAACAACCAGATGACGAAGATGTCGAACAAAACAAATGCTTCTGTCAGACGCCTGACTCTTATTGCAACGATCTTTATGCCACTGACGTTGATCGCAGGTATTGGCGGTATGTCGGAGTGGACAATGATGACAGGTTCTGATAACTGGAAAATAGCATATCCGCTGTTCCTTTTAGGAATGTGTATAATAGCCGGACTGAATTATATTCTTATCAGGCAGATCGAAAGAAGAAATGAAAACAGGAAAGAAGAATAGTTATATCAAATACAGGCACTATTACTTATACGTCATCAATCTGGTTTTCAGGCAACGACATTTCCTGATAAATTTCAAGGATTTCCTCCCTGTTCTCTTCAGGGGCCTCAAGGTGACCCCAGGCGGATCGTGTCTGCCACAGACCATCATAAACAGCATCATGATAAGAACGTATAATATGGGGTATATTCTTATCAATAAGGATCTCTTCCATCAGAGTTGCCTCTATTTCGTTATTGAATACAAGGATCTTAACAGGTTTGTTCATGGAGTCTGGGTATTTGGATCAAATTTATGAATTTCTCTACCATTTAAGACACTAATCCAGTAAACTCCTTCTCAAAATTTGGTGTAAATATCTCTTTTCCGAGACTATCTTTTATCTCCTCCAGGCTCCAGAACCGCCCTTCCTCAATCTCATCCGGATTCACTGAAGGGATATCTGCTGAAGTGCCTCTGAATGAATATACCAGTTCTCTTTCACGCTGTGATTCCCAGATGTATTTTTTAATAAGCTGAAAGCTAATATCCTTTATGCCAAGCTCCTCCTCCGACTCTCTTCTAAGTGCCTCCTCAACCCGTTCCCCGGGACTGATATGCCCTCCAACCGAAGTATCCCATTTTCCGGGGAGAAGATCTTTTGTCTTCGAACGCTTCTGAAGGAATAACTCTCCTTTTTCATTGAAAAGGTGAAAGTGAACAACAGGATGAAGAAGCATGCTTTTCCCATCATGGCAAATACTTCGTGGAGCACGGGATATTTCGTTGCCGTCTTCATCAACAACCGGAAACCATTCATCAGATATTTGCTTAATCATAATTTATGAAAAGAAATAAGATCAAAGATGAAAATGTTTTTGATAATAAAATAATAACTTACACAGAGGAAATCCGGAGTTAACACAGAGGCACACAGAGTTATTCCTCTATGGTTCTCTGTGTCTTCTCTGTGGATCTCTGTGTAACCAAAACTATTAATCTTAGTCTCCTTTTGTTCCGGCAATAGTAAAATCACATTTTATCGAATTTCCTTCCTCATCGACAACTGTTATCACATGCTCCCCGGCTTCTGCCAGGATCTCGACCTGGTGGATGAACCTTGTAGTCCCAATGTACTCTTCATCAAGATGCCAGAAGATCTTTTTTGAAGGATTCCTGTGTGCTATCTCCGGTATCACCCTTGTAAGCAGACCGGTCTGATCGCGGGGGATGAATATCTTAATTCCCGGAGACGGATATATGAACTCCATTGCAGGAATGCTTTTATCACCCGGGCATCCCGGAGACGGAGATGGAAGTACCCTGTATTCCGGGTGTTTCTGCCTGTAGAAATATTCCATTGCCGGCGGCAGGATAAACCATGGTTCATTCCTGATATCACCTGCAGGATAACAATCTGCATTTACCTGCCTCATCCTGTTTTTGTCAAGATGAACTATTTTATGATATGGGCATGCTTCACTTCTCAGACCATTCACACAAGCATTTACCTCCCCGGTTTCAGGACAGTCGGGGCCTGCCCTGAAACCGCTGAGTGAGCAAACTTTTATCATTGTCATTTCTTCTGAAGGCTCCTCAAACCAGCCGGTAGTGCCCATCATATTTACCAGGTCGAAAAGGACAGGAGCTGCTGCGGTTATTCCCGTCAGCCCGGGACGCCCTTCTCCGCCTGCATTACCGGCCCATACGCCGATAACATATTCAGGAGTTGTTCCAACTGCCCAGGCGTCGCGGAAACCAAAGCTGGTTCCGGTTTTCCAGGCAAGATCAGGGGAAGAGGAGAAATATTGCCAGCCGGCCTCACCTTCCGGCCTGTTAACTTTTTTCAGAGCTTCATAGGTGAGCCAGATGGATGAGGCGGTAAGTGAAGGATCCGTTTCTTCAGTTTTATTCGGTTCTATATCTGAAGGAGAAAGGAGTAAAGGCGGATGATAATCTTCCCGGAAGTATTTGAATTCTTTATTGTAATTGTTAAGCACTCTTGAAATAGAAGCATATGCACCTGCAAGATCCCACAGCGTAGTCTCGCCGCCTCCCAGAATAAGAGATAATCCGTAGTGATTGGCAGGTTCTTCAAATGTCGAAAAACCTGTCTTCCGGAGAAGGCCGAGAAACCTTTCAGGTGTATATTTCCGGAGCATTTTTACTGCAGGGATATTCAGAGACTGCGACAAGGCTGATGAGGCATGCACTGCTCCGCTATAGCTCTGGTCAAAATTTTTCGGAGAGAAACCCGGAAATCTTGTCGGGACATCAGCAATAAGCGTGTTTGGAAGAATATCCCCCGATTGCTGCATCCCGGCATAGAGGATCGGTTTCAGGATGCTGCCGGTGCTGCGCTGTGCTCTAATTATATCGACATCTCCCCCATTATCCTCAGGCTTTTCAGATGAGCTGTTCCCGATATATGCCAGCACTTCGCCTGTTTCAACTTTTACAATAATACAGGCTGAATTATTGATGAAATTCCCCGACAGGTCTTTCTGATGAGCATTGATTATCTTTGTTGCACGCCCCTGAATCTCAGGATCAATGGTGCTCCTGATCATTTCCCCTTTATTATTCTTAAAGAAATAATCAGTGAGATGAGGCGCTCTTACAGGAAGCGGTTTAGGTTCTCCCGGAAGGGGTTCGTCGAGAGCCAGAACCAGGGTCATGGAATCGAAATATTCTCTTTCGTAAAGTTTTTTTAATAATGCATCACGCCTCGATTTAAGTACCTGCTGATTCTTTCCCGGAAAGACAAGTGCAGGGGAATTTGGCAATACAGCAAGAGCAGCAGCCTCTGCCCAGGTGATATCGGCAGCTGATTTCCCCGTATAACGCCATGTTGCAGCTTCCAGCCCGACAATATTTCCTCCGAAAGGAGCATTGGCAGTATACATTGTTAGAATTTCTTTCTTTGAACGGAAGATCTCCAGCTTCACAGCAGAGAGCATTTCAATGATCTTTTCCGGATATGTTCGCGGCCTGTTTCCCTGCGATAGCCTGGAAACCTGCATGGTGATGGTGCTCCCCCCGCTCACAATCTCACCTGCTTTGATATTACTTTTGAGCGCCCTGATTACCGATACCGGATTTATGCCCGGATGTAAATAAAAATACCGGTCCTCAAAAGTGAGCAAAGCTTTTTCAAATTTATATGGTACTGAATCAAACCCTGGAAATCTCCATTGTCCGTCATCGGCTATACGGGCGCCGAGGAGGCTGCCGTCTTTTGCCTCAACAACTGTCGACATCGGCGTTCTGAAACGAGGAAAAGGGGAAAGCAAAACCGGAGTAATCAATACTCCGGCTGCTATGATCGATATCTTAAGCTTCCTGTTCAATTATTGTCCGGTTACTTTGACCTGCGTGCCAGGGATCCTTGCATAGCAGTTTTCGGTATACATTGCTTCACACCAGAGTGCCGGCTGGAAATACTCCCCTTTGTAAGCTGCATTCAGTATCAGTACAAAAGTCTTCGTTTCACCATGACTCAGACCAAAATATGTATTTACCCGGTCGTCCCTGAAATCCCGGTAATCAAATGTACTCTCCTTAATACCGCGAGCTGCTTCAAAAAGACGGGTATTCTGAATTTCCCAACCAGATGGTACCATGGTAGTAAGTGCAATGTTATCAACCTTTGTGAATGAATTGTTTGACACCTTGACGACCATCATAAAATCAGTTCCCTGTACGAGACTTTTCTGATCAACCGGTTTAAGGTCCATATTCACATATTCAACATTCATGGCAAGACCTTTTTCTTCTCTTGTTACATCGGAGAGAAGAGGAACTCCTTTTTTAAGAAGGGTGACATAAACAGGGTTCTCTCCGCTATTCTCAACGACAACAGTATTAATTCCGGAACTTATTTTCAGATCTTTTGACCAGACCTCTTTCCCGGAAATGTTCTGATCTGATTTCTCACCGTTGAAATTTATCTTCACTTTCACTGCGCCGGTTTTATCGCCGGGGATTGATTCAACATATTTCATGTATGAAAATAATCCCCAGGCCAGAGACTGGGTGCTATACCAGCTATCCCTGCCGATGTTGTCACAGATCTCTTTCAGTACCGGAAGAGCCTGCTCCTGGTTCTTAAGGAGGGTAAGTGTATAGAGGATTATTGATTTGTCCCTGACCTGGCTTCCATAGTAATAATAATAGTATTCCTGTTCTGTTTCTGTGTTCCTTACATCGAGCAGTTCGCCTGCAGCCTCCGGCCTGCCGGTTGTTGCAAAGGCGGCAGCCAGAAACCAGCGTGCCAGCTGTGGGATGCCGGGTGTCTCTCTCATCCTGTTCATGGCGCCCTTTTCTGGCTGTCCTGCCAGAGCCAGAGTAAAGAGCCTGTATGCCTGGTCGTTGGCACTATATTTATAACGGTTGTCGAAACGCCACTCCTGGACCGCCTTCTTCTGATAATTTATCCATTTCTGACGAAACCCCGAGGGGATATTATACCCCAGCCGTTCTGCCTCAAGCATGAAATGACCGGCATAGGAAGTAACCCAGTTATCGGGCTGATATGCTCCCGGCCAAAGGGCAATGCCTCCGTTTGCCATCTGCCTTGAGATCAGCTTACTGATTGCTTCCCTGATGTTTGCTGCAGATTGTTTTGCTATTGCAGCATCATTATTTGATAATACAGTAAGCCACAATTGCGAAAAAGCTGCCGAAGTTATCTGCTCTGAACATCCGTGAGGATAATTAAGGAGATAATCGAGTCTCTTCCCGAGATTTATTGATGGGAGAGCGGAGAACTCGATACTTGCTGAATTGGATCCTTCAATGCCGAAAGGTTTAAATGATGTTTCCCATTTTTCTCCCGGTTTCAGCAGTTTCAGCTCTGCCCTTGTTTCAGGAGGATTGGGACTTCTTATCTCTATTTCAAGCTCATAGACAGCACTCTCTCCTCCACCGGATGCTGTTACTTTGATCCTGCCGATACCGGTCTTTTCACCCGATATGAAAGCAAATTCTGTTTCTTTTTCTCCGATGCCTGAAGCTGAAATATTTTTCGTGTTTTCCTCAAATCTTAGCAGGTCATTCCCTTCAGCCTTGAGTGTGACCTCTCTTATATTGTCTTTCTGAATAAAAAGGGTAACTGGAAGGGCAGCTTTCTCTCCGGGGCTAATCACCCTGGGAGCTGTAACGAGCACCATCAGAGGATCTTTCACGAAAACCGATTTTTCAGCAGCTCCGAACGCCCTGCCATTGCCGGCAATAACCATCGTCTTTACAGAGCCTGTATACTGAGGGAGAGTTAATGTATGTGTATTCGTTTTTCCGGGGGCAAGGTTGAAAGGCCCAAGGAATTTAACTACAGGGACAAAACGCTGTGCCTTGTTTGCGGTCCTGTCAGCGACAGCCTCATCACCACCAATAGCAAGGATCCTTTCAAGTGTACCTCCGAATGCTCCAAGTACAAAATCATAAAGATCCCAGGTCTGAACACCCAAAGCTTCACGGGCATAGAAATAATTCCACGGATCAGGTGTTTTGAATCCTGTGATATCGAGCAGTCCTTCGTCGACAACTGCAAGTGTATATGTCATCGCCCTGCGGTTCTCCTCGCTCACTTTTATCCCGAAAGGTTTCTGTGACCTTATCTCATCGGCAACAGCAACCAGAGGTGTGAGCCTTGTTCCCGGATCCTCAACCATCACCGGTACAATCCCATAAAGCCTTACAGGCATGTCATTGATTGTCTGACTGTGCGGCTGGATCACAGTAATATAGGCATAAACATTGGGAGCCATTTCCGGGGTTGCCTTCAGGCGTACTTCCGTATTTGATTTCTCTGTGGGTACACGTATCTCGTCAAGAACGCCTGTGGCATTCTCAAGCGTTATTATTGCCCTTGCATTTTCCGGTGATGGGAACGATAATTTTATTTCATCCCCCGGGTTATATTTACCCTTGTCAGTACTTATCGCAAGAAGTGTTGCTCCTTCGGTGTTACCCTTCATACCATACTCCCAGGGCCAGTCAACAAGAAGCATCTTACCGGTTGAATGTCCTGCCGGTGTTGTTGCCCTTATCAGGTAACGGCCCCATTCATTTTTATTTATATTGAAAGTGAAGCTTCCTTCTCCACCGGAGGTTGTTATTGTCTGCCTGATAACAGGCTTATATATCTGGTTTGAAATGTAATATGCCAGGTTCTCTTCATCAGATTCCCACCACCAGCGGTATGATAATTTGTAAACAGTCATTTCAACTTCCGATCTTACCGGTCTTCCTTTTTCATCAACTGTAACAACTTTTACCTCATTGTCCGCATCGGTAAAGAGCATCCTGCTTTTCCCCTTCAGCCCGGGGAGGGTGATCCCAACGAATAACGGGTACGGTGCATATTTATATGTTGTCTGGGAGATGCTTTCATCGCCTCCCTGTTCCTGAACCTTCACTGTAAAGAGAGCGCTAAGCATTCCCGGAGCATTAAGCTCATTGCCAGGATCAAACTTCACTGTCGCATTCCCGTTTTCGTCGATAACGTCATCAAAAAGGTCAACGGTTTCAGAATAGAAACTGCTTACAGGGTCATCAAAAACATACTGACCATACTTTTCAAATTCTGTCTTTGTATGCTTAAGAATATATTCGACAGAAGTTTTAAGGTTTTTTGCAACTGATCCGTTAAGCCATTTTACATTAAGTGATCCTGTTGCGCTTTTGTCTGAACCGCCGAGTATTTCCTCGGGGAAGGTGAAATTTATTTTCAGCCTGTTGGGTTTGATCGTCTCTATCCTTACCCGTTTTGTGAACGTGGCACCTCCGATTTTAAACACTGCACGGTAGTTTCCGGTAATGGCGTCTCCTGTTGTTTTTGTGGCGAATACGAGCAGGTTGTTCCCCTGCATCTTCTGAATCTGGTTGTCAACTCTTTGCTCGAGCGGGTTGATGAGTTCAAACTGCACAGGATGGTCAGGAGGGAGATCACTTTTCATATCTTTTATGAAGAGAGAGAGGAAAATGGAATCACCCGGACGCCAAACATCTCTTTCTCCGTAAATGAATGCTTTGATCCCGTTTTCAGGCTTGTTGCCAGCTACATCGAAAGAGCTAAGTGAGAGAGAAGCGCCATCGCTGGTCTTAAGATAATTGCGGTCCTTATCCTTTTTTGCAATAATAAGGAATGGCTTTCTTCCGCAGAAAAGCGATGCAGATCCATCCTGGTTTGTATTGCCTGAGATTATCAGCTGCATCTGGAAATCATAGACGTCAATGGAAACCTCGCTTACCGGTAGTGCCGTCAGCAGGTCATTCACCATCACATGAAGGATATTATCCTCACCTCTCTTTGCCATCAGTCCCAGATTTGAAGCAAGGATGTTACGCGAAACGTTTTTATCGGGATTGTAATAAGCCTCTTTGCATGGATCATCACGATCTTCCCAGTCGAAGCCGAAGGAATAATAGATACCCTCTTCAGAATTTTCATAATAATTCTGGTTATCGTCCCACAGGTCGCTGCTCATATCCTGTGCCTGCTGCAGAAGCTCTTCATACCTGCTTTCTTCTGCATTGACATCACACTGGTAGAGGGAATAGGACTTTCTAATGCCGAGCTGCACCTTGTATAATACACCCGGTTCAACATCAATATAATCCGCAAGGTCGATGGTGTAAAGGTTCCACGAACCGGTAACGGTTGCTGTACCTGAAGTCAGATCAACCCGTCCCGAATATACCGGACGACCGAATGGCCGCACATAATAGCCGGTGTTTAAATCGTTTTCCTGCAGGAAGTAGGGCAGGTTGTTCTCAAATATCTTGATAATCTTCAGGTCGACAGCCTTCAGATTGGCAGCTTTGAACGGGAAGATAAGATTCTGTGAAGAGGGCAGGATGACTCCGTTTCCGGTAAGCATGATCCCCGGGTTCACTCCTGTAAAATCAAGTTGTGTTGAAAATGCTGAAAGAAGAGCTGTTCCGCTGTTGTTCTTTATTGCATGGTCGACGTTCAGAGTAAGAACTCTGTTCAGCGGTGTTGAAGGTATGAGCGTAACAATGTTGGAGGTGACAGTTACGACTGTTGCTGCTGAAGGTTCGAAGTATATCAGCCCATCCAGTTCCTGTGATACATCAACAGGATCTGAAAAGATGATATCTATCTTTTGGTTTTCTCCTGTTGCTGTTTTTATTCCGAGTACGCTGAATTCGCCTGTGGGAGGGATGCTGATAACTGATGAGCCCTTCTGCCTGATCCCTGATCCCGTGCCGTCCCACGAGAGGGTAAGCTCTTGTGGTTTGTCGGTGCGTGAGATATCTGTAACAGTGAATTTGTGTACAAGGTTATCGGAGTGGTCCCATTTTACCGGGAGTTTTTTTCTTCCGCTTTTTGCTTCAAGATACGTTTCGACTTCAGACTGATCAATGAAATCCGAAGCGGCAATTTCGCCGTTAAGAACAAATGCGGAAGCATTGTCGGGCAGACACTCAAGGGTGCCGGTGCTTATACTGAAGTCTTTTTTGAGCGTTTGCAATCTTAGCGGGAACATCCGGAGACGCTCCTTAACTTCGCCCAGCTTATAAAGATTTAATTCTCCGGTATATGTCTTTCCAGGATCAAGCAGTTTTGCAGGTTTAAAGACCAGGGTTGTCTCGTCGGTCCATTCCGTCTTCCCTTTTATGAAAGGTTCAAACATAAAGAGTCCCATTGGTGTCTGTTTGTTGGCCTTGGCAGCAAATTCAGGAGTGAATCTTATTTCGATCACCGAGTTTGAAGGAATAATCCCGGAAGTATATCCGGTAATATATTCGCTGAAACCTTTATCAAGAGGAAGAATTGTCCTGGTCACTTCAACGGGTTTCTGAAGCTTTTCTTTCAGTGGGGTCTTGTCTCTTGGTCCGCAGGAGGTTATGAAAAGTATGGCTAAAAGTGACAGAAATGATTTCCTGGTTTTCATAATGTAGATTTGATATCGCATTTAGTGAATCTAAATTACGAAAAAAAATGGAATGTGGGTTTGCCAGTTAAATCACATGTACTCACCCCCCGGCCCTCCCGCTGAGACAGGTGGGGACACAAGGGGGTGAGTACGTGGGGTATACTTATTAAGGAGTCGCCATTTCTGTTCTCAGCTTGGCCACGTAATCGCGGATCTTGTTGAGGGTTTCGACGGAGACAGTCATCTTTGCCCCGGAGGAACGGAGAACCTGTTTTAATGTATCTATCTCAAGATCACCTTTTTTGAAGTATATTTCGAAGGTATCGAAATAGTTTTTCAGGTATTTCAGTTTTTTGGTATAGTAAACAACAACAGGATCGTCGTAGTAGTTTTTCATGAAGCTCAGGAGTGATGTGAGAGTATATTTCTGCTCGGAGATTTTCTGCACCACTTCAGGATCAGGATTGACAGGATTATAAACCAGCTGAGTTGCTATATACATCGCTTCAACCCAGCCTCCCATCACCATAAGTCCTGCAGTGCTCTCTCTTCCGCTCAGCCTCAGGTGGTCTTCAATACCGGTATATGCTGACTCCATAAGTGAGGTTATGGTATCAATGTCTGATATGTCGTTCTGAACTCTTTTTAAGGGTTCCATCAGCAAGTTATCCGGGATACCGAGTTTATTGCTTATATCCCTGATGGTGACCATGTAATCAATGGCCTCCTGGCCGATACCGAACATCTTCAGATATCCAAAGTCAACCCCGTAGATCCCGGTATTTATTGATGCTTTTGAATTGCTGAGATAGAGATCTCTGTTTGATGTTGGATTTAGTATTGCGCTGCTGTAAGGAACAGCAAGCCTGTTGAATATCACGCAGATCTCGACCGGAGTAAGAAGCCCGTAATATGTTTCCTTCTTTGCATTCGGGTACGAAGTCCCGGATGAATCGGATCTCAGTGTCGAAAAACTTGGAGTAAAAGTGTCTTTTTCAGGTGTTTTTTGTTTGCAAGAGATCGCAATTACTGTAATGATGATAGGCAGAAAGAAGAGACGACTTTTCATGGTTTAATGTTTACAATTCAAATTTAGTAAAAAACAATCTTATAAAAGAATCCTTCCGCCAAGTTTCTGGGATATTGTCCTCAATGCCTGTTTCAGAGCCTGGTGCTTTTTCTGAAGTGTCAGGATTTTTTCCTCATCACCGGCTTTAACCGCATCACCCAGCAGCAACATAATTTCTTTCAGACGTACCTTGATCTTATGGCCCTTGAACACCAGGATAGCATCCGGCACAATATCCTTCAGCTTCATATCCTCAGTCTCGACATAAGTTTGCTTGTTTGCAAAAATCTTGCTCAAAGTATGAGGTTCGGAAAGAAGATCGGCCGAAAGGCTGGAGATAGCAGGATCCTCATGTTTAACGAACCGCTTCTCCTCAATAAAGGTCCCCTGATTGGTCGCAAAACGGAACTCCTCAAAGATCTTTGCATAGACCGGATCATCAAACAAAAGGTCATCAGAAATTATCTCACTTACAATATAATCTGAAACTGTTATCACCTCCTCCTTCATGTCTTCACCCCGCACATGCCTTTCAAATTCCGTACTTCCGTATTTCAGCAGGAGCCTTATTATCTCTCTTTCGGAGACCGATGTCATTGCTTCCTGTCTTACCGGTCTTGTTATCACCGGAGGAGGTACGGGCAGATCTTCAGGACCGGGATATTTGTTCCTGTCCTGGAAGGTGCGTTCCTGCCGCATCTTGTTGACTTCATGATAGAGCACACTCTCCGGGATCTCAAGCTGGGTGCTGCACTCTTTTATATATACTGTCCGTGTGATCGCTTCCGGGATCACAGCAATAGACCTGACAATGTCGCGGATAAGATTTGACTTTTTTACAGGATCGCTGGCAGCCTCTTCAAGTAGCAGCTGCGTCTTGAAGCGTATAAAGTCAGTCTCTTTCTCCTTCAGGTATTTTGTAAACTCTTCGTTACTTAACTTTTTTGAATATGAATCTGGATCTTCACCATCAGGAAGAAGTACGATCTTCACATTCATCCCCTCTTCCAGGACAATATCGATACCCCTGAGGGAAGCTTTTATCCCTGCCGCATCGCCGTCATAAAGTATTGTAATGTTTGGGGTGAAGCGTTTAATGAGCCTTACTTGTTCCTGTGTCAGTGATGTCCCGGATGAGGCGACTACATTTTCGATACTTGCCTCATGCAATGACATCACGTCGGTATATCCCTCAACGAGATAACATTTATCATCCCGGGTTATTGCCTTCCGGGCCTGGAAGATGCCGTAAACTATGCGGCTTTTGTGATAGATCTCCGACTCAGGCGAATTGAGGTATTTTGCTGTCTTTGCCTCTGTTCTCAGAACCCTTCCTCCGAATCCCAGGACCTGTCCTGACAGTGAATGGATAGGGAACATCACCCTTCCGCTGAAACGGTCGAAAATATGATCCTCATGCTGTATCGAGAGGCCTGTTTTTAAAAGGAAATCCTGCTTGTAACCATCGTCGAGGGCACGTCTGGAAAAGGCATCACGTTTTTCGAAGCTGTATCCAACCTCAAATTTTTTGAGGGTATTCTGGTTAAAACCTCTTTCCCTGAAATAGGAGAGACCCACGGATATCCCTTCATCGGTCTGGAAAAGGTTTTCGGTGAATTGTCTTGCAGCGTAAGCTGTTACGACTAGCAGGCTCTCGCGTTCATTTTGTTTCTCAACCTCCTCGGGGGTAAGCTCCTTTTCAACGACCTCGATATGGTACTTCCTGGCAAGATATTTCAGCGCCTCAGGGTAGGTGAGGTGTTCATGCTCCATAATGAAGTTTACCGAGTTGCCGACCTTGCCGCAGCCAAAACATTTAAAGATCTCCTTCGATGGTGAAACCGTAAATGAGGGTGTCTTTTCATTATGAAAGGGACAGAGACCCAGGTAGTTAACACCACGCTTCTTCAGAGGCACAAATTCCTGTATAACGTCCACGATCTGTGCGGCATCGAGAATTCGTTCTATGGTGGGGCGGTCGATCATGGCATAAAGATATTCAGAAAATGTAGATTTAAATTAGTAGGTCGTGTTTATATATAAACAGAGAAGGTGAATGGGCGAATGGGCGAGGGGGGGACTTATAGTTCAATGTTCCCCTCCCTGGAGGGGTTGGGGGTGGGTTAAGAAAGGCATGAAGAAATGCAAGAAATTATTTTACTTTTATATCCGAAATTCGCCCGTATGAAGAGACTTTCCGCAATAGTAATTAGTTTAGTAATATTTGCAACCGCATTCTCCCAAATTCCTGATTCCCTGAAATACCAGTCAATTGAGCCATATGATTTTCATCTGAAGTATCTAAGGGCAGATAGTGCGGTGTTGATTGATGTAAGAGAGTATCATGAGTTTGCCAGGAAGAGGATCAAAGGGTCTGTGAATATACCCTCTTCAGGAAATCTCGAGTTTACAGCAGACACCCTTGATAAGAATTGCATCCTTTTTATCTATTGCCTCAATAACTACAGAAGCGTGCGGGTTGCAAATCTTTTTTATGATAAGGGATTCCGAAAGCTATACTCACTTGAAGGAGGAATTACTGCGTGGAGGCGGGATGGTTTTAAGGTAGTAAGGGGACCAGGAAAAAGTAAAAGGAAATTGAAACTATTGTGAGGTCTTGAAGTCTTGACGCTTCGCTGTCTTGCCGCCCGACTGGCGGGCTGTCTTTCGCTTCGCTCAGCCCTGGTCATAACGCTTCATTGTCTTTTGAATTAAAAGACTTCAAAGACAGCGAATGAAGTGAGCAAGACAGGGCAAAGCCCGTTAAGACAGCGACCGCAGTGAGCAGGACAGCCCGTAGAGCGTCAAGATTCAAAAGACATTCCTCATTCATCCAAAAAGTCCCTACATTTACAACATAATTTAAAAAGAGAGACTTATGTTTTCCGGAATTATAGAAGAAGCAGCTCCTGTAGTAAAGATCGAAAAAGAGAAAGATAATCTTCACATAACGATGAAATGTTCTTTCACGAAAGAGTTGAAGATAGACCAGAGCATCTCCCATAATGGGGTTTGTCTGACCGTTGTGAAGAAAGAAAAGGATACCTATACCGTAACTGCCATCAGGGAGACGCTTGAGAAATCGAATCTTGGTTTGCTGAAAGAAGGAGATAAGGTGAATCTTGAGCGCAGCGCGAAGCTGGATGGTCGCCTCGACGGACATATGGTACAGGGACATGTCGATCAGACTGCAGTGTGCACTGAAGTTAGGGAAGCAGGTGGAAGCTGGTACTATACTTTTGAATATGAGCCTCTTCAGGACGATTATTTAACAGTAGAGAAAGGTTCCGTTTCAGTCAATGGCGTCAGCCTGACAGTTGTGAACTCAGAGGCAAAGTCATTCCAGGTGGCGATAATCCCGTTTACTTATGATGTGACCAACTTTCATCAGATAAAAAAGGGTACAGTTGTAAATATTGAATTTGATATACTTGGGAAGTATATTTCAAGGATTGTGAAGCAGCAGCTGGGGAAGTAAAGAAGATAAAAGACAAAAGACCCAAGAATAAGAACGCTCTCCCGCCCTTTCGCCCTCTCGCCCTCCCACTATGGCCAGATCAGCTTTTTCCCAAACCCCAACCTGTTATCTGTCATCTTGATATGTGTCAGCATGACCACCCAGAGACGGGTATCCATTAACGCTGCCGGAGGAAACCGTTTAAGATATGCCCATTTTGCTTTAGCTGCCAGTTCACCTTCAGGTTCCGAGACTATCCCCCGGAACTGTATACCCCTGATCTTTCCCACAATCATGGTTTCAAGGACGACACTTCCTGCAACTTCAGGGTTCTTCAGAAACTCCTGCCCGTGACGGGTCTTCAGGTCGGTGGTAAAAACAAGAGTATTCTCCTCTTCGAGGTAAACATAAAAGCAATTTGCACACCATGGTTCATTTTCAACCGTGGTGGCAATGGTAAGCACATGATGCTTTCTGAAAAATCTTACTATTCTTTTATCTGTCATTTTCCATCCACCGGTAAGTGTCAACCTCAAATCCGGCAAGAGAGATTATCCTGTCGACGACTGTCATTACGAGATCATCTATTGTCTGAGGTTTACTGTAAAACGAGGGTGTCGCCGGACAAACAACAGCTCCGGCAAGAGTAATTGTCTCCATATTCCTGATGTGGATAAGGTTATATGGCGTCTCCCTCGGAACAAGAATAAGCCTTCTCCTCTCTTTCAGCATTACATCGGCAGCGCGGGTTATCAGATCGTCGGAGGTCCCGTTTGCGATCCGACCCAGTATTCCCATCGATGCCGGGCATATTATCATTGTATCAAAGTCTGAGGAACCTGATGCGAATGGCACAAAAAAATCATCATTATTATATATCTTCGCAGGGACTTTTGCAACAAACTTCTTCCCTGTTTCGTACTCCCGGATCCCACGGGCATTATCAGTAAAGATCACTGCAATTTCAGATGGCGGATTTTTAAGGCCTTTCAGTCTGTCAAGGAGCTTCAGTGCATAAATTGAACCGCTGGCGCCGGTCACTGCAACTATTATTTTTCTATTCTGTGGATACATGAGTTGGTTAGTAACGATGGGTAAAGATAGTAAAAAATTGAGGGGGAGATTGGGTGAGGGGGAGTATGGGAGATAGCAATTAGACACAAAAATATATAATATTCACCCCCTCTCCCCATCACCCTCCCTCCACCTCTTTATTCTCAACTCCCTTCAACAATTTCTCCCTTAGAATAGCGACTCCCTCCACTGCCCCGGCCTTTATCACCTCCGTTTTCCTGCCTCCGGGCACATAAACATCTTTAGGATCAATGAGCCACAGCGAGGCGTCCCCGGGGGCATATTCAATCAATCCTGCTGCAGGGTATACATTCAGAGAAGAGCCGATTACGACAAATATATCCGCCGTTTTGGTGATCCTTACCGCTTCATCCATCATCGGTACAGCCTCGCCAAACCAGACAATATGAGGACGCAGCTGGCTTCCCTTTTCACATTTATCGCCGGGCTGAATATCATTGTATCTGATATCATATAACAGTGACGGATCTGCTGTGCTTCTCGCTTTTGTCAGCTCGCCATGAAGATGAAGCACTTTTGTGCTTCCGGCACGCTCGTGAAGGTCATCCACATTCTGTGTAATAATGTGAACATCAAAATGTTTCTCAAGAGCAGCGAGACCTGTATGACCGGCATTAGGTTTGCACCCGGCAAGCTGTCTTCGTCTTTCATTATAAAACCTCAGGACAAGATCCCGGTTCTTTGCCCAGGCCATGGGTGTTGCGACTTCAGTCACTTCGTATTCTTCCCACAATCCGCCGGAATCCCTGAATGTCCGGATACCACTCTCCGAGCTCATTCCTGCGCCGGTGAGGATGACTAGTTTTTTCATAAGACTCTCATCTGGGATAAAAATACTAAATATTAGTGAATGAAGGGGAAAGGGAGATTTTGGTCCTGCAGTCCTGCAGTCTGGTCGTTTCACTCCGTCTGGCAGTCTTTCATTTACAGGATTTAAGATATTTCATTAGACTACTGGCTCCATTTAATAGTCCCTGACATCTGTTTCTTCTATCAAATGCTGTTTCAGTTGTTATATATGTCAGATCTTCAGCAATGTAGTACATGTTCTTAGTTTCACCAGCTGAACCTTTGGAAATATTCAAGAATTGCCTGAATTCGGCATCACTATTTCTGCAAAAACCCTCAGAGATGTTATTCATTACAGAGATTCCTGCGCTAGTGATTTGGTTCTTAAAAGTAAAATCACGACAATTTCTGAAATCAGAATAGATCAGATTGACCAATTCTCTGGCCATTTTCCATATTTCTAAATCCTCAAAATTTCTTATTGTTCCCATTTTAGCACGATTTAAGTTAGACATACTAAATTACGAAATTTTGTGAACTGCAAGACTGTAAGACTACAAGACTGCAAGACTGCAAGACTGCAAGACAATTTCACTCCCCCTCTTATTCCCTTTACGCCATTTAGCCTTTGCGCCATTGTACCTTTTTATTATCTTTGCGCCTTCAAATAAACACAACTAATACCTATCATGGGAAAACGTTTTCCTGAATATAAAAACCTCGACCTCTCAAAGGTTAATAAGGATATACTGAAGATCTGGGATGAAAATAATACTTTCCACAAGAGCGTCCGTGAATTGAATGGCAAAGGCGAGTTTGTTTTCTATGAAGGTCCTCCTTCTGCAAACGGCATACCCGGAATACATCACGTTATGGCACGCACAATTAAGGATGCTGTCTGTCGCTATAAGACTCAGTGCGGCTACGAGGTCAAGAGGAAAGCAGGATGGGATACTCACGGACTTCCCATAGAACTGGGTGTTGAAAAAGCACTCGGGATCACCAAGGAGGATATCGGAACAAAAATATCGATCATAGACTTTAACAAGGCATGTAAAAAGGATGTGATGCGCTATACCGACCAGTGGGAAGATCTCACCCGTAAGATGGGCTATTGGGTTAATATGGATCACCCATATGTAACCTACGACAATCGTTATATCGAAACACTCTGGTGGCTTCTGAAACAGCTCTTTAATAAAGGTGTTCTATACAAGGATTATACCATCCAGCCTTATTCGCCTGCCGCAGGTACCGGTCTGAGCTCCCACGAACTCAACCTCCCCGGCTGCTACCGCGATATTAAAGACACCACCTGCATAGCCCTCTTCAAACTGATACGTGATGCTAAATCCGAATTCCTGTTTCATCATCTTGATACTCCGGCTTTGCATATTATGGCATGGACGACAACACCATGGACACTCCCTTCAAACACAGCACTGGCTGTCGGGAAGGAGATAAAGTACATAAAGGTGCGCAGCTTCAACCCTTATTCCGCTGAACCCATAACTGTCATCATCGCAAAAGATCTGCTCCATGCAATGTTCCCTGAGGCAAATGCAGGACTCCACTTTTCGGATTACAAACCGGGTGATAAAAAGATCCCGTTCAAAGTACTTGGTGAGTTTTCAGGAAATAAACTCGAAGGGATTAATTATGAGCAGCTTATCGACTGGATGAAACCCGATTCAGGCGCATTCCGGATTCTTACCGGCGACTTCGTAACCACCGAAGATGGTACAGGTATTGTTCACATTGCACCTACTTTTGGTGCCGACGACTACAAGATAGGCAAAGAAAAAGGTGCTCCTCCGATGATGGCTAAGAGAATAGACGGCTCCATGGGTCCTATGGTCGATAAAAGAGGCTACATGGTTCCAATCGCCGATCTCGATGAAAAATTCGTTAAAGAGAGAGTCAATATCAGTACATATAAGGATTTCCAGGGACGTCCCGTAAAAAATGAATATGATATAACCCTTGCTCCCGATGACGAGACACTCGACGTTGAAATTGCCGTGATGCTTAAGCAGGCAGGCAAGGTATTCAGGATCGAAAAGCAGATTCACAGCTATCCGCACTGCTGGCGTACCGACAAACCTGTTCTCTACTATCCTCTTGATGCATGGTTCATCCGCACAACGGCATTCCGCGAACGACTGATAGAGCTTAACAACACCATAAACTGGAAACCTCAGTCCACAGGCTCCGGCAGGTTCGGCAAATGGCTTGAGAACCTGGTCGACTGGAACCTCTCACGCTCCCGCTTCTGGGGAACACCCCTTCCAATTTGGATCACCGAAGATCGTAAAGAGGAGGTGTGTATCGGTTCGGCATCTGAACTGAAGGCAGAAATTGAAAGATCAATGAAGGCAGGATTCATGAAAAAGAATCCTCTGGCAAAATTTACAGAAGGCGATAATTCACAGGAGAACTATGAGAAATTCGACCTTCACCGCCCATTCGTCGACGAGATAATTCTTGTAAGTCCTTCAGGAAAGAAGATGTTTCGCGAGCCTGACCTTATTGATGTATGGTTCGACTCAGGCGCCATGCCTTATTCCCAGGCTCATTATCCGTTCGAGAACAAAGAGAATTTCTCCGACATGTTCCCGGCCGATTATATTGCCGAAGGTGTAGATCAGACAAGAGGCTGGTTCTTTACCCTTCATGCCATAGCAACAATGATATCCGATTCCGTTGCATTTAGAAATATTATCTCCAACGGACTGGTGCTCGACAAGAACGGCAACAAGATGTCGAAGCGTCTGGGGAATGCTGTAGATCCTTTCAACACCATCGAAGAATATGGTTCCGATCCGTTGCGCTGGTATATGATAACCAATGCACAGCCATGGGATAACCTCAAGTTTGATGTTGCAGGAATTGATGAGGTAAAGCGCAAGTTCTTCGGAACGCTTTATAATACTTACTCTTTCTTTGCACTTTATGCAAACGTTGATAATTTCAGGTTTACCGAAAGAGATATCCTGGTAAACATGAGACCGGAAATTGACCGCTGGATACTATCGCTCCTTAATTCCCTTGTAAAAGAGGTCGGGAAATGTTATGAGGATTACGATCTTACACGCGCAGGCCGCGCTATCCAGGATTTTGTCACGGAGAATCTGAGCAACTGGTACGTCCGGCTTAACAGGAAACGCTACTGGGGCGGCGATTATGACCAGGATAAAATAGCTGCTTATCAGACACTTTTCCAGTGCCTGGAAACTGTGAGCAGGCTTGCGGCTCCAATAGCCCCGTTCTATATGGACCAGCTTTTCCGTGACCTTAATGTAACCACCGGCAGACATGCCGAAGAATCAGTTCATCTGGCCATGTTCCCTGAGCATGATGAAAGTTTGATCGATAAAGATCTCGAGGAGAGGATGGATATCGCTCAGAAGATTTCATCAATGATCCTGGGGCTGAGAAGAAAAGTAAGCATAAAGGTACGGCAGCCGCTGTCAAAGATCATGATCCCGCTTCCTGATAAATCGTTCAAAACAAAGTTTGAAGCTGTTAAGGACCTGGTTCTTACAGAGGTGAACGTGAAGGATGTCGAATATATCGACGATACGGCTTCAATCCTTGTTAAAAAGATTAAGCCCAACTTCAAGACACTAGGCCCGCGTTTCGGGAAGCTGATGAAGGAGGTAAGCAATGCTGTTTCAGGACTTTCGCAGCAGGATATATCATCATTTGAGGCTGCTGCCACCTATACTATTAATATAAACGGACAGCAGGTAATCCTTACCTCCGAGGATGTGGAGATAATCTCTGAGGATATCCCGGGATGGCAGGTTGCCAACGATGGCAGGCTTACTGTGGCACTGGACATTACCGTTACCGATGAGCTCAGGTACGAAGGTATTGCCCGTGAATTTGTGAACCGTATTCAGAATATCCGCAAGGAAAACGGGTATGATGTCACAGATAAGATTACCGTACAGATAGAAGATCATGAGTTTGTAAGAGAAGCCGTAAAGCGACATGCTGCCTATGTAGGATCACAGACACTGGCAACCTCGGTTACACTGTCAAGTAAGCTTGCAGGCAGTGAGGTGAAGGAAATTGAGATTGATGAGGTGGTTGTCAAAATAGTCATATCGAAGAATAATTAACACTTAATCTTGAAGCAGAGTTTACCCAGCATATCTGGGCTGTCATAAAACCAAATACCGGCCTATTTTTTTGTTATATAAAAAACCGTACCTTTGCCCGGTAATTAAATTGTTTTGCTATGGCTGAAAAGACAAGATATTCGGATGAGGAACTTGAGGAGTTCAGGCAGATCATCCTGGCGAAGCTGGATAAGGCTAGAAAAGATTACGAAATACTCAAATCGAGTATAACTCACGAAGAGAGTAACGACACCATGGATACTTCTCCTACCTTTAAGGTTCTGGAAGAAGGAGCTACCACTTTATCTAAAGAAGAGGCTGGCAGACTGGCACAGCGTCAGCAGAAATTCATTCAGCACCTCCAGGCTGCACTTGTAAGGATCGAAAACAAAACCTACGGTATCTGCCGTGAAACAGGAAAACTGATCTCAAAGGAACGACTGAGAGCAGTTCCTCATGCTACCTTGTGTATTGATGCGAAGATGAAGCAGAAATAATGGCGCAGGGGTGTAGAGGCGCAGCGGCGTAGAGGCTCAGTGGCGCAAGGGGTTATAAAACAGAGGCCGTCTCAGAAAGGGGACGGCTTTTTTTATGGAAGGAAGTGTGATGGGGGGATGGGGAGAATTTTGTAAATTTGTGTGTCTAGTTGCTAAAATAGTAAAACATGAGTGCTATTAAATCACACAAAGAGCTGATTGTATATCAATTAGCATTTAAAGTATCTATGGAAATATTTGTTCTGGCAAAAAGTTTTCCAAAAGATGAAATATATGCTTTAACCTCTCAGATTCGCCGATGTTCAAGATCTGTATGCGCAAATCTGGCCGAAGCTTTCAGAAAAAGAAGATATGAGAAAGCTTTTATTTCAAAATTGTCAGATTCAGAAGGTGAGGCTGCAGAATCACAAGTGTGGTTGGATTATTCATTTGAATGCGGATATCTGTCTGAAGATGTATCGCGTAGATTATTCATTGAATATGAAAAAATTATCGGTATGCTGGTAAACATGATGAACCATCCTGACAAATGGAGTTTTGAAAAATAATATCCTTCTATCCCCCACTCTCCTCTTCTCCCCCTCCTTCTTTCCCCCTCACAATATTACCGAACGAAAATACTCTATAGTACTGGAAAGCCCACTCTCCAGATCAACCACCGGCTGCCATCCAAGAACACTCTCTGCAAGTGTAATATCAGGTCTCCTTTGTTTCGGATCATCCTCAGGGAGAGGAAGATAAACCAGCTTCGATGTTGAGCCGGTCATCTTGATGATCTTCCTGGCAAGGTCGCTTACCGAGACTTCAATTGGGTTGCCGATATTTACAGGGCCGGTGAAAGTATCGGGTGTTTCCATGAGCTTTATGAGTCCGTTAATGAGATCGTCGATATACTGAAAGCTGCGTGTATGCGTGCCATCACCGAAGATGGTGATGTCGTCACCCTTCAAAGCCTGAACAATAAAGTTTGAAACCACCCTTCCATCGTTCGAATTCATGCGGGGGCCGTAAGTATTGAAGATTCTGGCGATCTTGATCCTTACTTTGTTCTGTTCATGATAATTCATAAAGAGTGTCTCTGCACATCTTTTTCCTTCATCATAACATGCCCGCGGCCCAAGGGTATTAACATTTCCCCAATAGGTTTCCGGCTGAGGGTGAACGTCAGGATCGCCATATATTTCACTTGTGGATGCCTGAAGGATTTTTGACTTTGTCCTTTTGGCCAGGCCAAGGGTATTGATCGCTCCCATCACGGAGGTTTTGATAGTTTTTATGCCGTTATACTGATAGTATACCGGAGAAGCCGGACAGGCAAGATTATATATCTCATCGACTTCCAAATATACAGGTGCAGTGATGTCGTGCCTTATAACCTCAAAATTATGATTGTCGAGAAGATGAATGATATTCTGCTTCGATCCGGTAAAGTAATTGTCGAGGCAGATCACTTCGTTACCTTCACTCAGCAACCGTTCACATAAGTGGGATCCTACAAATCCGGCTCCGCCGGTGACGAGTATACGTTTCATTCGAAAGGCTTTTAATTATTACAAATGTAAAGAAAAAGTTCAGGATGTACGGCAAACGACGCACGACAAACGACGCACGACAAACGACGCACGACAAACGACGCAAGAAAAACGATTTTTCTCCTTGTGTCTTGTGCCATGTGTCTTGTGTCGTGTGTCGTGTGTCGTGTGCCCTTATCTTGTGTGCCTTTCGTCATTTTATTATCTTTGGATTCATTTTAAAACTATTTTTCATGACCCCCTCGCTTCCCCCGGAAGAAATAAAACCCTTATTGAAGGAAAATCAGATCGCACCAAAGTGGTACGCAATCTACACCCATCCCCGTGCTGAAAAGCTTGTATTTACCCGTCTTGGTGAAAGCGGTATAGAAACGTTTCTTCCTCTTATACAGACTATCAGGAAGTGGAGTGACAGAAAGAAGCTGGTGGAGAAACCGCTGCTTAGCTCTTATGTTTTTGTTAAGGTGAAGCCGAAAGAATTTCCACTTGTATACAGGACAACAGGTGTCGTTAAGTTCGTCTCATTTGAAGGACAACCGGTGGCAATACCACAAAACCAGATAGATAATTTAAAACTTCTCATCAACAGCGATGCTGAGATAGAAGTAACAGGCGAATCCATTGCCAAAGGCGACAATGTTGAGGTGGTCAGCGGCTCACTGATCGGGTTGACAGGAGAGCTGATAAAAGTAAAAGGAAAGAAAAGGGTTGTAGTCAGGATTGATAAGCTTGATCAGAATATTGTGATTACTATTCCGGTGACTTTTCTTCGAAAAGTTTAATTTCATTCCTTAAAACCGTAAAGCCACTACACCGCTGCGCCGCTGAACCGTTGAGCCCCTGCGCCACTTACTTCACCATCGGAACATCCCTCTCCGAGATATATTCAAATATATTTATCCCGAGAGTAATCTCATGATTATTAAATGCTCCCATCTCCACATTAGTGGCAAAGTTAAAGTTATAGGCAACTTTGATGCCTTTATCAATATTGGCTCCGAAGCCGAATCCGAGTACCCCCGGATCGCGGAAAACGATAGACGCCATGAGACGTTTTTGCCAGACAACCTGCGAAGCAATCTCGAACTGTGTTTTTATGTATTTACCTCCGCGGATGATAACCAGGGGAGAAAGATCCCAACCTTCGGCAAAAGGATAGAGATATGATGCGTGAAACTGAAAGTTTGACAACGGATTATATTTAAGATCGACCTCCTTATAGGCAGCATCGCCAAAGCTGATATTCGAGAACAGAACCCCTGCATCGAGCCCCTTCCAGGTGTACACGATCGAAAAATCGCTCATGAATTTAACTTTCGAATTGATATCCTGCTGCACCAGGGCAGGATCGATATTATAACCCGGATCATTATAATAATCGAGGAGGTTGAGAGTATTATGATATAATCCCATCGAAAGTCCAAACATCACATGATGCTCATCAAAGACCTGAAGATTATATGAATATGAGCCCATGACATATAACTGACTGAATATCCCCGCCTTGTCGTAAACGATCTTCCCGCCGTAACCGGCATTATACATAAAGGGCAACAGATCATTATACGAAAACCTTAAAGTCTTTGGCCCGCCACCAATGCCTGTCCAGTCGCTCCGGTACCCGAGGAACAGGTATCTGCTGTTGAAGTTCCCGGCGTATGACGGCGCAAGGGTGTACCTGTCGAGGAAGTAACTCTCGGATAAGGGAGACTGCTGGGAGTATGCTGCTGCCCCTGTTAGAATTGTCGTTAATATGATTAAAATTCTCTTCATTTCTTTTAATACTTAGGACTCAAGGTGCACGACTCACGACTCACGGTGACCGGATTTCTTCCCTTGTGTCGTGCGTCTTGTACCATGTGTCGCTATCTCACAATATTCACCGTCCCCTTCACAACACCGGCATTCTTTGTTTTAATCACAAAATAATACGCTCCTTCAAGCAACGGATATCCGTTTGACAAGCCGTTCCATTCATTATTATAGTTTTTATTAACGTATACAAGTTTTCCCCATCGGTTATAGACCTTTACATCGCAATTCCCCCATTCCGGCATTTCCGGAAGCTCCCAGTGATCGTTGATCCCGTCAGTATTCGGGGTAAAGAGATACATTATATTTTTATGTGTCGAGTATACCTCGATATTAGTAAAAGCCTCTGCAGCCTCATAGTTCTGATCACCATCATTGTAGGCACGGACCTGTACTGTTCCTTTCGAGACACCCGTAACATGGCTCCCCGATATCGTTGCAAGATTATTATCAGAACTTTCGAAGAGAACCGTGAGACCTGATGTGGTTGTTGCTCCCAGTGTAAATGAATCGCTCACCAGTATACTATCCGGGACATCAGTAAATATTATTGTCTGGGAGATTTTATGAACAGTAAGCATTTGCGGAACATCAGGCGCAGGATTATAGTATGCATCTCCCGGCTGTGATGCAGTAATTATAGTTGTCCCTGCACCAGCAATATGAACTGTGTTCCCTGCTACCGTTGCAACACCACTGTTACTACTGCCAAAATTCACACTCAATCCTGAACTCGCAATAGCGGAGATCATATAATCTTCATCTCCATAAGTTTTATCGGAGAGAGCGCTGAACGCTATTGTCTGGTCTGCCTTATTTACCGTAAGAGTCTGCGGCACATCAGGAGCAGGATTATAGTTTGCATCTCCCGCTTGTGATGCAGTAATTACAGCTGTGCCCGGGGCAACAATATGAACGGAGTTTCCTGTTATAGTTGCAACAAGAGGATTTCCACTCGAATAACTAACACTTAACCCGGAACTTGCACTTGCTGTCAACGAATAATCAGGATCACCAAAAGTTTTATCGGAGAGAACGCTGAACGCTATTGTCTGGTCTGCCTTATTTACCGTAAGAGTCTGTAGTACATCAGGTGCAGGATTATAGTTTGCATCTCCCGGCTGTGACGCAGTAATTACAGCTGTGCCCGGGGCAACAATATGAACGGAGTTTCCTGTTATAGTTGCAACAAGAGGATTTCCACTCGAATAGCTAACACTTAACCCGGAACTTGCACTTGCTGTCAACGAATAATCAGGATCACCGAAAGTTTTATCGGAGAGAGCGCTGAACGCTATTGTCTGGTCTGCCTTATTTACCGTAAGAGTCTGTGGTACATCAGGAGCAGGATTATAGTTTGCATCTCCTGACTGGGATGCTGTAATTACAGTTGTTCCAGCACCGACAATATGAACGGTGTTTCCTGTTATCGTTGCAACAAGGGGACTTCCACTTAAATAGCTGACACTTAAACCTGAACTTGCACTTGCGGACAGCGAATAATCAGGATCACCGAAAATTTTATCGGAGAGAACGCTGAACGTTATCGTCTGGTCTGCCTTATTGACAGTAAGAGTCTGTGGTACATCGGGAGCAGAATTCCATAAGGAATTTCCTGGTTGTGAGGCAGTTATTACAGTTGTACCAGCACCGACAATATGAACTATGATTCCCGCTACAGTAGCAACACCAGTGTTAGTACTGTTGAAATTAACGATCAACCCGGAACTCGCAATAGCGGAGATCGCATAATCTCCATCTCCATAAGTTTTATTGGAGAGAACACCGAACGCTATTGTCTGATCCCCCTTTGCAACGGTTAGTGTTCTGATATATTTTGCAGGAGCCCAGGTTCCGTTCCCTGCCTGTCGTGCTGTAATATCAGATGATCCGACAGCATGAAATGTTGCAACACTGCCGCTTATTGTCACAACAGAAAGATTTGAGCTGGAATATGTCATTCCAAGACTGCTGGTGGCTGAAGAAGAAAGTGTAAAGGGAGAGTCACTGTATTTTTTGGAAAGACTGATTGTGAAGGTGATGGTCTGGGATTTAAGAGAAACAGTCTGTGGGGTGAATGAAGCCAGCCATCCTCCCTGGGCTGAGGCGACATCTCCTGCTGTGTATGCTATGGTGACCGTTTCTGATCCGGTAAGAGGTGTTGGCAGGACCGCAGTAATTGTATACGGATCACCTGCTTTAAGCGCTAAGGAGGTTACTGAGACAGGAGTTCCATCGACAGTAACAGTAAACTGATTCTCCTTTCCGGCCGGATTGGCCATGATCCTGTCGAACTGCATCTCGACACCTGTACCTTTGGCTGTATAAAGAAGGCTTGGAATTCCCGGAGGGCTGACATTTACAGTAATTTGTTTTTCAGGCGAATCTCCGGTATCATCATGTATTTTAAAGGTGAAGTTACCGGCTCCATTTCCGGTGGTGCCATTTGCCAGATAAATAACATTTCTGCCGGTATCTGTCACTGTTGTCAGGGCAGAAGTGATCTGAACACCCTTAACCCCTGCGTCGTATTGGAATAGCTGTCCCTGTAAAGGCAGGGAAGTTATAATTGCGGTCTTCGCACTTGCATCGCCGCCTGTATAATTCAGCTTTATGGTTTTCTCCTGGTTCAGTTCGACCCATAGTGTCTGGGGTACTGCAGCAAGAGGAGGTGTTGAGCTTGTTGTGAATTTCCTTATCTCGCACCAGGTTGTACCGGTTGCATTGGTTGCGAAGACCCCCCAGTAATAGGTTGCACCCAGAGTAAGCCCTGTAACATCATAAGACAAATTTGAACCTGTATTGTAATTAGTTGCACCGCTTAAATTCGGATTTGTTGATATTTTCAAAGTATACG
>JALONT010000005.1 GCA_025454795.1 Bacteroidales bacterium | reverse complement strand
GTTCATTTTCACAAAACAACTCAGAACCACACAGAAAAATGTTGACTTCAAAGAAAAAATTGTTAATAACACCTAATTTTACAGAAACTGATTAGTTACGAATTATAAAATAAATGGACATTTTCATTTTCTTTTTTTAGAAGCCTCTATTTCTCTATCCAGATCTTCCCAGTTGTCGAAATTTAGTTTTTCTGCATATTCCCTGTCTCTTCCTTTGGCCATTAGGGATATCGCCATAATTATGTTAGTTATGAGAATAATGTATAATAGTATTCCAGTATTAAAGTCACTAACCTGATTTGAGGCAGGGATACTGAAAAATAAAAGAATGGTGATCAAACCTCTCGGTGAAATAAAAAGTTCAGGAAATAACCGTTTTACAGAAAAAATTTTAAGGGTTATTAAACGAATCAGAAAAATCCCTGCAACAATTACAAGGCTTATAATTCCTGTTTTTAAATCAGCCAGGCTTGACAAATCCAGTGTCATTCCGAAGATCACAAAAAAAAAGGTTCTTATAAAAAAAGCCGACTCCATTGTAAGTATCTGAAAATCATTCTGTACCATTTTTAAAGAGACCAGGTTAACTAAGCTCTTCAGTTTTCCGGCAAAGAATAACCGGCTGTTGTTGAGGATCATACCAAAAACAAGAATCATAATAAGAGAAGAGAAATGAAGGAGCTTTCCAATCGAGTAAAGAAGTATCAGTACAGCAATCAGGAGAAAAAGTTTAACCTGCGACTTCAATTTTTCAAGCAGTATCACCATCAGGTAACCCACAACAACAGACACAACAATAGTTATTACAACGTTTACTGAAATATGCAATATTATCTCTGCTGCGCTATTTTTTTCAAAACTGCTGAGGAGATAAAAAAAGATCATGATGCCTAGGATATCAGAGAAAGTGCTTTCGTAAATCAGGAATTCTTTGCTCTTACGGATAAGGCTCCTGACACTGGGAATGACTATAGCGCTGCTTACAACTGAAATAGGTACTGCATATAGGAGTGCTGTAAAAAAATCATCAATGAGATAGGTGTAAAATATCCATGTTATTAAAGCTATACATGCCACAAGGGAAATAAGGGCCAGTAGGAATGACCTGGTAATCAATCCTTTTTTATCCCGGGTAAGCTCAAGTTCCATTGCAGCTTCAAGGACGATCATTATTAATCCGATAGTTCCGATCATCACCAGGATGTCCATCAGGTATTCGGTCACGCCTATTTTAAGATGGTCTAAACCAAATCTGATTCCTATTCCAAGCAATATCAGCAGAAGAACACTGGGGATGTTTGACAACCTGGAGATCCAGTTAAACTGATGTGAAAGAATAATAATAATGCAAACTGCAATAATAACAGTGTAAGGATTCAGTATTTCCATTAAGCTTTTATAATCTTAATTGTAAAAGTAGTATTTTTGATTGTTCTAAGGTGTTCCAGGTAACCGGAAATAATGATATTTCAATTGGTATCAGAATAAGCAAAATGATTAAAGCAAAAAAATTCGGCACTTTCGGAGGCGTCTTCACTCCATCAATTCTTACAATACTAGGGGTGATAATGTACATGCGTCTGCCAATGATAGCTGGTGAGGCCGGATTATTCGGTACGCTGGGCATCATTTTAGTTGCACACATTATCTCAATAACCACCGGTTTAAGTGTATCTTCAATTGCTACCGATAAGAAAGTAAAGGAGGGGGGAACCTATTACATCATTTCCAGAAGCCTCGGCCTCCCGATTGGCGGTACCCTGGGATTAGCATTGTTTGTCGGTTTATCATTCAGCGTAAGTCTATATCTCATAGGTTTCTCAGAAAGTTTTCTCAGTTACCTCGACCTCCCCATGGACATTAAGCATATCCGTATCGCCGGGACCATCATTCTTCTGGTTGTTACCATAATAACCTTCATAAGTACTTCTCTTGCGATCAAGGCCCAATACCTGATAATGCTGGCCATTTTTCTATCTCTTCTTTCAATATTATTTGGCAGGCACGATATGGCCCCTGTTTCACCTAATCTCTTTGGAAAAGGGACAGGTATACCACTTGTGGTTTTATTTGGTATATTTTTCCCGGCTGTAACTGGTTTTGAAGCAGGGGTATCAATGTCGGGTGATCTCAGGGATCCCAAGAAATCGATCCCTCATGGAACAATCTCTGCTATAGCAATAGGCCTTGTGGTATACATTGGTCTGGCCTTCTTCTACTCCTTTATGGTGGATGGTGAAGTACTGGCAACAGATCCAAAAGCATTGTTTAAAATAGCCCTGGTACCCCAGTTGGTGATTGCAGGCATATGGGGGGCAACCTTAAGCTCAGCCCTTGGAAGTATACTGGCTGCTCCGAGGATTTTACAATCCACCGCTATTGATAAGATCACACCCCGTATTTTTGCCCATGGAACCGGCGCCTCAAAGGAACCGAGGAATGCCCTGTTACTGACTTTCCTGGTTGCTGAAGCAGGCATTCTTATTGGTGAACTCGATGTTATTGCACGTATTGTATCTATATTCTTTATTACCACTTACGGTTTCCTGAACCTGAGTGCCGCTTTTGAATCGCTAACCAGCGCCGATTTCAGACCATCTTTTAAAACACCTCCATGGGTAAGTATTATAGGATCCCTGGCCTGCTTACTGGTAATGGTCCAGCTTGACTTCCTTGCAATGGTGGTAGCAGTAGTAATCCTGGGCTCATTATTCCTTCTTCTCAAACAAAGGCAACTGGTTCTTGAAACAGGCGATACGTGGAGCAGTGTGTGGGCTACACTTGTCAGAACCGGATTGCAAAGACTCAATAAAACAAACATACACACACGGAACTGGCGACCAAATATAATCCTGTTCTCTGGACCCGACCAGGCCCGGCCTCATCTGATTGAGCTCGCAAATTCAATATCAGGAAAACTGGGTATGTATTCAGCATTTGAAATGGTGGAATCGACCGGTCAAAAACTGGTCAGGGACAAAAGGTATTTTGGGACTTTCGGGAAAAAGGATGAATTTGTTATACATCAGCATAAATGCCATAATATCTATGAAGGTATTGATGAAATATCACGGATTTATGGATTCTCAGGGATTGAACCCGATACGATTCTGATGGGATGGAGCAAGAAAGAAAAGAATAAGGAACAATTTTTACGCCTCCTCAGGAACTTTGAAGAGAGCAACTTCAATTCAATTCTGCTGAACTATAACTCTGATAAAAAATACGGAGAAAAAAGAACCATTGATGTATGGTGGAGCGGATGGGGAGGTAATCTTACCATTTCTATTTTTCTGCTCCGGCATCTTACATCCGACGGCGATTGGAAAGATGCCCACATACGGCTGCTCTTAATAAATAATAATCCTGACCGGAATGAAACCATTAATCAAACACTTCAGCAGATTCTGAATCAATACCGGATCAATTTCGAGATTAAGATAATTAACAACAATATTGACAACCTTCCAAAGGATGAAATTATAAGCCGTGAGTCTTCTGCTACTGACCTCACTTTTATTGGCATCCCCGACAGAAAATACAAAAATATTGGTCAGACTTATGATGAAGTTAAATTTCTGACTCAGCATCTGGGTACTTTTTTGCTGATAAACAGTTCAACAAATTTCGAATCGTTTGAACTCAACCTTGAAAATGCAGGGGATACAGCACTCAATAAACCAGCTATAAAGGAGATTGAACTCCCTGAGATAATCCCTTCAAAGTATAACATTATAAATGAGGATGTAACTAAAATTGATATAAACGGCCAAAAAGTACTTGAACTGTTCTTCGAGAAAGCTTTTAACCCTGTATTCTCAGAGGCACAAAAGATGAATGAAGAATTGAAAGCAGCAATAAGTACAGCTTTTACCCAACTCGGCAAACTGAAAGGTATAAATGAAACCTACCGTCGCAGGAAGATAATTATAAAGATAAAAAACGACTTTTATTTTCAGGTGAACCGAATCTTCTCTGATCTTGAAAATAAAAAACTTATTTTACAGAAAGAGGCACTGGTAAACGGAATCAACTGGTACATTAAGAGGCTGGATGATGACCTCGACAAATTCCCGCTAAAACTTATTATACCTTATGAAAGAGAAGACCTTATTCTGAAAAAAAGAGATCCTTGGCCATTAAAGTGGTTTATTCTCAGAAAACGCCTTGCTCATCCTTTTTCAAAGAAACCAATACCAGGAAAAATCCGCTATTATGAAATAGTATCATACTATCTGAGAGACAATCGTCACTATTTCCTTTCAGCTTTTCTTAATAAGTTTCAAACCGGGCTGTTGGAACAAATAGGGGAATCGAGAGGAATAATTACCTCAGTGGATACTGCCCTTGAAAAACTTCTTAATAGTACTGCAGGCAATGATGATATAATGCTTGAGATCAAACAGGTGCAGGATGACCTTGATAACAGTGTCAAATCATTCTGTTCGAATATGAATATGCTTGAGGAGCAGGTTAAGAACCGCCTTATAGTTGAGTTCCGGAAAAACCTCCAGCTGATGAACAATGATATGGCAAAAGCCGATATTAATTACAGGATCAGACGAAAACGGAGGAATAAAAAATTCTATGAAGAACTTGCTCAGAGCAATTCCATTTTTCCCGAACTATGGTTTGAACAAATGCATCTCCATGTAAATAAGATTCACATGGACATGATTATGCAGTCATTTAAGAACCGGATAAAAGACAAAATAAACGAATTAAACCTGGAAATAGATCAACAGCTGGATAATCGCTTCAGAACGGAATTGAAAGAAATCCGCTTAAAACTTGAAAGGTCTGTTAAGGAAGGTGATAGAAACCCGGAATTGAAAACAAGAATCACCGCATTTGAAGAGAGTATAACTTTGTTAGATGAATTTTACCGCTTTGGGAAAGATATAATAAAACTTGCTGAAACACTGCCTGAAACAATGGTTATTGCCTCTTCATCAATGGTAAAATCCTCATCCGATCAGGCTGAAGGTTCTTTGAATATCCCTTTGCGCAGATTAGCCAGATACTATATCGAATCGAGGTTTATAGGATCAACCTTTGACCAACTCGAAAAAGTTGCAGAATCACTGAAAAACTCGATTTTCATATTAAATGACCTCCTCAGCCTGACACGCTTCAATTTTGAAAATATTCCAGATGAACTCCCTGACAGACAAGAGTATATATCTCCAGTTATTATCGAGGTGTGTCAGCAAATTCAGAAAGAGGAAGAAAAAATTGATCTTATCAGGAATAACATTACTGAATTGATTAACAAGGCCCTTGAAGAGGTATTTGATAATCTGAATTCTTATAAAGTATCTTCAGCAGTAGATGAATATCTATGGTTTATCAGGGAGAATAAAGGCAAAAAAGTTAAAAAGACAATTGATGCTTATTTCGAATACGTGAGACACTTCTTTAAGAATCTTACACTCAGGATGCTTTACTCAAGAAGCGAATGGATTCTGCTGGCTAAAAAGATCATGGAATCTGAGCATAAAGGAGAGGGGAACAATAAAATTCTGGATCTGATTGAATCAATAAATCCGAAGGAAAAAGTTATAGAAAAACTACCTCAGTACTATAAGAAATTATTCAGCGGCAGGTCAAGTATCGGCGAGGATTTTTGGATTAGCAGGGAAACTGATGAGGAAATGTTCAGAACTGGCGTAAATCGTATCAAATCGGGGTATAAAGGAGGAATTGTAGTTGTTGGCGAGAGGAATTCCGGAAAAACAGCATTCTGCCGTTATACTGCCAGTAAGCTATTCATGAAGGAGAATGTTTATCATGTTTTCCCAATATATACCGGATCAGTACAGGTTTCCGATTTTTTGACTGAACTAAGCAAGACAACCGGCACAGAGGGAAATTTACATGAAGTTATGGAAGCACAAAGCCCGGGAAGTGTTTTTGTTATTCATGACCTTGAGCTATGGTGGGAACGTTCACTGTATGGCTGCGAGGTTATTAAGGTGATCATAAACCTTATTAAAGAATACAGCAAAAGGTTCATTTTTGTCGCGAATATAAATCCATACGCTTATGATATGATGAATAAAATGGTTAACCTGCAGGAAGTATTCATCAGTGTAATCCATTTAAAACCATTTGATTCAAAGGAAATACAGGAGATGATAATAAGGAGACACCGCTCAAGCGGCCTGAAGTTCGTTTTGAAGAAGAGTGAAGAGGAGAATCTGTCTGAAATCCGTATGGTAAACCTTTTCAACAAATATTTTAACTTTTCGGAGGGTAACCCGGGAACAGCTCTTAAAACCTGGCTTTTTAACATTGTTAAAGTTTCGGGAAATACTATCTTTATACGATATCCCTCTCTTCCCGATACAAAAATACTTTCAGAGCTTGATGATGACTGGAAAACAGTTCTTATTCAGCTGGTTCTGCATAAGAGACTTAGCTATGCCAGGCTTAATAATATATTTTCTCATGACGAAACCAGAATAAATAGAATTATAAGTGCTTTGCTGCGAACAGGCCTGATAGAAGAGAGAAACGACGACCTTTTTATCATAAATACCTATATCGAGCCTCATCTGATAAAGGTTTTGCGAAAAGAAGAGTTGTTATAACACTCTTATTTAAAGAATAATATTTGCTGAGATGAAAATCATTACTGTGATACTTGCTGCGGCCCTGATATTTCTGACGGGCAGGATCGTAAGGCTGGGTTTAAAATACTTCTTAAACCGTTACCCTCGGCTTGATATCCTTAGAAATATTTTGATAATTACAGAGTTCCTGGTATGGCTCATATTCGTTTTCCTGTCAGCCGACTTCCTTTTCAGTGAAAAGTTCTATTACAGGTACCTTTTGGGTGGTCTGATATTTATTGTTCTGGGCTTGCTTACATGGTTTCTAATCAGCGACATTTTGGCCGGATTCATTTTCAGGTTAAAGTACAACCTTAAAACCGGGACATATATTACTGCTGGCAATCTTAGTGGTCAGGTTAAAACCCAGCATCTCACATCCATTAAGTTAATAACAAATGATGGTTTGATACAAAATATCCCCTATACCTGGATTATTAATAAAGTAATAACCGAAAAAAAATTTCGCGGAGCACCCGACGAGCATATTCTGCAAATTCAGGCTGATTTATCCCTTGGCAGGACAAAAGCTGAAGAGTTAATACGGACTGCCCTGCTGACTTCACCCTGGAGCAACCCGAAGGATGAACCCAAAATCAGATTCATTGAAGAAAACGACAAGGGATACATCTTTGAAATTACATTATTCTTGATAAAAATGAAGCATATGCAACTTATTGAAATCGCTCTCAACAAGGTGCCTTCGCTATATGTCGTTTCGCAGAAACAACCGTAAAACCACTAATTGCATTATTAACCTTTTAATTATTTAATATTTCTGAGATTATCAACATGTAAATCAATCTGAGTAAAAGGAATAATGATCTTATTCTGAATAAATTTATGATTAATTGTTTTTCTTATATCGCTTTTTACTTTTTCTATTCTGAAAACATTATCACTGAAGAATAACACCTGGAATTCGAGGGCTGAACTTCCAAAATCGAGCAACCTCACTTCAAGCGAATCCCTGTCAGTAACATCGGGATGCTCAAGAGCACTCTCTTTTAATAACTTAATAACCAGATCAACATCACTGCCATAAGCTACTCCTACATTGATCTTAAAACGCGTTTTTTTTTGACTGATGGCTCCAGTTTATTACCCTGTTGGTGGTTATTAATGAATTAGGGATTATTACAACAATATCATCCCTGTTCAGGCCTTTCGATGTTCTTAATCCTATTTTCTGAATAATCACCACACTTCCGTCGATCTCAAGTACATCGCCTATTTTTGTTGTTCCTTCGATAAGCAGTATTATTCCTGAAACAAAATCATTAAAAGTCTGCTGCAGACCTAATCCTACACCAACCAGGAGTGCTGCTGATCCGGCCAGTAAAACAGTGAGGCTGAAGCCTAATGTATTAAGGATTATACTTATTGAAAGTATCCAAATAACATACCTGATAATCTGATATAAAGAATAGGCGCTGCTATGATCAAGTTTTCTTGACTTCTGTTTCCTGAACAGAGCTTTTCTGACAAGCATAATGAGTAGTTTGGTAATGAAGAAAACCAGCAGAACAGTCAAAATGGAATATATCTTTAACTCATGTTCCCCTATATGGATTATCACGAGATCCAATGCGTATTTTAATCTTTGAATCATAAAATTTTTATTGGATTATGTTGAATATACTCTTCATAAAATCCTCTGAAGAAATTTTTTGCATTGATACCAAGATACCTATTCCTGTATCCTCCTTCCTGGATAAACAATACAGGCATCTTTAAGCCGGCCAGCATTTTGCCGTTAAGGTAGAAATCCCTTGGTGACAATATCCATGTTCCTGTTGGATCGCCCTTTGCTGTATCGAGGCCCAGGGCAACAATCAGAAATTCCGGTCTGAATTTTCTGATAATACGCAATGTTTTTTTCAGTATCTCCCGGTATTCAATTCCGTTAATCACCTCTTTTAGTGGAAAGTTAAAATTATAGCCCAATCCGTCATTTTTGCCTGTTTCTCCCCTGAATCCCGAAAAGTAAGGATAAGCGAAAGAAGGATGTCCGTGGATGGAAATTGTAAGCACATCCCGTCTTTCGTAGAAAATTTGTTGCTGTCCATTACCGTGATGATAATCCAGATCAAGTATTGCCACATTACCATATTTACTAAGGTAATTGGCCGCAATGGCAGCATTGTTGAAATAACAAAAACCTCCGAAAACAAATCGTTCCGCGTGATGCCCCGGAGGCCGGGTCAGTACATATGCAATCCTGTTCCCTTCAAGAATGGAATCAGCAGCTGTTAAAGTACAATTAACACCCCATCTTGCTGCCTGATATGCATTTAAATTCAATGGTGTGAAAGTGTCAATACAATAGTAACCAGCCCTGACAGATACCATCTTTGGTGGCTTAGCAGCATTCCTGATAGGGAAAACATAAGGATAGACGGATTTTCCCGGTTCTAAGCCAGTACAGACAGTTTTGAAGTATTTTACATACTTAGGGTCATGTACGTAATAAATAAACTTGTCCGGAAACTCATTTACCTTTCCTTCAGATATTATTCCCAGTTTTGAGATTTCCCTGAAGATAGTTTTCACGCGGACAGGTGACTCAACATATCCGACTTCTTTAACATGATGGATATGATGTCTGCCATTTACAAATAGTCGGATCCTGTTATCACCTTTTTTTATTTGCCTTAGGCTTTCGTCCTCGTCGGTTTTGACATATCGGGGAGCTCTTAACTTTACCGGATTATCCTTAATGCTGGCAACAACCCTCTTAATATATTCAGGGGGGCAATAGAGAGAATATTTGCGTTTCAGTATTGCCCGTATTATTCTTTTCAATTCTCCTGAACTCAGGGATCTTCCGGACCCCAGATCGTCATAGACCAGGTAAGGAGGACAATCATTTTCCGGCTTTACTGGTGTTTCATATTTTGTGTTGATAATTGGATATGCTCCGAATCTTTCATAGAAAGCAAGCCTCTTCATGTTCTGGTCAATGATGGAGGTGTCGCGGCATAACTTAGGATCATCGGGCAGGCATTCAAAGAATAACCCTATTGTCCCCAGAGAAGCTGCTTCCTCACGTATCCTTTCATAAATTGACCCCCCCACGCCGGAAGTGGGTTTGCCGGGAGTGACTGCAATCAGATCGAGATAACAGAATTTAAGATCGGACATATAAAGAAGAATAGCAAAACCTCTTATGTTACCACTGAAATCATCAGCTACAACCAGGGATGTCTGGTATTTCTTTCTAACCTGGTTGATCATCTGTTGTGAAATATTTTCTATTTCATTTGCTTTCAGTGCAGGGAACTGCAGCCTGATGATTTCTTTTATACGTTCAACTGATTTAATGTTCCCTTCAAGGTAAGGATTTGTTATTTTACGTATCCTGAACATCTGTTTTCTTTTATCTGCGTTAACAATTATTTTACATTATACCTGCTTTTCAGATATTCTTTTTCAAGTTCCTTATAAATCAATGCAGGATTGGTAAGCGGCATATCTTTAGTAAATAATTCATATCCTAATGCTTCAGACTTTTTTCTTGTTTCATAGACAGGCAACTTAGACCTGTTAGTTGTCCGGATATGATTACTTTTTTCATCCATAATAATTATTCTCGGAAGAAACCCCCCTTTTCTCCCTATGAATGCATCCATTATTTTTACCGCTTCAGAAAATTCTTTCTCTGTTGCCCTGCCAAGCGATTCATATTTATTTATCTCTTTATGATCCCATGTAGAAACTACAGCATGGCTCTCAGAAATCTTATTCTCAATTCCGGTATTAAGATTAAGTGTATCATGACCTGACGGCATCAGTAGAACCTTGCCACCCCCACCTTCAACGTTGGATGCATACCGGGGGACCGTTATCCCTGAAATCCAACCCTGAAGATTTTTCATAAATATTTTTCCTACCTGGACAGGGGTTATGAAATGGACAATTCCTTTTTCTTTATGGCATTGTAATAAATAATAGGGATGCACACCTATCCAGAACATTCTTCTGAAAGTCTCTGCCAGGGTACTGAAATTGTCATTGACATGGTTTAATAAAACAGTTTGGTTTCTAACAGTAAATCCAAAATCCCTGATTTTTTTTATTGCTATGTATAGATCGAAGGTTATTTCATGAAAATGGTTTATATGAGTCATAAAATAGACATATTTTTCCAATCCCTTATTGAATTTGTTTGCCGATACTTTGATCAGATTTAAAAGTTCCTCTGTTATCGCCATAGGCAATACAACAGGGACCCTTGTAGCCATTCTGATAGCCCTTATATGATCAATTTTACTCAATTCTTCAAGAACATACTTTAATGTTTTATTACTTATCATTAAGGCATCACCACCGGTAACAAGTACTTCATTTATGTTTCGATTAAACCCAATGTAAAACAATCCTCTATTGATCTCTTTCATACTTACATTCATAGTGCTATCCAAAGATTTTGATCTCTGACAATGCACGCAATATGAAGCACAACTTGTGTTTTCTGCAACAAACAATGCCACCCTGTTAGGATATCGCTGATAGGCAGCTCCAAAACTTCTTGAACCCTCCTTCATCGCAGCTTCTGCTCCAGCATTGGGGAAAAGGAGGTTTGCTGGAGTGGGTATAGATTGCCAGAATATTGGATCAATTCTTTTTTTGGACCTTTGAGAAAGGAATGATGGATTAAATGGATCTTCCTGAATGAGAGAAGCGTAATACGGGGTGATTCGCATAGGTTCTTTCCCCTCCATTCTCATAGCATTAACCGTTCTTCTGATCTCGGCTTCTTGATGACTGTTTAATGTAATTACCTTTTTGAGCTGATCAACCGTACGAATTGAGTTTTTCTTTTGCCAGAATGGATCGTTCCATTGCTCTGATGTTATATGTTTCCATAATTCAATCGAGTTGAAATCCCTTGGTTGATACAGTATGTCGTTTTCAGTCATGATCAGAATCTTATAAATTAATTGATGATTTATTTTTTAAGGATTTCAGAATGATCTTCTTCTGATTATCTTTTTTGTTTTTTGTCTACGGATTACCTTTTGCAAGGTTTTGACTGCATCCAAAATAGATTCCTCATAACTCTCACTGTTCTTTTTTACAAAATGATTTTGACCGGCAACCGAGAGTTCTATTTCACAGAATTGATTTTTTGGATTTCCTGATGCACCTTCAAACAGAGTAACATCTGCTCTGATAATTGATTTATCCTGTTCAAATAGTTTTGAGACTTTTTCCTTTACAAACTCCTCGAGCTGTACACTAGCTTTAAACTGAACTGATTGCACTACTATTTTATTCATATTCTTTGGTTTTATCGAATTAATTTTTCTTCACATTTCCAGTTCACACCTTAAAAATAGTTTAAGGGTCAACTTCACTTCCCTGTCCTTTTTTCTTTACCAGATAAATTAATAGATCTGCCCCACTGCTCCGCAAGTCTGAAAGCGTGAACAGGTTCAGCCTGGTCATTTGATGGTTTGATACTCAAAACAGGAACCTGTGCATGGTTAATAACCTGTTGTCCAAATGGTCCTATAAAATATGATCTCCATTCAGGGTCGATATTTGCTGTCAAGATTATTAAATCAATATTGAGATCTCTGGTCGTCTTAGAAACTTCTGCGGGAAAGTCTTCTCCGAGACAATAGGCGGTCTGAAATTTGACATTATCATTATTGAGCTGGCGTTTAAGGTTTTTTATTAATAGCATAAGATCTTTAGTATTTCTGGTATTTTTCATATCAGTAAGGCCAAGAAGAAAAAGTTCTGAATTATTTTTTTCTATTATGGGCCTGGCATAGAAGTATTTATCTAATGCACCTGGGATGAGTCTTATTGGAAAAAGTACCTTTTTAAATTCTTTCTTATTCCATTTACCTGGGACAGTTAATACGGGGCATGGTGCACTTTTTACTACCCTGTATGCCTCTGAACCCATAAATAATCCCCTTAAGCCTGACGTACCATGTGTGCCAATGACTATCAAACTGATATTTTCTTCGTAGGCTAACCTGCAAATTCTCTCGAAGGGCTGACCATTTAATACTTTGCTTTCCACCTTTATTCCGGTTTTCTTAGATACACTTTCTGAGAATTCCTTTAACCTGATTTCGATCATCAAGTTTATGTCAGGCATCAACTGTATTTCCGGAAGGAATACTTCTGTACGTTGTAAGTTTGCGAACCTGTCAACTACATGTAATAAAACAATGTCTGCTTTTTGTCTTTCCGCAATGGCAATTCCAACAGCCAAAGCATTTTCCGATGATTCTGAGAAGTCAGTCGGTATCAGAATGGATTTAATTTGTGATTTCATTGTTAAACTATTTAATATTAAACTTAGTTGATTGAAAACATGAACTTCTGAAGTTTTGGGGTGTCATTCCTGCTTCTTTCTTAAAATATCTCCCGAAATAAGAGTTATCTTTGAAGCCTAATTTATAAGCGACCTCTGAAATACTAAACCTGGAATGCATCAGCATTCGTTTTGCCTCTAGAATTATTCGTTCAACTATTATTTCACTTGCGGTCTTTAAAAAGAATTCCTGGCAAAGAGCATTTAAATAATTTGGTGTAATATTCAATTCCCGGGCATAGTCTTTTACAGATCGTAATGTTGCAAAACGAATATTAACAAGTTTTCGAAATTCATTTAGAAGTTGTTTTTTTCTTTGTGACTCAAATAGCTTGTCGGAGAACATAGAATTTCTCCTGTACATTAACATCATTATTTTCAATTCAAGGCAAATAATTTCTCTGGAGTTTGTCTTAGCTGATAAATATTCATATGACAGGGTATCAAGTACTAATCTCCATTCAATTTTATCATAGCGATGGATCCTGATAAATGGAGGAATTTCTCCAATCAGGGTCTGATCGCTTTTTAATTTTGGGTTGCCTGTATAAATATGGTTATAAAAGATATCAGTGAATTGTACCAGATATCCTCTTAAATTATTAGTTTTGTTCATGTTCCAAACTTTGTATTTTTCAATGAAGAATATCCTGTTTCCCAGTGCAATAAACTCATCAAAATCAATTTGAAGAACTCCGTTTCCTCCAGTTACATAAATAATTGAGTTCCATTTACCTTGTAAGGTTCCCTCGATTTTTGTCGGATCTATATCTTTAAGATCCATCATTATAAAACCTTGCAATAGTTTTTGCTGCTCTATATCTGATTTATTATCAGTCATATTATTGATAGTTGCATTTCACCATAAATTTACTTAAAAGATTTCATTAAGGCGTGTTAATATCTCCCCGGATAATGGTATAATTCAACTTTTAATTGACTAAATACTGAAATCAAAGCTTTTTTATTCTGTCAATTGTATTCACCTTATAATTATGATCTGAAATAGACAGCAAAGAAGGGAACATAGGATAAAGTGACTTTTATACAAAACCTCTGGCTTAAATCATGAAAATAATATCATGAAGGTTGAAGCGAATTTATCAGATGGAAATATTAATAATCTTCAAAAGCAGAATTCATTTTGTACTATTATATGATACTCATTTTCCTGACTGATCTTTAAGGTTGGAAGATTTTCTTATTTTACCCCAGCTTTCAATAAGTTTAAAAGATGAAACCGGTTCAGATTGCTTGTATGTTGGCTTTATGATTAAAACAGGCATTCGGGAACGGTGGATTACTTATTGTACAAATGGACCGATAAAGAATGATTTTAAATCGTTTTCGAATTCAAATAAAATTTCTGCACGAGTCCTGTCCGTACAGCTTCTTAAAGCACAGAAATCTCTGATATTCAGGGGGCTTCGCTGGTATAATGCAGTCTGGCAGTGCCAATTTTTCACGACATGCACATAACTAATTTTGTGGTTTTGGCTGAACATAAAGGACATCTTCTTTCATCTTAACGGCTCTTTCCTTTCTATTGGAGATAAATACCCCCAGGAGGATAAGCAATGCAAGGATGATCAATATCTTAAAAGGAGGACTTTTAATGAGCTCAATTATGAAAAGATCCTTTTTCATAACTTCATGATTTCAAGAGAGATTTTCAGAATATAAATTTATTAAATAGAAAAATACAAACCAAATTTAATATTTTAGATGAAATAATACTCTGAGCGACCTGATATACGATCCTTCATTTACCAGTATTTCTGATATTTACGTTTAATCATTTAGCCCTGAAAAAGCTGAAATTAACACCGCCATAATTCCGGTGCTCAAAAAAAAACTTATGGCTGCTGAAGCTCATGTCCCTTGGATGCTCAAGGATAAAGAAACCCTCCTCTTTGACAATCCCTGAGCCGATGACAAGGTCAGGTATCTCCCTGAGCCATGAAAGTTCATAAGGAGGATCAGCAAACACAACATCGTACTTTACAGAGCAGGTCTTCAGATATGCCCGCACATCGATATGTATAGTTTTTATATTGGTGATACCCATATCTTTAATTATACGCCGGATCCCTGAGATATGTCTGGTATCCATTTCAACAAGATGAACCTCACGGGCTCCCCGTGAAGCAAATTCATAGCTTATGCTTCCTGTCCCTGAAAAGAGATCAAGCACGCTGACCTCTTCAAAATCGATTCTGTTGTTAAGTATGTTGAAGAGGCTCTCACGGGCAAAGTCGGTTGTTGGTCTGGCCTTGAAGCCGGCCTGTGGAGTGATCCTCCTCCCTTTGTATTTACCCCCGATTATTCGCAATTTGTTGCATTGAAAAGATTAATATACCTGTGAAGCTCTATGTCATTGAAAACATAGCTCCAGGTAAAATTACCCGAAGGCTCGGTGAACTTAAGATTCCTTATATATATCGCAAAATTTGAATAGAGGTCATCATATCTCTCTGTCTGTCCGCTGAAATGTATCGTCTCATCGTGACTTATGCTCATGGTACTGAAGACGTTCAGCACATAATATAGTATATCGGATATATTCCTGTAATTAAATGTGTTGCTGAAGGTAAGATTGCTTTTGTCGAAGATAAACATGTTGAAGAATTCTCTTTCAATATGAATATGAACATAATGGCCAGCGACGCTTTTGCTTGCATGTGATACCTGGTTCAGCAGCGGCCTAGTATGATGTAAAGCCTGAGCAGCCGGCCAGAATTGCTTTGCGATTTCAATGATTGCTTTCTGAACTGAAAAAACAACATAAGCATCCGGATCAGGTATTTTATTTGATAGAATCACTTCATTTTCATTCCTGATAAGGTTAAAGCTGAAATATTCTTCCTTTTTCCCCGGATCGAAAAGGGGAGATGGCACTAAGGTGAACTTGGGTGAAGGCATTACAATGTTCACCTTTTTGTAATGCTTTGTCAGGAAGTCGTCTTTGCTAATGATCCCGCTCATTTTATCAGACGCAAGGTACTTGTTCTCATCCGGGTCTGTTGCTCTTAAGAGTACATATTTATTCCTTATTGTGTCGAGGATGGTAAAAGAGAAACCGTCAGGGCTCATCTGTACCGATAGTTCATATGTCTCCGTCGAGTTTATATCAAGTGTCTCATCAAAGAGTTCCAGGAAAGGCATAAATCTTAATAAATTATATATTTTCCTCTGTGGCTCTCTGTGTCTTCTCTGTGAACCTCTGTGTAACAAAATAATGAAGAACTGACACAGAGTTACACAGAGCATGCACAGGGTTACACAGAGTCGTTTGTCTTTCTATTCTTACTCAGAATGCTTATGTTTACAAACAAAATTAGAAAAAAATGCCTATGATTATACGTTTTGGCATAATATGATACATTTTGTCCATTAGATACGGCTTTTAAGAAAGGATTTTCGATGCGTGATACAATAATATATAATAACCTCTGCAGGAATCTTGGTAATATACCGACAGAAGATCAGTCGGAGGCCCTGAAGAAGATATCAACCTATATCTGCAACAACAGCAATGATATAATGTTTCTCCTTACAGGGTATGCCGGTACAGGCAAGACAAGTGTTATAAGTTCGATTGTAAAAACACTCGAAATGCTGCGGATGCGTTCAGTGCTTCTTGCTCCAACAGGGAGAGCCGCAAAAGTTCTTGGAACTTATTCCGGACGTCAGGCATACACAATTCATAAAAAGATCTACAGGCAAAAATCCTCAAAAGACGGCATAGGAAGTTTTTCACTCGACAGGAACCTTCATAAGGATACTTATTTTATTGTTGATGAAGCCTCAATGATCTCGAATACATCATCAGATACTTCTCTGTTTGGAAGCGGCAGGCTATTGGAGGATCTTATTGAGTTTGTCTATTCAGGAACAGAATGCAAGCTTATCCTTGTCGGCGACTCTGCCCAGCTGCCCCCGGTAGGATCAAACCTCAGTCCCGCTCTGGACACATCAGCCCTTGGCGAATTCGGCTTCGGACTTATATCGTCTGAGCTTTGCCAGGTTGTCCGGCAGAGCGAAACATCGGGGGTCCTGATGAATGCAACCCGGGTACGACAGCAGATCGCTGAGAATGACCTTGTCCATCCGGCAATCGACACCATCAATTTCAGAGATGTCATCAGAATCAGCGGCGAAGAGCTTATCGATGAGATCTCTTCATCATATGGTACCTGCGGCATGGAAGGAACCATAATTGTTGTAAATTCAAACAAGCAGGCAAACCGGTATAACCAGGGCATACGCAACCGGATCTTCTTCAGGGAGGAAGAGATTAGTCCCGGCGACATGGTAATGGTGGTGAAGAACAACTATTTTCTGGTGGAGGAGGATGAGAACGGCCCTGGCTTTATTGCCAATGGCGATATTGCTGAAGTAAAGAAAATAAGGAAGTATGAGGAGCGCTACGGATTCAGGTTCGCCGAAATGACACTTTATTTTCCGGACTATGATTTCGAGGTGGAATCAAAGGTGATGATGGATGTTCTGCATCTTGATACACCCTCTCTTCCGGCAGAGAAGAGCAAAGAACTTTATCAAAGTATTCTTGCTGATTATCTGCATATTAAGACCAGGCGCAAACAGTTTGAAGCCGTCAGGAGTGATCCCTGGTTCAATGCCCTGCAGATAAAATTTTCCTATGCAGTCACATGTCATAAGGCCCAGGGCGGTCAGTGGGAGAGGGTCTTTATCGACCAGGGGATGTTTAACAGGAATGAGATAACGATCGATTATCTCAGGTGGTTTTATACTGCACTTACCAGATCGACAGACAGGGTTTACCTTGTTAATTTTAAGGATGAGTGGTTTAAGGCTTAGGGCTCAGGGCTCAGGGCTCAGGAACTGATGCCTTACCAGATATAAGGGATAAGCCTGTATTTCGTTTTAAGGCAGTATTCCTTATACCCTTCCAGATTTTCTTTAAGGACTTTTTCCTCGTTGAGAATTCTGAATACCAGTGCTACAGGAAGCAATGCCATGGGTATCAGTCCCCAATATGAACCGAGGGCGAGGGGAGTAGGCATGTACATTATCAGCACCCCGATGTACATAGGGTGTCTTACAGCACTGTATAACCCGGTTGTGATTACCTTCTGTTCCTTATAGGTCTCCACTATCCGTGAAGCGTAGCTGTTCTGCCTGAAGACATTGAATATGATCAGATATCCTCCAAGAATTACGATGTTTGTAATTATGATAATCTCAATGGGTACATCTGACCATCCGAAGCGTCTGTCAAGACCGGGAATTATAAATGCTGCCATAAAAACCGGCAGGTTGATCATCTGGATAAGCTTTTGTTCCTTTACTTTTTCGGTTCCTCTTGTTCGTCGATCGAGGAATTTCGGATCTCTTTTTAGAAAATAAATCAGAACGAATACCATAGGGACAACAAGCACGGAAAAATAGACGTACACCTGCCAGTAACTGAAGGTACCTGCAGGCAATAGCGTGCAAATACCTATAAATAACGGTACAAATGAAAACCTGGTTATCATTTTTCTTATCAGTGCCGATCTTTCCTGCTTTGTTATTTCACTTTTTGATTCCATAGTTTCTTTAATTTTAATTTCTCATGCCCATGCTAGCCCGGATTTGGCTTTACCGAGCTCGGCTCGCTAAAGCGATCCTCGGTTGTAATCCGCGCCAGCGATCAGCATTATTGTTTTGGACGTAATTCATCAATTACACCGGCTGAAACCCAGTAAATGTCATAGTTGCCATTCTGCGGACTGTTAAGGAATTCCTTCAGCGATCCGAGGGTAGCCTTTGAGAATACTTCCTGCATCAGATCGCTTGTTATCCTGGCTGAAAAGAACAGGTATTTTCCATCAGGTGAAACCGAAGCAGAAATAGCATTGCTTCCTTTTATGTTAATATCAGGTCCGAATGAGATTCCTTCATTCCAGTTATCATTACTATCCCTGAAAAAAATATAATAGTTTGCAAAACCCGGATTAGTTTCATTGTTCTTATTATCAACGCATCCGATAAGGAAACTCTCATCAGGTGAAATAAAAGCATTATAGATATTACCATTGCCATTGATAACGGGAGGAAGCAGCTCAGTTGCATCAAACTTACTCCCGTTTTTCTTTGCCCTCAGAATCTCAGATTTTCCTGTCTTCTCATCACTTCTGGTAAAATAAAGCGTTCCTGTTTTTGTCAGTGACGGATAAAATTGCGAGTTTGGCCTGTTAAAGGCGGTATCGGGATTATATATTTCACTCCAGGTTCCATCGCTCTTCTTATCGGAAGCCCAGATATTCTGGTAAGCCCATCCCGGTTTTGGTTCTTTCCCGTCTGGTGGCTTAGTTGAGAGAAAAAATACTGTTTTTCCATCAGGGGAGAAGCATGGTTCCAGGAAGAAATACTGGCTGTTGCGGGCAAAAGGAGGGATTTCGGGTTCTAACCACTTGCCATCTGCAAGCTTTGTATATAAGGTAGTTACATGCCTGCCGGTAAGTATTCCATAGAAGATCTCAGTTCCGTCGGGAGATATGGTTATATCGCGTTCATAGAAACCTGTGGCGATAAGGTCCGGAGCAAATAGTTCCGGTGTCATGCCGGGAGGTTTCTGTCCCAGGTAATGGAGATTCAGGTTTGAAGTTTTGACCTTCTGACCTGCAAGCGCAAAACTGAATAATGCCAAAAAGGATAAAGTTAAAAGTCTTTTCATGGTCTTCTTCATTTAATAAACTTCAGGATAATTGTCTTTCCTTTCACAACCCTCCAGTGGAAATGATAGAATGAGAATCACAATGGAGACAAACTTACAAGGAGTATGATATAAATCTGACATAATCGTCAGGTTAGTTATGATAATCAGTATTTATAAGACCCTTCAGAAATGTAAAACCCTATCATTAATTCTTACCACGGTTACATGAAGCAAAAACAGGATTTCACGTTTAGGCTACCGAATCCAGAATGGCAGGCGGGACCTCCATCGTACAAAATGAGCTTTTCAGGCTGTTTGGCCGAAGAGGCGGCATGTTTCTTCTGAGAAATTGATCCGGTAACAATGGAATTATCAGGCTGGACATTCATTGTTATGATTGGAGTAAACAGTAAATAACAGAGAAAAATGAGTTTTTTCATTTTGTTTTCTCCTTGCTTTAAATTGTTAAAGATTTTGTGTTTTTATTTCTTCGGCTTTAGCTCAACTGGTTCTGTCCAGCTTCCATCTGTCAATCTTGTGAACATGATATAGTTCTGACGTTCTTCAGGGTTCATTCGCGTAAAATAGATTTCATTACCGTCAGGAGAAAAACAGCAGGAAAATTCATGAGCATCGGTAGAAATAATTTCTGGAGCAAAGACTTCAGGAGTCAGGCCGGGAGGATTTTGGCCGAGGTAAGAGCCGGTAAGTCTTGTTTTTTCCAGATGGGCGTTTAATGCAGGACAGAGAGATATTGCCAGAAATGTAATTTTAATAATTGTTTTCATATAGTCAAAAAAAAAGCACTTAAGCCATGAATATTATTTACTTACTTGCAAAGGAAAAATGTTGCTGAACAATCACCCATTTTCCATTCCTTTTTTCAAGGACTCCTGTCCAGCGGGCATTTTTCCAGTTTGCAGGCTGACCTTTCCATTCGTTTATGTCATCGAGCATGCAGAACCACCAGGCAGCATTACCCGACTGGGAGATTGTTATTTTAAGGTCACGGATCTCGTACCTCACTGCTTTGAAGTCGGGGCTCATCCAGAAATCTTCCGCTTTTCTGAATTCATTGAATCCTTTTACTATACGGTCATCCGGATGAACCTCCAGGAAGGAGGAGTCATTCGCAATAACATTATAAAGCAAGGCAAGGTTTTTATCCTTTGCCCAGCCTATGGTTGCGTTAATTGTCTTTTCGACAAGAAGCATTTCTTTCTCAATGTCAAAGTCTATCTTTGATGATGAACAACCTGAAATAATTAACAGGATAAACAAAAAAGGTATTTTATTCATGGCATTAAATGAATCAGAAACCAGTAATAAAGTTCTTAAATGGTTGATTTTATAGGAAGACTAATTGACAATTGGTTATGTTGAGCTTACCATTGACCTTTGCCTGACGCTTTTAGCCGCCGAAGTTTTAACGAAGGCGTCCCGATGCCCGTCGCCCATGTTCTATTCACCTATAATTTTTATGAGCACACGTTTACGTCGTTTGCCGTCGAATTCGCCATAAAACATCTGTTCCCAGGGACCAAAATCCATTTGCCCGTTGGTGACTGCAACAACGACTTCTCTTCCCATGAGGGTGCGTTTAATGTGGGCGTCGGCATTGTCTTCGAATCCATTGTGTTTATACTGACTGTATGGTTTCTCGGGAGCAAGCTTTTCAAGCCAGACTTCAAAATCGTGATGAAGACCTGATTCATCATCATTGATAAAAACCGAGGCGCTGATATGCATCGCATTGACAAGTATCAGTCCCTCTTTTATACCTGATTCCTGCAGGCATCTCTCAACCTGTCCGGTGATATTTACGAAAGCTCTTCGTGTGGGTATTTCAAACCAGAGTTCTTTACGGTATGATTTCATGTTTTATTGATTATTACTCCCCCTTCTTTCCGCCGGCTATGTGCGGAGAGAAGGGGAAGGGGGATGAGTGCGTGTTATTATATCAGCTTCATATCTGTAATAATACCATCAATCCTCTGGTCGAGTAACTTTTCTGTCTCCTCGAATTTGTCATCTGATTTAAGTGTAGTATTTACACTAAAATAGAATTTGATTTTTGGTTCCGTACCGGAAGGTCTTACAGAGATTTTGGATTTGTCTTCAAGGAAGAACTGAAGGACATCCGATTTCTCCTGATCGATCGCAGATTTTTTCCCTGTCAGGAGATCAGTCGAAATGAGTTTCTCGTAGTCGTTGATTATCACGACTTTACTATTATTGATGTTTTTGGGAGGATCATTCCTGTACCCTCTCATCATCGTCTTGATATCATCAGCTCCCTCTGTCCCTTTTCTAACAATATTTATAAGCTTCTCCTTGTACAGCCCGTTCTTCAGGCAGATATCAATAAGCAGTTCATACAGAGTCATGTTATGGCTTTTTGCCCATGCAGTTGCCTCGGCTATCAGGGCGCAGGATGCTACGGCATCTTTATCCCTGACATAATCACCGGGAAGGAATCCATAGCTCTCCTCACCACCCCCGATGTACTTCCTCTTTCCTTCAAGCTTCCTGATGAGCTCTGCAAAAAACTTGAAGCCCGTAAGAACATTATAACACTTAACATCATACTTTTCAGCTATTGTGTCTATCAGGTCTGATGTTACTATAGTCTTGATAATGTATTCATTGCCTTTGTATTTCTTCTTCTCCTTATACTGTGAGAGGATATAATAAATCAGCAATGCGCAGGTCTGGTTTCCGTTCAGGAGGATGAACTCTCCTTTTCTATTCTTGCATGCAATTCCCAGCCTGTCAGCATCAGGGTCGGAAGCCATCACCAGTTCTGCACCTGTTTCGACAGCTTTCCGGATAGCCATTTTTAGTGCGTCGGGCTCTTCGGGATTAGGCGATTTAACAGTGGGGAAATTACCATCTACTTTATCCTGTTCAGGCACGCTGATTATGTTTTTGAAACCGAATAGTCTAAGCGCCGGAGGTATCATCATGATCCCGGTACCATGAATAGGTGTATAAACGATCCCCATTTCGCTGTGCTTCTTAATCACTTCGGGATTGATGCTCATCTTAAGGACCTCTTTCAGGAAGGCGTCGTCAGTCTCCTTGCCGATGATCCTGATTTTATCTTTTCTCCCTTCAGACTTTATTTCGCTGACAGAGCGTATTTTACGGACCTCTCTAATGATACCGGTATCGTGAGGGGCTATTACCTGACCGCCATCATCCCAGTAGGCTTTGTATCCGTTATATTCAGGCGGATTATGTGATGCCGTTATCACCACTCCGCTCTGGCATCTGTAATGACGGATCGCAAATGAGAGTTCCGGGGTAGGCCGGAGCGATTCGAACAGATATACCTGGAATCCGTTAGCTGAAAATATGTCGGCAGCCGTTTCGGCAAATAACCTGCTGTTATTCCGGCAATCATGGGCGATAGCAACACTTATTCCCTTGTTGCCGCACTGTTTCATAATATAATTTGAGAGTCCCTGTGTTGCCATTCCGAGGGTGTAAGTATTCATCCTGTTGGTGCCTGCACCCATGATTCCTCTCAGCCCTCCGGTACCAAATTCAAGATCCTGGTAAAAGGCATCCACCAGCCTTTTTTCATCCTTTTCCAGCATCTCACTGACCTCTTTACGTGTCTCTTCATTAAAATCACTTCCAAGCCACAACCTGGCTTTCTTTCTTATTTCATCAATTGGTATCATGCTGATATCGATTATATTAATTGCTTGAGACACTTATTTAAGCTTGTTCTCCAGTAAGGTATTTCCAGGTTATAATTCTCCTTTATCTTACTCTTGTCAAGTACTGAATAGAATGGTCTTTGGGCCGTGGTTTTAAAATCCCTTGAAAGTATCGGCAGCACTTTACATGTTAACCCTGCTTCTTCTACGATTGCCAGTGCAAAATCGTACCAGCTGCAGACCCCTTCATTCGAATAATGGTAAATTCCTGCATTGAATGCAATCTGGTTCCGGATTACTCCTGAGATTATAAGCATTATCGATTCAGCCAGATCGGCTGCCCATGTCGGAGTGCCAGTCTGGTCAAAGACTACCCTCAGAGAATCGTTCTCCTTTGCTTTTCCCAGAATCGTTTTAACGAAGTTGGTCCCGTGAGATGAATAAAGCCATGATGTCCTGATTATCATTGAGCCATTGTGAAGCAGTGCTGCTTTCTCTCCTTCCAGCTTTGAACGTCCGTATACTCCGAGCGGATTTGGAACTGAATTCTCATTGCAGGGAACATTAGACCTGCCGTCGAAAACATAATCCGAAGAAATATGGATGAACCTGCATTCCGTTCCCCTGACACTCTCTGCAATATTTCTTACGGCAGTTCCATTGATAAGCATGGCTTTATCGCTTTCATCTTCAGCCTTATCAACAAGGTTATAAGCGGCACAGTTTACTATCCAGCCGGGTTGTGTTCTCTTTATGAAGTCTGCAGTAAGCTTTCTGTTCGTAATGTCAAGATCATCGATGTCGGTAAATACAAAATGGTAGCCATAGTAATTTTTTGAAACGGTTTTGAGTTCGCTTCCAAGCTGCCCGTTTGCCCCGGTAATCAGGATTACTGCCATAATTTATGGGTATATTTCTAAAAGTTATTGTCTGCTTTTTTTAAAGGTGGATTCTTCTGATCTTTTTCGCTGATAAGTGGTGCCGTTTTTCCTGATTTCCAGTCGATACCAAGGGCAGGGTCATTGAGTGCTATTCCTCTCTCCGCCGACTTGTTGTAAATGTTATCAACTTTATACTGGATAACAGCAATAGCGCTCAGGACAGAAAATCCGTGAGCAAAACCTCTTGGGATAAAAAGCTGTTTTTTTGTTTCCGAATCGAGTTCAATTCCGAACCATTTCCCGAAAGTGGGTGAATCCCTGCGTATATCAAGTGCAACGTCATAAATTTTCCCTTCGACTACCCGTATCAGTTTTGCCTGGTCATAAGGTCTGAGCTGGTAGTGCAGACCGCGTATAACGCCCAGGGTTGATCTCGATTCGTTATCCTGAACGGGAGAAAAAAATATACCGGCATCCCGGAATACTTCTTTGTTGAAACTTTCGAAAAAATAACCCCTGCTGTCGTTAAAAACTGCCGGTGTAATCACCAGAAGTCCCTTAAATCCTGTTTCAGTTATTTCCATGGACGGTTACTTTAAACCTTCAAAAACACTGATTTCGTCTATAGCTATTTTCATCAGATATTTACCGTACTGGCTTTTTTTGAATGGCTCAGCAAGAGCTATCAGCTGATTCTTGTCAATGAAACCTCTTTTATAAGCTATCTCCTCAATGCATGATGCTTTTAATCCCTGCCGCTGTTCAAGGGTTGCAATAAAGTTTGCGGCCTGGAGAAGACTTTCATATGTGCCGGTGTCAAGCCATGCCATTCCCCTGCCCATCAGTTTAACCTCCAGAGATCCCTCCTCGAGGTAAAGTCTGTTCAGATCGGTAATTTCAAGTTCACCGCGGGGCGAAGGCTTGAGTGACAGTGCTTTCTGGACAACACTGTTATCATAAAAATAGAGTCCGGTAACGGCATAATTGGATTTTGGTTTTGAGGGTTTTTCCTCGATGCTTAAAACTTTTTGGCTCTTATCAAATTCAACAACTCCATATCGTTCCGGGTCATTGACATAATAACCGAAAACACAAGCTCCTTTTTTGATTTCTGCAGTCTTCATTAGTGCATCACCAAATCCGTGACCATAGAAAATATTGTCCCCCAGGATCATACAGACCGTGTTGTTCCCGATGAATTTCTCCCCAAGGATGAATGCCTGTGCAAGACCATCCGGAGAAGGCTGTTCGATATAGCTGAAATTTAATCCGAGGGATTTCCCGTCACCAAGAAGGCTGCGGAACCCGGGAAGGTCACGCGGTGTTGAAATGATCAGGATTTCGCGTATCCCTGACAGCATCAGAACAGACAAGGGGTAGTAGATCATCGGTTTATCGTAAACCGGCAACATCTGTTTGGAGATTGCACTTGTAACAGGATAAAGCCTTGTCCCTGAACCACCTGCTAGAATTATTCCTTTCATAATACTTGTCTAATAAAATCTGTATTTATTAAGAATCATTTACTTAATTTGACGGGCGTCGGGCTCCCGGCTACAGGTGTCAGGGGGGGAAAAAAATACCTGTCGCCTGTTGCCTATCTTCTTCCTATCCCGAAGTACTTAAACCCCAGCTTCTTAATCTCTGACGGATCATAAATGTTTCTGCCGTCGAAGATGATTTTTCCTTTCAGTATTCCTGCAATTTTTTTGAAGTCGGGAAGGTGAAATTCCGACCATTCCGTCATCAGAACCATGGCATCGGCTCCCTCAAGAGCTTCGTAAGGATCTCCTGCATAGTAGATTGTGCTGCCCAGCACTTTTTTTGTCTCATCCATGGCAGCAGGATCGTATACTTTTATTTTAGCACCTTTCTTCAGCAACATCCCGATCAGATAAACTGATGATGACTCCCTGATATCGTCAGTTTTTGGTTTGAATGAAAGTCCCCAGATTCCAATAGTTTTATTCCTGAAGTTATTATCAAAAAGTTTCGTCATCTTATTGAAAATGACATTTTTCTGGTATTCATTCGCCTTTTCAACTGCCTTCACCACGTTCAGTTCATAACCATGATCCTGGCCTGTTTTAATAATTGCTTTCACATCTTTCGGGAAGCATGATCCTCCATAACCGGTTCCGGGATATAGGAATTTGCTTCCTATCCTGGAATCGCTTCCGATGCCTTTTCTTACCTGGTTAATATCAGCTCCGAGGAGATCGCAGAGGTTGGCAATCTCATTTATAAAGCTGATGCGTGTGGCAAGCATTGCATTAGCTGCGTACTTTGTGATCTCTGCCGAGGCAATGTCCATGAACAGGATAGGATGATTATTCAGCACGAAAGGCATATAGAGCCTTTTCATTATATCAGCGGTTCTTTCATTATCGATGCCGATAACAATTCTTTCCGGCTTCAGAAAGTCATCAACAGCGGCTCCCTCTTTTAGAAATTCAGGGTTTGATGCCATGTCGAAAGTAACTTTCGAATTGCGTTTATCCAGCTGCCCCTGGATCGCCTTCCTGATCTTTTCAGCTGTTCCTACAGGAACAGTGCTTTTGGTCACTACAACAATATATTTCTTTATCAGTGAGCCAATCTCTTTTGCAACAGAAATGACATGCTTCAGGTCGGCACTGCCATCCTCCCCGGGGGGTGTCCCGACAGCAATGAATACCACTTCAGAACCCTCTATTCCATCTTTAAGACCGGATTTAAAGAATAATCTCTTTTTCTCCACATTCCTTCTGATCATGCTTTCAAGACCGGGCTCATAAATTGGTACTGAACCTTCGTTCAGCTGCCTGACTTTCTGCTTATCATTATCAATACATGTTACAGTGACCCCGCTTTCAGCGAAACAAGTCCCTGTGACAAGTCCGACATATCCCGTTCCAACTACCGCAATTTTCATAGAAGCACTTTCTGGTTTTAGTTTGTGTAATATGCAAAGATAATAGAAGCTGTGAATTTCAGAAATTTCATCATGAGGCAACTGGCTTCAGGGGTCGGGCTTCAGGTTTTTATACCTGTCGCCTTATGCCCGATACCTTATAATACGATGAAAATCTTATGTTTGTTATAGCTTTTTATAAAATAAATCATATCTTTGCAGACCATTTTTTTCAAAATAATGTCTAACTTATTAATTATTAGTTCTTTTAAATTAAAATTATGACTGAAAGCAAGAAGAAGACAACCAAAAAAGAGGTTGTGGAAAAAAGCGAAGACACTGTAAAACCTGTTAAGAAAGTAAAGGTTGTTAAAGAGACTAAAGAAAAACTTATTGAAGAGGCACTTGAAGAAGTAACTCTTGAAGAAACCGTAGAGGATGCAGAGGCTGTAAAAGCTGCAAAGAAAACAGAGGCAGATGAAAGAGAAGCTGCATTTGAGGCTGCAGAAGAAGAAGTAAAAGCTTCTAAAATATTAAAAGAGAAAAAGCCTAAAAAAGCTAAAGCTGAATCTGAAACAGATGAGCATACTGGCTCCGTGTCAAATGAAGAATTTGACTGGACAAGTTATGAGAGCGATGGTCTGAAAGACTCACCAAAGCACAAGGAATACGAAGCATTGTACGACGAAACATTATCAACTGTTGCGGTTGATGAGGTGGTTCATGGTACAGTTATACAGATGACTTCCCGCGAAGTTGTAATCAACATTGGTTATAAGTCGGAAGGTGTTGTTTCTCTGAATGAATTCCGCTATAACCCTAATCTGAAGGTTGGTGATACAGTTGAAGTATATGTTGAAAGCCAGGAAGATAGGAAAGGTCAGCTTCTCCTTTCACATAAAAAAGCACGTGCAATAAATTCATGGGACAGGGTAAATGCATCTCTTGAAAAAGACGAAATTATCACCGGTTACATTAAGTGCAGAACCAAAGGTGGCATGATCGTTGACGTATTCGGCATCGAAGCATTCCTTCCCGGTTCACAGATAGATGTCAAACCGATCCGTGATTATGATGTATTTGTTGGTAAAACAATGGAATTCAAGGTTGTAAAGATCAACCAGGAATTCAAGAATGTCGTTGTATCGCATAAAGCTCTTATCGAGGCTGAACTTGAACAGCAGAAGAAAGAGATCATTGCCAAACTTGAAAAAGGACAGGTTCTTGAGGGAACCGTTAAGAATATCACTTCATATGGTGTCTTCATCGACCTGGGCGGCGTTGACGGACTAATTCATATCACAGATCTTTCATGGGGGAGAGTCAATCACCCGGAAGAGATCGTTAAGCTCGACCAGAAACTCAATGTTGTTATCCTCGATTTCGATGACGACAAGAAGAGGATCGCTCTTGGCCTGAAACAGCTTACAGCTCATCCATGGGATTCTGTTGATCCTGACATGAAGATCGGCGACAAGGTTAAAGGCAAAGTTGTGGTTATGGCTGATTACGGGGCATTCGTTGAAATCGCAACAGGAGTTGAAGGCCTTATACACGTTTCAGAGATGTCGTGGTCACAACACCTGCGCAGCGCACAGGAATTCATGAAAGTAGGAGATGAAGTTGACGCTGTGATACTTACACTCGACAGGACAGATAGGAAGATGTCTCTTGGCATCAAGCAGCTCAAGCCGGATCCATGGCAGAATATCGATGATAAATATACCGTCGGATCAAAACATACCGCCAAAGTCAGGAATTTCACCAATTTCGGTGTCTTTGTTGAAATTGAAGAGGGTGTTGACGGACTTATACATATTTCAGATCTTTCATGGACTAAGAAGATTAAACATCCTGCTGAATTCACTGCAATTGATGCAGAAATAGAAGTAATGGTTCTCGAGATCGATAAAGAAAACAGACGTCTCAGCCTTGGCCATAAGCAGCTTGAAGAAAATCCCTGGGATGTTTTTGAAGGACTCTTTACAGTTGACTCAGTGCATGAAGGTACCGTAATGGAAGTTTTCGACAAGGGTGCAGTAATCGCTCTCCCTTATGGCGTAGAAGGTTTTGCAACTCCGAAGCATCTTGTTAAGGAAGACGGTATGATCGCTAAAGTAGATGAAAAACTGATGTTTAAAGTTATCGAATTCAACAAATCAGCGAAAAAGATCATTGTTTCACATAGCAGGATCTTTGAAGATGAAAAGAAAGCAACCGAAGCTCCAGAGAAGAAAGCGGAAAGTGAAACCCCCAAAAAAACAACAAGAAAGGCCAAGACAAATATGGAAAAGACAACTCTTGGTGATATAACGCAACTTGCGGCTTTGAAAGAAGAAATGGAAGAAAAAGAGAATAAAGCTTCCAGGAAACAGAAATAATTGTTAAATTAGGGCTATCAAAATTTACAACTATGGATTTCAATATTGAAAACCGGAATAACAGTACTGTAATTCAGATCCAGTCCGAGAAACTTGATACTCACATTGCCCCGGCACTGAAGTCTGAACTAGTGCTGGTTTCAGGCAAAGGTGAAAAGAATATCATCCTTGATCTTGAAAAATGTCAGTACTGCGACTCTTCAGGTCTGAGCGCTATCCTGGTAGCCAACAGATTGTGCAAAAATGCAGGTGGTACATTTGTTCTCTGCGGACTTAATGAAGCCGTCGAACGACTTATCACTATTTCTCAGCTTGACACGGTCCTTACAATCACCGGGACTGTTGCAGATGCTGAAAAAATAATATCCTGAAGTTGCCTGCATTGCAGAGTGCCGATGAAAGTGACCGTACTTGGCAGTAGTTCTGCATTGCCAACATCAGAAAGATTTCCTTCCGCTCATGTGCTTAACGCGCATGAGCGGTTGTATTTAATAGACTGTGGTGAAGGTACACAGATGCAAATGCGTAAAAACAAGGTGAGGTTTGGAAAGATCAACCATATTTTCATAAGCCATCTTCACGGTGACCATGTATTCGGACTTTATGGGCTGTTATCCACCTTCAACCTTATGGGAAGAAATTCTCCTGTGCATCTTTATGCACCGGCTAACTACCATGAAATGATGCTTTCTCATCTGAGTGATTTTGACATCCACCTGGGTTTTGAGATCGATTTTATCGCTTTATCCGGAGAAAATTCTGTCAGGATCCTTGATGATAAGTATCTGACTGTGACATCCTTCCCTCTTGATCACAGAGTATCAGCCTATGGATTTCTTTTCAGGGAGAAGCCCTCTCTGCGAAACATCAGGAAAGAAGCAATTGAGCAGTATGAGATTCCTTCTGTAAGAATACCTGCAATTAAAAAAGGAGAAGACTTTATTGCAAAAGATGGCTCTGTAATAAAAAATGGGGAGATAACCATCCCGGGTCCCAAACAGCTTTCATACGCATATTGCAGCGATACAAAATACTTCAGCCGTCTTCCGGGCTTCATTAAGGATACAGACCTTCTATACCATGAGGCAACATTTGACAAAAGCCTTTCTGAACTGGCCAGTATGACAGGTCACTCAACAACTATCGATGCAGCAAGAATCGCCAGGGAAGCAGGTGCAGGTGCCCTTCTGATAGGTCATTTTTCTGCCAGATATCGCGATATTAATGCTCTCGTTAATGAGGCAAGATCGGTATTCCTGCAGACATTCCCGGCAATCGATGGAAGAACCTATGAGGTAGGTAATATCAGTGAACCTTAGAAAAGAATTTCTATCTTTGAGCCCTTCCATAACTTAATCAGACCAGCGTGCAGGAGAAAATTTTAATACTCGATTTCGGATCTCAGTATACTCAGCTGATAGCCAGAAGAATAAGAGAATTAAATGTCTATTGCGAAATCTGGCCTTTCAACCATTTTCCGGTTCCCGATAAGAGTGTCAGAGGAGTTATATTGTCAGGCAGCCCTTTTTCGGTCCGTGACAAAGATGCCCCGGTTCCTGATCTTTCAAAGATCAAAGGATTTATTCCTCTGCTTGGTGTCTGCTACGGTGCCCAGTACCTGGTACATGGTTTCGGAGGTGAAGTCCTGCCTTCCGGCACACGCGAATATGGCAGAGCAAACCTGATCAATATAAATACTCTCGATCCCCTGTTTTTAAATGTAAAACCCGGGACACAGGTCTGGATGTCGCATGGAGATACTATTTCAAGGGTCCCGGAAAATTATGAGATAACAGGATCAACAGTTGCTGTTACGGCAGGTGCATTTCATATTTTGGGTGAAGAGACATGGGGTATACAGTTCCACCCGGAGGTGTATCATACAACCGACGGCAGACAGATGCTCGATAATTTCGTTGCCGGAATATGCAGGTGCTCAAGAACATGGACCCCTGATTCATTTGCAGAATCAACAATCTACGAACTTAAAGCAAAGCTGGGAAACGATAAGGTTATACTCGGTATCTCCGGTGGCGTGGATTCATCAGTTGCTGCCTTCCTTCTCAATAAAGCTATTGGTAAAAACCTTACCTGCATCTTTGTGGATAATGGTCTGCTCAGAAAAAACGAATTTCAGAAAGTGCTGGATTCATATCTCGGACTTGGACTGAATGTCATTGGTGTTGATGCAGCCGACAGGTTTCTTGATCAGCTTGAAGGGGTAAGCGATCCCGAGGAAAAAAGGAAGATAATCGGTAAGATGTTCATTGAAGTATTTGACAGTGAAGCACATAAAGTCAAAGATGTAAAGTGGCTAGCACAAGGCACAATCTATCCTGATGTAATAGAATCAGTATCCGTCAATGGACCCTCCGCAACAATAAAATCGCATCATAACGTGGGAGGTCTTCCTGAAAAGATGCATCTTAAGGTAGTTGAACCTCTCAGGCTGCTTTTCAAGGATGAAGTCAGGAGAGTAGGCCAGGCCCTTGGATTGCCGGATTTCATCCTGAGAAGGCATCCTTTCCCAGGACCGGGGCTGGCAATACGCCTGCTCGGCAAGATGTCGAGAAAAAACCTTGAAATACTAAAGGAGGCAGACGAAATCTTTATTGAGGGCCTGAAGAAGCACGGACTTTATGATTCAGTATGGCAGGCAGGGGTGATCCTTCTGCCGGTGCAGTCAGTGGGTGTGATGGGAGATGAGAGAACCTACGAGTATGCTGTTGTGCTCCGGGCAGTCAATTCTACAGACGGCATGACAGCCGACTGGTCGCATCTTCCTGACGATTTTCTCGGGGCGATCTCAAATGAGATAATTAATAAGGTAAAAGGAATTAACAGGGTGGTATATGATATCAGCTCGAAGCCACCTTCAACAATAGAATGGGAATAGAAGAAAGTTCAGAGTGACTAAAGTGCCTGGAGTTGGAAGTTAAAGAAAAGAACATATTTGTTAATGGATTGTTGAATAGATTTTAACATAGCAGAATATTGTCAGATGAAGATAAGAAACAAAGGAATCTTAGCTGCTTTTATTGCCCTGGTATCATTAAATCAGGTTGCGATAACCCAGGAATTGAATGAGGAAACCTTCAAGATAGGGAGAACACTCGGACTGATTGATGCTTTCTATGTTGATACCACAAACCTTCCAAAACTTGCTGAAAAGGTAATTGTTGACCTGTTAAGGGAACTGGATCCTCATTCAACCTATATCTCAGCAAAGGATGTGAAGGAAATGAATGAGCCGCTGATTGGCAATTTCGAAGGGATCGGAATACAATTTAATCTTTTACGGGATTCCATTATTGTTATTGAACCGATTGCCGGCGGTCCCTCCGAAAAAGTTGGACTTCATGCCGGCGACAGGATAATAACCATCAACGGTGAAAAAGTTGCCGGGACCGGAATTTCGACGACCGGCGTAAGGACCAGGCTCATGGGTGCAAAGGGAACGACTGTGAATATAAGCATTTTCAGGAGGGGTGAAAAAGGGATTCTCGATTTTTCAATTATCCGCGACAAGATTCCTATAAACAGTCTCGACGCGGCATATATACTTGATCATGAGACTGGTTATGTAAGACTGAATAAGTTCTCAAATACCACAGGGAAAGAATTTGAAGACGCTGTTGCAAAACTCAGAAAGAGCAATCTTCAGAATATAATCATTGACCTGAGATCAAACGGAGGTGGTGTCATGACCGGTGCTACCGAACTGGCAGATCATTTCTTCACAGGACAGAAACTCCTGGTTTACCTCGTTGGCAGAAAAACCCCGAGGCAGAATTATAAGTCGACCGGATCCGGAGACCTTACTTCGGCAAGGGTTGTAGTGCTTATTGATGAAGGCTCAGCTTCGGCCAGCGAGATATTTGCCGGTGCAATCCAGGATTACGACAGGGGTGTCATTATGGGAAGAAGAAGCTTCGGTAAGGGTCTGGTTCAGAACGGTTTTTATCTTACCGACGGATCAATGATAAGACTCACTATTGCCCGATACTATACACCCACAGGACGCTCAATTCAAAGTCCTTACAACGAAGGCTATGATAAATATTATAGCAATTATGTCAAAAGATTTTCTGATGGAGAACTTGTCTCAGCAGACAGTGTTCATTTACCGGATTCCCTGAAGTACACGACACTTGTAAATAAACGTACAGTTTATGGAGGCGGAGGCATAATGCCTGATCTGTTTGTCTCCTATGATACTTCAAACTACACTATTTACCATGGAACACTCTCCAGGAAAGGTGTCTTTAATTCATTCGTCCTTGAATATTCTGATAAGAACAGGACAAAGATCAATACAGAATACAAATCATTCGATGACTTTAAGAGCAGATTTGAATTCTCTCCGTCCGAAATCCAGGCTTTCATCAAAAAAGGAGAGGATGCAGGTGTGAAATATAATGATGACTATTTTAAGAAGTCTGAACCCAATATACTTAAGGTACTTAAGGCGCTTGTCGCAAATAACCTTTGGGGGTCGAATGAATACTTCAGGATAATGAACGAAAATGATGAGTTAATTGAAAAAGCCCTGAAGATTATATCGGATAAAGAGGCTTATGACAGCATCCTTGGTTATAAGTAGATCTTTCTAGTTTACTCTTTTTGCGGTAAATATAAATTTATAAGAGAGTGTCGTATCTTCAGGGTCGGTTTCGTCATAAGACCAGACAAGTTTATCTCCATTCATTTCTACGTTCCAGACAATTGTTTCCTGGCTCAGCCCTATAATTGCAAGGGAGTTTCCGTTCAATGACCAGGAGAACAGGAAATCATCACCTGACTGGGTATAAATACCTGTACCACTTTGTACAAGCTCAAGGGCCACATCATCAGTCTTGAGATATTGTTTAATCTCTGCAGTCAGTTCATTATTTTCGTATACGACCCGGGTTACATACTCACCTTCCCATTTACCTATGATAAGCTCGCTTAAAGGTTTCTCTTTTTCACATGATGTAAAGAATAAAAGAGAAAGAGAAATTATTAATGCAGGAGTTAGATTCAGTCTTTTCATCATAAATATGATTAATAATGTAATTTAATGACATGATATTAACTATTTTGTAAAACTAACGATAAAAACTGCATTCTGTTTTACATGATACGAAAGATTTTATTAATACCGGTTAAATACTGGTAATTAGTTAATTTTGATGTTAATCAATCAATGAATTTCAACAGATGAGATTTATAGCAAAGACACTATTTGGGCTGGAGAAGGTTCTCACAGAAGAACTATTAACAATAGGTGCGTTGGATGTAAGCCAGGCAAACCGGGCAGTAATGTTCAGCGGCAATAAAGAACTCTTATACAGGGTGAATTACTGCTCAAGATGCGCTTTATCGGTTCTCGTCCTTGTTTCCGATTTCAGGATTAAGTCAAAGGATGACCTCTATACGAATGCACGGCGTATTGACTGGTCAGCAATTATGGACGCTGATCAGACTTTTTCTGTTGTTCCTGTGGTTAATTCAGAGCTTTTTGGTCATACCGGATTTCCGGGGCTTGTGGTAAAAGATGCGGTTGCGGATTATTTCAGAAAGAAAACCGGAAAACGTCCTTCGGTCAGTTCCACTGACCCTGATGTCCAGATTAATCTGCATATCAGCCATGAAAATGTAACAATATCCCTTGATTCTTCTGTAATACCCTTATTCAAAAGAGGTTACAGGGCAGAGCAAGGGGAAGCTCCTCTTAATGAGGTGCTTGCAGCAGGGATCCTTATGATTTCAGGATGGGATGCTTCATGTTCGCTTACAGATCCTATGTGTGGTTCAGGAACGATACCCATTGAAGCAGGATTGATTGCCTGCAATGTTCCACCGGGAAAATTCAGACAGTTTTTCGGATTCAGCAGATGGAAAGATTATGATGACGAACTATTCAGCAGAGTGAAAAAGGAGTGTGAAACTCAAATCCGGAAATCTGGTGTACGCATCTCAGGCAGCGATATTTCCGGAGAGGCTGTTAAGCAGGCCCGGGCAAACATTGAAAAAACGGGACTATCAGAGCAGATCTTGGTTGACATAGCTGATTTTAAGGATATTAAACCCTTTGATAAAAATGGTTTTGTTATATTGAATCCACCATATGGTCAGCGCCTGAAGCCTGATGATATTGACCTTTTATACGGTATGATAGGGACCACTCTGAAGCATAATTTTGCCGGAAGCAAAGCATGGATAATAACATCGGGCAAAGAGTACCTTAAGAATATAGGTCTTAAACCAAAGTCGAAACATACACTTTTCAACGGTGCACTCGAATGTATCCTGGTGGGATATGAATTGTATGAGGGCACAAGAAAGATCCATAAGGAGTCGACATCATAATAAATCGGGCATTTATCACAACAATTTCATGCTTTTATCAAAAAACATCTCTTTTTAGAAAAAACTGTATAGTGAATAAGTTATATTTGGTAACTTCATATTTTTATTATATTTGTTATCGGAAATCGAGACCGTATCCAAAAAGAAGCTTACATGAGCTTTGATATAGAGAATTACTTGACGGACCAGGCTAAGAATAATGTTATTCTTTTTTACAAGGGTAATATAGATTCTGATGTCATTAACCATGTTCTTGATACTGTTGAGGACAAGATGGTTAAGGCAGATGAGCAGCCTAAGCTCAGGAAGAAGGTCTATAATGTACTAGTCGAAAGCCTGCAGAATCTTTATCATCATGTCGATAAGGTACCGGATGATTTCGAAGATCAGACTTCTGAAAAGTTTGGCCTGCTTATTGTGCAGAAGGTCGACAACGGTTATAAAATTATTACCGGGAACTTTGTACATGCCGATAACATAGAAAAACTGGACGAAAAGATAAAAAGGATCAACAGGTCGAGTCATGAAGAGATCAAAGAGCTCTATAAGTTTATCCTGAATCATCAGAGAATATCTGCAAAGGGAGGGGGAGGACTCGGGCTTGTTGATATCGCAAGAAAAACAGGCAATAGACTTGAATATACTTTTAAAAAATATAACGGTAAATACTCTTTCTTTTATCTGAATATCCTGGTTGACGAAAGAGAATAAATTTATAAACATTAAAACTTGATAAAATGGAACCGATCATTATCGAAGGAACACCAAAAACTCCAACTGTAAAATTTGATGCAACAGATGGTGTATTTGAAATCAAAGGACGTTCAATTCCTGAAAACTCAGTTGAATTCTACAAACCACTGGTTGACTGGCTCGAGAGTTATAAGGAAACACCTCTTAACAAGACTGTCGTTAATATACGGCTGGAGTATTTCAATACCAGCTCATCAAAATGTATCCTTGATGTTTTTAAGAAACTCGAGGCAATTCATAAGGCCAAAAATGAAGTCGAGGTAAACTGGTATTATGAAGAGGATGATGAAGACATGCTGGAAGCTGGTGAGGATTATGAATCTATCATCAGGGTACCTTTTAAAATGATTGAAATTGTAGAGTAATCAACCATTTTGAATAGATTATAATCAGATCGGTTATTCCAAAAACTAAAGAGGGGCTTTTGCGAAAGCCCTTCTTTTTTTTGTAGCCCCTGGTTGCGGCTATTCAGTTCCCTTTTTCTTTCCAATTACCAATTCTCCCGAATCGAGAAGTTTCTTAAGCAGCCTGAAATAGAGAACAAAATAGAGACCTATTGTCATTACCCAAAGAACATTCACGTTAATGGTGAAGGTATCAACATCCTGACCGAAGAAACGCTTTACCGGAGCATAAAAATGTGCTTTGATGAAGTTGTACTTTGGATCCATATAAATAGGATCGTTTTTCTGTACTATTTCTCCCTTGAAGTCGATTGTATACTTCGTTTCATTCTTATTGGTCACAAACTCCTCAAGTGATTCATTAGCATAGTCTTCCCGGAGTTTTAAAAACGCCTTACTGTCGGCTGATTGCAGTTTAGTAATTAAAGCTTCCTTCCTGCCGGAAGCATTATTTGAGTAGGAGACATAATATTTCCTGATCTTCTCTATATAACTCAACGCAGATGTTACTGTTTCGGCGTTAATCTTTTCAGGAGTAAGGTTCCCCGTATAATCAAATTTGATATCGGGTGTCAGTGCCAGTTCCTTCTTAATCTCATTATTCAGGATCAGCAATTTGTTGTTGAAATTTTCGCTGCGGGTACCTTTATCAAGGTCACTCCTTATAGTTTCAAGGTTTCCCTTCAGTTCATTACACCAGAAATCTTTCTTGAATTTAGCTTTGCTTATGGCTCTGTTGTAAATATAAAATTGTTTATCATACCTGTTGTCTTTGAACTGCTTAACTGCCAGTGCCTCATATCCCCAGCGTGCCGTAATGAACTCTCCGTAAAATGGTATGGCAATCGGGGAGGAGAGGTCTGGATTAAGTTTTTCAAACTTTACCATAATACCACTCAGAATTATCTGTGGAATTACCAGGAATGGTATCAGAATATAGATTGTAACCACAGCCTTGAAACTGTCTGAAATAACAAGCCCGAGCATATTGGCACCGGCCCAGCATGTAAACAGAACAAGCCAATACTCGAACCACATTCCCTTAATACCGATTATACTATTGCCTATTATTACAAAAGTCAGAGCCTGGATAGCTGAAATACTCAGCTGAACAAAAACTTTCGACATAAGATAACTGTTCCAGCTCAGGTTGAGAAATGCTTCCCTTTTTAATATTTTTCTGTCCTTAATGATCTCTTCAGCGCTCACAGTCAATCCCATGAATATTGCAATAATGACAGACATGAAGATATAGACCGGCAGGTTGCTGTTTGAGTAGAGAGTATATTTCGCGTCTGCAACGCTTTCATCGAAGTACCTTATCAGAAAAGAAAGGGCAAATGCAAGGACTGGTGCCTCCAGCAAGGTTATAAGAAGGTATTGTGTATCAGCTATTTTTGAGAGAACATCCCTTTTTGTGAAAACTACCAGTTGTTTAAATTTATTTGGAGTTTTGAAGTTGATCTCCGGAATTACACCTCCGGGATCCATGGCATCTTCTTTCCTCTCCGATTCATAGTGATTGCTCCAGTCAGCAGGAGCGATACGTCTTGTATCAGTCGGCTGCCCGTTTTCAGTGAAGACCCTTGTTTCTACAATGTTGAATATCTGTTCGGGGTTCACATTACCGCAAATATAGCATTCGCTCTCGTTGTAATTTGCCTGTTCAATCTTCCTCTTGAAATATTCAATAGACTCAACAGGATTGCCATTATAAATAAGGTATCCTCCGGTATCAAGGATTATCAGCTTATCGAACATTTTAAATATCTCGGAGGATGGCTGGTGGATCACGATAAAAAGAAGTTTTCCCTTTCTTGCAAGCTCCTTAAGCAGGTCGAGTATATTTTCAGAGTCTCGTGATGAAAGACCTGAAGTAGGCTCGTCAAGGAACATGATAGCTGGTTCACGAATCAACTCGAGGGATATATTGAGCCTCTTCCTCTGACCACCGCTGATCTTCTTGTTCAGCGGACTGCCAACCTTCATATCGCGTATTTCGTTAAGACCAAGGTTTTTTAAAGTGCTGTCGACTCTTGCAACTATCTCCTCTTCCGTCAGATTGTCGAAGCAAAGTTTTGCATTAAAATAAAGGTTATCAAATACCGAAAGTTCTTCTATCAGCAGATCATCCTGAGAGACGTAGCCTATGAGTCCCTTGATCTTTTCTTTTTCATTATGAATACTTACACCGTTAATGAGGACCTCTCCGTCGAAAGGAGCATTTGTTCCGTTCAGAACGCTCAGGAGGGTTGATTTCCCTGCTCCGCTGGCTCCCATTATGCCGACCATCCTGCCCGACTCTTCCCTGAAGCTCATGTGATGAATACCTACCTTCCCGCTCTTGAACCTGTATTCAATATTATTCACTTCATAAACGACTCTTGATGATTTGAACTCCTCCTTAAGGAATTGCATCGTTACGTCCCAGTAATATACAGGTTTGATCTTGTAACCTTTGATTGAGGAACCCTGGCTGAACGGGTATACCTTATCCTCCTGAAGAAGCTGTCCGTTCATTGAAAGCTCTCCCGATCCCGTATACCTGGTAAAATACATCTTAACGGATGGTACAAAAAGAATCCATATCTGTCCTTTAAGCAGCTCCTTGTATATATGTTTTGCTTCTTTAAGATCAGATTTCTGGTTCCCGTCTATCAGAAGTATATCCTGATGGTCAGGAATATTGCTGAATGAGTTAAGGACAAACTTCTCAATGAATCCATACTCTTCCTCCGTAATATTCAATCCTTCGGCTAGTGTGCTTATGAAACCAAGTTCGAGATTACTGACCTCCTGTCCTCCTGATTTACAGAATTCAAGTGCCTGTATAACCACTACTATCCTTTGTTCCTGGTCGAGCTGGCCCTGCTCGTTGATCTCCTTGCAGAGTTTCCTGATCCTTATAGCAATTGCACCTTCACGGCGCTCAGCGCTGCTCTTTTCGAGTTTCTTCTTTGCTTCGTCGAATGCTTCATCGTATTTGACAAGATATTCCTTAACCAGCTCCTGGTTAAGCAGGCGTTTTAGAAAAGCTTCGACTACACCACGCCTTTCGCTGTCATTGCTTTGAGGCTTGGCGATGATCGCAAACAACTGCATCAGGGTTTCCAGAATCTTTTCACTCATAACAAGGTGATATTTTTATTTCGATTTGAAGGTATTAAATTTATTCTTTGGTTCAAATAATCCGGAGAAGAGTTTTATGATGTGCCAAACAATTTTTTCTTTTTCTTTCCTTTTGTCTTCTCTACCGAAAATCCAAATTTTCCGATCAGCTTTCCTGTCTCATAGTATTTGCCATGGGAATAGCATATTGGTTCAGCATCAGATAGCCTGAAAACGCCGCTCTTTTCATCAATATAATTTTTATCGGCATTGATCGCCACCACCTCTGAAATAAACATATGGTGCGATCCAAGCTCCTTAATCTCTTTAACAATGCATTCAATATTAACAGGTGATTCTTTTATCAATGGTGCTTTTACCTTTGAAGCGGGAACAGGGGTGAGGCCCATTTCCTTAAATTTATTATGGTCTTTACCCGATTTAACACCACACCAGTCTGTGGCAGATACAAGTGATTTTGTTGTAAGGTTGATGACAAATTCTCCATTCTTCCTGATAATGCCATAGGAGTGACGTGAAGGCCGTACTGAAATATAGCACATCGCCGGATCGGTGTTGATTGTCCCTGTCCATGAAATTGTAATTATATTATATTCAGAAGGTTCTGATCCGCAACTTACCATCACTGCAGGCACCGGATAGATCATGGTCCCGGGCTTCCAAAGTATTTTGCTCATAATATTTGAATTCATCAGGATTGAAAGCTATCTCAATGTCCTGAGACAGACATCCAGATCGTCATATATCTCGAAAACAGTATGCAGGTTAAGAGTTTCCAGTACCTGCATTACTGATGGTTCAGGGTTGACAAACTTAAGAATGCCATAATTATTCCTGGCGGTTTTCATGATCGAAAGCAGGCATCCAAAACCGGAACTGTCTATATAATTAACACCTGAAAGGTCAATTATAACTTTTGAACCGCCATTCTCGAAAACTCTGTTGACCTCCTCCCTGATTTCGTCGGTTATCAGGGCATTGATCTTGTCGACGGTGAAAGTTATAATATTTATTTTATCTCTTTTCTCAATATTGATCATTTAAATCTTCTTAAGCCGGTTATTAACCAGTTCATTAAGCTCTTTCATCGCTTCACCCGTCTCAAACACAAATCTGTTTATATAAGATTCATAAAGTTCTGTCTCTATCTCCTCCTTTGCCTGAAGCTCAAAGGTTTTAAGCAATGCTGCAAGATCGCTCATCCCCATAATTGCAACTGACGATTTTGCTTTATGGGCAAGAAGCCCCAGGGTAGTATAGTTCCTTTCAGCAAGTAGCGTCTTCATCTGATTCGCTGTTTCTACAACCTGCTCACCGAACATGACAACAATCTCACGGATTATTTCATTGTCGCCCCCTGATACCGAGTCAAGATATTCGGTATTAATGAATTTGTAATCCATAGGTGTTTGATATGAATGCTCTGTTATTTAGGATGCAAAGAATTAAACAAATATAAGAATATTTTTTTTCCGGAGAGAATCAGGTTTCCTCTCATAATAAAAAAGGTTTTTGAAAACGGGAAATAAGTACTATTTTTATAGTGCAAAAAATTTGGTACTATGAAAAATAAAATGCTTTTTCTGGTTATGTTTCTCCTGCTTATCTCCCCACTTATGAGATCGCAGACAGATATAAAAGTGATTAAGAGGGAGTTCAAGAACGATAAAACAGGTTTCAGGGAAGCCTGGAAGCACGTAAAGGCAGGAGATAATTATTACGATGGAAAGGGTATATGGTTTGGAAGCGCTTATGATGAATACCTGAAAGCAGTTGCTTACAATGGCGCCAACCGTGAACTGAATTACAAAACAGGTGTTTCTGCTCTCTTTTCTGATAATAAGGAGAATGCTGCAGGGTTTTTCCTGAAATCAATCCAGGAGGGAAGTGAGCTGACAGAGGATTTACTACTTCTCACCGGACGTGCTCTTCAGTATGCCGGGAGGTATACCGAAGCAATTGACAAACTCAATGGTTACCTCAACACTTCGGTTAAAAAACCTAAGGAAAACATTATTTCTGCAAAAAAATATCTTGAAGAGTGCGGTTCTGCACTTGAAGTTACAAAAGATACTCTGAGGGTCGGATTCCGCAATATGGGATCTAACATTAATTCGAATTCTGATGAATATGCTGAGCTTTTCTCCGCCGACCGGAAAACAATGTTCTTTGCATCCAGGCGTGAATTGTCAAAGTCGAGCACAAATTATGACGATGGAAAATTTGATGAGAATATATTCTTTTCCAGTTTGAATAACGGGATGTGGATGTTTGCAACAACTGCAGGGAAAAAGCTGATAACCAACTTATGTGAGGCTCCTCTTTACCTTAGTCCTACAGGAGAAGAACTCTACATCTATACAGGCTATGAAAATGATGGTAATATTAAAGTGTCCAATAAGAAAAGAGGTAAATGGCAAGCACCTGAGTCTGTTCCCTTCAAAATTAACAGCGGAAAAACGGAATCTTCATTGACATTTTCACCGTCGGGTAACGAAGTTTGGTTCGTTTCCGGGGAGAGGAAGGATGGTCTTGGCGGCAAGGATATCTATATGATAAAGAAACTGGACGAACGTAAGTGGTCTAAGCCTGTCAACGCCGGACCGGTTATCAACACCCCATATGACGAGGAATCATTAAGGTTTTCGTTAAGAGGAGATACCCTCTTTTTCGGATCACAAGGCCATAACTCAATCGGGGGCTTTGATATCTTCTTTAGTGCAAAAGACTCGACGGGGAACTGGACAAAAGCCATGAATATTGGATACCCGGTCAACACCCCATGGGATGAGTTCTTTTTTAATCCAGCCGGAGATTCTGATTCCATCTTTTATTTTGCCTCAAACCGCCCGGGAAGCATGGGAGGTCTTGATATATTCGAGGGATGGAAATTTGCACCGGAGCCGGTTGTCATTCCTGTAGCAGTAATTGTGGAACCTCCAAAACCGGATACCGTAGTTGTAAGGGATACTGTCGTAGTAATAAAAGAGATTGTTCAGGCTCCTCCACCGGTTGTTGTTCCTGAACCTCCTGAAGAAAAAGTATTGTATCTTATTGGTATGATCAAAGATTCCGAGACAGGAGACCCGGTAATGGCAAAAGTCGATATTATAGATTTTGCAACCGACCTTGTTGTAGGGACAACTGCCAGTTCCGATGTTGATGGCAGCTACAGGATTAAACTCCCTGAAAAGAAATCGTATATGGTCGATCTGAGGGGCACAGGATTCCTGTCAGATATGAAGCGTATAAATATTCCTGCAAACTATGCTGAAGATGTATATAAACTTGATGTATCGCTTATAAAGGTAAAAGTCGGTAAGAAAGTAGTACTCAATAATATATTATTTGAAACCGGGAAATCTATACTCACAACAAGTTCATATGCAGAGATTGAAAGGCTGGTGGCAATACTTGAAGACACTCCACAGATGAGAATAGAGATATCAGGACATACCGATAATACCGGAAGCCTTGATCTGAATAACAGGCTTTCTCAAAGCAGGGCACAGGCGGTTGTGGAATACCTGGCTCAGAAAGGCATAGACCGCTCACGACTTGAATTTAAGGGTTACGGACCCACGCAGCCAATTGCAGAAAATACAACCGCAGCAGGCCGGACAAAAAACAGAAGAGTAGAATTTAAGATACTTGAATTCTGATAACAGGCAGAGTCTGAAAGAATACTTTTTTTGTTTTGCACAGAAGTGTATTATACTCATGATTTGCTCTTCAGTGCCCTATAGGTAATTTGTGAGTTTATAAATGCTTTATAGCCCCCATTAGAGCCTGTCTATTGTCAGAGGGAGGATTTGGGGGCTTAGTCTTAACAGAAGATTTTTGTAAGTTTCTTTTAAATATTTAACTCAAGTTACTGGTTGCTTGTTTCTGGTTGCTGGTTAAATTTCTGATTAATAGAGAAATATGTAATATTTTCAATAATCTTTCAAATTAAACTTAAAAATTAATAATGTTCATTCTCAAACAACAAGCAACAAGCAACAAGCATCCAGTAACTAGCAACTTAAGTTATTTACTTAATAGTATTGATTTAATAGGATATCAATAATGAAGAACACTGCATTTACAAAATTTCATCAGGAGTCAGGCGCCAAAATGGTTCCCTTTGCCGGATACTATATGCCTGTGGAATATTTCGGGATTAACGAGGAGCATATTACTGTGCGACGGAAAGCAGGCGTTTTCGATGTCTCACACATGGGTGAATTCTGGGTCACAGGCCAGAAAGCTCTCCCTTACCTTCAATATATAACCTCAAATGATGTTTCTGTACTTTTTAACGGGAAGGTGCAGTATTCATGCTTCCCGAACGGGAAAGGAGGAATTGTGGATGACCTGCTCGTTTACAGATTCAGCACTGAGAAATATCTTCTGGTGGTCAATGCGGCAAATATTGAAAAGGATTGGAGCTGGTGTGTAAGAAATGCAGAGCAGTTTGGTTTAAAGGTTGGTTCAGACCTTGTAAACGCCTCCGATGAAATTGCCCAGCTTGCAATACAGGGTCCTCTGGCATTGAAAGCAATGCAGAAACTTACTCCGGAGCCGGTGACCGGTATGGAGTACTATACTTTTAAAGAAATTGAATTTGCAGGTATAAAGAATGTTTTATTCTCCACAACAGGCTATACAGGGGCTGGTGGATGCGAGATCTATGTTAAGAATGAAGATGGACCTAAACTCTGGAATGCAGTTTTTACAGCAGGAGATGAGTTTGGGATCAGACCTATTGGGCTGGGTGCACGGGATACTCTGCGACTTGAAATGGGATTCTGCCTCTACGGAAATGATATTAATGATCAGACATCTCCGATAGAAGCCGGATTGGGCTGGATCACAAAATTTGTTGATTATAAGGAGTTTATAGATAAAGATATGTTGCTGAAGCAAAAGAAGGAAGGTGTAACCCGGAGTCTGAAAGGCTTCGTCATGATAGATCGTGGTATTCCCAGGCAGCATTATGAAGTGGTTGATTCACAGGGTAATATTATAGGAGAGGTAACCTCCGGAACAATGTCGCCGATGCTTAAGCAGGGTATCGGAATGGCATATCTGACAAAAGGTTTTTGGAAGGCCGATACAGTAATATATATCCGAATTAGAAATAAAGACCTGAAGGCTAAAGTTGTAAACCTTCCATTTTACAAGGCTTAGCGGAGCAGCGGCTCAACGGCTCAGAGGCAATTGTGTTTTATCATAAGGTGATATTCTGATGGGAAAAAGAAAGCTTGAAACATGTTTTTCTCCGGCATTGTATGAGAATGATCAGCATGCAGGATCGGTTGTCGTAATTATCGATATACTGCGTGCCAGCTCTTCAATATGTACGGCTTTTGAGAATGGTGCTCTTTCCCTGATACCTGTCTCTGAAGTCAGCGAAGCAAAAGAATACAAAAACAAGGGATATCTTGTTGCTGCCGAACGCGATGGGTACGTACTTGATTTTGCCGATTTTGGGAATTCCCCGTTTAATTTTACCCGCGAAAGAGTAGAAGGCAGGACGATTGTCTACAGCACCACAAACGGTACAAGTATTATTAATCTGGCATCCTCTGCCGGTACGGTCGTGATAGGTTCTTTCCTGAACATAACGGCTCTGTCCGATTGGCTCATAAGCGGGGGAAAAGATATTGTACTCTTCTGTGCAGGATGGAAAAACAGATTTAACCTTGAAGATACCATTTGTGCCGGTGCAATCGCCGAACGTCTTATGAAAAGCAATCTGTTTACAACAATTTGTGATTCTACCCTGGCTGCAATTGATCTGTGGGAACTTGCAAAAGATAACCTTCAGGGTTATATAGAGAAGGTAGCGCAGAGGACAAGGCTCAGGGACAAAGGACTTGATGATTGTATAGAATTCTGCCTTACAGCAGATTTTACAAAAAAAATACCTGCAATAAAAAGTGGGATTCTTGTTGATAATATTTTATAATATTACAGTTTTAGTGTTAATTATTTAACAATAGGAACTCTTTTTTAATATAATTTTGCATACAGTAAACAGGTTTTATTATTATTAATATAATTTGATCATCATGAAAAAACACAACTTTTATGCAGGACCTTCAATTCTTCCGCAGTACACACTTGACAAGACCATTGAAGGAATAAAGGATTTTGCAGGTTCAGGTTTATCTGTTCTTGAGATCTCTCATCGCAGCAAGGAATTTATTGCGTGCATGAACGACACCATTGCACTTTTCAGGGAACTGCTTGAAATACCTTCAGGTTACCAGGTTATTTTCCTCGGTGGAGGTGCAAGTATGCAGTTTGCAATGGTACCAATGAACATGATGAATAAGAAATCTGCTTACCTCGTTACCGGTGAATGGGCAAGTAAAGCTTTTAAAGAGGCTAAAATATTTGGAGAAGCTGTTGAAGTGGCAACATCAAAAGATAAGAATTTCAACTATATACCTAAAAATTATATAGTTCCCCAGGATGCTGATTATTTCCATATTACGACTAACAACACAATTTTCGGAACAGAACTTAAGAAAGATCCTGATTCAAAAATTCCGCTGGTAGCTGACATGTCATCTGATATCTTCAGCCGGCCTGTGGATGTCTCAAAATATGCAATAATTTATGGCGGGGCTCAGAAAAACCTTGCACCGGCAGGGGTTACATTTGTTATCATAAAAGAAGAGGTTCTTGGAAAAGTGACACGTCCGATACCTACAATCCTGGATTACAGGACACATATCAAAGCGGAATCCATGTTTAATACTCCCCCGGTATTTGCTGTTTTCGCTGCACAGCAAACTCTGAAATGGCTAAAGGATCTTGGCGGTGTCAAGGTTATGCAGAAGAAAAACATAGAGAAGGCAAAGATTTTATATGATGAAATCGACCGGAACAAACTTTTTGTCCCGACAATAAAAGATCCGGAAGACAGATCAATAATGAACATATGTTTTGTAATGGCAGATGAATATAAGGAACTTGAACAGCCATTCGGTGATTTCGCAAAATCAAAAGGGATGGTTGGCATTGCAGGACACAGGTCAGTAGGCGGCTTCAGGGCTTCCACCTATAATGCCCTTCCCGGGGAGAGCGTTCAGGCACTTGTTGATGTTATGAAAGAATTTGAAAAAAATAATTAAAAAAAAAGATATGAAGATACTTGTTGCAACAGAAAAAGCGTTTGCCCTGGTTGCCATTAACCTGATCCGTGAGGTGACTGACGCCGCCGGCCACCAGCTGGCGTTATTGGAAGACTATAAAGATGTCTCGGAATTGCTTACTGCGGTTGCTGATGCTGATGCACTGATTGTGCGAAGCGATCTTGTTACACCTCAGGTACTGGAGGCCGCAAAAAAACTAAAGATCGTTGTCCGCGCAGGAGCCGGGTACGATAATCTTGACCTTCCGGCCTGCACTGCTCACAAAGTAGTGGCGATGAATACTCCCGGACAAAATTCCAATGCTGTTGCAGAACTAGCATTTGAAATGATGCTCTTCCAGGCACGTGGTGGATTCGCCGGAAAATCAGGCAGCGAGCTCAGGGGGAAAACTCTGGGACTTCATGCATTTGGAAATGTAGGGAAGTATATGGCTGAAATAGCAAAAGGATTCGGTATGGTCGTCTTTGCATTCGATCCTTTTGTGAATGAGGACGTTATGAAAGGTGCTGGAATAAAAGCATGCAAAAATACAGAAGAACTCTATTCAAAATGCCAGTATATCTCGTTGCACATGCCTGCAAACGACAAGACAAAGAAATCGATAGGTTACGAACTACTTAAGAAAATGCCGAAGGGTGCAGTCCTGGTCAATACTGCAAGGAAAGAAGTGATAGATGAAGAAGGTCTTCTGAAAATATTTGAAGAGAGATCTGATTTCAGATATCTGTCCGATGTCGAACCTGACTGCAAGGCAGTTTTCGACGAGAAGTTTAAAGGCAGATTTATATTTACAGCGAAGAAGATGGGAGCCCAGACAGAGGAAGCCAATATTAATGCAGGAGTTGCTGCAGCAAGACAGATAGCTGATTTCTTTAAAACAGGGAACGAAAAATTCAGGTTAAACAAATAGTATTAAAACGGTACTGATGGCAGTTTTGAAACCTTTCAGGGGACTCAGACCTCCCCGTGAGATTGCTAAAGAACTGGCTTGTCTGCCATATGATGTTATGAATGCGGAAGAGGCCTCAGCAATGGCTGATGGTAAAGAAACTTCATTACTTCATATCACAAGGGCAGAAATAGATCTTCCCTCTGATACAGACAATCATTCTGATGCGGTATATGAAAAGTCGGTTGATAATTTTGCACTCTGGCAGAAAAATGGCTGGCTTTTACAGGATGAAACTCCATCGTTCTATATATATGCACAGACCATGGCAGGACGTACTCAATACGGAATTGTCGGGTGTGCCTCTGTTGATGATTATCTGAATGGCATCATAAAGAAACATGAGCTTACCCGTCCCGATAAAGAACAGGACCGGATGGTGCATATTCGTACAAATAATGCCAATATTGAACCGGTGTTCTTTACCTATCCTTCTGTAAAGGAGATAGATGCGATTGTTAAAAAGATAGTGAGAAAGGAAAAGCCAGAGTACGATTTTAAAGCTGAAGACGGATTCGGACATCACTTCTGGGTCGTCCGCAATCCAGAGACTAACCGGCAGATCGAAAAACTTTTTGCTGAAAAAGTACCCTTTACTTATGTTGCCGACGGGCACCACAGAACAGCTGCAGCTGCTCTCGTGGGCAAAGAGAAAAGGGAAAATAATCCGAAACATAACGGGACAGAAGAGTATAATTTCTTCCTTGCGGTTCATTTCCCGGCTGATCAGCTAAGGATAATAGATTATAACAGAACAATCAAGGACCTTAATGGTCTTTCAAATGAAGAATTCATTGCGAAACTGGATGCCGGATTTGAGATCAGAGATAAAGGAACCAGGATCTATAAACCCAGGAGACTCCACAACTTTTCGATGTATCTTGACGGAAGATGGTACAGTCTTACCGCAAAAAAAGGTACCTTTGATGATAATGATCCCATCGGGATATTAGATGTAACTATACTGACCAGCCAGATACTGGCCCCTGTTCTTGATATCCAGGATCTCCGCAGGTCGAAGCGTATCGATTTTATCGGAGGTATAAGGGGTCTGGGCGAGCTGAAGAAAAGGGTAGACAGTGGAGATATGAAAGTTGCATTTGCACTCTATCCTGTGTCGATGGACCAGCTAATTACCATTGCCGATTCAGGAAATATAATGCCACCCAAATCAACATGGTTTGAACCGAAACTCAGAAGCGGACTCGTGATCCACTTGCTAGACTAATTTGTACTCTGTGAACCTCTGTGAAATCTCTGTGCTTCTCAGTGTAACAAAAAAATGAACTTACACAACTTATCCCGATCTATCGGGAGAGTTTCACAGAGATTAGACAGAGTTACACAGAGAAATACTTTCACAATTCCTTCATATAGCTGTTCACTTTTTCTACTTTTGCTATATCACATTTTAAATAATGTCCGATACAGCTTCAAATATCATTTTACTCAAACAGCATCTTCCTTCATCTGTTAAGCTGGTAGCTGTATCCAAGACAAAGAGTGTAAGCGATATTCTTGAAGTTTATAACACGGGCCACAGGATATTTGGTGAAAACAGGGTACAGGAGATACTATCAAAAAAAGAACTTCTGCCCCTGGATATTGAATGGCATCTGATAGGACACCTCCAGAGCAACAAGGTTAAATATATTGTTCCTTTTATCAGCATGATACACTCGGTAGATTCATTTAAGTTACTGAGGATCATTGATGCTGAAGCTTTGAAAAACGGCAGGAAAGTGGACTGCCTTCTCCAGTTTCATATCGCAAAGGAGGAGACGAAATTCGGCTTCAGCCCTGAAGAGGTTACTGTAATGATGGAATCAGAAGAGTTCCGCCATTTTGAATCAGTAAGACTTTGCGGGGTAATGGGCATGGCAACTTTCACTGATAATGAGGAACAGGTGCGGGATGAATTCAGATTCCTGACAGAATGTTTTAAGAATCTGAAAACGACATATTTTAGCGGAGATCCGGACTTTACAGAAATCTCAATGGGAATGTCAGGCGATTATAAAATAGCGGTTGAAGAAGGAAGTACAATAATAAGGATAGGAAGTCTTATATTTGGAGAGCGATTATAAATCATTCAATTAATATTATATGGATAAGCTTTCTGTACGATACCTTGGATTGGACCTGAAGAGTCCTTTGATTGTAAGCAGCAGCAGATTAACATCAAATATTGAACACCTGAAAGAAGCAGAAGAATCGGGAGCAGGGGCAGTCGTTCTTAAATCCCTTTTCGAGGAGCAGATCAATCACCATATCAGTACAATCCCCGTATCACCGGGATATCCTGAGGCTGAGGATTATATTGCCAATTACACAAGGTCCAATTCTGTCGATGAGTATCTGGCGCTTATCAGAAAAGCCAAGGAAAACCTCTCCATACCTGTTATTCCAAGCATAAATTGCTACTCATCAGGCGGATGGACCGGTTTTGCAAAGAATATTGCGGAAGCAGGCGCAGATGCTTTGGAGATCAATGTGTTCTATCTCCCGGTCGACAGAAAGAAATCGGCTCCGGATTCGGAAAAGATCTACTTTGACCTTGTTGAAAAGCTGAAAAAGACAATCAGGATACCCATTGCTGTTAAGCTGGGATTAAGGTTTTCAAACATTCTTTATATCATCGATCAGTTATATATGAGGGGAGTCGAAGGGGTTGTGATGTTCAACAGATTTTATGAACCTGATATTGACCTGAATAAAATTGAGATTATTCCTGCTTCAATCTTTAGTTCAGAAATTGAAAAACGTTATGTATTGAGATGGATTGGAATGGCATCTGCCCAGGATATTAAAATTGATCTTTCTGCATCCACAGGTGTTCACAGCGGTAATGATGCCCTGAAATACCTTCTTGTCGGAGCCAATTCAGTACAGGTTTGCTCTGTATTGTATGAAAAAGGGATTAAGTACATCAAAACCATGAACCATCAGATGGAAGAGTGGATGGATGCAGGCGGGTACAAATCGGTTAACGATTTCAGGGGAAAGCTGAATTACCGCAAATATTCAAAGCCTGTGGTTTACGAAAGAACACAGTTCATGAAGTACTTTTCAACGGAAGATTGAGGTGATTCCCCCTTGAGGGGGGATAGGGGGATGTTCCAAATATCAAAAACACCCCCCTGAAGGGAGGATATTACTATCTTTCAAGGATTGCTATCAGCTCATGAACGAGTACATTTTTCTCATTCATAAAAGCCTGCGGACTCTCCATGATGATGTTGATTATCTCATCTTTCCTTACCCTTGTGCTGTTCTGTATGGATCCTTCAATGACTGTCATGCATTCAATTGCAGTGGCATAATCGCTTTTCAGAAAAGTTCTTGCCATATCAGGCAGATAATCTGAATAATCGAGTCCGGACTGCCAGCATGAGGCGACCAGCATACTTATTGTGTTTGCTTTCCATGGTTTTCTGATCTCTGTAATTACTTCAATACGAGCTGCCTGATCTCTGATGTCATTAAAAAAATCCTCAATTGTCTTACAGACTATTTTATCTTCAGATCTGTCATAGAATGAAGCAAGCAGACCTATTACCCCTTCAAAAGGTTCCTCTTCTCTAAGTGATTTTATTGCTTCGGAAACAGCTGTTTTATTAATCCTGTTGAGGATGGAAGAGAGCTCTTTTAGTCTTTTTTCTGATTTAATCACCGTAATATTTTTTAACAAAGTTAGAAATAGAGTCAATTACCTGTTGTTGTTTTTGAAAAATAAAAATAATATACTAATTTAGTCGGGAATTACGTTTGACAATTAAATACTTAAATCAATGAATAGAAAGTACGGAATTAGTTCAGGTATTTTAGTGGTATTAATAGTGATTCTCGGTTTATCTGCAGGTTGCAAAGGTGGGAAGAAAGCTGCCCAGAAAGATGTGACAGTAGATATGCCAAAGGATAATACTGAGATATTACAGGATATTAAACAGGCAGAAAAGATTTTCAATGCACTGCCATCCCCACTTGAATCAGCAATGCTGATCAAATCTGCAGGAGCAATGTTTGAGGACAACCTTCTTAACCCTGTTTCAAATGTCAATACATACGTGACAAATAAATCAATGGCCCTTAACCTGGGGATTTACACCTGCGATCTCAGCATTGCAAGCATGTATGAGCAGACACAGCTGCTAATTGATTATATGAATGCTGCCAAGAAGATGGCCGACGGCCTGGGTATTCTCAAAGCAATCGAACAGGCGGATATTGATAAGCTTGAGGAGAATATCAATAACGGCGAGGTTATCATGGATATAGTCTCTCAGACCTTCATGAATTCAAATTCATACCTGGAAGATAACGGGCAGCCGGCAACTGCAGCCATGGTGCTTGTAGGCGGGTGGATTGAAGGTCTCTACATATCAACTCAGCTCGTCGATATGAAAGAATTCAACGGCAATAAGCTTGTCGGCAGGATCATTGATCAGAAACTTTCAATTGACATTCTTCTGGATCTGCTTAACAGCAGCAAAGGAAATCCTGCAGTTGATGAACTGATGGTTCAGGTAGCTAAACTTAAGGCAGTTTTTGACAAGATCAAGATAGATACAACACCGATCAGACCGGAATATGACCAGGCATCCAATACCACTATCCTGAAATCAGAAATTAAAACAGATATGACTCCTCCTGTTTTCATGGAGCTTGCATCTACTGTAATGGAGATTAGAAATTCATTTGTTAAATAATTGAGCTATGAGACTATTAAAGACTATACCAGTACTGGCATTTGTTTTATTTGCCTACAGCGGTTCAGTTGATGCACAATGCAAAGCATTTGCCAAGAAAGAGTGCCTTCCGGAACTTGGTGGCTATACACATGATGGAAATTACCATGCAGCAGTACTGGTCGAAGGAGAAGAAGCAGAACTGTATAAAACATTCTATTCCGATATGGAGTACAGGATAGCTATTGTAGGAGAGGATAAACTCCCTTCAATCGAATTTAAGATCCTCGATGTCAATAAGAATGTCCTTTATTCAAACAAGGATAAGGATTATGCACCCACGTGGGATTTCAAGCTCCAGTCGAGCCAGCAGCTGAAAGTCGTGGTTAAAGTTACATCATTCAATAAACCCGGTGATACTCCGGCCAGCGGTTGTGTTGCAATAATGTTTGGATTCAAACTGAAGAAATAATCTGTTAATCAGTAATATAACTGTAGGGACGTTGTGTGCAGCGTCCCTATGTTTTTTTTATCACTTTCGGAGCCAGGTAATTCCCTGTGTATGATCCCTTGCATTTAACAAGATCCTCAGGTTTACCCTCAAAAACCACATTACCTCCCCCTTCACCACCCTCCGGTCCGAGATCGATAATCCAGTCACAGCTCTTGATAACCTCCAGGTTGTGTTCAATGAGAATAGCGGAATGTCCATGATCAACAAGCGCATTTATGGATTTGAGCAATTTATTAATATCATGAAAATGAAGCCCTGTTGTAGGTTCATCGAATATAAACAGGATGTGCCCGTTTCCTCTTTCCTGGCTTAGAAAATACGCAAGTTTTACCCGTTGGCTTTCTCCACCCGAGAGTGTACTCGAGGATTGTCCCATCTTAATATATCCCAGTCCTACATCGGATAACGGTTTAAGTTTCTCAGTTATCCTCTTTTCATTTCTCCCGGGATGAGCACTGAAAAAATCAATGGCATCATCAATCGTCATCTCAAGCATGTCATAGATATTCTTTCCGAAATATTTGACCTCCAGGATATCCCTTCTGAATCTCATTCCCTTGCATGCTTCACAGGTTAGCTCCACATCGGCCATAAACTGCATCTCAACCCTTATTATACCTTCCCCCTGGCACTCCTCACACCGACCACCTTCAATATTGAATGAAAAGTGTGATGCCTTGAAGTTATTCTGAACAGAAGCCTGCTGTTCAGCATAAAGTTTTCGTATCTCATCATATACCTTAAGATACGTCACAGGATTTGATCGGCTCGACTTGCCTATAGGATTCTGGTCGACCATCTCGACTCCGGTAAGCCGTGAAATATCTCCGGTGATCTCCATGAATTGTCCCGGCTTGAGGTTGTTACCATAAAGTCTGTTGGAAAGAATCCTGTAAAGGATGTCGGAGACAAGGCTCGATTTACCTGAACCGCTTACACCGGTAACAGCTGTAATAGTGTGAAGAGGGAACCTTACATTGATCCCCTTGAGGTTATTCTCTCTTGCCCCTTTTATCTGAATGAAGCTGTTCCATTTTCTCCTGGCAGCCGGTACCGGTACAGTCAACCGCCCGCTTAGATAGCTTGCGGTAAGGGACTGATTTGCAGGAGTCAGATCAAGCCCTCCCTGGAATACCACCTCACCACCCAGTCTGCCTGCCTCCGGCCCCATATCAATTATCTCATCGGCGGCTCTGATGATCTCTTCTTCATGTTCAACAACAATGACCGTGTTTCCAAGGTCACGAAGCTCCTTAAGTACATTTATCAGCAGATTGGTATCACGCGGATGAAGACCTATGCTTGGTTCATCAAGAATATACATTGAACCGACAAGGTTGCTCCCGAGCGATGTTGACAGATTTATCCTCTGCGATTCGCCGCCTGACAAGGTTGATGAGAGCCTGTCGAGAGTCAGATAGGGTAATCCTACATCTATGAGGAATCTTAGTCTTATGGTTATCTCCATCAGAAGCCTCTCAGCAATAATTGCCTCAGGAGGAGAAAGAGATATGTCTTTAAAATATTCATATAGTTTTCCGACGGGAACTGTGACAAGCTCCTGAATAGTTTTTCCAGCAATCATCACATAACCTGCTTCTTTTCTTAGTCTTGAACCTCTGCATTCGTGGCAGATTGTTTTTCCGCGATACCGGCTCAGCAACACCCTATACTGTATTTTGAATTTTTTTTCTTCGAGATGATCGAAAAAACGGTTTAAACCGTAAAAGTACCTGTTGCCTTTCCAGAGAAGTGCTTTTTGTTCATCAGTCAGCTGAAAATAAGGTTTATGCACTGGTAAATCAAACTTATCCGCATTTGAAATCAGCCTTTCCTTCCACTTCTTCATTGTCTCGCTTTTCCAGCATACGATCGCGTCTTCATATATTGAAAGGTTCTGATCGGGTATTACAAGATTTTCGTCAATGCCGATTATTTTTCCATAGCCCTCGCAGACCGGACAGGCCCCCATCGGATTATTAAAGCTGAAGAGGTACTCTGACGGCTCCTCAAACAGAATGCCGTCCTCTTCAAACTTATTGGAAAAGCTTTCCCTTCTGTAACTATTTCCATTTATGATGACAACCTGGCAATATCCTTTCCCCGTATGGAATGCAGTCTGACCTGAGTCAGCAGCCCTGCTGAAACTATCTGCTGAATGGTCAATCACAAGCCTGTCGATAACAATATTAATCTGTTGTCCGGGTTTGAAATCATCAATTCCTGTTATTTCATCTGTCCTTATCAACTCACCGTCGACCTCAATACGGTTGAATCCCTGCTTGGCCAGGAATGAGAAATATTCAGTTACCTTAATGTTTGCAGGGATATCACCCGATGAAGTGATTATTACTCTGGAACCTTCGGGAAGGGAAGCCAGGAAGTCCACAATATCATCAACACTGTGTTTCTTTACTTCTTTCCCGGAGACCGGTGAATAAGTGCGCCCTATTCTGGCGTAAAGAAGCCTTAAATAATCGTATATTTCTGTCGAGGTTCCGACAGTTGACCTTGGATTCCTTGAGTTCACCTTCTGCTCAATGGCAATGGCAGGAGGGATACCGTTAATAAAATCGACCTCGGGCTTGTTCATCCTGCCAAGGAACTGACGGGCATATGAAGAAAGACTTTCAACATATCTTCTCTGCCCTTCAGCGTAAATGGTATCAAATGCAAGTGAGGATTTTCCGGAACCTGATACCCCCGTTATGACAACTATCTTGTTTCTTGGGATTTTAAGACTGATATTTTTCAGATTATGTACCCTGGCCCCCCTGATTTCTATGCTCCCATTCATCACTTATTTCCGGTCGTTCGTGTAAATTTTTAGTTAAAATCGAGTTAAAATTCAAAAGTAATACTTTCAAATTAAATAAATTTGTTTTCTTTGGAGTTACGTTCAATATCTAAATAAGGAGGAGTGCCTATAAAACAACTCTACTCTTGTTAACTAAAAGAGTGAGCTATGAATAAGATGATTCCCGATTATGAACTGATTCAGAGGTTCATAAAAGGCGAGCAGCCCTGCTTTGAGCAATTAATCCACCGACATAAGAATAAGGTTTTTACTTATATAAGCTTATATATACGAGATCAGGCTCTTGCTGAAGATCTCTTTCAGGATACTTTCATGAAGGTGATCCAGTCTGTCAAGGCCGGCAAGTACCAGGATAACGGTAAATTCATCTCCTGGGTGATGCGGATTGCGCATAATCTCATTATTGATCATTTCCGAAGGATTAAACAGATGAATACCATATCCAACGATGACTATGAATCTGACCTGTTCAATTCGAAGAAATTTGCCGATTCTACCATTGAAGATGATATGATAAAGAGGCAGATCCAGAAAGACGTGAGAAAGATGATCAGTCTCCTGCCTGAAGATCAACGCGAAGTTGTAATACTTCGCCATTACTCAGGACTGAGCTTCAAGGAGATTGCCGAAATCACAGATGTAAGTATCAATACAGCTCTCGGACGCATGAGATATGCCCTTATCAATATGCGGAAAATAATGGAGGAGAAGAAAATAAGTCTGACCCTGAATTAAAAATATCCACCTTTGACCTGTTTCGCGCCCGGCGTTTATTCCACCAGGCGGGTGTAGTTGTCTTAAGGTCTTTACACCCTGCAGTCTGTCCGGGAGTAATTTAAGTTAAAAGACAGCGAAGCGTTAAGACTTCAGGACAGGGCAAAACCCAAAATTGAAAGACAGGTTAAAAATATCTCAATATTTTATTTTATATACAATAATATATCTCTACAGGCGTTTCTATGAAAATATAAATCATGGTGCCTATGGGATTAACTACTACTCCTTTTTTGTCATATCATGATATTAAAACTGAAGAAATTGACCTTTTTGAGGATGCCTTTGGATTTAATGCAGAATTTTATGATGTGATTGAACTACTAAAACAGGTAAAACCTGTATCTGGAAAACGGCTGACACGCCGACTGATCGGGAGGATCAGAAAGAGTCATTGATTGATGAAGTATATGGAATGGCAGGCGGCAACGCCTGCCGTTTCTGCTCTCAGTCGGCTTGGTCCAAGATGTATCTGAGTAAAATTATTACTCAATATGCTCTTTATCTCCTCTTCAGAAAAATCACCTTCGGGACCAATAAGAATAACAGCATCTTCACCCTTTTTACAGGCTTCAGCTATCCCAATCCGCTTATGATTTTCATTGCAATGAGCTATCATCAGCCGTCCATCATGAGGCTGATTTATAAATTCCCCGAGAGAGCATGCACTGTTCAGCAGTGTTATCTTCGGCTTCAGCGATTGTTTAATTGCTGATATAATAATATTGTTGATCCTCTCTGTCTTTATCCCTGGTTTCTCGGTGTTTCTGCATATCAGGGGAGTGATCTCATCAATACCTATCTCGACGCTTTTCTCGACAAACCATTCAAATCGTTCAGGATTTTTTAACGGGGAGATAGCAATATGAAGCCTGTAATTTCTTTTTTCAAAATTTCTAATGACAGATTCAACCTTTACCAGGCATCTTTTCGGATCAGGATCTTTTATGACTCCCTCATATAAATTGCCTTTCCCATCGATCAGCTTTACTGGATCTCCCTCCCTCATTCTCAGTACTCTGATGGTATGCTTTGATTCCCTTTCATCAAGTATGTAAAAAGTACCGTCAATATCCGGAGCGTAAAATATCTGCATAAAAAAATTGTTTCGACAAAAATAGTAAATTTGTAATACTTCGAGACAGTGCCCATTTAGGCTGTATATGAAGTCAAACTAACCACCCCGTCATGACCCTTCGGGTATGACACCCCTCCTTTGAAAAGGAGGGGAAAGTTATGATATTTAATACTTTAACTTTCTCCTCCTCTTTAGAGCAGAGCCTGTACCGTCTTGGCGGGAAGTACCCCTACATCATGTCGGGACGAGGTGGTGTGGATTATATATATAAAACTATGAAGATTGGCCTCATCTCGGATACACATGGATGGATACACCCCCGTCTCTTTGAACATTTTAAGGAAGTTGATGAGATATGGCACGCAGGAGACATTGGGAATATTGATACAGCAGATTCCCTTGCCTCATTTAAACCGCTGAGAGCAGTGTATGGTAATGTCGATGATGCTGTTGTAAGAATGGTTTACAAAGAACACCTGCATTTTACGGCAGAGGAGGTTAAAGTCTGGATCACTCACATTGGAGGTACTCCGGGTCACTATGATCACAGGGTTAAGCCTGCAATTTATAATGAGCCCCCCGGCCTTTTCATTTGCGGGCATTCACATATTACCAGGGTGATGTATGATAAAAAAGCGGGATTCCTTTATGTAAATCCCGGATCTTCAGGATATAATGGATTTCATAAGTATATGACAGCTATCAGGTTTCAGATCGATGGGATGAATATTCATGATCTGGAACTAATAGAATTGGGTGAGAGAGGCAAAGTTACCTTGTAAGCCCTTTAAGATCCGGTTGCTGTTCCTCAATGACCTCGCTCTCTGTCATTCTCCTGAGAAATCTTGAGAGCCTGTCTTCCACAGAAATCATATAAAGATAGGGTGTCCTGACAGATGAATCAGGATGTTTCCTCATATTTAGTTTTGTACTGGCAATCAGTGTGTTATAGCTGTTATTCCCTGACTGGGTCATCATATTGCCCCTGATGTAGGAGAAATAATACCAGGTCGATTCATCAGCCTTAAGATAGATATCAAACATATCACCAGAGCGTCTTCGCTGGATCTCAATGAATCCATCAACATAAACATTCACAGGCTGGCTTCCGATGAATCCGATACCGATCATACCTTTCGACCTGAATGATGATGAAGATTCATTCCAGTACAGGTTTACATCATTCAACAGCAATTCGAAGTTGAACTCTTTGGGAAGGTTTCTTAAAGCGCCATACAGGTCGAGGTCCTCTTTTATCTGGCTGGCTGCTTTCACACCGATAAGATCCTTCATACCTTTATTATACAGTTCGCTGTTCAGATTCACCGCTTTAAGGGTTGGCATCATCCTTATCTCATCGCTCATTATCTTCAGGGCTTCAGGAGAGAAATAGAAGTCAAATCCCAAAACAGCCTCTATATTAACATCGCCGGAGTCAAGAGTATGAATTATTTTACCGGCACCAGTCTGTTTCACCAGATCGAAATTTGTCCCGAAGTTAAGCTTGCCCTCACCTGACAATACGCAGAAATTCTTATCGAAGGCTATCATATCGCCTGGAATAGTCTGGTCAGCAAGTTTTTCCATAGAGGTGATCAGATATCTTCCTTTTGCTTTTTCATAATAGAGGAATCCTCTTGAATTTACCAAACCGACATCAGTCCATGATTTCTGTGCTGAAAGAAATGCAGGATAGACATGGATAGAGTCGATATTCATAAAGGATCCTGAGAAAACCATATTGTCGTTAAGATCCCGTGGTTTCTCATTTATAGGGATCAGAACGTTTTTCGGATCTATATAAGTTTTGAATTTTACTGAATAGCTCTTAATCGGGCTGCAATTATGTATGATACCTGCAGCTCCGCTGAAGAGGAGAAGATCCTTGGTTGAATAGAGGGTAACATCACCAGTATAAGTAAATGCAGGATTAAGAGTAAAATTCTGACTGACAGGTATAAATCCTCTGGCATTCGTGGTTGCAGTGTCAACAGATAATTCCGGGAAGTTTATCCGCTGGATCTTCTTATTTTCGTCAATATAATCATAAATGGCGCTCCCTGAATATCTCTTCGTTGATTCAATATCAATCTTTGCAGAATGGAGGAGATGACGATTGTTAACGGCAACAAAAGCATTTTCCATCTGTTTAATTTTTGCCCGCCTGTTAATTGTTATTTTTCCGTTCTCAGGCTGGATAAGAGCATCAGCAATATGAATATAGTTTATGTTTTCTGCTTCAATATACTCTTCATTGAGATGATATGAACCCTTCCATGATGAAAATGATAATGTATCACCAATTACATTAGTGGCAAAGAAAGTCGGCTTATCGAGGGTTTTGAAGTTCTGTCTTAAAAGTTTATCAGGGGGCAGGAGTGCAGTGCCTGATTTCCCTTTCTGTTCCATATCGAGCACCCTGGTTTCCATATTATATGTGAAGTCAGTCATTGTACAGATATACTGTATCTCCGGGAATTTTACTACTGAAGTTCCGGTATTCAGATGAAAACGTGTCATTTTAAGATCGAAGTTGACATCGGCGGCGGCATTCTCAGCAATGAAAGAATATCCGCTTGTCGACAGGGATTTAAGGTTATACACCGAAGTATCAGCCTTAATTGAATTGGTAGTAAAACTGAAATTTTCTGATGTAATCCTTGAATCAGTTGTATTTACAATTCCTGATCCTTTCAGGCTGGTAGGTGTCAGAGCAAGTTTCCCGTCAAGTACCGTACCGTTTTCAAACATATTGAAATTCTTGCCTTCCTTGTTCTGAGCCATCCATTCATCCTCCTGAGTAAGCCATTTTATGCTGACATCTTCGCTTATCAGTACCGGGTAAAGACCTGCACCATCTTTATCAATTTTAAATATTGAAGCCTGTGTCAGCATCGAATCGGGGAAGAATTTAAATTCCTCCGATACAGTTGTTGAAGTCAGGTGCTTCAAAGTACCTTTCCCTAAAAGCCCTTTGCTGCTCATACTTAGATTATCGTAAAACTTTCCCCTGGTCCCATATACCTCAATACCCTCTTCAGGAATTGCCATATTGAATCCGAGTGAGTTATTTTCCTGAATAGTAAGGAATTGGTTTATGGGTTCAAGTATATTGCCGGCATGGAATTCTCCGGACAGGTTCATATCCTTGTTAGTATAGTGGTCAATATTTTCATAGGTGAAAGGATCTACCCTGAAATAAAAATCTTCCTGCGGGTAAACCCCCTCGAGCCCGGCAATATCATCATAAAAGATATAAGAGTATGTTACCGCATGTATTATTGGGTATTGTTTCAGGCTTTTAAGCCCCGACTTATTATTTGGCTGATCAATGTATAGTTCGGCTGTCCCCATCTGTATGAGGTTGTCGACCTCTTTAATAAGAGGATTTCCCATATTATCTCTTTTATCAGTTTCAACGGCAATTCTGATTGAATCGATCTTCTGAAGCCTGATTTTGAAAGTATCATAACTAAAGCTGAAATTATGGCCGAATACAGTGAAAAGTCCTGCTTCAACGACACCATCGAATTGCAGGTCCCTGTTTTTGCTTATAACCAGTTGACGATTATAGGGGTAAAGGGCGACCCTTTGGGAATCACTGAGGTAAACACCTGAAACACCATTCACAGTCAGTTTGTAATTATTCAGATCAAGGACTGCGTTATCAAGAGGAGCTTTGGTCTCGCTCATAATGCTAAGGACATCATAATCTTTTTTCCTGGCGAATGAGTTAACGAAGTCATCAACTTTCTTTTTAAGAGTTATCTCATTGTACTTCCGGTCATAAAACAAAAAGCCCTTGTTAGCCATGTCGATACAGAGACTGGTAACTGCTTCAACAGGTTTATTGAGCCAGTTGGCAAACTCTTCAACAGGAAATGTATCCGAATAGTACCATTCAGCAAATTTTCTAAGCTGGTTCAGTGGATGAAAGTCATCCATTCCTGCCATTCTTAAGAAATAGTCTGAATCAAAGAATGAAGAAGATTCAAAAAGCGCTTGTCCGAGTGCAGCTCCCCTTGCCCTTGAAAGAATTATTTTCGATTCATTCATATTCCAGGAGAGAAGTTCAAAATACATGTCCAGGGCATGGAATGAGTTGAAATATGGACTTTTAGATACCGGATTATTACCCTTGTAAAGGCTTACCTGCCTGTTTGCAGAATTATATGAAAAGCTAAGATTGGAATGGTAGATTGAATCCTTGTCAAGGTAAAGCGACATTGACGCCTCTGCGCAGGTCAGACCGTTCTTTGAGAACATAAATTCGCCGGAATTTATCTTAAGGTAAAGGGTATCGTTCCTGAAAAGGCTGATTCTTGCCGGAACATCTTTTGATCCTGTTCCCTTGATGGCTGCTCCTTCAATAGCGAGTCCTCCTTCATAATTTACTCCTTCGTAGATATTCTCAAGTATGAATTTCTTTTCGTAAGTTTCAAATCTGGGGAAACTCGCAGTTTCCTTATTCCTGTAGCTGATAGCCTGATCATTAAGGATCCCGTAAACCGGAGTTTTAAAATACACATAATGTGTCAGCCTTGCAGAATCCACAATGAAACTGTTCTTTACAGGATTAATGATATAGTTATCAAATTCAGCAAATACATCCTCTTTTCCATACCCGGCCTTTTCCCATGTCACTTTTCCTGCTGTGCCGTGAAACTGTTGAATATCAGGGTAATATATTCCTGATGCGTTATATATCTCCGTACTGTCTTTTTGTGAATAACATGTGATCGTGGCATTCTTGATAATTACAGAAAAAACAGTGTCATGTATAAACTGAAGATTGGTGTTTTTAACTTTCCACCTGACCGATGCTGATTCACCCAGGATATTGTTCTTTACTATTGTACTTATATTCCTTATATATTTACCGATGATCTCATTAGTAAATCTGGGACTGAATGTAATCTCGCTTAATCCGGACAGCCAGTCATTAATGAATTTATCACCACTTTTTACCTCGATAAAAATGTTCATGGCAGTCATGAAATCATTAAAATAGGGTACCGGTCTCATGGCTTTACCATAAAACTGGCTTGTGACGTCCAGGATACGAATCATGTTATTTTTGCTGAATGCTGAACTATCCCATTTTACAAGGAAAGAATTCAGATTAGCTTTCTGGGTATCATTGAGGTTTGGACCCATGAAAGCTGTCAGCTCTGTCCTGAATTTTTCCGGATCACCTGAGAATGGTGATTTTGGCTGTGCCAGAAGGTTTAGGGGTGAAATTAACCCGGTAATCAGACTCAGAAAGACCAGTTTTTTTAACATGAAATCTGAGATTTGTTTATTTTTCAACGCGGAGTTGCGCAGAGGCCATCACTTCTTTCAGGCGGGTACAAAGGTACACAGATTCAAGTATCTGTGGTTCTCTGTGCCTGCTCTGTGGTTCTCTGTGTAACTAAATGTTTCATCCGGAAAATAGTGCTATACTGCTTCAACTATTGCAATAAAATCCTCTTTTTTCAATGATGCACCACCGATAAGACCTCCGTCAACATCAGGTTTTGAAAAGAGTTCAGCGGCATTCGAAGGCTTACAACTTCCACCATAAAGTATTGGCATCTGTTTTGCGCAATCATTTCCGTACTTCTCTTTCACCAGTCCCCTTATATATTGGTGCATCTCCTGAGCCTGCTCTGGCGTTGCGGTAAGACCTGTTCCTATTGCCCATACAGGCTCGTAAGCAATGACAATTTTGTTCATTTCTTCCACAGGAAGTGTGAATAATCCTTCATCAAGCTGTCGTTTGACAATAATAAAATGTGTTCCGGCTTCTCTCTCTTCTTTTACTTCCCCGAAGCAGAAGATCGCTTTTAATCCGCTGTTAAGAGCCAAAACAGTTTTTTTATTGAGCAGCTTGTCGTTCTCATTATAATATGATCTTCTTTCAGAGTGTCCGATTATAACATATTGAGCACCTGTACTTTTTATCATGAATGCTGAAACTTCACCGGTATATGCACCTGAAGCTTCTGAAGCACAGTTCTGTGCTCCGAGAGCAACCTTTCCGCTCTTAACAATCTCAGCAACACCGGGGAGGTGAATAAAAGGTGTACACAGTATCACCTCAGCTTTTCCTGCAGGTTTTTCCCTGAAATACTGATCAACAGACCTTGCAAATCTTAGTCCTTCCTCAAGACTCATATTCATTTTCCAGTTACCTGCAACGATTTTTTTTCTCATAAATTAATTGTGTTTAGATTTATATACTATTTACTTATTTTTTCGCTTATCAGCTCTTTTTCAGGTATGTTAGCCCATGACCATTTTCCTGTAATCGTTCCTTCTTTCAGCAGAATATAACCGGGATTTGACCTGATCATTGTCTTAAGTGTTGTCTCATCAGTGAAGCAGTATTTGATCCCGTTGTTATATCTCCCGACTTCATCTGAACCTGAGGCTGTCAGGACATAAAATTCTCCAACGTTGCCCATGAAGTAATATCCAAGTTCAAACCCTTCTCTAAGCATTTCAGGATCAGCTTCTCTGAGTTTTTTTGATATCATAAGCATGGTATAACCCTTTGCAGTAAGGATTTGCTGAGTAATATCTTCATTGGAGCCAGATGTTATAATGAAGTCATGGATAGGCGGTTGATATCCTTTAGATACCAGGACTGACCTTTGTTCGACAAACTTCCAGGTAGTATCATTACCAGGGTAGTTACTCAGGGTGAACTCTTTTTTCAGTCCCTCCTTTTCATAAATAAATGTTGTCTCATATCTGTCAGCAGGCTTGCCTTCGGGAATAACCATCTTATCTGGTATATGTGTACCTGTTTTGTACGGAAGAAAGTCAATTAAAGGAAGGTATCTTAAATTATAAAAGATAAAAGCAAAAAAGAAGAAAATCACGATTGTAATGACAGACCATTCTCTGGTGATGCCGCTGTGAGGAACTATCTCTTTTCTGGTTACAAAGAGATAAACGGCAGGTATAAGAATAATGATGTTTTTCACGAAAGTCTGCCAGTTAGTCAGATGTATCGCATCGCCGAAACATCCGCAGTCAGAGACCGGGTTTGTAAGTGCAAGGATAAAAGTCAGCGGCGTAAATATCAGAATCATTAATATTACAACCCATATGCCCGCTTTTTGTCTGCAATTGAGCAGAACGGAAAAACCTGCAATAAATTCAGCTGTACATAACAGAATTGCAATGGGCAGACTGATATCTTTCAGGAAACCGATATTGAAAGCCTGGAAATAATCCTGCAGTTTGTATACTGTTCCCAAAGGATCGATAGCTTTAACAGTTCCGGAGAATATGAATAGCGTACCGACGAGAATTCTGCTTATGAGTCTTATAACCTTCATCTTATATTAGTTTTCTTTCTTTAATTATCCGGATAATGAGTTCAAATATCTTTTCGGGAGGGAGCATGCTTCCATTCTTATCGCTGCAGTCAACAACGGAAAGATGGTTATCCGAGCGTGCTATTCTGAGATACATTTCCCTCACGTTCTTTTGAAATATAAGAGAACCTTCATGGATATCTTTTGTGCCGTTAAGATAAATTCTGTCATCACCGGTTCTTGATGAGGATAATTTCTTTTCTGTAAATGAAAACGGAACATCAAGGAAAATATTGAGGCCGGGACGGGGAATACCGAAATGGTTAAATTCAAGATCCAGAATCCAGTTCATGAGTTTATCCTGTTGCTGCGGATCAGTCAGCTTTGCACACTGGTATGAGATATTAGAATAAGTGTACCTGTCCAGAAGCACTATGCTTCCATTTTTTAACCAACCTTCAATCATACCTGCAGCATCATTTCTGTCGCCGGCATAAAGCATGGCAACCAGCCATGGGTCGACTTCATTCAGGGCTCCGAATTCCCCCCTCAGGAATCTTGCTATCAGTTCGCCGAAATATGGTGATTCGGTCCTTGGAAAATGAAGATATTCACAGATATAGCCCTTACCTGAAAAATACTCTTTTAATAATCTGATCTGAGTAGATTTCCCTGCCCCATCTAAACCTTCAACAACAAAAAGCTTCATTGTTTACCTATAACTTGAAGTACAAATGTAATAACCGCAGGGCAAAGATGAAAATGAATAGGGATTTATTAGGTGGTCAGTACATGTAATCTCCTTGGCGGTTTGCTATAATTTCATTATTTTCGGAAATTATAAGTAAAATGTTGCCGGATAAACCAGGATATATAAATGTGGCAGGGAAGCTACTCGATCTCTCTGTACCAAAAGTGATGGGAATAATTAACGTCACCCCTGATTCATTTTATAAGGGCAGCAGGGTGAACTCAGATAAGGAGATAATTACTGCTGCTGCAAATATGATTGAGGATGGCGCTGATATTCTGGATGTCGGGGGTTACTCATCGCGGCCAAATGCTTCAGACATTTCGCATGAAGAAGAGAAAAAGAGGGTACTGAATGCAATAAGTCTCATCAGCAGGGAATTCCCCGGAGCTGTAATTTCTATAGACACATTCAGATCCGGGATAGCTGATGAAGCTGTCACCGGATGCGGAGCACATATCATCAATGATATTTCAGCGGGAGAGGCCGATGAGATGATGTTCAATGTTGTATGTAAACTTAATGTACCCTACATAATGATGCATATGCAGGGCAATCCCGGGACTATGCAAAAAAATCCTGTATATGAGGATGTTGTTGCAGATATTCTCAAATGGTTCAGCCCCAGGATAGTCAGATTACAATCTGGAGGAGTGAAAGATATAATCATTGATCCGGGATTCGGATTCGGAAAGACAGCAGAACATAATTTTGAGCTGTTGCGCCGTTTAAGCGATTTTGCTGTCGCAGGATTACCGGTTCTGGCAGGTGTGTCAAGGAAGTCGATGATATGGAAAACACTTGGCATAACTCCTGAAGAAGCTTTAAACGGGACAACAGTGCTGAATGCTTTTGCCCTGTACGGAGGTGCTGATATCATCCGCGTTCATGATGTTAAGGAGGCGGTTCAGACAGTACGGCTGATTGAAAAATTAAAAAATTCCGGAATATGATAGTTCCTGTCACAGCACTTGATATTATTGATATTGTTCTGGTTGCATTAATTCTGTTTCAGCTATACAGAATTATAAAGGGTACTGCAGCTTTCAGCATTTTTATTGCTGTGTTTTTTATATATCTGTTCTGGCTGATAGTTAAGGCTCTTAATATGCAGCTGGTCAGCTCTCTCCTCGGACAGGTAATAGGAGTGGGAGTGATAGCTCTCATTATCGTTTTTCAGCAGGAGGTGAGACGTTTCCTTCTTGTTTTTGGAAACAGGTATATAAAGAACGGACAGTTCTCATTAAAAAAACTGTTCAGGTCGGGCAAGGATGAGCCGGAAAGTCTTGAAATCGCAGAAGAAATTGTGAAAGCTGTTGAATCGATGGCTTCAAAAAAAATCGGAGCTCTGATTGTTATCGGCCGGCAAAGCAGGCTTGATCTTTTCACAGAAAGAGGGGAAGTGCTTAAGGCTCAGATCAGCGCCGACCTTCTTGAAACTATTTTCTTCAAAAATACACCCCTGCACGACGGAGCAGTGCTTATTGAAGATGGACTGATACTTGCAGCCCGATGCCCGTTGCCTGTTACAGATCAGTTTGCCCTGCCGGCATATTTAGGCATGCGCCACAGGGCAGCAATCGGAATGTCGGAACATACCGATGCTCTTGTCGTTGTCGTTTCGGAAGAAACGGGACGTATTTCAGTTGTCGACGGGGGTAAGGTTCGTGAGAAAGTGAACCCCAATGAGCTGAGGAATATCCTTCTGATGGAGAAAGTGTGGTAAGAGGAATGGCACAGCGGCACAGAGGCACAACGGCGCAATGGCACAATGGCACAATAATATAGTGATCCCCTACCGGGAGAGCCTGCCCCGCTTCGGCGGGGGGGTGAGGTGGGTTTCTTCACATAGTTATAAATTCAAACTTATTTGCATGTGTTGATTTTTATCACTTTATAATGTAAATTGGTACGGTTTACAAGTCAGTCTGAAAATACTTATCCAAATGAGATCAAATTTCCTTCGCTTAAACTCGAGAGATTTTTTTAAGGGATTGATAGTATCCGTTATCTGTACTCTGATAACCGGTATATACCAGCTTATTGCAAACGGTTTTGAATTTAACTGGATAACCCTTAAACCTGTTGTCATTGCTGCTGTCGGAGCAGGTATTTCTTACCTGACCAAGAACCTTCTGACTAATTCAAATGGTGACTTTATGACCTGGGATAAACAATTAATTCCTGAACAGAATGGAGAGGAAGTTCTATGATATTCATTACCATTTATTTGATCTGAGTCATCCGAACCTTCTGGCATTCCTTCTTCGCGATGACCTGATCACAAAGAAAACTGTCAGAAATGTTCTCAAAAAATTCCCATTCCTTCTTCAGTTCCTGCCTCTCCGGTTGGTTGGCCTGTTTCCCGGCCAGACTGTGAAGAACATCAGAGAGTACCTGGGTAATGAATCGAGGAATTTCAGGAACCTTATCTCTGTAATGGAGGGTGCTATCGAATATCATTTTTTGTATATCGAGTATTTCCTTCTGAAGGAGAAGAAGTACTTCGGAAACAACATCGAATCGAAGTACAATAAAATCGTACTTTGTCCGCTCCTGATGGATTTCGGTTATAAAAACCTGAACAATCAGGATTGTTTTTACAATCTTCCACCCGCTAAACCAATTGTTAATCAAGTCGTTGATATTATAAATGCATTATGGTTCTATTATAATTACGAACTTATCCCTCATCCCGACAAACAGGGAAGGTTAAAGCTGATTGCTTCAGGTACGACTAAAGAGAAGAAGCTCTTTGAGATTTATCCATTCCTGGGAATAAATACACAGAATTATGATCTGCAGGAGATTGCAGAGTTGTTTGATAAATATTTCTGCGGTTATGAGAGTGATGGAGGAGGAGAAGAAAGGCACAAAAAGCTCTTTGACAAACTTGGTAATATAAAAGCCGACCTTGAGGATATGTTATTCAGAAGAAAGGAGAAGGTAAATGCGGATTATTATTCATACATGTTTGCAGGTATTAAGCTCTACCCTCCGATGGGATTTGATCCCTGGCCTGAAGACAATCGTAGTGAACTGGATAAGGTCAGGTTCCTCTACAGCGAATGCATCAGACGAAAACTTCCGCTCATTGTTCATTGCAGCGACGGAGGATATGTAACGTCACCCGATGCAAAAGAATTTACAGATCCTTCAAAGGGATGGCAGAAAGTCCTGTCAAAACCGGAATATAGAAGTCTTAAAATAAACTTTGCCCACCTGGGTAAGCAGAATGACGGAAAGAACGACTGGAAGAAAACAATATTGTCGGACATTTCTGCAGATAAAAATATTTACACTGATTGCTCCTGTCAGACTCCGCAGGAAATAGACTATACTAAAGTAAGTGATATGATGAATCCGGAGACGGAAACAAATATACTTTTCGGCTCAGATTTCCTTATCAATCTTATCTGGTCAAAGTCATATAATGAGTACCTGAATAATTTCATTCAAACAAATTATATTGATGACCGCCAGAAAAGATTTATGTGTGAAATCAATCCGGAGAGGTTTTTATTTGGCTAAGCCTGTTACCTTTGAATTAAGAATCATATTTTTATTTACTTTTTTCAGAATATCCAAACGCGCTGTGGAAGCTGGAAAAATACTGATTACCGGCGGTACATCCGGTCTTGGATTTGAGCTTGTAAAAATATTCCTCAAAGAGGGATACAATGTCGTTACTACCGGCAGAAATTCAATAGATATGCCCGGGTATAAGGGAAAATTCAGCTTCTGCAGAATGGATTTCAGCGATCTTAGTCAGACTGCCTTATCTGTAAAGGATATCTGCATGAAACACAAGTTCGATTGTGTGGTCAATAATGCCGGAATACTGAGCCCTCCAGTTCTTACAGTTACAAAAGATGGATTGGAGTACACGTTCCAGGTGAACTTTCTTGCACATTTACTTATAAATGAAATTATTCTCCGGGAACAGACTATTGACAAATCATTGAATATCTGCGCAATTACATCCCCGGTATATAAATTAGTAAAAGAGGAGAGGAGCTTACTCCCTGGTACTCAGGATTACAAACCTTTAAAAGCATATTCAGATTCAAAGTATTACCTTGCATCGATGTGTAAAGAGCTTTCCGCCAGGTATCCTGACCGTAAATTAAATTGCTTCAGTTTTGATCCTGGAGTATTCAGCTCCGGAATCTACCGTATGCAAAACCCTTTGTTTCGCCTGCTTTACAGGATTGCTGCACCTTTTATGAGAAATCCTTCAAATGTTGCAGCTGCGATTGCTGAGATTATGAGAGGTACCAATTTTACTGATGGTGCCGTTTACAACATCAGGAAAAAAACCTCCGGCTTACCGGATACAGATACATCTGTAGCAGATGAGTTTTGGAGTAACTGTTATGAGAAAATAAGTTCTTTTATGGACTGAAAGATCCGTGAAGTTCCGGACTAAAGTCCATAATAGTTGATGCTACTAATCCCGGGCTTAAGTCCTTGGTTAGTGTAATGATCTATTAAACAGGGTTTTAACCCGTAATGTTCTCAGTTGATCAATCCAATGGATACCTTTATGTGATCTATATTATCATTTTAACTACTTTTATATACCTTTCCACCAGATTGAACCTTAAGAAGGAATTTATTTAAGTCACCGATTTTTATGAAAAACAACTATATGAAAAACTTATTCCTTAAAATTATGTTAATTACATGTTTAGCAGGTTTGTTCGGCTGCAAAAGTTCTACTGATCCCACTACGTGGAGTGATAAACAGATTAATAAATGGTTTGAAAAAGGAGAATGGCTGAACGGCTGGAATATAAAGCCTGATGCTACAATAAACCGCAGGCAATTTGCTGTTTCTTATTATAACAATAAGGAGAGATGGGACAAAGCTTTTACATTCCTGGAAGAGAATGATCTTGCAAAAATGGAAGTGAAGCGTTATGAAATTGATGGAAATGACGTTTATGCGTCAATAAGTGAATATATGACTAAGAATGAAGAGGATGCAAGATATGAAGCACATCAGAAATATATTGATATACAGTATGTTGCTGCAGGAAAGGAACTTATTGGTATCGCACCGGTTTCTTTGCAGAAAGAGGTTCTTGAACCCTATGATCCTGTAAAAGATATTATGTTCATAACAGTAAGCCGGATAATTAGTTTCAAGGCAACTCCTGACAGTTTTTTTATATTTTTCCCTGATGATGCTCATCGACCTGGACTTAAGGATGGTGAGAATTCACAAGTGAGGAAAATCGTTGTTAAGGTCAAGGCAGACTAAATGGCGTAATGGCACAGGGGCGCAGTGGTAAAGAATGTGATGGATATTAACTCCGAACTCTGAACTCTGAACCAATTATTCCCGTTAATTAACCTGATGAGTTATAAATGGTCAGTTTTTTATCCGACGTAACTGGAGAGGGTAAAAATAAGATCATTGAATTATTAGTATCTTTGCACCATGAGAAATGAAATAGACATACCAATTATTAAAGAGGAAGACATTATTGCTGCCAATATGCGCAGAGATAAATATTCCATTACCCGGGATGTACAGGCCAGGGAGTTTAACGAAGCAATCGTTACCAGACTGTTGGCAGAATCCGAAAAACGGATTAAATGTGAAAAATGTGGTAAGGAGTTTACTATCAGCAGTAAAGAAAATGATGTACTTAGCTGCCTTGAGTGCAGATAATATTCCAATGTTTTAATCCCGGATTAATTTCACTTTTGATAATTTACAGCTTAGAAATCTGGCTGATACATATTATTATAATATAGTATGAATAATTAGCCGTGATTATTCTATGATAATTAAAAAACTATTGATATTTTTGCGACTCTTTTTCGGGGTGTAGCGCAGCCCGGTCCCGATAAATCGCAAATTATTAATTTGCAGATTTATCGAGGATCCTCGAAAAACATAAGAATCAGAGATTCTTTGTTTTTCGGGATTAGCGCATCTGAAGAAGGATAATGTACTTTGTTTATATAATAGAATCAGAAAAGGGGAAAAGGTTTTATATTGGTCAGACGGAGGATATAGAGAAGCGGGTAGAAAGGCATAACAGAGGGAGGAGTCTGTCGACCAAAGCGTATATTCCATGGGTTCTAAAGTGGTGGAAAGAATATGAAACGAGGTCTGAAGCTGTGAAGGTTGAGACTGCGTTAAAGAGAATAAAAAATAGAGAAGGGATAAAAAGATTTGTTAATGAAAATAATTTTCGGGGTGTAGCGCAGCCCGGTTAGCGCATCTGGTTTGGGACCAGAGGGTCGCAGGTTCGAATCCTGCCACCCCGACAAACTTACCTCATTTATTTAATGTTTTCACACAATTTGAACACAGCCCAACATCATGCTTTACTCTGAAATATAAGATGTTAATATAGAAGCCCCCGGAGCTGATCCGAGGGCTGCTTATTTTAAAGATACTTTTTCTTAACGAAAGAACCTTAGCAAGCTTATTTACTTCTTTGCTTTCTTTGCCGTTGCTTTTGGTTTAGTTGCTTTCACTTTTTTAACGGGTGCAGCTTTCTTTGTTGCTTTCACTTTTTTAACGGGTGCAGCTTTTTTTGTTACTTTCACTTTTTTAACGGGTGCTGCTTTTTTTGTTTTTGTTGCTTTGGCTGATTTTGTTACTTTTTTCATAATACTAAAGATTAAAGGTTACACAAAACTTTTTTTCCAATTTATCAAATTTAGTCTTTGTTCATGTCAACGCCAAAAAAATTGGATATTTAAATAAATTCTTCCGAAATTTGATCATAACGGCATTTCAATCTTTTGCTTTTTGCATTAAGCAAATATCGAGACTTCATTCCATACCAGAAGATACCGTTTTTATTTAAATATAATCGCCAAACAATTGGGTAAAATATTAGCGGAAATCCTTTCATCTGAACATGATAGTCATTTCACTATCTAAGTTTCCCCGGTTGCAGACAAATTAACCATCCTGTTGTCATTTCAAAATTTAACTCCATAATTGGAACAAAAAAGTCTCCGGTATTGCCCTTAGAAGCTAACATTAAAAGCACCTCCGCTAAATTCCATTGTACCACCTCCTGAATCTATCAGGTTTCCGCTGAACGTCCCTTTTACATGTGTCGAATTTATCTCGGTAATAGTGACGGCCGCTTTTGAAGAAAGAAATTCATCCAGGAAAAATATCAGATTGACAGAGTATTTAATCTGAACCAGGTTTCCATACGGATTGTTATTATATGTCTTTGCTGAAATAGTGTAAGGACTGGCAATTGTAATTGTTATTTCATTAGATGATCCAACTTCCCCTTTGAAACCATCTATTGAAAGACCATAGCCATTCTGCACCGACAACCATTCAGCTTTTGCATTATTATTAAAACTCTTTTTAAAACCATCAACTGAAACTGAAATTGTTCCAAGGGGAACATCATTGTTCTTTTCGCAGGAAGGTGATATTAATGCTATAATTAATAAGATGTTCAGAATACCTTTTCGGATGATTAACCGACTTCCGGATAAGATAGCATTTTTCATAAGTGGAAACCCAGGTAAAGGAATTTTAAATCTTATCTCTATTTACAATGTGAAACTGCTCTCTGTTCAATGCGGGCGGGAAACCCTGTGGATAACGGGCATATTTGACAAAATCTTCAAGCAAATACCTCCCGGGGTATTTTAACTTTGAGTTTCCCCCGGTCTCAATGATACCCTCAGTTATTCCTGTTACTAATAATGGAATTCCGATCCCCAAAAAAGATCCCGCGAATTCAGGACTGGAGATTGCCCCTATAATATTGGGTATAAATAACATCAAAGATATAAAGGGACCCACCGCACCCTGGGGGGCAAAAAGATATAAAACTGCTGAATTAATGTTTTTTTTGTTTAATACCTGAAGTCCAGCTTCTGTCAATACATATAATGAATCAGATTGAACAGCTATTAATTCTCCTGATAATTCAGCTTTAAAACCCGTAATTGTGTCTCCAATAACCGATAAAATAATCCAACTCCCTGTGATCCCTTTGTAAACCTTATTAGGCCCGGGTAAGTATCCCGTTGGTATCATAGTTTCCTGGCATCCAGGCAATAATACCAGACTGATTAGTAATACTAATATTGCCTTAACTCTTTTTGACATATTTACTGCTCCAGAAGCTTTCTTCCATTGATGGTTCTAATATTTTAAATTTACCTGCATCTTTCTTCATATATAATCTTGGGAACATAAAGTAAAAGGCTGCTTTTTTAAGATTCTCCTCCCCGAGCCAGCTTTCTCTTATCCATTCAAGGTAATATCCTTTGCTTTTAAGAAAGATTTCATAATCAATTGAATTATCAGGCAGTTCATAAAAGATATCATATACATCTCCAGGGAAGGTTACAAGAGGATCTCCATTGCCATCTAAGATGGAAGATGCACCTGTACCTGACCCGCAAGCCGGTATTATCCTTGAAGGCTCAATGACTATCGGGTCAATTCTCTGATCTATATTTCCGAGTGCCAGGTAATCAATACGCCATAAGCCTTTTGTCAGTTTTAATCTGATATTGATATTTTTTAGCCTGAACTCAGGTAATTTAACAAGGTGGACATCTGATGCTATCGGCCCCATCTCCTGAATCTCATCTATTTTTTCCCATTTTCCATCTTGATTCTGGATAGATATTTCAATTCCTCCCAATGTATTCCAGACATTATCAACCTTCTTTATAAGTGATTTATCTCCGCTTTCAATCCTTGATGCAAAATATCCAGCTGAATTTCCAAGATTAGCAAGACTCTGATAAAACAGATAGGTCGTCAATAATGTTTGTTTGCAGCCAATTATCAGACCGTGCTTACCTCCCGGTACATTTTCAAAGTGCATCTCTATAAATTCTTTGGAAGCCAGATTCTTAGGATCGGTTGTACAATACCTTTCCTTATGATCCATCAGTTTCACTGCATCAAGACAATCACCTTCAGAAGCATTGCAAGACACGGGACTCTGAATATCAGAAGTTTCAAAGAATTCACCATTTTCAGTGGCGAACACTCTTTCTGTTTTGGGCCGTGGTACCACCAAAAGATCAGCCTGCCTCACAATATGGGTCTCCAGAGCCTCATTCTTCATTTGCAGGTGAAAAATATTGCCTGAAAGCTTTGTCCAGTAAAGCATATCTATATCTTCCTTCTCAAAAGCTTTTAAGATGCTTGAAGAAAAACCCTCAGCCATCAGAGTTGTATCACTTCCATCCCATGAATAAAATGTAGGACATGAGCCAAAGCAGGCTTTTGGATTAGTAATGCAGTATATTGTAAGGATTGCAGTTGGAACCCCAACCAAAGCCAAAGCAAGTATTTTACCTTTTAAACCAGTTATTCTGTTTGCTTCAAGTAATGCTACTTCAGAAATCATTATATGGAAGGATGTATCAACTATAATCCCTGATTTGTCTATATTATATTTTACAATATCCCTGTAAGGATTAAGATAGGTTCCGTATCCTTCAGCATAATCTGCATTACTGTAGGTGATTAAGGAATCAAGTACATACAGTGAACCATCTTTCATATGAACTTTCAAATGTTTTTTTGTTAAGTCTGAATGACTAACCATGGATGGATTACTTAATTCACGAATAAGACGGGTTGAAGAACAACCTGCGGTTATTACCAGGAATGGAATAATGAAAAGAATAATTACTTCCGGAGATAAATTCCTTTGCCTCATTTCAGGGATTTGAAGCTATATAATCAATAAAGATACATCATTAGAAAGCAGAAGTCAAATTTATCTGTATCGCTCATAAAGGCAATACCAGATTGGCTGCATAATCAGAAAGTTACAAACAGAATGTTTTTAATTAATCTGCTATTTAACGAGCAGCTTATATGAATAAAATATATTGCTATTTGAAATTTTAGTAATGTATAAGCCTGATTTAAATCCACTTACATCAATAACGGTTTCACTCTTTTCAATCGGGGACAGATAGTATATTCTTCCTGATATATCAAAAACTGTTACCGAAGTGCTACCTTCAAAACCGTCAATAATTTTAACCGTTAATTTACCATTTGCAACTGGATTTGGGTAAATACGAACATTCGTTTTATTAAATGCAGGAGTCAAATCGGAAGATAGAGTACCAGGCGCATAGTTCTACAAAAGTGCCGTATGAATCAGATGAAATTACCGGACAATCATCAGTATTTATTACCGCTACATGTCCGTTTTTTGACCACTCAAATCCCCTGAAGGAAGTTCATAGGAACAACGTCTGCAGTTGCATCAGGACTTTTAATTGTTCCTTCAAATACGATCGCCGGGTTAGGACATAAGGCACCAAGCGATAAATTGAATATCGCAGGGATTGGTATTGGAGGTATGGGAAAAAGTAACCTTCAAAGAATGGCAACTGAAAACATTGTTGCCCTTTGTGATGTTGACTGGGGTATCGGCAGAAACAATGTGCCACAGGTTTTTGATACTTACCCGCAAGCTGCAAAGTATTGGGATTGGCGTAAAATGTTTGATGAGATGGGCAAATCTATTGAAGCAATTATGGTTGCAACTTCTGACCACACTCATGCTATCATTACGGTTAATGCCATCACAATGGGGAAACATGCCTATACACAAAAACCATTGACCCACAGTGTTTACGAATCCCGTTTGCTGACAAAACTGGCAGAAAAATACAAAGTTGCAACGCAGATGCGAAACCAGGGGTCTTCAGCAGAAGGAGTGAGGTTAGCCTGCGAGTGGATCTGGAATGGAGAAATTGGTGAAGTGAAGAAGATTGAAGCTTACACTAACCGGCCAATATGGCCACAGGGATTACGTACCCCGACTGATACCCCACCTGTACCAGAAACCCTGAATTGGGATTTTTTCATTGGCCCGGCCAGGTTTCGTCCATACAATCCGGCTTACCATTCATGGATATGGCGAGGATGGTAGGATTTTGGTACCGGTGCCCTTGGCGATATGGCTTGTCATGTTATGCATCAGTATCCGGAGAATTGGCCGGTTGGTAGTACCCAGAAATCAGGAGTTCTTTTCCATGGAACGAAAGACACATTGATTTGCGGTGAGTATGGAACTAATCCAGTCCTGCTTTCTGGCAGGGTCCCTGATGTTCCTAAAACTCTGTGTCGCATTGAAGTAAGTCATGAACAGGATTGGATCTGTGCCTGCAAAGAAAGCCCTGAAAGTCATGTACCGACTGCATCTGATTTCAAAGATGCTGGTCCATTCAACGAAATGGTTGTAATGGGTGTTCTGGCCGTTCGTCTTCAGGAACCGAATAAATCCCTTACCTGGGATGTTCCAGAAATGAATTTTACAAACATTACTGACACCGACAAACTAACTCTTAGTAAAACCGAATCTATTACGGCAAAAGAATTTGCTGCAGGATTGATCAGACATAACTATCGCGAAGGGTGGACTTTGCCTGATATGCCAGTTTAATAACGGATTTCAAATGGATAGGGCAGGGGAAATATGGCTTTTGAACATACCTCGTGAATTGTTGTTTATTATAATATAATAAAATGTAAATGCATGAAAATAAAAAAACTTCAGTTCTTGATGATATTTGTAATGGCTGCGCTTCCCGGCTTCTCGCAGTCATCAGGATTTTACGATTTTAAAGTTAAAACTCTCGAGGGTAATGAATTTAATTTCTCGTCACTTAAAGGAAAGAAAGTGATGATAGTAAATACTGCTTCCAGATGTGGGTTTACACCTCAGTATGAAGACCTCGAACTATTATATGAACAATACAAACAAAAGCTTGTCATCATCGGATTTCCTGCAAATAACTTTGCTAACCAGGAGCCTGGTTCTGCCATGGAAATCAGACAATTTTGCACAGAAAAATTTGGTGTTACCTTCCCGATGATGGAAAAGATTTCCGTTAAGGGAAATGATATGCATCCTCTTTATAAGTGGCTGACATCCAAAGATAAGAATGGTGTGATGGACTCTGAGGTAAAGTGGAATTTCCAGAAATACCTTATAGATGAGAATGGTAAGGTGGTTGATGTGGTCTATACAAAAGAGAAACCTGGATCAGATAAAGTATTGACCTGGCTGTCTGCTAAATAACAAATGGAATAAACATTTTTGTCTCCTTCATGTAATCGATATAGGAATCACCGAATCTGGCGATCATTTCCTTCTCTTCGATCCGGGAAGTAATATAAACAGCTATAAGGTTTGCCCCACCTGCAATAAGCTGAAGAGGTCCTGTGTCCTTCAGCATAATACCGGTTCCAAGAAAGAATAAAGAACAATAAAGAGGATGACGGATGTATTTGTAAAGACCAGATTTAACAAGCACTGTGGTGTCTTCGAAACTCTTTTCCGGTTTGCCGGTTTTTTTCAGAAGCATGAATCCTGCCACTACCGGATATATGGATATAAACAGCAAGATCCAGGAGATTATCTGGTGAAAAGAAAATGGATCTCTGAACCAGAATTTAAGATTGAGAAGTGCCAGAATGAATATGCTTTCAAATGCAAAAAACCGTGCTATCCCATGATATCTCTTTTCTTTAATTGAAAAGTACCATGAAAAAAGAATGATGAAAATTGTTCCTGAAATTAAAACGGGATAGTTCATATCTTATTTATTAATTTTTTGTGGTACTTGGTGTCTTTGTGGCATTTTTTTGCCACTAAGTCACAAAGGTACGGCATTGATTTATGATTTTTCTGAAGTTTTATTTTTTGCTTTTTGGAGGTATTTATAAACCTCAACCTGTGATTGAAATGGTTCCTCCCCCGGTTTTACAAATTTATTTGTAAGTGAGGCATCTAGTTTCCTGGCTTTAACATTATCCTTCCACTGTATATCAAAGATCCGTTTTAATTCATTTTTAATCGTTTTGTCAAAGACCGGGCAGGTGACTTCAATGCGGTGTTCAATATTCCTGGTCATCAGATCGGCAGAAGAGATATAGATTTCCTCATTTCCTCCGTTACAGAAAATCATGAACCTGCTGTGCTCAAGGAACCTGTCAACAATTCCGATCGCCTTTATATTTTCGCTCACGTCCTTTAATCCCGGAACAAGTGATATCATGCCTCTTACGATAAGTTTAATGCTGACACCTGCTTCACTTGCCTCATAGAGACTATTGATAATCTCACTGTCGGTTATATTATTCAGTTTGAGATGTATAAATGCTTTCTTTCCTGCCTTTGCAAATTTTATCTCATTTTCAATCAGAAGATTAATCTTATTTCTCAGTGAGAAGGGGGAAAGAACAAGATGGTAATAGTTGTCCTTTTTGTAATTAACATTGAAAAAGTTAAATGCTTTCAGTACCTCATTGGTGATCTTCAGATTGGTGGTAAGCAGAAGATGATCTGTGTAGATCCTGGCGGTGTCCTCGTTGAAATTACCTGTTCCTATAGCTGCATAACGCTGTGTAACATCATTTTTTACCCTGGTGATCAGCAGCAGCTTCGAATGTACTTTCAGCCCGGGCACGCCATAAATTACTTTGACACCCTCCTCCTGCAGCTTGTTTCCCCAGAGAATGTTGGCTTCTTCATCGAATCTGGCCTGCAATTCTACTACAGTAGTAACGTTCTTGCCGTTCCTGACGGCGTTCAGGAGAGCATTAACTACACTTGAGTTACGTGCAAGTCTGTAAAGTGTTATCTGAATGGAGGTTATATATGGATCGATAGATGCTTCCCGTAAAAGATCAATAAAATGATCAAACGGATGATAAGGAAAGTAAAGCATTATATCCTTCTTCTTGATAGCGGATAAGATACTTTTCCCGGGTTGAATGTCACGGTGAGAGATTGGAATAAGAGGTTCATAATAAAACTTCTTCTTTCCCAGGTTCGGGAAGCGCATGAAGTCCTTGAAATTATGATATCTGTCAGATGGTATGACAACATCATCAGGGCCAAAGTTGAGTTTCTTCGTAAGAATCTTAAGAAGATCATCAGGCATCTTGCGGTCATAAATAAATCTCACGGGAGAACCCCATTTCCTCTGGTGGAGACTGCGGGAAAGCTTGTCAATAAAGCTTTCGGAGATATCATCTGCGATTTCCAGTTCAGCATCTTTGGTCAGCTTGATCGTATATGCAGAGAACTCATCAAATTCGAAGATGAAGAAAATATCTTTTAAGCCAAACCTGATAATATCATCCAGAAAAATGATATACTTGTCATCACCTATTTCAGGCAGGATGGTGAAGCGGGGAAGAACATCAGTTGGAATCTCGAGAATGGCATATCTCTTTTTTTCATTCTCTTTGTTAAAAAGGCATATTGCAAGATAAATGGCATCATCCGTGAGGTTTGGAAGCTCAGAGTCCTTTTCAATAAGGTAAGGCATCAGTCTGGTCCTGACCTCTCCGATAAAATAGTTCCTTACAAATTCAGCCTGTTGACTGTTAAGCTGTTTTTCATTGATAATGTGTATTTTGTGCTTATCGAGCTCCTGGATCAGTGATGAGTATATCTTTTCAAACTTTGCATTCTGCAATAATACGATCTCATGCACTTTCTTAAGTGTTGATTTCGGGTTATATCCGAGAATATTCTTTGATTTTACACCGATTTGTGATAGTCTTTTCAGAGTGGCCACCCTGACTCTGAAATACTCGTCGAGGTTATTTGAATAAATACCAAGAAACTTGAACCGTTCAATCAATGGAATTTCTTTATTTTCAGCTTCCTGGAGTACGCGTTCATTAAACGAAAGCCAGCTGATCTCCTTTGGGATATAGGTCTTGCTCATTGTCATTTATCAGGTTTTAGAAAATACTCCATTTTCCCGCTGTCGGATTTGATTTCTGACCATGTTTTTATCTGGAATGAGATGCAGACTATGCTTGTTTTGGTCAGAAACTCACATCCTTCGCGGCACAGCCGGTCAGGCATCTCGGTAATTGCAGGATTATGTCCGAACAGAGTTATTGTATCTATTTCATCACCTGCTACCGCAAGCATTTCAATGAGCATTTTCATGCCTGCCTTGTAGTAAAGGTTGCTGTCGGTCCTGATGGCGTCAGGTTTTATTCCGAATTCTCCTGCAAATATATAGGCAGTTTCAAGTGCTCTGAATGCAGGACTTGTGATCATTAATCCGGGATTATCCTCTTTTTCCCTTAAACGATGTGCCATCATTCTTGATATTACCTTACCCTTAATAGTAAGCGATCTTTCAAAATCGGAGATTTCTGATGAAGCATCTTCAGCTCTGCCATGACGTATAAAGATTAACTTTTTCATGTATCTCGACCGGATTGTCCGGAATAAATTATCGTTTAAAAATTATTATACACCAAAACTTGTTCCCATATTCAACGCCTGTATAACCAGAGGATTATCAGGCGCAACCAGTTTCAACTTTCCTGAAACATCAGAAAGAGGGACTGAATCCAAATGACCATTCTTCAAGGCAACCATTTTCCCGAAATCACGCTCTGCAATCATGTCGACTGCTGCTGTTCCATATTGTGTTGCAAGTACACGATCCATAGGGGAAGGGGTTCCTCCCCGCTGAATGTACCCAAGAACTGTTTCCCTTGTTTCGAGGCCGGTCAGTTCATTTATCCTGTTGCTCAGGTAATGTGCAACAGATCTTTCCTTGTGGGGGTTTTCAACACCTTCACCTATAACAACTATTGAATAAGGCTTATTTTCATCGGTACGACGGAGCAGATATTCAGCTATTTTTTCCTCTTTGTATGGGATCTCGGGTATAAGGATCACATCTCCTCCTCCTGCAATACCAGAATATAATGCTATCCATCCGGCATTGTGGCCCATGAGCTCAATAAGCATGATCCTTTTATGAGAGTTGGCAGTAGAATGGAGCCGGTCGATTGCTTCAGTTGCAATATTTACGGCTGAGTCAAATCCAAAGGTAATATCAGTGCCCCACACATCATTGTCGATTGTTTTCGGTATTCCTACGACATTAAGACCCTCAAGCGACAACAGGTATGCTGTTTTGAGTGTACCATTCCCACCAATACAGACAAGACAATCGAGCCCCATTTGTTCATAGTGCTCTTTGATGAGAACCGGTCTTTTGATCTCATTCTTATTCTTTCCGGAACTTTTGAAAGGCTTTTCCCTGGAGGTACCGAGAATCGTACCTCCTACAGTAAGGATTCCCGAAAGATCATGCTCTGTCAGTTCCCGGTACTCCTTATTGATCATCCCCGTAAATCCGTCACTTATGCCGATCAATTGCATACTGTATTTTAAAATTGCTGTTTTTCCGACTCCGCGTATTGCAGCATTTATCCCGGGACAATCACCACCAGCAGTCAGGATACCAATTTTCATTCCGCCACTCTTTTTAGTCATATTCAAGAATTAGCCTATTAGATATAAGCAAATTTAGTTTTTTCAGGGGGATAAAGAAAATAATTGTAATTTTATCAGACTTAGCTCATTAGTCTATGGAACTTGATTTTGTGAAACTTAGGGACATTAAGCCTGCACTTTCGGGTTATATCAGGGAGTCACAGATTATGCTGAAGCTCTCCCCTTTTCCGGATGAGAAAGTTGTCCATGATATAAGGGTACTGATGAAGAAATCGCGATCAGTGATGAAGCTTGTTGAAAGCCAGGTTGATGCCGAAGGTTATACACGCGACTATTACACATTCAGGGAGGTGGGCAGGATAATGGCTTCATGGAGAGAAACATCGGTGCACAGGAAAACTCTTAAAGAACTGAAGAAGAATCATGCAAAATTATTTTCCATGGCAGACGATGAAAAGCTTGAAGCTCTGATGAAGAAACCTGACCTTACAGAGGGGGATCAGGCCGGCATAATGAATGATCTTGAGAATATTAACGAACTCCTTAATAAAGCTGGCTACAGACTGAGATTTCAGAGTATGGATAATTTCGATCCGAAGGTACTGATCAGAATGCTTGACAATACATATAATAACGTTGTTGAAAAATACCTTGTTTGCAGGAATAATCCTAAGCCCGCCAATCTCCATTTGTTCCGTAAAAGAGCAAAGGATTTTCTTTACCAGCTATGGTTTTTTCGACCTCTTAATCCAACCATTGTCAAAGCTCTTGAGAAAAAGCTTGATACCCTGACACAAAGCCTTGGTAAATACAATGATCTCGCTCAGCTTGTAAATACCATTGGTTATAAGTATTCCGTTTCTGGAAATTCCCCTGCCCTGGATGAACTTATTATTATTATCCGTGAAGAGCAGGACAGATATCTTTCAAAAGTGTGGTCGGTGGCATATAAGGTATTCTGCCCGGGACAAAAACTTGTAAATGTACTGGGTTTCAGGATTTTAATGATATGATAATAAAAAGGACGCAAGGACGCAAGGACATAAAGGTATAAAGTCATTAAGGAGTATAAATAATAGCAGTAAAGGAATATTGATAATTAAATCAGGGAGTTATGAAAAAGAACATGGGAAATCTTGACAGGACCATCAGACTAGTTCTGGCGGGTGTTATATTATTATTGACTCTTACAAATGTGATTACAGGTACTCTGGCCTACATATTGCTGGCTCTGGGTATAATTTTTGCAGTCACAAGTTTCTTCAGTGTTTGTCCTCTTTATCTTCCTTTTAAGATTAATACGAGGAAGAAGGAATAATTCATTCCAGTTCAAACCAGCTTGCATATTCTGAGATCCCTTTTTCAGGATATGTTTTATGACAGAACTCATTTGTGTGATTATTGTACAGGTAATCCTCAGACCATTCTTCTGCATTTTCAACTGTCTTCCTGACAGATTCAATAATGAAATGAAGTTCATCATCGGTCATTGTGGGATGAAGAGATAATCTTATCCATCCCGGTTTTAGTGAAAGGTCTCCGGCTTCAATTCTGTCAGTGATCTCTTTAGAATGTTTAATATCGACATTCAGAAGAAAGTGTCCATAAGTGCCGGCGCAGGAGCAGCCCCCTCTTACCTGAATCCCGAATCTGTCGTTAAGCAATTTGGTGATAAGGTTATGATGAACATTATCAACATAAAATGAAAATATCCCCAGCCTTTCGGTTATATTTTCAGCCAGAATATGAAGGCCATTAATCTTCTTCAACTCTTTAAAGGCCATTAATGTAAGTTCCTTTTCCCTGGCCTGGATCATTTCAGTTCCCATTTGTTCCTTAAGGGTAATTGCCAGGGCTGTTTTAATGCCCTGAAGGAACCCGGGTGTTCCCCCGTCTTCTTTTACCTCAATATCAGAAATATAGCTGTATCCTCCCCATCTGTTTGTCCACTTAACGGTACCCCCTCCGGGAGTGTCAGGAATAATATTCTTATAAAGTTTTTTATTGAAAATAAGCACTCCTGTACTTCCAGGGCCTCCCAGAAACTTGTGCGGTGAAAAGAAGATTGCGTCAAGTTGCTGCATTTCGTTGTCGGGATGCATATTTATGTCGACATAGGGAGCGGATGCTGCAAAATCTACGAAGCAAAACCCATTATGTTCATGCATTATCTCAGCGAGTTCATAAAAAGGCGGGAAATAACCGGTTACATTAGAACATGCAGAAAAGGATCCTATAAGAAGCGGGCGGTCCTTGTATTTGACAATCTCAGCACGTAACACTGCAGGATCGACTGTAAGATCCTTTGAAGGTTCAAGAACAACAACATCGGCTAATGTTTCAACCCATGATGTATGATTTGAATGGTGTTCGGTATGTGTAAGGAAAACAACAGGTCTGTTATTGTTGGGGATATCTTTGCAACTGGAATATTCACCAGTGGTATATGAACAGAAATTAAGTGCCTGTTCAGGAACTTTAAGTCCCAGAATCCTTTGAAGTTTTGCAATAGCTGAGGTCATGCCTGTCCCTGTAAAGATCAGAACATCGTTTTCATTTGCATTCACATGCTTTTTGACTGCTTTCTGAGCATAGTGATATGATGCAGACATGGCTATACCGGTTGTCGATGATTCCGAATGAGTGTTGCCTACAAGCGGACCTATATCTTCAGTCAATCTTTTTTCTATCGGACCATAGAGTCTTCCGCTTGCAACCCAATCGGCATAAATAAGCTTTTTCAGCCCCAGTGGGGTCTCTATTGCCTCATCAATGCCAATAATGTTCCTGCGGAACCGGCTAAAATATTGTTCTGTATCCTGCATAAAGAGTCTTATAGATTTTTTGAAAGCATAAAATTACTGAATAGAATTGAATTTTTAACAAATGATAGTGAAGTGCACTGGAAGTAATTTATATAGATTCTAAATAGTTTTTATTTATCAGATTGTTAATTTGTTAACAATACAAATTTTATCAATGAGGAATTTATAAATATAATTATGTATATATATGAATAAATCAGGCTTCTTTTTTTTCTAATTTTGTTACTTAATTATTCTTAAATGTATGTCTAGCAGACGGGAATTTATCAGAATATCATTCATCGGAGCCGGAGTACTGGCAGCAGGAGCCGGGACATATAAAGTTTTCAAAACACTTTCATCACCGGAGGAGGTTAAAAAACTGATTGTAGACCTGAAAAGAACACCTACTTACTGTGAAGTCTGTTTCTGGAAGTGTGCAGGTTGGGTTTATAAGACTTCTGAAGGTAAGATATGGAAGATCATCGGCAATGATGAGGATCAGCATTGCCGCGGAAGGTTCTGTCCACGTGGCACAGGAGGTGTTGGGATGTATTATGATGAAGATCGGCTTAAAACTCCGCTGATAAGAGTTGAAGATCGAGGCAGGCAGGTCTTTCGTGAGGCATCATGGGATGAAGCGCTTGATCTTGTGGCTGGAAAAATCAAAGAAATCTCTGTAAAGTACGGACCTGAAAGCCTGGCTCTTTTCACACATGGTTCGGGAAGCAGTTATTATTCAACCCTGTTCAAAGCTCTCGGTTCAGAGAATATTGCTGAGCCATCATATGCACAGTGCCGCGGACCAAGGGATGAAGCTTTCTTCGCAACATTCGGGGAAGAGGTTTATTCCCCTGAAATTACCGATATACGCGATACAAAATGCCTTGTCCTGATAGGCTCCCACTTAGGTGAAAACATGCATAACGGACAGGTACAGGAGATGTCGGATGCAATAGACAAAGGTGCGACAATAATTACTGTTGATCCCAGATTCTCAACTGCCGCTGGCAAATCAAAATTCTGGCTTCCTTTAAAACCTGCCACTGACATTGCACTGCTTTTAGCATGGATGCATGAGATTATTTACAATGAATATTACGATAAAAAGTACGTAGAAAAATACTGTTCCGGTTTTGATCAGCTTAAAGCTCATGTTAAGGATTTTACACCTGAATGGGCTTACGGTATTACTGCAATAAGACCTGATCTTATAAGAAGAACCGCAAAAGAGATGGCTGATGCATCTCCTGCAGTTATCGTTCATCCGGGCCGTCATGTAACATGGTATGGTGATGATACACAGCGGGTAAGAGCAATTGCAATCTTAAATGCCCTCCTGGGATCATGGGGTAGTCGAGGAGGATTTTACAGACCGGCAAAATTCGAGTTGCCTGCCGTAAGCCTTCCACTTTACAAGATTCCTTCAAAAACATGGTCAGATGCTTTCCCCGGAAAATATCCGGTTGCAAGTTCTCCAGTCAGCAATGCTCTCATTGAAGCTTCGATACCGGAAAATAATCCCGGATTTCTGATCAAAGGGTGGTTTGTAAATGGTACGAACCTTATGCTTACAATACCTGATCAGACTAATACACTCAAGGCAATCCAAAATCTGGAACTTCTTGTTGCAGTAGATACAATGCCAATGGAAATTACAGGCTGGGCAGACGTTATTCTTCCGGAATGCACATATCTTGAAAGGTTTGACGCATTGAGGGCAGCTCCCCACAGGAAACCGGCTATTGCTTTGAGAATGCCCGCAGTCGAACCTTTAAATAATACAAAACCAGGATACTGGATCGCCAGGCAGCTTGCTCTGAAACTCGGATTCGAAGATTATTTCCCCTATGAGAAGCTGGAAGATCAGCTTGACTGGCAGCTGAAAAAAATAGGTTCATCGCTTGAAGAGATGAAACGGATTGGTGTAAAAACCTTTGACCGTGAATTAGACGATCTTTATTATACAGATAATGAGATAATTGAATTCCCGACAGATTCAGGTAAAATTGAACTCTATTCAACTTATTTTGAGCAATACGGATTTGATCCACTTCCAAAATATGTGGCACACGAAGAGCCACCACCAGGATATTACAGGCTTAATTACGGGCGTGCTCCTATGCATACCTTCAGCCGCACTTCAAATAATCCTAACCTGACCGACCTGATGGATGAAAACACTCTCTGGATCAATCCGAAGGTTGCTAAAGAATGGGGAATAAAAACAGATCAGATGGTCTGGCTTAGAAACCAGGATGAGGTAGTTTCCGAATTCCCTGTTAAAGTCAGAGTTACAGAAAGAATCAGATGGGATTCAGTATATATGGTTCATGGCTTTGGACATGCACGGAAACAGATGAAACGTTGTTACGGGAAAGGAGCCAGCGATACCCAGCTAATTACCAAAGTCCTGAATGATCCAATTATGGGAGGAACAGGTATGAGAGGCAATTTTGTGACATTCATTACAGAAAAATCAGAAACGGAGGTTGCATCATGAGATACGCAATGGCCGTAGATACAAGAAAATGTGTTGGTTGCAGCGATTGTGTTGTAGCCTGCCAGACTGAAAACGAGATACCGATAGGTTTCTGCCGTGATTGGATTGTAGAGGTTACAGATGGCACATATCCTCAGCTTGAAATGGAGATAAGATCGGAACGCTGCAATCATTGCAAGAATGCGCCATGCGTGCGCTGTTGTCCTACCGGTGCAAGCCATGTTGTTGACGGAGGAATAGTCCTGGTAACCAGGAATAAATGCATCGGCTGTGGAGCCTGTATTGCTTCCTGTCCTTACGATGCAAGATATCCTCACCCTGCCGGTTATGTAGATAAATGCACCTTCTGCGAAAACAGGGTAAAGAACGGAATGTCGCCTGCTTGCGTTGCAGTATGCCCGACCAGGTGTCTCTATTTCGGTGATCTGGATGATCCGAACAGCAATGTTTCGGTTGTTCTGAAGAAAAGGAAATATAAGACCCTTATCCCGGAAGCAGGAACACAGCCTCAATTGTATTTTATGATTTAGTATATTAATTGTCAACCATATATGAAAGAAGAACTTATTGTCAGCGGCAGGATGAACCATATGGTGGATCCGAATCTGCACATATGGCACTGGCAGATACCTCTTTATCTTTTCCTTGGAGGTATGGCAGCAGGAATTCTTTGTATAGCAGCACTCTATTTTATCAGAGGAAGGGAGAAGGATTACAGAACAGCTGTCCGGATAACTCCTTTTCTTGCACCGGGACTGCTGGTTCTCGGGTTGATTGCACTTTTCTTCGACCTGCGGCATAAACTCTTTTTCTGGCAGCTCTATACAAACATCAGGTTACAATCACCGATGTCGTGGGGAGCATGGGCCCTGATGGTTATAACCCCGGTATCGTTTATATGGTGTGCTTTGCATATGAGAGATCTGTTCCCAAGATGGGACTGGAAATACAGGTGGCTTAAGGAACTTGAAAAATTCTTCAACAAATACAAAAAAGCCCTTGCCTGGGTAATGCTTATTTATGGAATTATACTTGGAATCTATACCGGAATATTATTATCTGCATTCAATGCAAGGCCGTTGTGGAATACTTCAATCCTTGGACCTCTTTTCCTTGCATCCGGACTTTCAGCCGGCGCCGCTGCAACACTCCTGCTTTCAAAAAATAAGGAAGAACGAAAACAATTTGCGAGGATCGATCTGGTGATTATTGGAATAGAACTTTTCCTGATTGTACATATGTTCATGGGATTTTTAGCCAGCACGCAGGTTCAGATTGATGCGGCCAATTTATTCCTTGGAGGGCCATATACAGCAACCTTCTGGATATTTGTGATCTTCCTGGGTATGCTTATCCCGGCACTTCTTGAGATAATGGAACTTAGAAAATTTTACGTTCCTGCACTTGTACCTGCAGTGCTGGTTATTTTTGGCAGCTTCATGCTACGTTTTATTATAGTCTATGCGGGACAGATGAGTAGGTGGTTATACTAAAGGCGACCGATGACCGGCTACCTTAGACAGGCTTTTTTGATGCCGCAGGCCCCACGCCGCAAACCGCAAACCGGGGAAATGATTATTAAAAAAAATAAATGGATAAACAGAATAGAAATATGAGTACATCAACAGAAATTAAAAAGACAAAGTACCTTAATCCATATATTGGAGGGGTTTTACTTGGTTTGGTGCTTCTTTCTGCGAATTTTATTGCAGGACGAGGGCTGGGAGCAAGTGGAGCTATTAAAAGCACGATAGTTGCAACTATGAATACCATTGCACCATCAGCTTCAGAAAAATCGGGTTTTGTCAAGGAATTCCGTGAATCACACGAAGGTAATCCAATGAAAACCTGGCTCGTATTTGAAATGCTCGGAGTACTGGTTGGCGGTTTTGTTTCGGGTGCGGTTGCCGGACGTCTGAAATTTAAAGTCGAACACTCCCCGAAGATCACATCCAAAAGAAGGCTTATTCTGGCTCTCACAGGTGGACTTCTGTTCGGTTTCGGCTCACAGCTTGGCCGAGGTTGTACAAGCGGATCAGCGTTAAGCGGGATGGCTGTTCTCTCTCTTGGAGGATTCATTACAATGGCTGCAATATTCGGAACTGCATATGTCCTGGCTTACTTCTTCAGAAAGAACTGGATATAAAGCGGTGCAATAGCAAAGCGGCGTAATGACACAAAGGAAAAAGACCACAAGACTGCAAGACTGCAAGACTGCAAGACTGCAAGACTGCAAGACTGCAAGACAATCAAACATTTAGACATAAAGACAAAATAACATGGGACCATTAGTAGTAAACGGTATAATATCAGAGAATACAAATCTCTTCCTTGCATTTATAATAGGAATCGGTTTTGGATTTGTCCTGGAAAATAGCGGATTCTCTTCAAGCAGAAAACTGGCAGGTATATTTTACGGATACGATGCTGTTGTGCTGAAAGTATTCTTCACTGCTGCCATAACAGCAATGCTGGGGCTTCTTTTCTTCAGCCTTTTCGGTTGGGTCGACCTTGACCTGATTTATGTGAATCCAACCTATCTGACCTCCGCAATAGTAGGAGGTATAATTATGGGTGCAGGATTTATAATTGGAGGTTACTGCCCGGGAACAAGCTTCTGCGGCGCATCGATTGGGAAAATTGACGGGATCGTTTTCGTAGTGGGGCTCTTCCTTGGAGTGTTCATATTCGGGATCGGGTACGACTTGTGGGACGGAATGTACATGGCAAGATTCCTGGGGTCGCCAAAAATAAGTGCATCTCTTGGATTAACTGACGGATTTTTTGCCCTGCTTCTAATACTTGTAGCTCTGGCTATGTTCTGGGTCGCAGAGCTCGCCGAAAAGAAATTTCCCAGAGAAGAGTATTAAGCAATAGTTAAAACAGAATCCTCTCTGTATATATCAGACCTTTCGGTTGAAAACTTGAAACTTGAAACTTGAAACAAAAATCTATCAAACATGAAACCACATACATTATTAGCTCTGTTTACAATACCTCTTGGACTGATTATAGCAGCTGTACCCTCAAATAAAACAAATCCTTATAAGCTCTCAGCTTCCGAACTATTAGGCGAAGCAAATGCAAGGACACAATATATAACTCCTGATGTTGTTGCTGATATGATAGTAAATAAAGATCCATCATTGCAGCTCATTGATGTCAGAAGCCAGGATGAGTATGAAAAATTCAGCCTGCCGGGAGCTATAAATATTCCATTGGCTGACCTTCTTTCAGATAAATATTCTGACATTATTAATCAGGATGTAAAGATGAATGTTTTTTATTCGAATGGAACTCTCACTGCTAACGAAGCATGGATGATAACTCGTCAATTGGGCTATACGAATAATTATGTCCTTGAAGGTGGTCTTAATTACTGGTTTGATGCTATACTTAATCCTGAGAAACCTGCATCAACAAGTTCTGATGAGGAATTTGCCAGGTACGATTTCCGTATGAGCGCAGGACAGGCATTGGGAGGAGGAACGATTATACAAACAACTCAGGACCAATCAAGTAAATCAGCATTACCAGTGATCAAAGCAACTCCCAGGAAGAAGAAAGCCTCAGGAGGATGCTAAACAGGATCTCTGGTGTAATCCTGGCCGGAGGTGCAAATAAAAGATTCGGCGGAAAAACAAAAGCAAATATTATTGTTAAAGGAGAAACTATTATTTCCAGAATAATTTTCACCATCAGCGACTTATTTGATGAGAAAATTATTGTAACCAACCGACCGGAAGAATTTCGGGGATTCACTCATTGTAAAATAATCAAAGATCTTTATTTTAAAGCTGGACCTCTTGGAGGGATACATGCAGCATTGAAATCATTGTCTGGTGACGCAATATTTGTATTTGCAGGTGATATGCCGTTTCTGGATAGAATCATTATTAACGATCAGATTAATGAATTTAACAGGAATGAATACGATGTTTTAATTCCTAAGATTGGTAAATTGATTGAACCTCTGCATGCTATTTACAGGAAATCAGTTTTGGAAGATCTTGAAAAGTTTTTGTTTGAAGGCACAAACAGGGCAGTAAGGGATTTTCTTCTTGAACTTAATGTTGGTTATTTTCAGGTTTCGGAAACAGACACAAACAGATCAGCATTTACAAATATCAATTCACCTTCAGATATCTCCGAACTCATATTTTGATTTTTCATTTTTGCATTTATTAGCATGTTTATAGGAACAGATTCTTAAAAATACTAATTTTATGTTGAATTTAAAAAAAAAATTCATCCCGCAAATATCTCAGATTGGCGAAGATAATCTACAACCCATCTGCGCTGACAAGTTTGATCTGCGGGAAATTCTATTAACGACCGACCTAATGAAGAAAACATTACTGACTATTCTTTCATTGATGTTTATTAACTGCGTGTCTAACTCGCAGATAATAAACAGGGAACCTCTTAGTCCGCGGATAACCGGCTACAGGATAGAGGCAAAACTCAATACTGAATCTCAAACTGTTGTGGGATATATGGAGGCATTTTGGGTCAATTACTCTTCTGATATGGTCCGGGATGTCCAGCTTCATATGTATATGAATGCTTTTAAGAGCAATAAAACTACTTTGTATAGTGAGATTAACAGTAAAGCCAGCCTTAAAGAGACAGAAAAAGGCCGGATTGACATTCAAACCTTTACTGCTGCAGATGGTGCAAACCTTTTACCATCAGCGCAGTATTTCAGTCCTGATGACGGAAATCTTCACGACAGCACTGTAATACAAGTTATCCTTCCACAGGCTGTGAAGCCGGGTGATACAGTAAGTATTAAAGTGAATTTTGAGACAAAGTTGCCTTCACGGATAAGGAGAACGGGTTATGCTGATGATTACTATTTTATTGCCCAGTGGTTTCCGAAATTTGGTGTTTATGAGACTACCGGGATGCGGTACCGTATGACAAGCGGATGGAACTGCCACCAGTTCCATGCTCACTCAGAATTTTACGCAAACCATAGTGTTTATGATGTAAAGATCACTGTGCCAAATGAATATATTGTTGGTACAGGAGGTTTACTGCTGGATGAAACTGATTCCGGAGATGGGGAAAAGACTCTGACTTATCGTGCTGAAGATATACCCGATTTTGCTTGGACAGCCTGGCCCGGGTATAAAGTTTTTACAGAACAGTGGGAGCATGTAAAGATCACTCTTCTTATTCCCGGTGAAAGATTAGAACAGGTTGAACGACAGTTTACAGCAGTGAAAAATGCCCTTGAATACCTGACTAAGAATGTTGGTCCGTATCCATGGCCGCATCTTACATTTGTTGATCCGCCTGCTAAAGGTTCCGGAGCAGGAGGGATGGAATATACAACAATTTTTACTTCTGCCTCTTTCTTTAAGATCCCAGTTTGTTTTCACGTACCTGAAATGGTAACGGTCCATGAATTCGGGCATGCTTATTTTATGGGTATCCTTGCAAGTAATGAGTTTGAAGAGCCATGGATGGATGAGGGTATAAACTCCTTCTGGGAAGAAAGGATAATGGATCATTACTGGGGCGAAAACTCAGGAATGATTGATAATCCGCTACTCAGAATATCCGATAAATCGATTTCCCGGATATCCTACGTCTCTTCAGGCAGTCGCCAGGTGGTAAGCAACAATGAGTATTCATGGAATTATCCACACCATACTTATAGCATGATGTCATATCAAAAGACAGCAACCTGGCTTTATACATTGATGGGAATCATAGGTGAAGAGACTACAAATGAGATCTTCAGGGAGTATTACAGGAGATGGGCTTTTAAGCATCCCTCCGGAAAGGATTTCATTAATGTTGTAAATGATATTGTAAGAAATACTCACGGAGATGAATTTGGTCCGGATATGAACTGGTTTTTTGATCAGACACTCTATGGAACAGGTATCTGCGATTATAAAGTGTCTGATTTACATAATATTAAACTTGAGTCTGCTCTGAAAGATTCCACACTGGTTGATACACTTAAAAAGAACCTCCCGGCACATGATACACTTTATAAAGCAGTTGCATGTATCGAAAGAGCGGGAGAGGTAATGTTACCTGTAGATGTTCTTATTCATTTTACAAACGGTGATGAGGTGCTTGAATCATGGGACGGAAAAGCCAGGTACAAAGATTTTGTTTATACAGGAAAAAGAATGATTGAATGGATCAAGGTTGATCCTGAATATAAGATCAGAATGGATGTCAATTTTATAAATAACTCGATGACGCAGGACCCGAATCGCATCCCGCTTCGACGTTTCACAAACAAAATAATATCATTAATGCAATTCTTTGTTAGTGCTTTCACATTGTAAATCAATAATATATGAAAATATTTAAGGCATATGAATCCGGGTTCAGACGTTCATTAAATGCATGGAAAGGAGTGGTTATTGTCTGGTTCTTTTCACTTTTGTCGGTTTCCCTTGTTGCTCTGCCGATGAAAGGAGCTATCAAGGCAGCATTTGGTAAAAGCATGGTCACTGATAAGTTGATGGGAGGACTGGATGTCGAAGTACTTGTTGATCTGGGTGCAAGCCTAAGAATCCTGACACACTTCTTTTCATCAGGATTATTTTTTCTGATATTAGCCGGATTTCTTGCAAATTCATTTCTTGCAGGAGGCCTGTTCGACACTCTGAAAAAATCTGACAACAGGATATCTGCTGCAGAATTTTTCAGGGCTTCGGCGGGAAATTTCTGGTCATTTCTTGGTATATCATCCATAATCAGTATTATAATCATTATTATTGGTTTTCTGGTGGTAGGTTTACCTGCTGGTTTTATCTCAAATTTACATGCAGATTCCGAAAAGACTCCTTATATAATTGTTCTGATTTCAATTTTGGTCTTCTTTACCATTGTAGCAATTCTTAATCTTGTAGCGGATTATGCAAGGTCATGGCAGGTAACAAAAGAAAAAAAATCATGCTTTAAAGCCCTGGGATTCGGTTTCAACAGAACCTTCAGAACATTCTTTCCATCTTTTCTGATGATGTTTATCATCATGATAGTCCTGGTACTTTTCAACTTGCTGGTATTAAAAATTCTGGGTCCATGGAGACCTGTTACAGGGGCAGGTGTATTACTTCTGTTCATTGTTTCTCAGCTATTGTTTTTTGTTAAAGTCCTTATTAAAACATGGAGATATGGGAGTGTGACTTCCCTGATGGAACAGAGTAATCCTGATGATAACCTGGTATAAGAAACTTATTCCTGAAATTGTGATTTTGAAATTCTTTCGTCACTTGCGGCGATAAAAGTGAAGATAAAACAGAACTATTTATCAAAATCTTCTGAAGAATATTTCTCCCTCAAATGTTAAAAAAATATATAAAAAAGCAGATAAAATATTATCATATGTAATTTTTTGTAATTTGGAAAAAGATTCATTTTAACCTTTTACATTTATATTATGGATTATGTATAGAAGTAGATTTAACAACTAAATGCTAAGGGGTGATTCAGCACCTCCTTTAAGATAAACCCTTTCAAAATACTACCACTGAATAGTAGAGAGTGAATTTATTAATAACTAACCCGTTGTAACCTTATGAAAATTTTATTAGAATAGATTTGTCTCATACTAAAACCTGATTGGGACAATAAATCAATCAGAGCTATGCACTTAACATTTATTTTTATGATCTTAAGTACACCACAGTTATTTGCACTTGCAACTTATTCCGGGAGTACAAAGCTTGCATCAGTAATCTCAGATGAAGCTGTTGTCGTTGACCAGCAACAGGAACGAAAAATTTCAGGAAAAGTATTGGATCAGTCCGGTATTCCTTTACCTGGTGTTTCAGTTGTAATAAAGGGAACAAATTCTGGTGCGTTAACTGATATTAATGGTAATTTTTCTTTATCAGTTCCGGATGGTGCAAAAACAGTTTCTTTTTCATTTGTAGGGATGAATCCACAGGACCTCGAAATCGGAACACAATCGGTATTCAATATAACAATGGAAGAAAGTTCCATTGGCCTTGAAGAGGTTGTAGTAATCGGTTATGGTACTGTGAAAAAAAGTTCGCTTGCGGCAGCCGTTGCAACTTTAAAGAATGACAAACTTAATCAGATTGCAGTAGGCAGAGCTGATCTTGCTATTGTCGGGCAGCTTCCCGGAATCAGCGTAAAACAGATTTCTACAAGACCCGGTGAGGCTCCTGTTATAAGAATCAGAGGTGTAAGCTCAATCACTGGGGCAAATGATCCTCTGTATGTTGTGGATGATGTTCCGATAATCTGGGATCTTAATAGTGTTAATGCAGGAGATATTGAATCTATTGAAGTTCTTAAGGATGCTTCATCTGCAGCAATATATGGATCGCGTGCTGCTGCGGGAGTGGTTATGGCAGCTTTCTCCTTAAAGCCAGAACCAGGATTTGAATTTAAATCAACCGCTCTGTTGTTGCCAATTCCAAATAGAGAGATTAACCTTTATCCGGCATTGGAACAAAATCAAGGCTATTATTAATCAATCGGCTCATGAGCAAATATTAATTGACCTGGAATTATTTATAACGTAATTATTGAATAAATAAAAACTTTTAATCATGAAAAAAAATAAAAACACAAGAAGGGAGTTCATTGCTAAAAGTGCAGCTGCTTCCGCAGGATTGATCCTTGGAACTAATACCTTTTGTTCGACAAAAACTCCTGCAGTTTTGGGCCCAAATGACAAAATCAGGGTTGGCTTTATTGGAATCGGGAACCGTGGTTCGCAGCTTCTGGCGCTGTTTATGCAGAATCCGGATTGTGAGATTGCAGCCTTTTGCGACACATACAAACCATATATGTTAAGGGATCGCAGCAAGGTAGATCCCCGTTACTTAAAAGATATGCCGGGACAGATACCAACCATGGGTGAAAAATTTCCAACAACCCCGGTATATTACGATGATTATCGGAAACTTCTGGCAGATAAGACCTTACATGCCGTTTGTATAGCCACACCGGACCACTGGCATGCCATTCAGACAATTGAGGCTATTAAAGCAGGAAAAGATGTCTATTGTGAGAAACCCCTGACAGCCACAATTAGTGAAGGCAGGGCGATGGTTAACGCACAGAAGAAAAGCGACCGTGTTGTTGCAGTAGGACTGAATCGCAGGGGAAATGAGGTTTATCAGAAACTTTCCAAAGAGATATCTAAAATTGGTAAAATATCAGTTGCGAGGGCAGCCCGTATCAGTAACCTGTTTCCTGATGGAATAGGGAAATTTCAACCGGAGGAACCACCAAAAGATTTAAACTGGGACATGTGGCTTGGCCCAAGGGCTTACAGACCCTATCAGTATAATATCGCTCCATATAAGTTCAGGTGGTGGGGTGACTATTCAAGTCAGATGGGAAACTGGGGTGTCCATTATATGGATGCTATCCGCTGGATGATGGGTGAAGTTGCACCTTCGTCCATAACTGCTCATGGAGGTAAATATGTACTTGATCATGATGGAGATATTCCTGACACCATGCAGGTCACTTTTGAATTTGCGTCAAAATCAATGATCTCATTCAGCATTTTTGAGGCAAGCAGCGGTGAAAAACAATTTTTCCCCTATGGAGAACTGGAAATTCGCGGTACAAAGGGAACTGTTTATGCAAGTCAGGACGGATACAGGATAATCCCTGCAACAAAAGGTCAGTTCCAGACCTGGGATAAATTGATCGAACCTGAGGAATTTAATGTTCCAAGCGCTGAACTGACAGATGGAAGCAATGCCTATGCCACAGGTACTTTGGTCCGTAACTTCCTTGATTGTATTAAGTCCAGGGAAACGCCATTGTGTCCACTTGAGGAAGGCCATCGGTCAACTTCATTTGCTCACCTGGCCAACATAGCCATAAAAGTTGGTCAGAGACTGGAATGGGACCAGGTAAATGAGAGATTCACTAACTCCGAAAAAGCAAATGAATTGCTGAGCTATGAATACAGAAAACCCTGGAAGCTTTAACAGGATCAATCAATACATATGAAACAATCGAGACGTGTCTTTATAAAAACGACTTCGGCAGTCACTGCCGGAGTCGTAATTGGTCCAAATCTGTTAGCTGTTAAATGTGCTGCTGAGAATACTGAAAACCCTATCTGTGTTTTTACAAAATGCCTTCAGTTTCTTGGTTATGACGGGCTCGGTGAAACACTGGCAAAAGTAGGTTTCAAAAATGTGGAACTCTCAGTCAGGAAGGGAGGTCATGTTCTTCCGGAAAATGTAAAAACCGACCTTCCCAAAGCGTTAACAGCTCTGAAAAAATATGGGATAAGCACACCGATGATGGTTACGGATATCTTAAATTCAAATGATCCGGTAACAGAGATTGTTATTGGAACTGCCTCTGCACTGGGGATAAAAAATTACAGGATGGGTTATCTGAGTTATGATCCGGGTAAGTCTATAATGGAAAATCTTGATGGCCACAGAAAAGCATTTGAGACCCTTGAGATACTTAACCGGAAATATAACATTCACGGCTGTTATCAGAATCATTCAGGAGTAAGGGTTGGAGGACCGGTTTGGGATCTTTATTCACTTTTGAAAGACAGGGACCCTGTTTTTATGGGCGTCCAATACGATATCCGTCATGCAGTTGTTGAAGGAGGTGTATCATGGCCTTTAGGGATGAAACTTCTCTCCCCCTGGATAAAGACGACTGCAATCAAAGATTTCTTCTGGAAAAACGAAAATGAAAAATGGAAATTGACGAATGTTCCTTTAGGTGAAGGAATGGTTGATTTTGATGCATATCTGAAGGAATATATAGCTCTCGGAATATCAGGACCTGTTACAATTCACTACGAGTATGATCTTGGAGGTGCCCAGTCCGGAGACAAAAATCCGACAATGAGCCGGGAAAAAATTTATGAATATCTGACGACAGACCTTAACTGGTTGAAAATGAGATTCAAGGAACACAGTATAGATGGATTATTTAACTAAATAACTTGAGTGGGTTGTTTAGGTGTTATTACTATAACTGGTTATATAAAATTTATTAAAATAAGTCAAAATGGTTTCAAGAAGAGATTTTATTAAGACATCTTCAGTGGCATGTGCTGGTACGCTTTCAGGTTTAGCTGCCATTTCAGTTCCTGCCGGATGCAGTCCATCATTAAAACCTGTTACAATTCAGTCTGTTGGGTCAAATTTTGAACGGGAACCCCTGATCCGGCCTTTTGGATTCAAAGGAGGATATATGACAGAGATCTGGCAGACAGCAAATTTTCTGCAATCTGCTTCCGGAATTAAAAAAGTGGGACTTTGCACACAGAATGTACTTTGGTCTGATGCATCGGTCTTTGCAGGTCATTCGGAAAGTGGTGGAAATGCAATTATGTTTGCATTGACAGAGTATTCCCTTCAGCTGATCAAAGGCAGATCATTTACAGACCCGGTAACATTGCTGGATGAGATCTTTGATGAGGTTTATGAATATGGGAGAAAAATAACAGGAAAATCTGACCTGAGAAAAACATTTGCACTCAACGCTCTTGTGGGGGTTGATAATGCAGCATGGATGTTATTTGCCGCTGAAAATGGTATAACCAATTTTGATGATCTGATACCAAAGAAATATCGACCCGCCTTATCAAAACATAGCAAAATAGTTGCAAGCATACCACTTATGGCCTATTCTATACCAGTGTCTGAAATTGTGCAGGCTGTTGATTCAGGATATTTCTTTATGAAAATAAAAATTGGTCAGCCGGGTACTCAGGCTGAAATGCTTGAAAAAGACAAAGAAAGACTTTCATCGATTCATAGTGCAATTGGACATTACAGGACACCACATTCTGAAACCGGTAAACTGCCTTATTATTTCGATGCTAACGGGCGCTACGAGGAAAAAGAAACCCTGTTAAAACTAATCGATCATGCAAAAAAAATCGGAGCATTTGATCAGATAGCTATAATTGAAGAACCGTTCCCTGAAGAAGCAGAGATTGATGTGACAGATATACCTGTCCGGTTGGCTTCTGATGAAAGTGCACATACTGATAAGGATGCAATTACCCGTATCGGGATGGGTTACAAAGCAATCGCTTTAAAAGCCATTGCAAAAACAATGAGTATGACAATGAAAATTGCTAATGTGGCTAAAGAGAAAAATGTTCCTTGTTTTTGCGCCGATCTTACGGTAAATCCTATTTTAGTCGATTGGAATAAGAATATAGCAGCACGTCTTGATCCATTCCCTGGTCTGGGCACGGGTCTGCTTGAAACCAACGGGCATCAGAATTATAAAAACTGGGAGGAAATGGAAAGTTATCACCCATATGCTGATGCAAGCTGGAGAAAAACACAAAACGGAGTATTCAGTTTAAATGATGATTTTTTCAAGAAAAGTGGCGGAATTCTTACTGATTCAAATCATTATATGGATTTATTTAAAGCTTAACAATGGCAGGATTTTCTTTTTACTGAATTTAGATACTATTATTTAGACCTATTTGAATACTGTATTAATACATTAATAATCAATCATATATTTTACATTATAATAGATTATAAACCAGTATAAATCATAAATATTGGAAGGAATTCTTTTACTCAAAGGAATCTGCTTCTACTACAACTGAATAATTTAAAATTAATTGAAAATGAGAACGCTAATAGGAAAAAACGCATTTGTGACCGGAACATCCCAGGGAATCGGATATTCAATTGCAAAAGGACTTATAGAAGCGGGATGTAATATCTGTATGCATTATTTCCATTCTGACGAGGAGATTTTAAAGCTTAAAAAAATTGCTGAAGGAAATAATCAGACAGCAATTGTCCTTAAAGCCGATTTAACAAATGAGCAGAATGTAAAAGATTGTATCAAATCCGGAGTTGATTTCATGGGATCTTTTGATATTCTTGTAAATAACTCGGGTTCGCTTGTAAAGCGCAGTTTTGTCGGGGATATTGATCTTGGCTATTGGAAAACATTGATAGATATCAACCTGACCACAATGATGCTGGCAACCAGAGAAATCCTGCCTTACATGAATGTTGAAACAGGCTCCAGCATTGTAAATATTTCTTCATTAGCCGGACGTACCGGAGGCCATCCGGGTTCATTAGTATATTCGACATGTAAAGGAGCTGTCCTGACATGGAGCAGATCATTGGCAAAGGAACTTGCATCAAAAAATATAAGGGTTAATGCGGTAGCTCCGGGATTTATTGAGGGTACAAATTTTCACAAAGTACATACAACAAGAGAATCAGCACTAAAAACAATTGCCTCTATTCCCCTCGGTTGGTCAGGCAACCCGGAAGATGTCGCCAGGGCTGTGGTTTTCCTTGCATCTGAATATGATGGATTTATCACAGGAGAAACCATTGACATTAATGGTGGAGTCTACTGTGCCTGAGAATCAGGTATAATAATCAGGTAATAAAATATTCATTTATAGATAAAGAACTGGTAACGAGATGATGAAACATCCCTCGGAAGGAGATTTTCTGTCAACAGATACCTGGCCATTGAAAAGGCGCTGGTTGATGATAAGTTTTGCTTTTTTAGCTACTGTTCTTAATTACTTACATCGCTTATCGTTTAATTATCTTTCAGCCAATGATTATTTAAGGGATCTTATCCCTGATGACGCATTCGGATACATTGCAACTTGTTTTTTCATTGCTTATCTCCTCTCCAATGCAGTTTCAGGATTTATTATTGACAAATTAGGGACTCGTCTTGGGTACTCTTTATGCATGGCATTCTGGACTACAGCAGGGATCCTGCATGCATTAGCCAGATCTCCGTTTCAGTTTGGATTATTCCGATTTCTGCTTGGAATCGGAGAAGCAGGGAACTGGCCGGCAGCAGTTAAACTGACCACCGAATGGTTCCCTCCTGAGGAGCGATCCACAGCATCAGGAATTTTTAACAGCGGGGCTGCAGCCGGTGCAGTTATTGCCCCGTTGCTTATTGCATGGCTCGGCACCACGTTCGGATGGCAGATTACATTTGTGATAATTGGTGTATTGGGTTATTTATGGCTGGCAGGATTCTGGTTTACTTATTATACTCCTGAGCGCTCGGTAAAAGAATCGAAAGCACGTATTGTACCTCCCATTAAATTATTGAAGAATAAATTTGTTCTGAGCTTTACGTTATCAAAAGTTTTCATTGACCCGGTATGGTACTTCATAACTTTCTGGATAGGAAGATATCTTGCCGATACTTATGGATGGGACCTTGCCAAAATAGGCTGGTTTGCTATGTTCCCGTTCATTATTGCTGATTTTGGGAATATTTTAGGTGGATTGTTTACTCAATTTATAATAAAAAAGGGAGTCCCAATTCCCAAAGCAAGAAAAATAAGCGCAGGTATTTTCGGATCAATAATGGCATTTTCTTTAATGCTTGGCCCTTTCCTGATTAATGGTCCATATTCTGCACTTGCGGTCCTTGCTGTAGCCGGTTTCGGGTATGCCTCTCTTACTGCAAATATGCTTGCTTTCCCGGCAGATGTTGTTCCCCTAAGTGCAACAGCTTCTGTGTATGGAATGGCAAGTGTGGGATCCGGTTTAGGTGGTGCAATCTTTCAATCACTTTCGGGAGTGGCAGTCAAAAATCTTTCAGCAAAATTCAATTATTCAACAGCATATAATGCAGTTTTTATTGGATACGGACTGCTGGCCTTAACAGGCATGTTGATCCTCCTTTTCATGACAGGACCGCTTGTCCGCAATAAAAAACTGGAGGAATATGTAGAGAGGGGGATATTTTAACAACCATTAAAAATAATGTTAAATGTTAAAAACTAAACTTTTACATCCTGAAATTCTGGAAGCCCTGGGTAGTAACGGACATGGTTCAAAACTGCTTATTGCTGATGGAAACTATCCTTTTACAACAGGAGTACCGGCAAATGCAAAAAAAGTGTTTCTGAATCTTGCTCCCGGAATGTTATCAGTTCCCGATGTTTTAAAGATTATTAAGGAAATGATTCCAATAGAATCTTACCTGATGATGCTACCCCCGGATGAATCCCCACAATCAATTCATGATGAATTTGTGAGCATTCTGGGACAAGATGCCCAGGCAATAAAAGTTAAGAAACCCGATTTTTACAAGGAAGCCCGTTCCTCTGATACTTTCCTCGTTATTGCAACAGGTGAAGTTCGCAGGTTTGCAAATATTCTATTAACTGTTGGAGTAGTGAAACAGACTGTATAAGCCAGTTTCTTGCGGAAATAAATAAACATGGTGTAGGTCTTGCAGGTCCCGATTCGCTGCGCTCTCGGGATTTCGTCTCCGCCATCTGGCGGATCCTCAACTTGCAGTCTTGCAGCCTTCCTCATCTCTGCCGTCACACCGTTGTACCGTTGTGCCGTCGTCCCGTTGTACCGTTAAGCCGTTGCACCGTTTGTTATACGTATAAATACCCTCTTCAAAATAGGTTTTAAGTGTCTTACCAGTTTGGATACTGCTGATTACTTTTGCTGTAAATAAATAAGTAATATAAAGAGCAGTAGATGTGGAATTACTATGATATGTTATTGCAGGATATCCGTTTTGAGGAAGGTCTCAATGCCTGCATGAATTGCGGTGTCTGCACTGCTATTTGTCCTGCTGCTGAGTTCTATAATTACGATCCCCGGCAAATAGTAGACATCGTTCAGTCGGGCGACAATAATGAAATTGAAAAACTCCTCAAATCTGAGGAAATATGGTATTGCGGTGAGTGCATGTCTTGTAAAACCAGGTGTCCCAGGGGAAATACACCTGCTCTTGTTGTGATGTCACTGAGGACCCTGTCTCAAAAACTGGGGTTTTTTACTGAATCCGAAAAAGGACGTCAGCAATTCGCAATTAAAAGAACCGTGGGAGAGAATATTTTTAAATACGGATATTGTGTAGCCACATATGCAGTAAGTCCTGAAAAGCATCGGGAGCAGGGCCCAATATGGGAATACATTCTCGAGAATACAAATGATGTTTATGAAAGACTTGGAGGACAAATAAATGAACTTGGTGCAGGACCGTTAAGAAAGATACCGGAAGATGCAAAAAAGGAGCTCAGAAAGATTTTTGATGTCACCGGAGGAACTGATTTCTTTAAAAATATTGAAGATCATTCAAAAAGGAAAGCTGAAGAAATGGGACTTCAGTTTAGCAATGAAGGGATAGACAATGAATACTTCATTGAAGTATACACTGCTAATAACAAAAAACATACGCTCTGATAATGAAAACAGAAGGTAAAAAGAAAATATGGTCTGAATACCAGAAGGAGATTGCCGATGATCATTTCTTTTATGTCAGGTCATGCATACGGCAGAGTTTTTTTCCAGGTTCAGAACAGTTTTTTCTCCACTTTATGAGAAATGTCCTGGAGAAGGATGTCTATGAGAACCCGTCTCACACAACCTGCACAGGTATAGGTTATCATGGCGACATTGTTCCCTTGTCAACAATAATGACTGTTGTGGCACGCCATTTTGCCCTTATGAAAGAAGCAGGTTATAAGAATATTGCAATTTCCTGTGTCACATCATTCGGAATATATACTGAGATAATCGAAACATGGAAACATTATCCCGAGGAACTAAAAAAAACCCGGGAATACCTTTTTAAAGCAACCGGTAGGGAATTCGACATTCCTGAAAATATGGCTCATACAAGTGATATTATTTACAAATTCAGGAATGAAATAGCAGCAAAAGCAAAGAACCTTCTGGTAAACAAGAAGACCGGAGAACCACTGAACGTTATTGAACATATTGGATGCCACTATTCAAAAATGTTTCCGAAATATGGTGTAGGGGGTGCTGAATTCCCGAATGTACTTGGTGGTATGATAGAAGCATGGGGAGGAAGAGTGGTCGATTATCCAGAGAGAAGGCACTGCTGCGGTTTTGGTTTCAGGCAGTATCTTGTGCAGGCTAACAGAGGCTATTCCCTATCCAATTCCGTTAAGAAATTCAATTCCATGAAGCCGTATAAACCTGATTTGATCCTTACTAATTGCCCGGGTTGCAACATGTTCATGGATAAATGGCAGTACACCATGAAAGAAATGGATGGTACGGTTTATGGTGACAACGGAGAATCTATTCCTGTACTGACTTATGAAGAACTTGCAGGCCTGGTAATGGGATATAATCCCTGGGACCTCGGAGTCCAGTATCATATGGTACAGTCTGAGCCGTTGTTAAGAAAGATTGGAATAGATTATGAACCAGATAATAAATTTAAAACTAAAGATGGAAGGCAGATGCCTGTTCCAAAAAATCTGATTAACGTTTAGCATGGAGGGCCGGATTGTAATAGTAGGTGCAGGTACTGCCGGTATGGAAGCTGCTGGTCAGCTTGCCAGGTCAGGGTTTCTAGTAACTCTTATTGAAAAGGAAACAACTACCGGAGGGCATGTTAAGAACTGGTATCACCTTTTCCCTGACAGACGCGACAGCAGTGAAGTGATCAGTTACCTTGATGCTCGCATCAATCATGAAAACATAACTCTGCTTACAGGAAAGACAGTTGACAGAATAGAAAATAATCATGGATCATTCCTTGTAAGTACAAATGATGGGAGTGACATCAAGGCTGATGCCATAGTCTTATCCACAGGCTTTGACCTTTTCAGAAGTGAAAGAAAAGAAGAGTATGGATATGGCATTTATGATAATGTTATTACTTCTGCGGACCTGGAAAAAATGTTCCGCAAAGGGGAAATAAAAAAGCATAATGAGGAGACCCCCGAAAAGATAGGTATTGTTCATTGTGTGGGATCACGGGATGAGAAGGTTGGAAATCTTTATTGCTCCAAATTATGCTGTGTTACAGCGGTAAAGCAGGCTATGGAGATAAAAGAATACATCAGTAACGCCAAAGTATTCTGTTTCTATATGGACATGAGGATGGGTGGCGCTCATTATGAAGAACTCTACAGGGAATCACAGGAAAAATACGGAATAAACTATATCAGGGGAAAAGTTTCAGAGGTATCAGAAAATATTAATAACAAACTGGTTATAAAGGTTGAAGATACTCTGGCAGGAAGGCCGCTTAAAATGGAACTGGATATGCTGGTTCTTATGGCAGGAATGGAGATGTCGGATGGTGCAGAAAACATTGCAGAATCTGCAGGACTGACAATAGGGGAAAACCATTTTTTTTCACCTGTCGATAATCATTTTGGGAGCAACAAAGGCAATATGGAAGGAATATTTTATGCAGGTACCTGTACGGCACCCATGAATATTACCGAGACAATATCCCACGCACGCTCATCAGTCCTGGAAGTAATTGGCTACATGAACAAAGATGTCAGGTGATATGGAGAATTTCGGTTTCACATTACTGAAAGAAAGGCACATCGATTTTGATGCCAACGACAGAAGTATCGCTGGATATATCTCTGACCATGAACCCAGTTTCCGATTGTGTATTGAATGCGGTTGCTGTTCGGCAACCTGTACTACCGGAAATTTCACTCCCTTTAGCCTCAGAGAACTACTGATACTTCTGAAACGTGGTGAAAATGATAAAGTAAGAGAGGAAATCAGAAAGTGCATGCTCTGTGGAAAGTGTACACTTGTTTGTCCCCGCGGGGTTAATACCCGGAATGTTGTAATGCTTGCACGCGAAGCATTCCGGAAACAAATGAATTATGCAGTTTGATCCGTTTGTCATACCCTTCAATATAGGCCTCTACTTCATTCTGTTCTATGCGGTAGCGAGAAGTATTGGATGGTTCATGGATCTTTCCAGACCAGATAAGCTCAGGCTTCAGCGCGGTTTCTTTGGAAAAGCATTCGGGCAGAGTATCAAAGAGATATTTCTGGAGAGCCTGGTACACAGAAAAATATTAAAAACTAACCTCCGGTTAGGGTATATGCATATGAGCCTTGCTTTTGGCTGGTTTCTCCTGATCTTTTTTGGAACTCTGGAAACGGATATCTTCGGAGCTAAACATCTGAATGCACCATATAAAGCAATATTTTTCAAGTTTTTTAATCCCGATCACGGACGATCCGGATTTGAGGCAGTTTACTCATTCTGGATGGATCTGCTTCTGGCATTTATCCTGTCAGGTCTTCTGCTAGCTTTAATAAAAAGGTTTGCGCCTGAAGCTGTGGGGATGAAGAGGACTACAAAGCTAAAACCAATTGATAAGGTTGCACTAATATCATTGTGGCTCATCTTCCCAAGTCGTCTGCTGGCTGAAAGCTTCACCAGTGGCGCTTATGGGACCGGCAGCTTTCTTACAGGATCTCTGGGATCATGGTTTGCTTCATTTCTTCCGGCGCAGGAAATGGCTTATCCTTTCTGGTGGCTCTATTCGCTTTCACTTGGAACATTTTTTATGCTTCTTCCTCTTACCAGGTATATGCATATTCCAACAGAGCTTTTTCTGATATTTGCCAGGAATTCAGGAATTACCACCGGAGACAGGACTGGAGCTTTTAACGAAATACAAACATATTCCTGCTCTTCCTGCGGCATATGTATCGATGCATGCCAGCTCAATTTCTCTGCGGGTATCACTAATATACAGGGGACCTATCTTTTAAAAGGAATTCGTAATGATGAAAATGTCAGCGATATGGCACATAACTGTTTAATGTGCGGGCGGTGTGACCAGAAGTGTCCGGTAGGAATTGAGCTGACACCCATACGCATGATCAGGAGAAGGACCGGAGAGACCGAACATGTTGAAAAAAGCATCTGGAAAAAGTATTTTCCCGAACGCCGGAACCTGATTCCTGTAAAGGCAAACGACCAATCCGCATACGACTGGCTTCCTGATGCTGAACCGGTGAAAACGGATGTTCTTTATTTTGCCGGTTGCATGACCCATCTTACTCCTGCTATCAAAACATCTATGATCAAAATCCTCGATGCTTCAGGTGTAAGTTATAATTTTATAGATGAGACCGGAGGAGTTTGCTGCGGACGTCCGCTCATGCTGGCTGGCCAGGACAAAGAAGCGAGAGAACTCATCAACTTTAACTCACAGTTGATATGGAAATCAGGAGCTAAAACACTTGTAACCTCCTGTCCTATATGCTATAAAGTATTTAAGGAGAGCTATTACCTGGACGTTGAGGTTCTTCATCATACCCAGTTTATTAATTACCTGATTGGGGAAGGCTCACTGAAACTTAAATTCCTCCGTAAGAAAGTTGCCTATCATACTCCCTGCGATCTCGGAAGAGGTTCAGGTGTATATGAAGAACCAAAAGAAGTTCTGAGATATATTTCGCGGCTTCAGAAAACTGAATTTGAAGATAAGAACTCTTTATGCTGTGGTGGAAGTCTTGGAAATATGAAAATAAGTTATCAGCAGAAGAGTATGATTGCAAGTGATGCGGCTGCTGAACTTACAAAAAGCAACCCTGATATTCTTGCCACCTCATGTCCCCTGTGCAAGAAGACCTTAGCAGCTGCAACTGAAACAAAAGTTTCTGATATTGCAGAGATAGTCGCCGAAGCATTAGTACTGCCTCAGTTAAAAAGAAACATGCCTGATCCCATTCTCAGGATAAAAGAGCCGGTAAATTTTCTTTGAATTCATAATTAACGTGAGTTCGACATAAAAACAAAGTACTTGATTTGACTTGGTGTTACTTGGTGACTTCGTGTCTTAGTGGCGAGAGAATTTTTGCCACCAA
>JALONT010000004.1 GCA_025454795.1 Bacteroidales bacterium | reverse complement strand
TCATTCCGAATGAATCCGCCGCAAGGCGGATGAATGAGGAATCTCCTCCTTGCCCAGTGATTATTTTTGAAATTGTAAAAGATGTGTATAAAGGATAGGTCCCTCCAGGGAGGGGATTCTGATAGAATACCTTTGGCATTAGCCGCTGAGCCTCTAAACCTGTGAGCCTTTCAAAATCAATGCTTTCTTCGTATTACCGCTGATCCTGAATCGGTTATCTATTCTTTCACCAAGTATCCAGACAATCTTTCCGTCAGACTCAAGAATATAGGTTTTTTCCTTATCGAGCCTTGAGTACTTTTTGTCGGTAAAATAGTCGCTGAGTTTCTTTTTCTGCTTCATTCCAAACGGGTAAAAAAAGTCGCCCGTCCGCCATTTCCTGATTATAAGAGGGAAGCAAAGAGTTTCCAGATCGAGACAGGCAGTTTCAGGACCTGAAGGAATTTTGAAACTCTTTGTTACTGATGATATCCGGACTGTCAATATCCAGGGAATTTTTTTCAGTTCACTTACAGAGCCTGCAATATATGATTCATTTTCCGGTTCGGAAAAAACAGAAACGATGATTTCCTTCCTGTTTTTTAAAAACCGGTGGGTATGAGTAAACAGCTGTCCTCCGGTTCTCCCGGCAATAATTTTGCAAAGATCTTTCACATTACTGCCTGAAATACCGAAAGATCTGAAGAGTTCATATATGACAGTTTTATTATTGAGCCAGGGTTTTAACTTAGAGATATCAAAGCTGATGTTGTTTCCAACCCGGATCGAGACATTTTTTCTGATATTTTCAATCACATCTGAAACGATTTCATTTATACCGCTCAGCCTTTCAGCAGTTTCATTCAGGGCAAATTCAATTGACGGATTGATCTCTTTAAGTAAAGGGATAACGAGGTGTCTTATTTTATTCCTGGTATATTTTGTCTCTGAGTTTGACTGATCTTCGCGGAACTTTACATGCCTGTCTCTGCAGTACTCTTCAATTGTGTGCCTGGTAGCAAAAAGAAGAGGCCTTATTATCCTGTTCCCGGCATTTCTCATCCCGGTTAGACCGGCAATTCCAGTACCCCTGGTAAGATTAATCAGAAGAGTTTCAATATTATCGTTCAGGTTATGGGCAACTGCGATAGAGTCAAATCCATTCTCCTTCCTGATCTTTTCAAACCATTCATAACGAAGTTCCCTGGCAGACATCTGGATAGAGATTCCCCTGTCCATGGAATACTTCTTTGTTTCAAACCTGACTGTATAGAAAGGGATTTTATGGTCTTCCGCATATTTTCTGACTAACTTCTCATCCTTATCTGATTCTTTGTCCCTGAGACAGAAATTGCAGTGCGCGATACCTGTTTCAAATCCTGATCTTACAAAAAGGTCGGTCATTACCATTGAGTCGATTCCCCCACTGACAGCCAGAAGAATTCTTTCACCTTTATTAATAAGGTGATTTTCTTCAATATATTTTAAAAATTCGCCGAGCATACGGTTCTTTAGTTAGATCATCTGTAGGTCAGCACTGTAGGGGGTCCGGGGTCAAAACCTTCAGGTTTAAGAAGCGTCTCTCCTGAAACTGAAAAATAATTGACTTTAGAATAAGGCGGGAGATTCGGAAAGAAAGCCAGTTTTATCTGAAAAGTATTGAATACCAGGTTGTCATTTCTGATTCGGATACCTATTCCTAAGCTTGACAGTATTTCCCCGTTACCAACAACTTCATTTGTCCCGAAAAGGTAACCCAGGTCAGCAAAAGTAAAAAAAGCAAATCTGAATCCATAATAATTTACCGGGCTGAAAATAACCGATTCAAGACTCAGGGATAATCTCTGTGCCCCGTTTACAGAATCGTTTCTGAAGTCTGAAAAACCGTTTTCACGGTTATATACCAGGTGCTCATCAGTATACCTGTCAAATCCTCTTGTATAATCAACTCTTACAAAATTTCTTATCCTGAAACTTGAAAGATAAAGAAGGTTAGATACAAAATTGGTTCTCAGAAACAGAATGCCCTGTTCAGTGTGATTTTCAAGGAGGAATGTAGAGGCACCTGCCGATATGTAAAAATATCCAATTCTTTTATATGATTGTCCGATGGACAATTTAAGTCCGGAGTAAAGCCTTTTTTTGAATTCGTTTATCTCCTTCCCCGCTGTTAGTGTAAGAAGTCCACCGTATGGGATATCTTCTGTCCGTCCGTAAGAATATATAAGGTTGGTCTTGTAATATCTCCTGATCGACAGTGAGGCTGATCCAAGGAATATCCTGTATTTCTGGAGATGATAGTAAGAATCAGGGAGGATGAAAGGGTGGTCGAAAACATTATTATTGGTATAACGTATGCCAAAAATGAGCCGGGTTACGCTTTCCTTATTTATGAGTATTGAGCGGGCGAGCCAGTAATCCTGCAGATTATATTTCAGTGGTTCTGGCAACGAAAGAGTATCAAGATCCTCGGTTGTGAACATTTGTCTTACCGAAATTCCTCCAGCATATTTGGTTGCTGTGCTTACGAGGTTGCGCTCCAGCCTGAATCCATAAGTTTTTTCCCCAAGGCCGTCAAAAAAAAGGAGGTTCAGATTAATAAAGGACTTAGCGATGTTATCGATATTATACTCTATACCGAAACCCGGAGAGTCGGGCAGATCCGAATCATAGGGTACATCAAGCCTGAATTCATGACCCATCCCCAGCAGGTTCTTATCAAAGAGGGAAGCCCTCCCTTTCTTTATACTGTTGTATTCAAATGAAGCTCCAAGAGAATAGACATCTTTTGTCAGAACAACAATATCAACCAGATCATCGGAAACCGGGATAACCACAATTCTTGAATCATCAATGAAAGGAAGGTGTCTAAGGATTCTTTCATTGTCGCTTAGGATCAGTGGGGAAATGGTGTCGCCCTCTGAGAAGAGCAGGTTCTTCCTTATTATGAATTCATTTGTGTTTAAATGGGTTTTATTTAATAAATCTTCGGTTTTATTCGGATTGAAGGACTGAGGTGAGTTAAGGTTCGATCCGAAGACATTAAGTCGTTGTATATCAATATTCCGTATCTTTTTCCCGGAGTATATGAGATAATTCTTTTCGCTTGACTCAGTGATCTCCTTTTTTGATAGAGGTTCATTTGTGACGATCAGAAGACCGTATAATTTCTGCGTAATAAGATGCTTTGATGCCCGTTCCTTCAGAGAATCAAGGAAGACACTCTGTTTTTCATCTTTCAGAAATCCTGAGGGGACAAGTGTCCTGTCTATCCGGGGCAGGGTGTCATTGAAAAATGATGCTCCGTTATTAAAGAGAAAAATGATCTTATTTGGCCCGGTTAAAAATACAGAATCCTTTCCGTATTGTATCTGAGAATGGACCGGACTATAAATAGAAAACAGAAGTGCCGGGATAATCAAAGGCTGAAGAAATCTTCTGTATTTTAAAATGAAATGACTCATCAGGTTTCATGAGAATCGTTATCAAGTACATCGTCAGAGTTAAACTGGAATCCAAGACGCTTGCCTGTTATAATCCGTGAGTGCTGAATCTTTGATTCTGCCTGACCAACGGTAGAAATCTTTACTGAATCATAGGGAGGCACCAGAAGGTCAAATTCAAGGGAATACTGGATAGCTGTTGAAATAACGATCTGAAGTGATTCCCTGCTAATCTGCTCATTACCGTAATTGGTAAAAAGCATTCCCATCTGTCTTTTGCCCTCTACAAAATATTGTTTTTCATGATTTATGAAGATTCTGGCAATCAGGTAACCCAGATCGTCAAGCCTTGAATATTTGAATGAGTCAGCCAGGAAGTTGTAAATATTAATAATTCCGGAATAGGCATTATACTTGTTTTTCTGGATATAAGCAGTTTTCCATGCCGCATGCTCCCTGTCGAACTGGAATATATTCGAATGCATGCTGAAGAATAAAATATCACCCGCTACTTTCAACTGGGCATCAAAATTGCTGCGATCAGTATATTCAAGCTTTATTCTTGTATCAATCCCTGAGAGATTTATATTAATTTCCTTTGATAAATTCTTGAGAATATCTTTTAAGTTACAGAATGATTCAAACGTATTGTCATAAACCTTCTGTTTGAGGACGGATTTCTCTTTCAGAGTTCCGATTATGGATTGTTTTTTTTCATTCAGGTCAGACATGGTCCGGGATTATTTAATTTTTCAGAGGCTTTAAAATTAATAATTATTCAAATAGATTAATAGGATCTTGCAAATAAGGCTCTTCTCTTTGAAGGCTTTCCTGAATAGATGCATTTGCCATCTTCATCGGGAGAATCAAAAGGTATACACCTGATTGTAGCCTTAGTCTCTTCCTTAATCTTCTCCTCTGTTTCAATAGTACCGTCCCAGTGAGCGAGAATGAAACCTCCCGGATTATCAAGGATCCTGACAAATTCATCCCATGTATCCACTTTAAAGGTGTTTTCCTTCCGGAATTCCAATGCTTTTTTGTAAATGTTATTCTGTATTTCTTCAAGAAGCAACAATACATGCGTTAATATCTTATCCATTTGAACAATCTCTTTTTCAAGAGTATCCCTTCGGGCAACCTCTACTGTATTATTTTCAATGTCCCTTGGTCCCAAAGCCAGGCGCACCGGAACTCCCTTGAGCTCATATTCGGCAAATTTCCAGCCCGGTTTATTATTATCCCGGTCATCAAATTTTACGGAAATTCCCTTAGCCTCAAGATCAGCTTTTAACTTCTTTGCAACTGCAGAGATACTATCCATCTGTCCGGCATTTTTGTAAATAGGTATGATTACAACCTGGATGGGAGCGAGGCGGGGTGGCAGTACAAGTCCATTATTGTCGGAATGAGCCATTATGAGTGCACCTATCATTCTTGTTGATAAACCCCATGAAGTGGCCCATACATAATCAAGTTTCCCTGTTTTATCGGTGAACTGAACATCAAATGCTTTTGCAAAATTCTGACCCAGAAAATGGCTTGTCCCGGCCTGCAATGCTTTTCCGTCCTGCATCAGAGCTTCAATTGCATAAGTGTCGATAGCACCTGCAAATCGTTCATTTTCTGATTTATAACCTTTTATTACAGGAAGTGCCATAAAGTTCTCAGCAAAATCAGCATATACATTGATCATCTTTTGTGTCTCCTCAATTGCCTCCTCGCGCGTTGCGTGAGCAGTGTGTCCTTCCTGCCAGAGAAACTCTGCGGTTCTAAGGAAAAGCCTGGTTCTCATTTCCCATCTTACCACATTGGCCCATTGATTAATAAGTATTGGAAGATCCCTGTAAGACTGGATCCAGTTTTTATATGAATTCCAGATTATAGTTTCTGAAGTGGGGCGGATTATCAGTTCTTCTTCAAGTTTTGCTGTCGGGTCGACTATTATTCCTTTGCCATTCTCATCATTTTTAAGACGGTAGTGGGTCACAATGGCACACTCCTTTGCAAAGCCCTCGACATGTTTTGCTTCCTTGCTGAAGAATGATTTTGGTATAAAAAGAGGGAAATAAGCATTAACATGCCCCGTTGCCTTAAACATCTTGTCAAGCTGAGCCTGGATTTTTTCCCAGATCGCATACCCATATGGCTTGATAACCATGCACCCTCTTACAGCTGAATTTTCAGCCAGATCAGCCTTAATAACCAGATCGTTATACCACTGTGCATAATTCTCTTCCCTGTTAGTTAAAAACTTCGCCATTTTTTTGGTACAGTATTTGATTTATTAATATATAAACATAGATTGCGTAAAAATAGATAAAAAGTTTAGTTATCATTAAAAAAAACAGGAGGTTCATCATGAAAGCAAAATTTTACATCGGAATATTTTCAGCACTTCTGCTTGCGGCTTCGCCGGTAAAAGCTCAGTTTGCTGATAACCGCGACTACAGAAATGATGGCGCCGGAATTGTAATAAATAATTACTATGATGATTATGACTATTATTTTTCATCCCGGATAAACAGGTTTCACAGGTCCTATGCTGCTTTCGAGTATTATTCCCCTGTGTTTACCGATACATACTGGTATAACTACCAGCCTTACTCTTGGGGATTAAGTATCTATGGCAGAAGCGGATTCGGCTATGGTTATTCAGTCAACTACCCGGTTTACTACAACGCATGGGATTATAACCGGGGGTACGATCCTTATTACGGAAGCTCATATTACTGGGGTTACGATCCATTCTACTACAGCTGGTACTCACCAGTTATTATTAACATTAATATTGGCAGCAGGTGGAGGAATAACTACTGGGGATGGAACAGTCATAATCATTGGTACAACGATTACAGACCTGTTTACAATACTTATAATCATAACCACATTTATCACGCTACAAGGTATTCTTCAAGAGAATACTATAACGACAACAAATCTTCAGGCTATAACAGGACTTCATCAGGATACAACAGGAATTCCTCGGGTGCTGCTGCCAGAAGGGAATCAAAAGGTGCCCCCACATCGGGTACGGATGTGAACAGAAACAACGAAAGAATGCAGTCAGGCAATACTACCGGTCAGGAAAGACGTTCTGCCGGGGCCAGAAACACCGGCACCTATAACCGCAACACTGGTAATAGCAGCAATACCGGTAATAATGGAAATAACAGGAATAGCCGTACTGATGGTAACAACGGTAATTTCGGACAGAACGATAGCAATATTGGTAACAGCGGGAATAACAGAAACAGCAATTCTGACGGAAATAAAGGAAATATCACCAATACCAGGAGCACTGTAACACGTCCCCCGGCACCAGCAAATGTTCCATCCAGGTCAGATGTAACCACAAAGCCCGCTTCATCATCTTCAGAACGCACTACTAAGGTATCAACAGGCAGCAGATCATCATCTGAAAGATCATTCCGCGCACCGGAACCCTCTTCATCACCTTCAGGATCAGGTGGAACAAGGGTGTCACAGGGAAGAAGTTCATCGTCCGGTTCTGTAGCAAAGACATCAGGTCCATCCAAATCATCGGGTTCAAGCTCTGAGACATCCTCCTCTTCTTCAAATAAAAAGGACAGGAGCAGGAGGTAAATAATAATAAGGGCATGTTGCAGCATGTCCTTGTTAATTAAAAAATGAAGACTCATTCCATTTTATGATAATTTGGTATAATATTTGCACTTGATTTAGGAAATAAAAGAGGGAATCAATCATGAAAGCAATAAATTACATAACAGTCCTTGCATCCCTGGTCTTAGGGTCTTGTACGTCAAGCCTTTACACCGGAGTCGAATATGATGACCTTTACTATTCACCTTCCGATCAACCTGTAACCAGGGTTCAGAATTCTGCAAGCAGGCAGATTGTGGAAGGTAATTTAAAGTCGCCGGACTATTATGATAACATATACACTGCTGATACCCTCGTATCTGATGAGTATTCTGATGCTGTAGGCACAGATCAATCTTTGCTCAATCCTTATGGCAGCAATTATGATAATTACAACTATTACGATAATTATTCATACGCTGGAAGATTAAGAAGTTTTTACGGTAGTTCATTCTATCCTTACTGGAGAGATCCTTTCTATAATTCCTGGATTTACCCGTCATACAGATTTGGTTTCGGTGGTTACCCGTATTATGATCCGTTCTATTACGATCCTTTCTACTATGACTATGGATATCATAATTACTATGGAGGATTTTACGGCGGATATTATGGATATAATCCCTATTATTCCTACTATTCACCTTATTCCTATGGATACGGAAACTGGGGATCAAATTATAATGTACACTATAGCGATTCCAGGAATTCAGTTACATACGGACGAAGGGAAAGAGAAAGCTCCTATTCTTCAAAATGGAACAGTAGTTTGCCAGCTTCTGCTTCAGGAAGAAGAGACAGCTATCTTTCGACCAAAACAGGAACAGATGCTTCAAGAAAATCAGCAACAGGCAATTCCATGGTTTCACCTGATGGCAGAAGAGCAGGAACTCAGGCTGTAAGAACTACTGATGCAATGAATACATCTAATATTAAATCTGGTCAGCGTGTATCAGGAGATGTAAAATCAGCTACCGGTACTTCTACTGCTACAAGAAGTTCAGTGGCTACAAAACCCGAATACAATAGTTCAGGGAGGACTTATACACCTAGTTATACTAATCCGAGGATGTCTACAAGACCTTCATACAACAACAGCAGAGTTAATACTGATGTAACACAACGTTCTTCTTCAGGTACCGAAACCTACAAAAATTCATCAGTAAGAAGTACTCCTTCATCCGGGTCAGTACGTACAAGGTCAGCCCCTTCATATAATAATTCAGGAAGCTATTCGGTCCCTTCAAGAAGAAGCGCAGAAAGCAGTTCCGGCTACTCATCGGGATCATATAATTCATCTTCCGGCAGATCAGCTTCCTCATCTTACAGCAGTGGATCTGGCTCAAGAGGATATTCATCCGGATCTTCCGGTTCATCTTCCGGTTCATCTTCCGGTTCATCTTCCGGTTCATCCTCCGGTTCATCCTCAGGATCTTCTTCCCACAATTCATCTTCGGGAGGCAGGAGGTAAGTGTGAGATAATAACACAGCCTGTGTTATTCGTTCATTCTTTAAATGGAATGTTGGGATGCTTATAAGAAAAAACTGACAATTATGAAGAAATTTAGTTTGATATTTCTGGTATTAATATCGATGCTCACAGGGATAAAAGCCCAGAATGTCGATGATGCACTGAGGTATTCTCAGCTGTTCTACAACGGAACCGCAAGGTTCAATTCTATGGGAGGAGCTTTTACAGCCCTTGGGGGAGATATTTCTTCTCTTTCCCAGAACCCGGCGGGTACTGGTGTTTTTCGTTCATCGGAATTTACTATCACTCCACAGCTCTTTCATATCAAAACAACCGCTGGTCTGTTTGCAGAGAACTCTGTAGATTACCTCTATGATTTCAACCTTGCACAGGCAGGCATCGTGGTAAACCTCCTGAAGAAGGAAGAGAAGACAGGTCTTATCACACTTAACTTCGGGTACTCTTTTAACAGGACCAACAACTTTACCCAGAGCATTGTCATGCAGGGGACAAGCGACAAAAGTTCACTGCTGGATTATTGGGCCGAAAAAACCAATGGATGGTACAAAGATGAACTCGAAAACAATGATGCAGTTTATGATTCGTACCTGGGGTGGAGAACCTATCTCATCGATTCACTTCCGGGATCGAATACCAAATATGGCACTATCTATTCGAATTATGGCGATGAGGCTATATCAGAATATGGTCAGAATATGAAACGTGTCATGACGACAAGCGGATTTTCCGGAGAACATTCATTCTCCATTGGCGGTAATTACTCCAACAAGTTATTTTTCGGGGCAACACTTGGAATTTCAAGAATTAATTTTGAAAGTACAATAAAGCACAGTGAATCAGCCGACAAAATAATGCCTTCGAGATATTCACCTGCCGGTGATGGATTTACGGATTTTAATTATACATATTATTATAAAAACATCGGGACAGGTTATTCCCTTAAAATAGGTGGGATTTACAGACCGCTTGATATTCTGAAGATCGGGGTTGCTTTCCATTCTCCAACATTATTTAAAATTGATGAATATAATAACGATAATTTATCAACCTGGTTCACAGATCTTGCAGATCCGATAAATGTCGATAATGAGCCGATGAGGTTTAACTATGCACTTGCGACGCCATTCAGAGCCATCGCCGGGGCTGCGCTGCAGATAAAGAAAATTGCCCTAATCAGCGCCGATTATGAATTTATTGATTACAGCACGGCAAAGTTCTCAGAAACGGGCGACGATTATGATTATGGTGTCAAGAATCAGGAGATTAGAAATACTCTCCGGCCTGTTAGCAACATAAGGCTTGGGGCTGAAGTCAGGCTGAATAGCATTTACCTGCGGGGTGGCTATGGATTTTATGGAAGACCCTGGACATCAGGTGATATTAACGAGGAGCTTAATTATAATTCAATAGCATTAGGAATAGGATTCAGAGAGCAGAATATTTTTGTTGACTTTGGATTTTCAAGAATGACTAATAATCAGAATTACATTCTTTATAGCGTTGATGATATAGAAGAAGTTATGACAAATTTGAACATCCACAGAAATATATTCACTCTTACATTCGGGTATAAATTCGGTTACTGATTCTTTGTTTGACTTCCTTGAAAAGGGCTGCCCCGAAAGGGCAGTCTTTTTTATAGATACATCTTCGCTTCCGGCCCCGTATTGAACACCAGGTCAATAATGCTTAATCCGGCTATGAACCCTTCTGCAGGATTAAAGACCTGAAGGTATCTTTTAGAGATGTATGCTGATTTTTTTTTTGGGCTTATCAGATATCTGTGATCATTCTCAGCTTTTTTAACAGGCATGAATTCTGATGTATATGAAATGCTGATATCGATATTAATAATTTTCAGAATAGCTTCCAGGAGCTCTAGATTCAGGTCGAGAAGGAACTCATGTCGGGTCTGAATGATCTTTTCGATAGTTTCAAAGTAGTAAAGGAAAAAAGGGGAGGAGTTGTATGAGGATGTCATTGCACCAAGATGAACCTGCTGCCACCTTTTAGAGTAGTCGATTCTGATATCTTTTACCGGAGTCTTATGAAAACTTCCCAGATATACAGGTACGGTAAGTACCTGAGGACCATACGCCGAGAGAATATAACAGCGGTTACGAAATGATTGCTTAAGATAATTTTCCTCTCTTTCAATTAAAACCCCACAGGAATTCATAATATGTGCAAAGTACTCAGGAGGAGGAAGATATGCTGTCGAAAGGAGGATGGTGCCGTCCATTGCAAAATATCACTACATCCTGTTGATCATGCTTGCGGAAAAGCCGGCACCGAAACCATTGTCGATATTTACAACCGTGACACCTGAAGAGCAGCTTGTAAGCATTGCAAGAAGTGCAGATATCCCTCCGAAACTGGCGCCATAACCAACGCTTGTCGGCACCGCAATTACCGGTTTATCCACGAGTCCGCCCACAACGCTGGCAAGAGCACCCTCCATACCCGCAATGACTATTATAACCCTGCAGTTCCTGATATCAGGAAGTTTATCGACAAGTCTGTGGATACCGGCAACTCCTGCATCATAAATACGCAGTACATTATTGCCAAGCAGCTCTGCTGTTATAGCTGCCTCCTCAGCAACAGGAATATCGGATGTGCCTGCTGTTATTACAGCTATTCTGCCCCCGGGTTTTTCAGGCTTCTTCTTCTGAACGGAAATGATCCTGGCTTCATGGAACCATACAGCCTCAGAGGAGATACTTTTCACAGCTTCATACATCTCCTGATTTGCCCTGGTGCCCATTATATTATTCTCTTTTTCAATCATAACCCTGAATATTTCCCTTACCTGTTCGTTGGTTTTTCCTGCACAATAAACTATTTCAGGGTATCCGGTACGTATTTCCCGATGGTGATCTATCCGGGCAAAACCCAGATCAGTATATGGGAATGTTCTCAGCACCTCCATAGCTTCTTCAATTGTCCTGGTGCCTTCCTTTATCTCCTTTAATAATTTTTCTATTTCTTTTCCTGTCATATCTCTTTTGTTCCGGGATTCATACTTCCTGTCCTGTAACCCTCAAGATCCAAAGATATATATCTGAATCCGATTTTTTTCAGATTGTCTATAAGATGTTCTCTGGCAGGGTCATGAATAATCTTTTCAAGGTATCCCGGCATGCACTCTATTCTGGCTATATCACCATGAACACGTACTCTTGCTCCGGGATATCCGTTTTCGAAAAGCAGATCTTCGGCATTTTCGATCATCCTGAGCATTCCATCGCTGATTTGAGTATCGTACTGAATCCTTGTAAGCAGACAGGCCATTGCAGGCTTATCCCAGAGTTCGAGGCCGGCTTTATGTGCAAGTGTTCTTATCTCCTTTTTTGTAAGTCCTGCATCTGCAAGAGGACTTACAACAGACATTTCGTTCAGAGCCTTCAGACCAGGTCTGAATTCGCTTTTGTCATCAGCATTTGTTCCATCGAGAATGTGTTCGAAACCATTTATCCGTGCAAAATCAAGGATCTTACTGAAAAGTATCTTTTTACACATATAGCACCTTTCCACAGGATTATGCCTGATGATCTCCGGAAATTCAACATCAATAATTTTATGATCAATTCCGTGGGTTTTAGTAAATGCGATTGCCTCATTGATCTCACGTACAGGTATATATGGAGTTCTGATGGTAACTGCGACAATTCTGAGGCTTCGTAATGATTGTGCCCTGTGAAGAAGAAAAGAACTGTCTACCCCTCCGGAAAAGGCTATCACAAACGATCTCAGGTCCTTTAGAATTATGTCGAGTTTTGTTATTTTATGTTCTGTCATTATTATTTTCTGCTTTGAACTATGGATGCCATAATATTATTATAAACCTCCTTCACCGGAATACCTTTCTCAATAGCAATTTTTCTGCATTCCTCAAATTCCGGCTTGCATGAGACCTCTTTATCTTTATAAAATGAGCGTTTTATTTTTACTTCTCCATATTCTGTATGAATTGTCTCAAATTTTCTTGTAAGAGTATCTTTAATGAATGGAAAAGTCCTGATACCCAGAGAGGTGGATTCTGAAAAGATAATTTCTTTCAAGGTTTCTTCATTTCCCGTTTCGCATATAACATTAAGCATATTTCCCGGTCTCCCTTTTTTCATTATGATGCCTGAAATGAAAACATCAGAAGCTCCCGCGTTGAATAATCTTTCTGAAATATGTTCAAAAAACTCCGGGTTCATATCGTCGATGTTGCATTCAATAAGTATTGCATCATGGCCTTTCCTGTTCTCTTCGGTCTCACCTAGGAATACTCTCAGCATATTAGGCACATCGGGATGCTCTTTTTGTCCTGCTCCGTACCCTGTCTTTTCGATCTTAAAAGCTGGCAGGTTCGAAGAGTGAGTTACAAGTGCGGCAAGAATAGCTGCTCCGCTGGGTGTTGTCGCTTCAAAATCGACTCCTCCTTTTTTGACGGGTATATCTTTGATTATTTCAGCAGTGGCTGGGGCAGGAACAGGAAACTTTCCATGGTCGCATTTTACAAATCCGCTTCCAAGTTCAACAGGAGAGACGAAGACTGCATCAACTTTCAGTGCATTAAAGCAGATTGCTGCACCAACCATATCGATTATTGAGTCCACAGCCCCAACTTCATGAAAATGTACCTCCTGAAGCGATATTCCATGAACAGCAGCTTCGGCGACCGCAACTTTCATGAATATTTTTTTGCTAAGTTCCTTTGTTTTGTCATCAAGAGCCGAGTCATCTATGATCTTATCAATATCAGAAAGATGCCTGTGTACATTCTCATGAAGTGTCTGTCTGACGGTTACCTTTGTTCCGACTATCCCGTGCCTCTGATCCTTTACTATATCCAGCTCCCATCCCTTGAGTTTGAGCTTGTTAAGTTCATCAATCAGATATGATTTGTCAATGCCCAGGTCGATCATAGCTCCAAGATTCATGTCACCGCTTATCCCTGAGAAACAATCGTAATAGAGAATTATCATTCCGTTAATAAAATTTAATTAATTATAAAACACCAAAAACAAGATTTTGTTGATAATTGAATATAAATTGTTCTTTCAATTTTCAGTTGCTAATATACTACATCCTGTCATTACGGAATAACAAAAAAAAATTGTATTTTTCCGCGCTATTCAGTAATAATGAAGAAACTGGTTGTTTAAACTATGAGAAGAAGAGACTTTCTTAAGAAATCCACAGGTGCCGGCCTGGCTGCGGGAGCTGTGATAAGCATGGGAGGTTATGAAAAATTGTGGACATCCTCCCCTGCAAATACCAAATATGATATGGTAGCACTTATGGGAGGTAAGCCTGAAGCGATGTTTGATCTGGGTATACAGGAGTTAGGTGGCATGGGGGCGTTTGTTCATAAAGGACAGAAAGTCCTTATCAAACCTAATATAGGATGGGATGTAATTCCGGAACTTGCAGCCTGCACAAATCCTCTGCTCGTAAAAAGAATTATTGAGCACTGTTTTAAAGCCGGAGTCAAAGAGGTTTATGTATTTGACCATACGTGTGATAACTGGGTAAATTGCTATAAAAATTCAGGTATAGAAAAAGCTGCAAAAAGTGCAGGAGCAAAAGTAGTTCCGGGCAACTCTGAAAATTATTACCAGCAGATCGAGATCCCCGGAGGAGTGATGCTTAAAAGTGCAAAGGTTCATGAGTTGCTGCTTGAAACGGATGTTTTTATAAATGTACCTGTTCTTAAGGATCACAATTCTACAAGATTGACCTGCTGCCTTAAGAATATGATGGGTGTTGTTTGGGACAGGGGTTACTGGCATGCAAACAATCTTAATCAGTGCATCGCGGATTATGGCCTCTTTGAGAAGAAACCGGCACTTAATGTTATTGATTGCTATAATGTCATGGTAAAACATGGTCCTCAGGGAGTCTCAAAAGAGGATGTTGTCAATATGAAATCACAGATAATAACAGCCGACTGGGTTGCGGGTGATGCTGCTGCCGCAAAAATGCTGGGTATTGACACCGGGAAAATCGAATATATTTCGATCGCACATAAAATGGGTTTGGGAAACATGAAGCTTGATACACTTAATATTAAAAGAATTAAAATGTAATACCTGATGAGGTCACCATTGTTAAGAATATTCCGTATACTTTTCTCTGCGCTTGTTCTGATTTGCTTTTTCCTCGTCTTTTCTGATTTTAAAAATCTTATTCCGTCGAAGTATATCAACATTCTGCTTTATCTCCAGTTTGTCCCCTCTGTATTAAAATTTTATGATCTCAGATCCCTTGCTGCAGCAGGTTTTATTGCTGTAATCCTTCTTACGTTCTTATCAGGAAGAACATATTGTTCTTTTCTCTGTCCTCTCGGTATAGGTCAGGACCTGTTCAGCAGAATTGGAGGACTTATTAAGAAGAGGTTCAGAAGATATGGATTTAAAAAACCGCATACAGTAATACGGTACTCCCTTCTGACTGCATCTGTAATAGTCATTTTTATATGGGGAATCTATATGCTGACTCTCCTTGATCCATACAGTATTTTCGGCAGGTTTATGACCTATTTCGCAAAACCCGTTGTTATTCTGATTAATAATTTTCTTGCAGGTATTCTCCATAAATTCGATGTTTATACCCTTGATCATATTACAATAAAAGGTTTTCCTCTTCTTTCATATTCTGTACCGGCTGCATTTTTTATTCTCATCGGAAGCCTTTCCCTTACAAGGGGACGTCTTTACTGTAATATGATCTGTCCTGTTGGAACGCTGCTCGGATTATTATCAAAAGTATCTTTACTCAGGATCAGATTTGACGAGAACAACTGCTCCCGCTGCGGCAGATGCTCATTAAGATGCAAATCATCATGTATTGATTTCCTTCACAAACATGTGGATGTATCCCGTTGTGTTAGTTGTTTCAACTGTATAAATGTCTGTCCCGACAAAGCGCTCTCTTACGGTCCTGTAAGATTGAAAAAAAAGGTCCATGAAACTGATCTTGAGAAACGTAAGTTTGTTGCAGGCTCCCTTTTACTACTTCTGGGTTTGCCTCAGATTGTCCGGGGACAGGAAAAAACAACGCCCCAACCCAGGAAAGAATCTACCGTAAAAGAGAATAAGACATCTCCTGTCTGTCCTCCCGGAGCAGGGTCAATTGCTGATTTTAACATTGATTGCACTGCCTGTTCACTCTGTATCACTGCCTGCCCGAATGGAGTCCTCCAGCCAGCAATTTTACAATATGGATTTACCGGAATGATGCAGCCTGTAATGGATTATCATAAGAGCTTCTGCACATTTAACTGCACAAAATGCACTGAGATTTGTCCAACAAATGCACTCCGGCCACTTGCCCTTGAAGCCAAAAAGCTTACCCAGCTAGGAAAGGTTAACTTCATTAAGGATAATTGTATCGTTAAAACAGAGAAAACAGCATGTGGCGCCTGTTCTGAAAGCTGCCCGACCAAAGCTGTCTATATGATTCCATATGAGGGAAACCTGCTCATTCCGGAAACTAATACTGATATATGTATAGGTTGCGGACACTGCGAATTTGTATGTCCGACAAAACCTTTCAAGTCTATCTTTGTCGATGGTAATCCCGTACACCAGGCTGCAAAAAAACCTGAAAATGTGCAGTCTGAAATGGAAACCCCGGTCGAATTCCCATTCTGACCTTCTTCATTTATTTTTGATTATCTTACTGTCAATAAACATGACATTTATCTGGTTTGAGTTGCGATAATCACGTAATTTTGTTATCATAAAAATTTGTATTCTATGAAACCATCACATATTGAGCATATTGGGATTGCAGTTACTAATCTTGAAGCGTCAGTTGCATTCTACGAGAAGGTCTTTGACCTGACGTGTTATAAGATTGAAGAGGTGCCGGAACAAAAGGTCAGAACTGCTTTTTTTATGGTTGGACAGACAAAGCTTGAACTACTTGAATCAACCGATCCTGAGGGTCCTGTCGGGAAATTTATTGAGAAGAGAGGAGAGGGAGTCCACCATCTGGCATTTGCTGTCAGTAATATAGAGGAACAGCTAGAACATGCAGAAAAACAAGGTATTAAATTAATAGATTCCAGACCAAAAGAAGGCGCAGAAGGGCTTGATATTGCTTTTCTTCATCCAAAATCAACATCAGGGGTCCTGATCGAGATATGCGAGAATAAAAAGAAATAGGTTCAAATAAACTTTCAGTAATATGAACAAAAAGATTGCAACTACAGGCAATGCTGGTCCAAAGGTAAGATCAGACTGTGAGATCACTCTGGAACTAAAGACCAGGAGGGGGGTGGTCATTGATCTGACATCAAAGGTGAAAGCTCTTTATGGAGAATCAATAAAAAGCCTTTGCCTGGGACTTCTGAAATTCTTTAAAATAAGAGATGCTGAAGTGAAGATCAATGATTCGGGGGCTCTTCCATTCGTCATCGCCGCCCGTCTTGAAGCTGCAATACATATGCTTGTTGTGAGTGACCGTGAATTTCTACCTGAAATGCTGAGGGAAAACAGATATTCAACAGATGCAGAGAGACAAAGGTTTTCAAGACTCTATCTTCCGGGCAATATGCCCAGCATGATGATCAATGCCGGATTACACTCCGCCGATGGAATTATCCTTGACCTTGAAGACTCTGTCGCTCCTGAGAAAAAAAACGAAGCAAGGATTCTGGTCAGAAATGCTCTCCGGCAAATAGATTTCCATGGCGCTGAAAGAATGGTAAGGATAAACCAGGGAGAAACAGGAATTGAAGATCTTCATCATGTTATACCTCATAATGTTAATCTTATTCTCATACCAAAATGCGAAAACAGGAATCAGGTAATCATCGTCGATAAAAAGATTGAAGAAATATGTAAGAAGCTAAAAATAAATAAAACTGTCTTTCTGATGCCGATCATTGAAAGTGCCCTGGGTGTCGAGAATTCATTTGAAATTGCAAGAGCTTCAGAAAATATTGTTGCCATGGCAATGGGCCTCGAAGATTTCACCGCTGATCTCGGAGTCCCAAGGACAACAGAAGGAAAAGAGTCATTATATGCAAGAACAAGGCTGATTATTGCTGCGAAGGCAGCCAGCATTCAACCTATCGATTCTGTATTCTCTGATGTAGGAGATATGGAGACATTAAGACAGAATGTTCTGGAATCCAAGGCTTTGGGGTTTGAAGGGATGGGATGCATTCACCCCAGGCAGGTTCCTGTAATTAACCAGGGATTTGCTCCTGATGAGACTGAGATCGAAAAATCAAAGAAGATCGTAATTGCCTATGAGGCAGCAAGGGAAAAGGGTCTTGGTGTTGTAGCTATGGGATCAAAAATGATCGATCCGCCTGTCGTTGCCCGTGCTCAGAAAACTATAGATCTGGCTGTCAGACTTGGTAAACTGGCGCAAAATTGGGTGAAAGAAGCCTCTTCTGAAAAAAATAAATAAAATTATGTTTTAATATGGGACCTAAGACAGTTAAAAATGCGGCAGGCAGATTAGTACCACTGGAAATCAACGGAGAACCGGTGATCCCTTTTAAGGGAATAGGGAAACATAGGCCTCAGGGCGGTAAATATTCGCCCCCGGTTCCGACCTGTTCTGATTATCCGTCTGACGGCAATAAAGTAGTAAAGTCGCTTGAAGTAGCGCTACGAAAATGTGGACTCCGCAGCGGGATGACAATTTCCACGCATCATCATATGAGGGATGGCGACCTGATAAGCAATAAAATATTTGAAATTGCCTCATCAATGGGAGTGAAGAACCTGGTCTGGTTCCCTTCTGCCTCCTTCCCCTGTAATGATCCGGTTATAAAATTTCTGGAAGATGGCACAATTAACAGGATCGAAGGAAGTATGAACGGGCCTCTCGGGAGATTCGTATCGGAAGGAAAGATGAAAGGAACTGCAGTTCTTCGTTCTCACGGTGGAAGAGTACAGGCCATCCAGGATGGAGAGGTAAAAATTGATATTGCCGTGATGGTTGCTCCCACAGCTGATCCCTTCGGAAACGCAAAAGGTACCGGAGGAAAATCATCCTGTGGGGTCATCGGTTATGCAAAGGCCGACAGTATGTACGCTTCAAGGGTAATTATTGTGACCGATAACCTTATAGATGTTCCATGTTACCCGATGGAAATAGAAGGTAATTATGTCGATTTTGTTGTTGTTACAGATAAAATAGGGATACCCGAAAAAATTGTTTCGGGGACAACACAGGTAACAAAGAGCCCCGACAGGCTTCTAATTGCTGAACTGACCGCATCTTTTCTTGAGAAATCCGGAATTCTCAGGGACGGCATTACAATGCAGGCCGGCGCAGGCGGAACATCACTCGCAATTGCTGTATTTGTTAGTGAGATACTTAAGAATAAAGGGTGGAAATCAAAATTCGGCTTCGGAGGCAGCACAAAGTATATGGTAGAGATGCTCGAAGAGGGGCAGATGGGATACATACTTGACGCACAGGCCTTTGATCTGGATGCTGTAAAGTCAGTTGAAAATAATCCAGAACATATTCCTTACCCGGTTTTTAATGCGTATAACTATCACTCCAAAGGAAACCTGACAAGTATGATGGACATCATGATCCTTGGAGCAACAGAGGTGGACCTTAATTTCAACGGAAATGTGGTGACTCATTCTGACGGCTACCTTCTTCATGGGATAGGAGGATGGCAGAATTGTCTGCATGCCCGGAATGTGATAATCCCGGTGCCCCTTTTCCGCGACAGGATTCCTGTTATTGTTGACGAAGTGACCACTCTCTGCGGACCGGGTGAACTTATCGATGTTATAATTACTGAGCGTGGCATTGCCATAAATCCTTTACGCAAAGACCTGCTAAAGAGTATCAAAGGCAGTGGTTTGCCAGTAAGAACAATTAAAGAGCTTAAGGAGGAGGCTGAAAGGATCTGTGGTAAACCCCAAAAACCTCAGTTTGATGAAAAGATTGTTGCAGCCATTAAATGGGTTGACGGAACCGTACTGGATGTAGTACGAAAGTTAAAAACAAACTAACAGGATAATGATGGAGAGCTATAAGTGCGTGATCTGTGGCTACATTTATGATCCGGCAGAAGGTGATCCTGCCAGTGGAATAGAGCCTGGAACATTATTCAGCGATCTGCCTGCAGATTATGTTTGTCCGATTTGCGGTGCCGGCAAGGAAGAGTTCTTCAGCATTTAATGACTGAACAAAAAGATTTGTTCTTATTTCAACGGAATGTTTGCGAGGACATCCAGGAGCAGATCCCAGAACATCTGGGCTGTCCTGATCTCAATTTTTTCCTCAGGAGTATGCGCTCCCCTTATGGTAGGTCCGAATGAGATCATATCGATACCTTTGAATTTCTCAAAAATAAGTCCGCATTCAAGACCTGCATGGATTGCTCTTATATTTGGTTCTTTACCAAATAATTTTTGATAGGAGTTTCGTGTTATCTTAAGGATCTCTGAGGTCATATTCGGTCTCCAACCAGGATACCCGTCTGAATGCACGACTTCTGCTCCGGCCAGCTTAAGGCATGTCTCAACCATAGCGGCAACATCATGTCTTGATGATTCGATAGAGCTTCTCTGGGTAGTAACTATCCTGATTGTATTGTTTTCATCAAATTTTACCGATGCCAGGTTCGTGGATGTCTCAACAAGGTCATCCATCTCTTTCGACCAGGCAATTGCACCATGAGGGCAGCATGTAAGTGATGCAAGCAGCCTGGTCTGGTTGTCTTTATCCATTACAAAAGAGGGCAGATCAACTTCTTTTACTGAAATTCTGAGGTCTTTCTCAATTTCCACAAACTCTTCAATGATGGTCAAACCGAAGCTGTTGATCCAGCTTATGATCTCTCCGGCTGACTCTTTATTTATAACTATTGTAGCAAATGCTTCCCTTGGAATCGCATTCCGGAGGTTTCCACCATCAAAATTACTGAGAGATATACTGAACTTATTTGAAAGGTTCCAGAGAAGCCTGTTCATGATCTTAACAGAATTTCCATAACCCTTATGTATCTCGTCACCGGAATGTCCGCCATGCAAACCCGTGACTGCCAGATTTAAAGCTTTACTATTTTTCCCGGTCGGTTCAGAAAGGTACTTCATAGTACCTATTGTATCCATTCCTCCTGCGCACCCGATATAAAGTACCCCTTCATCTTCAGAATCGAGGTTTATGAGTATCCTTCCTTCGAAAAAATCGGGTTTAAGTCCTATTGCACCTGTCATTCCTGATTCTTCATCAACAGTAAACAGGCATTCTATTTTACCGGATTTAAGTTTTGGGTCAGTAAGAATCGCAAGTTGTGAAGCAATGCCCATTCCATCATCTGCCCCAAGGGTTGTTCCCTGGGCTGTTACCCACCCTTCATTTATTACCGGAATGATCGGATCTTTTTTCCAGTCGTGTGGATGATCTGCATTTTTTTCACCCACCATATCCATATGGCTCTGAAGAACAACGGTCTTCCTGTTTTCCATTCCTGGAGAAGGTGGTCTGATTATCAGTATATTTCCAGTGTTATCCTCTTTTGATTCCAGGTTATTCTTCCTGGCAAACTCAAGCAGATACTTCCTTATTCTCTCCTCATTCTTGGAAAGACGGGGTATACGACAAATCTCATCGAAATATTCCCAGACCGGTGAAGGTTTCAGTTGAGATAAAAGAATCATACCTGGTTTAAAGTGACATTGAAATTCGGGGCAAAGTTACTAATATTTTTGATCCTTCAGAGGAGAACTAAAAATATTATCGTTGTTCCCGACATGGCAAATTTTGATTATTTTTACTCCGGACATCTGGATTTTGTTAAACAAAATTATATGGCAAAAAGGACAATAGTAGCATTACCGGGAGATGGCATAGGGTCAATAGTACTTGAACAGGCAATAAGAGTAATGGATGTTGCAGGTTTTGACGCGGTATACGAGTATGGAGATATTGGTTGGGAATTATGGAGAAAGGAAGGGAATCCCTTGCCCGGGAGAACACTTGACCTTATAGAGAAACATAAAATTGCGCTTTTCGGAGCCATAACATCAAAACCCAATGATGAAGCGAAGGCTGAACTTGATCCATCGCTCCAGGGCAAAGGATTTACATATTCCAGTCCGATTGTAGGTTTGCGTCAGCATTTTGATCTGGATATCTGTGTACGGCCATGCAAATCGTACAAGGGAAATCCCCTTAATTTTATCAGAAGAGGCAGAGGCAATACCATTGAGGAACCTCTTATCGATGTTGTTATTTTCAGACAGAATACCGAATGTCTTTATTCGGGTGTGGAATGGACAAATCCTCCGGAAAATGTCTACCAGGCACTGCTTTCTCATCCCAAATTCAGGAAAAACTTCGGTAAAGTGCCTGTTGATGAACTTTCAATATCCACGAGGATCTTTACAAAAAAAGCTACCACAAGGATACTTATTGCAGCATTTGAGTATGCAAAAAAATACAGGTACAAATCGGTCACTGTCTGTGAGAAACCGAATGTAATAAGAGAGACATCAGGCCTTATGTGGAAGCTGGCGCGGGATATCCAGAAAAACTCTTTCCCGGATATCAAATTACTGAATACCAACATAGATGCCCAGATGATGTGGCTGACGAAAAATCCGGAGGATTATGGAGTCATTGTTGCGGGGAATATGTTCGGGGATATTGCATCCGATGGATTCGCGGGACTTATCGGAGGACTTGGTTTTGCATGCAGCGCCCAGTTCTCATCCGGGGGTGTGGCTGTCTTTGAACCCACACACGGTTCGGCTCCTAAATATGCAGATTTTAAGGTGTCAATTGTAAATCCGATAGCAATGATAGAATCTGCCTGCATGATGCTTGATTATCTGGGTGAAGAGAAAATCTGTCAGAACATTCGCAAAGCGATTGCAGAAGTGATTGAGGAGGGCAAAGTAAGAACATACGACATGATGAAAATGCAGGGGAAACCTGAAGTCGTTCTGAATGGCGCAGCTTCTACTATCCAGATGACCGACGCAATTATATCAAAGCTTACAAAATAAATCTGCAGCCAGATGACAGAAGCGGTAAAGAAACTATGGCCGGAGCTCGAATGGATTAATGATCCTTCTCTGCGGGAAAAAACTGCAAAAACATGGGAACTTGCTCTTGAGAAAAGTGTTCTAAAACCTGAGGATCTGGAGAGGATACCCTTTACTCTGCAATGCGGGCCTGATCTAAAAGTTAGCTTCATGGCCCATAAAAGATGTGTGGTACACATAGCAAAAGAGAGCGGAGAAAAGATGAACAGGTTCTTTGGGAGCGATCTTCCTGTGAACATGGATGTACTGATTTCAGGAGCCATACTTGCAGATGTTGGCAAACTTCTGGAGTACGTGCTGGATAAAGACAGCAAAGCGGTTCAGGGTAGTTACGGACAGTACCTCAGACATCCTTTTTCAGGTGTGTCACTGGCTGAAGCTTGCGATATTCCGCCGGAAGTTTGTCATATTATTGCAGCACACGCACACGAAGGTGACCTGGTGAAAAGAACAACAGAAGCATATATCGTTCACCATGCCGATTTCATGACATACCTTCCATTTAAAAGCAGACTGATAATTTAAAACAAATCATCCGAGTTTCATCTTTTCAACTTCTTCTAAATTTCTTTCGTTTGTAACTACTTTTGCTTCAGGTGTATATAGAAAGTCGATAAGATCCTGGTGACTGTCCATTATTTTGCCCCGTACGATCTTCATCACGGAGTTCATGAGTCCGTTTTCTTCGCTAAATCCTTCTTCAAGTATCCCTGTTGCAGCCGGCAGCCATCTCTGAGGGAACATCTTACCGAATTTTCCGTTTGTCCGGTATTCATTTACCTCATTTTCGATGAGGTTAAGTATCGCCTTCTTCCCGTCTTCGGAACCGGCAGTCAGGTTTTTCTCTTCAAGATAGAGTTTCAGAGCATGCTGATTGGGTACGATAAGACAAACAGTATATGGTTTCTGGTTATTATATAGCATACACTGATCAATATATCTGGATTGTTCCGTAATAGCTTCCTCGATGCCTTCCGGACTGAATTTTTCACCATCATCTGCGATTAGAAGGCTTTTAAAGCGGCCAAGGACATACAAAAAACCATCATTTGTCATATATCCCATATCCCCCGTATGGAGCCATCCATCCTTTATTGTCTCTTTTGTAGCGGCATCATTTTTCCAGTATCCGTGCATGACATTCCCGCCCCTTATAACTATTTCTCCCTTTTCTCCGACAGGAAGTTCATTACCGTCCTCGTCACAGATCTTAAGATCCATGTTGTTTACCAGCACCCCTGAAGAGCCAAGTCTGTGGCGTGCAGTTGAATTTGAGGAGATAACAGGCGAAGCCTCACTTAATCCGTATCCCTGGTACATGGGGATCCCAAGAGCATAAAAGAACCGCTGAAGCTCAATATCAAGAAGGGCACCGCCTCCTATAAAATAATCCAGTTCACCACCGTATGCTTCCCTTATCTTACTGAAGATCATCTTATCATAAAGGTTCAATAGTGGTTTTTTGAGCTTCTGAAGACCCTGTCCCTTATTCCAGCCTTCCTTATTATATGAATATGAAATTTTAACTGCATGATTGAAAAGCATCTCGGTGAACTTTCCTTTTTCCTTGATCCCTTTTTCAATGTTTTTTCTGAAATTTTTTGCTATTGCTGGTACACTCATCATCAGGTTCGGCTTGATCTCCTTCAGACAGATGGGAAGGTTTCTGAGAGTTTCCATAGGCGTCTTTCCAGTCTTGACAGAAGCAATGCTTGCTCCCTTGCCCATAAAAGCATATATTCCGCAGGTATGTCCAAATGAATGATCCCATGGAAGAATTAGTAGTGTCTTGTAGTAAGGCGGGATATCCATAAGACTATAAGCCTGGTAGACATTTGTAATATAGTTGCCATGCGTAAGGATAATTCCTTTTGGATCAGCAGTGGTTCCTGATGTATAGCAGATATTTGCAAAATCAGAGGGGGTGATGCTTTTGAAATTCTCTACAAACTTTATCATGTTTTCCTGAGACTCAAGCCATTCCCTTCCGATCTTTCTTACTTCATTGAAATGAATCTCATTGGGAGCATACTCTTCCTGGGTATCGAAATGAATTATCTTTTCAAGTTTATGGCACTCGCTGATTACCTCTTTCAGTTTATGAGCCTGAACAGATGACGCTAAGATCATTCGCGATTCAGAATGGTTCAGCCTGAATTTAATTTCTTCAGGATTGAGCTTTACTGAGAGGGGTACGTTCAAAGCACCTGTATACAATATTCCAAGCTCTCCGACAACCCAGCTGTTCCTGCCTTCTGAGATCAGGCTTAATCTGTCCCCTTTTTTTACTCCCAGGCACATCAGCCCTGCAGCAAATTCATAAACCTGCTTTTTAGTATCACCATAAGTAGTACCTTCATATTTATCTGCAGGTTTTTCCCACATATAAACATTGTTGCTGAACTTTTCGACGCTTTCCTCAAAAAATTGAATTATTGATTTCATTAAATTCTTTTTAGAGTAAAATTATTTCAAGTGCCTAATATACGAAATCTACAAAATATACTGAATACTATCTGTTTATAATCATTTGGTTTGATATTCAATTTTTTGTATCTTTGATTATTGTCCTTTATAAGATACTGAAAAACAGATGGTTAATTAATAATATTCTTTAAATATGAAAAATCTGACACCATTCATTCTGATAGTCCTGCTTGCACTTGCGCCTTCCTGCAAATATTTCAAAGGGAAAAATCTTTTTGGAAGAAAAGATGATAAATTGGCCGTATTGCTGGCAAGGCAGGATAGTATACGTGTTGCAGATTCCATTATGAGGGTGCAGGAGCGTCTGATGGCGATAGAGAATGCAAGACTTGATTCAATAAGGATCGCTGAAGAAAATGCATTGGAACTCAGGAATAGATATAATATTATAGTTGGTGCATTCATTACTCCTGAGTATGCCAGAGCGCTGAATGAAGATTACAAACAAAGAGGTTATGAATCCCGGATAATCAAAATGGAAGGAAGCAGATTTGAACTAATTTCTGCAGAATCCCATGAGAGTTTCAGGACTGCTGTAGCCCGGCTAAATCAATTCCAGGATACTGTAGAGATTTATTCCTGGATGTATATAAAGGAATAGAAAGAAGTAGGAATAGATAGAAATTCTTCATGGAGGGTACCTGAAAGATTCCTTTTTGACAGCTTCTTAAAGAATTTATCTCCTGAATATAGTCTCCTCACGGTCCGGACCAACAGAAACCATTGTTACCGGCACCCCTGTCTTTTCCTCAATGAATTTAATATATTTTTTCAGGGTCTCAGGGAGTTTTCTGTATTCTCTGATTCCGCAAATATTTTCTTTCCATCCGGGCATTTCTTTATATACCGGCTCAACCGGTGAGTTATTAAAGGGAATCTCAAGACACTCTTTTCCTTCTGACAGGTAGGAAGTACATACTTTAATAAGAGGGAATCCCGACATTACATCACTCTTTGTAATGAAGAGCTGTGTGACGCCATTGATCATTATTGCATATTTCAAAGCTGGCAGGTCAAGCCACCCGCATCTCCTGGGCCTGCCAGTTGTTGAGCCGAATTCGTGTCCCAGATCTCTCAACATGGTGCCTGTCTGATCGTTTAGCTCTGTAGGGAAGGGGCCGCTGCCCACCCTTGTACAATATGCCTTGAAAATCCCGAATACTTCACCGATCCTTTTCGGTGATATGCCAAGTCCTGTACATGCCCCTGCGCTTATGGTATTTGATGAGGTAACAAAGGGATAGGAACCGAAATCCACATCGAGCATTGTCCCCTGGGCTCCCTCAGCAAGCAACTTTTTCCCTTTTCCGGTAAGCTCATTAACAAGGTATTCAGTGTTGATGATCTTGAACTTTTTCATCATCTCAATTCCTTCAAACCACCCTTCCTCATATTCTTTGATGTCGAACCTGAAATCATAGTTTTTAAGGATTGACAGATGATTCTTCATGTGCACATTATACAGGTCAATAAAGTCCTTTCTGAGAATTTCCCCTGCACGGAGACCATTTCGGGCAACTTTATCTGTATAAGCAGGACCAATGCCTTTCAGTGTGGACCCGATTTTTGAATTTCCTTTGGTGTATTCGTAGGCTGCATCAAGGATCCTGTGTCCCGGAAGTATCAGGTTCGCACGTGCTGAGATTATGAGTCTTTTTATCAGCTCATCAACTGATGGTCCGAGGTGTTCAATCTCTTTTTTAAATACTGCAGGGTCTATAACAACACCATTCCCGATTATATTAAGTTTCTCAGGATGAAAGATGCCTGATGGTATCAGGTGAAGGACATGCTTGACATTATTGAATTCCAGTGAATGGCCTGCATTGGGACCCCCCTGGAACCGGGCAATTATATCATAATCAGGGCTGATGGCGTCCACAATTTTTCCCTTACCCTCATCACCCCACTGTAGGCCTAACAGTATGTCAATGTTCATATTAGAAAATCTTTTAGATAATAAAAACGATTTACAAGGTACAAAATAATTCAAATTAATATTAGCATTAAAAACCTATTGTTGATAAATGGAAGTGTCATAACTGGTCTTTTGTATTGCAATTCTATGGTTTATATTGATTATCTTTGTTATTAACATCTTCATAAAGGATTATTTAAAATACCTATTAAATAAGATAATATGAAAAAAATCCCGGTTCTGACTCTGGCAATTATCTTTACATTAGCCTCATTTGCTCAGGAAAAACCTGAAGCTGCAACTGAAAAAAATGTATTAAAAATTAATACATTAGCACTATTGGCAGGGACTGGCTCTGTTTTCTATGAGCGGCAACTTACCGATAATTTATCTGCTGAGCTGGGTATTGGCTTTCTAAGCTATAAAATCAGTGATTCAAAATTCAGTGGATTAATAGTAACACCTGAATTCAGATTATATCCACGCAAAGATGCTATTGATGGATTTTATCTTTCACCCTATTTACGGTATCAGAATTACAATCTGAGTTTTGAGAACTCTAAAGGTACCCTATCTGCTTTTGGAGGTGGTGTTGCCTTTGGGCGGCAGTGGATAGGTAACTCAGGGTTCACAATGGATCTGTTCTTCGGGGGACATTACAGTAGCACTAATCTTAAAATTACCTCCGGTACCGATACATTTGACAGCGATCCTTTCAAGGGTTTCAAAACGAGAATGGGATTTGCCATTGGATTCGCTTTCTGATAATTTCTCATTGCCGGTAACTCCTTACAGCGCTTCCTGGTTTATTAATCCCTTGACCAACTGAAATTTGGAAGACATTTAATAATAAGAAATCCTTTTAGTTGATAATGGGATAAGAAATAATTAAGGAACTTTCGGGTTACTTATCAGATCATTTTTTCACCTCTTTTAATGTTCCATAAATATATAGCGAGTGATACTGAGGGGTGAAATTATTCAGCTCGCAGGCAGTTTTAATTATTTCGCTGATCCTCGGATCACAGAACTCAATTACTTTACCTGTTTCTATATCAATAAGATGATCATGCTGCCCACACTGAAAGGCTCTCTCAAACTGTGCTATATTTTTCCCAAACTGGTGTTTGATTACCAGGTTACAGTCGAGGAGCAGCTCGATTGTATTATATAATGTGGCCCGGCTTACCCTGTAATTCTTGTTCTTCATGAATATATACAGGGATTCGATATCGAAATGTCCCGCCCTTGAGTAAATCTCATCAAGGATAGCATATCTTTCAGGTGTCTTTCTGTGCCCTTTCTTTTCAAGATAATCAATGAAGATCTTTTTAACAGTTGTCCTTGTATCGTCACTAATCATATCTGGTCTAATTTAAAATAATAACAAAAATATTCATTTTTTGTTAACTATTACACTATTCGGGATAAAGGGGAGTTTATTTTGAGAAATCCTCAACTCTATTAACATTTTCTATTCCTTTGATATTGGAAATCTTCAATATCAGGTTATTAAGGTCTTTTGTATGGTGTACGTAAACGTCGATAGTACCTTCAAATATTCCGTTCTGGACTGTGATATTGATTTTCGTCATATTTGCTTTCAACTCAGATGAAATAATATTGGTAATCTCGTTGACAAGTCCTATGCGATCGATCCCACTCATGCTGATCCTGGCAAGGAATGATACCAGTTTATGGATTGCCCATTTTACTGCAATAATCCTGTTTCCCTCATTTGACATAATTCTTATTGCGACAGGACATTTAGGCTTATGTATTACTATCGGGCCTTCAGGTGAACGATATCCCGTTACTTCATCCCCGGGGATTGGATTACAGCATGAAGCAATTTCGTATGACTGTTCTGCATTATCAATATTCTCCCTGAGCAGGAAAGGAACACTTGCATCTATTTTCTCCTGGGTTTCCTTCGGTTCTTTCGTCTCCTTCTTTTGCCCTATCAGTTTAAGATCCCAATACTTTATGACGTTCTTTGAGGTATTCTTCTTTACGGTTTTTTTCAGGTTATCGAGATTTATTTTACCAAGTTCGATTCCGGAATATAGTTCATCCTTATTTTCAACATCATAGGCAAGCATCAGTTTTTTCAATACTTCAGCATTAGGATTAACACCGAGTTCTTTCAGTTTTGCATCAAGAATCTCCATCCCTTTCTGTATCCGGTTGGTAGTCTCAGTTTTCAGAGCATCCTTGATCGCTTCCTTGGCCCTGGATGTCCTGACAAATGATAACCATTCCTTTTCGGGTTTTGCAATGTCGGAAGTGATAATCTCTACCTGGTCCCCGCTCATCAAAACTGCGCTTATGGGGTTGAGCTTATAGTTTATTTTTGCACCTATTGCTTTATTCCCGACTTCGGTATGTATCTCATATGCAAAATCAAGTGCAGATGCTCCTTTCGGAAGACTTACCAGCTTTCCCTTTGGTGTAAAAACCATAATTTCTGCGGAGAAGAGATTCATCTTGAATTCGTCAAGAAATTCGATCGGGTCTTCAAGAGGATTCTCCAGCATCAGCCGTATCTTTTTGATCCATTTATCCAGCTCGCTCTCCTGTGCGTTATCTCCTTTATATTTCCAGTGTGCAGCATAACCTCTCTCCGCAATTTCATCCATTCTTTTGCTCCTGATCTGAACCTCAACCCATTTTCCCTCAGGACCCATGACTGTCAGATGCAATGCCTCATAACCATTTGGTTTCGGACGACTAACCCAATCCCTCAGCCTGTCAGGTTTTGGAAGATATGAATCCGTTATCATAGAGTAAATATTCCAGCACTGCGTTTTTTCAGGCACATCTGGTACAGGTTCAAATACAATTCTTACAGCAAGTACATCATATATCTCCTCAAAAGGTACATTCTTTGACTGCATTTTTTTCCAGATCGAAAAGATCGATTTGGGCCTTCCGCTGATATCAAATTTAAGTCCTGCCCTTGAAAGCTTATCAATTATCGGAAGTGAGAACTTATTGATAATGGCAATATATTTTTTCTCGCTGTGTTTCAGTTTGGCAGCAATCTCATCGTAGATCTGGGGTTGCCGGAACTTAAAGCTCAGATCCTCGAGTTCGCTTTTTATAGAATATAATCCAAGGCGATGTGCCAGCGGCGCATAAAGGAAGATCGTTTCTCCTGCAATCTTCATCTTTTTATGTTCCGGCATTGAATCAAGGGTCCGCATATTGTGAAGCCTGTCAGCAATTTTGATCAGGATAACACGCAGATCATCAGAAAGAGTCATGAGCATCTTTCTGAAATTTTCAGCCTGGAGTGATGAGGATGTTTCTTTATTATATGTACCTGATATTTTTGTCAGGCCATCAATCAGTGAAGCGATCTGGGGACCAAAATCCTTTTTTACATTTTCAAGTGTGTAATCTGTATCCTCAACAACATCGTGAAGCAACGCGGTCGCTATGGACTTGGCTCCCAGACCGATCTCCTGATTTATAATCTTTGCAACTGAGATTGGATGTATAACGTAAGGCTCGCCTGATTTTCGGCGCATATTCCAGTGAGCTTCATTGGCAATCCTGAACGCTTTGTCAATCATCTCCCTGTCGCCCGGCTTATTGCATCTCAGTAGATTATTAACCAGTGAATCATATTCAGTTTGAATAAGTTTTTTATCTTCCTCGTCGAAAATATCTTTAGTCCCCATAAATATCCAAAACCTTTCTGTCCATTTTACAAATATAGTTTTATTCGCGGAAAATCAGCGCGTGGAGGACAAGGTTTGAACAGAGGATTTAGTCAGCGGTTGATGATGATGGAAACAGTACCTGACCTTGAAATGTTTCTGCCTGACGGTGTAGTAACCTTCAGGAACCATAAATAGACCCCTTCAGGGAGCGGGGAACCGTTTTTAGTTCCGTCCCATTCATCAGTGGAATCCGAGGTCTCAAAGAGTGTTCTTCTTTGTAAATCATAGATAATCAGACGATAATAGACAGGGGTGAAAGATAATACAGGCTTGAAGCTGTCGTTAATCAGGTTGTTATCCGGTGTAAATGTATTGGGTACAATTATATTTTCTGTTACAGGAGTGCATATTGTTGATGACCGGCTTTCTCCGTTTGTTCCATATGGATTTGAAGCTTCAAATGATCTTATCATGAAACAGACTTCAGGGCTGGAGATGTCATACATCAGGTCGGAATACATAATGGAAAAAACAGTGTCCCCGGGTGGAACAGGATACATTTCTTTAAAAGCCATACCTGTTTTTACGAACAATTTTTCGGAACTGGTGATCCCGTTCCATTTCCTGTAAGGATTCCATTTGAGTATTATTTTAAATTCATCCCGTTCGAGTGCGAGAACCATATTTGAAGCAATGTTGGATGTTGTGATATGGTTAATGCAATTATTTACCGCAGAAAGCCTGTAGTAATTTATTTTACTTGTATCGGCATTTCTGTCGGAATAAAGAACTGATCCCGATACCGGGGTAAATTGTTCAATCTCTCTAAAGATCCCGTCCGGTCCTGTCTTTTTCTCCAGGCTGAAAGTACGGATCTCAGATGCGGGATCTATTGTAAATGAGAGCAATATTTCATTCCCTGCGGCGACAGTTGCATAATCGGCATTAATCCAATCGGGAGGCCTCTGCATTCTTATATTCAGACAGTCAGTGTTTGATCCCGAAAAATGGCCACTTTCCAGAATCGCCCTTACAATAAAGCAATATTGTCCCTCAGTAGTAAAATCATTAATAATAAGGCTGGTATCTGCTGGTACCCTGGCAAATTCTGAAAACAAACCTCCTTCAACCGAGATAAGCACCGAATAGTAAACTACCGGATCAGGTCTGGATGGATATCTGTTCCATCTGACTTCCATTTTCTTTTTGCAGGTATCAATCTGTGCTTTTGCAAATATGGTAGGAAGTGCAACTTTTGAATAAGGACTCTTATTTTTTGAACTGTCAATTGCAGCTATAACATAAGATTCACTGAAGTATGAAGTGAAGGGTCTGAAAAGAGAGTAATTTGTTGCTGCAGGATCCCATAATGTATCAATAGGGTCGGCAGAATAACCTCCTCCAGGGAACCCGGGATCATAATGATGATAATAAAAAATGTATCCTGCAACGTCAGGGGAAGGACTTAATGACCATGATATCTCGACATTTCCTGTAAATTGATTAATGCTTACAAGCTTAAGTTCAGGGATTTCCGGGAGAAGTGTATCAACCTGTCCGTTTACCGGTAATATAAACAGGATATAGATTATAGAAAGCAGATAAATGGTTTTTAATCTCATTTTCAGCCGGCAGTTATTTCATATAACTCATCAATATCATAATACGTCTTAGCCAGTGAAGTTATTTCGTCAGACTCGATAGATTTTATCTTTTCAGCAAGCCTGTAGTAATAGGTGTTATCAAGTCCGAATTCCCATGCTGACCTGAAACTTTCGGCTATTGCGAAGGGCCCGTCGAACATCCTGACCATTTCTCCCAGCATGTAGTTCTTTATGACCGCCAGTTCCTCATTTTCAGGTGGGACTCGCTGTAGGAGACTTATTTCCTTAAATATTTCCTCAACAGCATTTTGAGTATTTTTTTTACTCACTTCAGCAGAAATAATCTGGTAACCGCTGAGATCAAGAGAATGAACAGATGAATTTATTCCATATGTATATCCCCTGGCCTCCCTGATATTCTTCATTAGGCGGGAACCGAAATATCCTCCCAGGACAACATTGAGGACCTTTAGACCCGGGTAATCGGGATGACGTTTATTAATAGTAGAGGAACCTATGGCTATGGCTGTCTGAACAGCCCCCGGTTTGTCGATATGCACTTTTCTGTTTTTCTGACGCTCAGGGATTCTTCCCGGGACTGTTGGCCGAATTGTTTCAGATACGACCTTCCCAAAGTAATGGTCCAGCAGGTCGACCGTATTTTCATGGATATTTCCGGCGACAATAATTGCAAGGGTTTCAGGTCTATAAAACCCGGAATGAAAATCCTTCAATGCAGCATTGTCAATTTTATTGAAATCGTCAGCAATAACTTTCCTTCCGTAGGGGTGAGAACTCCCGAATATGGATTCAAAGAACTGATCCATTGCAAGGCTATTAACTTTTTCCCTGTTTATGAGGTACCAGCTCAGACGTTTTTTCATAAGTGTTTTAAGTTCATCTGGTGGGAAAACCGGATGAAATAAAATTTCAGAAGCAAGACCAAGTATTTTTTCCAGATGCTTATTCAAACAGTAAATAACAATTCCAGCCCTGTCTCTTTCTGCAAAAAGATTATAAAATGATCCATAAAAATCGAGTGTTTTGTTAAGTTTTACCGCTGTGTAGTTTTTTGTACCCTCCGCAAGCATCATATTAGCTGTCGATGCAAGTAGAGGAAGATTCTCCATGACACTTCCGGCGCTTAATGTAAACTCAATCCTGGAAATATCCTCAGTGCCTGCCTGTATCAGTAATACAGGGATGTTGTTCTGAAGACTGATTCTTTTAGCATCAGGAATTTTCCCAAGGTCAACAGGAACAATGCGTGGCTGAATTAATGATCTTTTCTTCATTTGCTGGAATCTCTTATTGATTTGTAGAACAGGGTGCTGCAATTAATGTCTGTAAAATACTTTCCGGCTGCTTCAAGGACCATTGCCTTGTCAGTATTTCTGTACAGATCAACCTCTGTGTTTATCATATCAGGATTGCCAAGCAGTTCATAATAAGCGAGATTCAGGGCTTTGTTAAGGATATTGGTATTACTGTAAATGTTGGCGGATTCATATTTGTTCTTAACCTTTTCCATTTCCGGAACGGGAACCTGCTTTTCCTTCAGGGTGAGGATTATATTATTTACCTCATCATTTGCCTTATATATATCGATCCCTTTCATTGTTTTCCCATGGAAGATCACAAGACCCGGATCAATATCTGATGTGATATAAGCATTGATCTCTGTAAAAAGTTTCTTCTCCCTCACCAGCTTTGTATATAATCTTCCGGATTCGCCTCCTGCAAGCAGATCGGTAATAAGATCAAGAGTATAAAAGTTGCTGTTCAACCGGGGCCCTATATGCCATGCTTTATAGAGAGCAGAAGCAGGGACATCCCTTTCGGCAGTCAGAATTCTTTCTTCTGTCTGTAGTGGTTCTGCCGGCAGGTTCCTTGGAGTTACAAACCTTTTTTCAATACTGCCAAACCATTTTTCTGCAAGCCTGAATGCATAATCAGTAGTTATATTGCCGGTCAGAGTAAGGATTGCATTATCAGGAGCATAATGTGAGTAAAAAAACTCCTTTATTTTATGAAGTGGGGTATTTCTGATATGATCTATCTCCATTCCGATGGTTGGCCACCGGTAAGGATGAACTTTATAGGACAGGGGTCTCAGCAAAAGCATCGCATCACCGTATGGCTGGTTGAGGTAACGCTGATTGAACTCTTCAATCACGACATTTTTCTGTATATCAAGGTTTTTCTGTGAGAAATCGATGCTGTGCATTCTGTCGGATTCAAGCCAGAAGCCTGTTTCTATGTTATTCGCAGGCAGAGTAATATAATAATCTGTGATATCGGGATTTGTAAATGCATTATTCTCTCCTCCTGCAATCTGCAGATGCCTGTCAAACTCCGGAATGGATGCAGTGCCACCGAACATCAGGTGTTCAAATAGGTGTGCCATCCCTGTATTGTCCGGATCTTCATCCCTCGAACCCACATCATACAGTATATTCATGGCGACAAGAGGTGTTGACCTGTCTTCATGTACTAGAACCCTCAGCCCGTTGCTGAGACAGATCCTGTTGAATTTTATCATCGCCAAAAATTATTTTAATGCAGAAGCCGGATGGTTCATGTTCTGCTTGTTTAGACAAACTTAATTAAAAATCAGAGAAGGTTTAGTAATGTTTTTATATTTGCATAATTATGTCTAAAAACAGGTTTTTCAGAAGACTATTTCGTCCAAGGGTAGAGGATATCGATCAGGTGAAGCTGTTATATATCCTTAGCCTGGTAGTAGGTCTTCTGAGCGCCCTGGCTGCAGCTGTACTGAAAAATGCTATCCATTATACACATCAGATTCTTACCGAAGGAATAACAGGCGAATCAGGAAGTTATCTTTATCTTGCATATCCTCTTTCTGGGATGTTACTAACATTGCTGTTCGTAAAGTATTTTGTACGTGACAATATCGGACATGGAATAAGCAGGGTACTCTATGCAATCTCGAAGAAAAAAAGCTATCTGAAGGCACATAATACATGGACTTCCGTTGTTGCAAGCACTCTTACAATAGGATTTGGCGGCTCGGTCGGAGCAGAAGCACCGATAGTGCTCACAGGATCCTCGATAGGATCTGCTGTTGGCCGCTTCTTTAAGCTGAATTACAGGAGTGTTACCCTATTGATAGGGTGTGGTGCGGCAGGAGCGGTCTCAGGGATATTCAAAGCCCCGATTGCCGGGATTGTCTTTACTCTTGAGATACTAATGCTTGATATGACGATATCATCGATCGTCCCTTTGTTAATATCATCGGTTACTGCAGCCACAGTCGCCTATTTTCTGATGGGTAATAAAGTTCTTCTTACATTCACTGTTACTGAAGCTTTTAATATAACAAATATTCCCTGGTATGTTCTTCTGGGAGTAGTGTCGGGATTCCTGTCTCTATATTATTCAAAAATGACGCTGTTCCTTGAGAATAAATATGAGAAGATCCGGAATATTTATGTCAGATTTATTGCAGGAGGAATGGTACTGGGAAGTCTTATTTATCTTTTTCCTCCGTTTTACGGAGAGGGTTATGACAGCATTATGAACCTTTTACAGGGAAATAGTGATATTGTTTTTGGTGGAAGTATTTTAAGCCGGCATTCAGATAGTATTCTGGTTATCACTTTATTCATGGCAGGTCTCATTCTTCTCAAAGTTTTTGCCAGCAGTTCCACTAATGGAGCAGGTGGTGTTGGAGGGATATTTGCGCCCACGTTATTTATAGGAGGTATCAACGGATATATGGTTGCAAGCCTGATAAACAAGTTCTTCAATATAAGTCTTCCGGATAACCGTTTTGTACTTGTAGGTATGGCCGGTATGATGGCAGGAGTGATGCATGCACCGCTTACTGCGATATTTCTTATTGCCGAGATAACAGGAGGTTACGCTCTTCTGATTCCGCTAATTATTACATCTACAGTGGCTTACATCACCACCAGGAGTTTTGAACGTCATTCTATTTATCATATTCAGCTTGCGCAAAGGGGGGAGCTGATTACGCACGATAAGGACAAGGCCGTCCTTACACTCATGGATTGGAAGAATGAGATTGAGACTGACCTGCTCAAGGTGAGAATGTCCGATACACTCGGCGATCTTGTAAAAGTGATCTCAAAGTCGAAACGCAATTTGTTCCCGGTTGTCGATGAGTACAATATCCTGGAAGGTGTTGTTTCTCTTGATGAAATAAGGGAGATAATGTTTAATCAGGAACTTTATAAAAGTGTTACTGTCAGGGATCTCATGAACATTCCTCCTTCATATATCGACAAAAGGGAAAACATTGAAACCGTTATGGAGACATTCAGCAAGACGGGTGCCTGGAACCTTCCTGTGCTTGACAACGGATATTATGTCGGATTTATCTCAAAATCAAGAATATATACCACATATCGTGAACTATTGATCCAGTTTTCAGAAGAATAAATCATTTTAATTATTATATTATGAAAAGAGATACTTTAATTTTTGACCTTATTGAAAAAGAGCGCCAGCGTCAGCTGAACGGAATTGAACTTATAGCTTCAGAGAATTTTGTTAGTCCCCAGGTTTTGGAAGCTATGGGATCGGTGATGACAAATAAATATGCAGAAGGTTATCCTGGTTACCGCTATTATGGAGGCTGTGAAGTAGTGGACCAGTCGGAACAGATTGCTATCGACCGGTTGAAGCAGCTGTTTGATGCTGAATATGCAAATGTCCAGCCGCACTCCGGAGCCCAGGCAAACATGGCTGTTTTCATGACAGTACTTAAGCCCGGGGATACTTTCATGGGATTGAACCTTGCACATGGTGGACATCTTTCGCACGGCTCTCCGGTTAACTCATCAGGGCTGCTATACAAACCCGTTGCCTACAGTGTCAGGGAGGATAGCGGGCTGGTGGATTATGACATGATGGAAGAGGTTGCCATGAAGGAAAAGCCAAAGGTGATTGTCGGAGGTGCCTCTGCATATTCACGCGAGTGGGATTATGAAAGAATGAGAAAGATTGCCGATATGACAGGTGCTCTTTTAATGATAGATATGGCTCACCCGGCAGGACTTATTGCAGCAGGTCTGTTAAAGAATCCTCTGAAATATGCTCATATAGTGACATCGACTACTCACAAAACACTTAGGGGACCGAGGGGTGGTATTATTTTAATGGGTAAGGATTTTGTGAATCCATGGGGTATAACCACTGCAAAGGGAGAGGTAAGGATGATGTCTTCGCTTCTCAATTCTGCTGTTTTCCCGGGTGTTCAGGGCGGACCACTGGAGCATGTAATTGCTTCAAAGGCAGTCTCTTTTGGTGAAGCTCTTGATCCGAAGTTCAAAGCATATCAACAGATGGTTAAGAAGAATGCTTCGGTTATGGCTGAAGCTTTTATGGATAAAGGTTATAAGGTTGTTTCAGGAGGAACCGACAATCACCTGATGCTGATCGACCTGAGATCTAAATTTCCTGAAATTTCAGGTAAGAAGGTAGAAAATACACTTGTTCTTGCTCATATAACAGTTAATAAGAATATGGTGCCCTTCGACAGCCGTTCGCCTTTCCTTACATCGGGACTCAGGGTAGGAACACCTGCAGTTACAACCCGTGGAATGAATGAAGAGCATATGGGGATTATTGTCGACCTTATCGATGAGGTGATCTCTGATATTGAAAATGAAAAGGTGATTGCCAGAGTCGGAGAAAAGGTTCTGAAACTGGTGAAGCCGTTTCCTCTTTTTTCGATGTAGATTGTTGCAGATCATTAATCTGATAATTATCACTTATAAATATTTTCATTAACTTTGCGTCGTGGTGGGATCACTAATTATTTTAAATGAGCAGCAAAAAACTAATCTTTATCGTTGACGACGATCCTTTTATTAACATGCTGGTAGTCAAGAGATTCACTTCTGAGGGTTATCGCCTTGAAGCGTTTGAATCGGGAGAAGATTGCCTCAAGTCAATAAGTATGAATCCTGATCTCATTATCCTTGATTATTTATTTGTAAAAGAGGACCAGAAGTTCATGAACGGCATGGAGATATTTGATAAGATAAAGCAATTAAAACCTAAACTTCCGGTCATAATGCTCTCAGGTCAGGAAAAGGGGGAGATTGTTCTCGAACTGGCAAGAAAAGGGATCGATGATTATGTTATAAAAGACAGTAATCTCATCGAAAATCTGAACGTTTCAATAAAGGAGCTTTTTGACAGAAAAGGCTGAGAACTATTTAAGCACAAAATTATAAGTTATAGTGCCTTTCTGAACGAGAGGGGCATCTGATTTTACTTCAAACTGTGCCTCCATTGCAGCATCTTTTGCAACTCTGAGCAAATACTCATCAAGGGTATTGGACCCTCTAATACCAGGAATAGCCTGAATTACTTTCCCTGATCTGTCGACACTTACTTCAACCACTACTTTTCCTTCACCCTGGTAATCATATTTAGGCAGGGGAAGTTTCTGAAATCCACGGCCCTGAAGATCGTAAGAAATACCTTTGTCGCCAAGCCCGCTTCCCACTCCGCGGTTCTGAGAGTCAACAGAACCGGTTGGAGATCCCTGGTTTCCGGCTCCTCCTGTAATACCTTCTCCTGTGGAAGTTGTTCCAGCATTTTTGGAATTAGCAAGTGCATCCCTGGTCCTGTTCATAATATCAGTCTGCCGTTTCTGTTCAGCTTCAATTCTCTTTCTTTCAATCTCTTCCTGTTCTTTCCTTATTCTTTCAGCTTCAAGTTCAGCTCTACGTATTTTTTCAGTTTCAATTTCTTCGAGACGTTTCTTTTCAGCTTCGGGATCGACTTTATTAACTTCCGGTGCATCTTCTGTATTCTGGGTAAGTAACGGATCCTCTTCAGCATTCAATGCTGATTGCGAAGGGAGCGGAGGAGAAGTCTCTTCCTGCACTGCCGGGGCAGAAGGTTCTATAAGTCCGGCCCCTGTTTCGTCAAATCCGAAATTAACCAGGATTCCCTCTTCAGGTTCCGGTCGAGGAGGTACAGAAAATCCGAAAATAAAAAGCACAGCAAGGACAGTAAGATGGATAATAATGGTTCCAACTATTCCTTTCCCGCTTTGGGAGGGAAGTTCACGGATGTCGTTATTTGGGCGAGGTAGCAATTATCAGCTTATAATTATTCTTCTGGGCAATATTCAATACATTTACAACAGTTTCAAACGGAACTGTCTTATCGGCATGGAGTGAAATATACGTTTCAGGTGCGGAACCTAGTTTCTGCTTCAGCAGTGATTCGAGCTCTTCAAGAGTAACAGATTGTTGTTCAACGAAATACCTTTGATCACTGGTTATTGAAACGGTTGTCTGTGGTTTCGCTGAAGTTTGCGTACTACCCTTCGGGAGAAGTAGTTTTAAAGCGGTAGGATGAACGAGTGTTGAGGTTAACATGAAGAAAATCAAGAGATTAAATATGACGTCTGTCATACCTACAGAGCTGAAATTAATATTGATCTTATTTTTCTGTGAGAGAGCCATTTATTTCATGATTTAACCGGTTCATTTAAGATATCTAAAAATTCAGTGAGAGTCGCTTCCAGGTTAAAAACTACTCTTTCGACCCTTACTACCAGTGTATTATAGGCAAAATATCCTAAAATTCCCACTATAAGCCCGGCAACAGTTGTAATCAGGGCAGTGTAAATACCATCCGACATCATTGATACTTCAATATTATTACCTGCCTGTGACATTGCATAAAACGCCCGAACCATCCCTATAACAGTACCTAAAAAACCAAGCATCGGTTCCGCCCCGGTGATGGTTGCCAGAGTAGGAAATCCTTTTTCGAGTTTTGAGATTTCAAGCTTCCCAACATTTTCAACAGCGGTTGTGATATCCTGTAATGGTCTTCCTAACCGGTTGATTCCCTTTTCAACCATTCTTGCTGAGGGGCTGTCAGTGGATCTGCATAATGCAAGTGCAGCTTCTAATTTTCCATCATGAATATAGTCTTTGATCCTGTTCATGAAGTTCTGATCCTCCTTTGTGGCTTTTCTGATAACATAAAATCTTTCAATAAAAATGTATGCAGCAACAAGAGATAAAAGTATGATGGGGATCATAACCCAACCACCTTTAATTGTAAGATCAAGAAGTGTCATCTTCTCAGCTGCTTTCGCAACTGGTAAAGGAGCTTCCTGCAAAATTAACTGTAAAAATCCCATATTTATTTTTTTAATCTATGTTAAATGATTATTTCTCTGATCTTTTACCTTTTAATTCCACGTGCGAAGATATTAAAAAACGTATTGGCGCTAAATCCTATTATTGCTTATTAATAACAATGACAGATTATTTATTAACTAAAGTTGCTAATAATAAATTGTCTGACGGTATTGGAATTTAATTTAAAAGTGCAGGCTCTTCTTCTTTTTTCATGCCGGATTGAACCTTTTTAATGAAAAGGTCAGAAAATTTATCGAAATCCTGCCTGAAAAAGAAACCAAATCCCTGGGTATAACCCTCTTTTCCGGAATAGGGGTTATTGAACCTGTTAAAAACCTTGAAACGTATTTTATCGGTTATTTTATATTCGACATCAAAGTCCCCGGTTATCTGGTCCGTATTGCCTGAAGTACCACCGGGTCCTCTCATATCAAAATTACTGTTGATCACAACTTTATCATTGAGGAGCTGTGTTGAGAGGGCTACCTGTACCTCCTGGGAATTAATGTCTTTATAGCCGGGACGATAAACAAAGCCTATATCAAAGTCGTTACTGATCTGTGACAACCAGTTACTCAACTGGTTTGAGAGCATTTCAGTCGTTGTGACAGCCATGGCAGACGTTCCCGTAGTAGTAGCAGACGTTCCCGTTATGTTGGTTGCAGGAAGAGATGTCCCATAGGAAGGATCGGCATAGAAGCTGTTCATAACCAGCAGGTAAAGGAACTGGCGGCTGAGTTCTTCTTCAGTGGTGATTACGTTTCTGAGATATGTCCTTGTTTCCTCATCAGCCAGCGGGAGGTAAATGTTAAATCCTACAACGGGATTGAAAAGCTTTCCGGACAGATTTATCTGGCATTCAACAGGGATTCTCTCATTAAACCTTTCATCATGAAGAATCTCGTATAGAGAAGCTTTAAGCTTATAAATCGCTTTAATGTCGATTTCAGCGTTATCTATATCACCGTTAAAAATGATCTTTCCTCCATTTTCGACGGAGAATTCTTTATTGAAAATGTTGCCCAATGTAAAAAGATAATCTCCATCTTCGATGATATAATCACCTGATATCCTGAAATCGCCTTTCCTGTTAAGGTTTATATTCAGATTCCCTGATCCTCTTCCTTTCATCACATCACCAATGCTGGAGTCAAAGATCAGCTGAACTTCAGCATCGGGTGTAATCTCAAGATCGATGTTCAGATCCATGTTTGCTGAAGCAGGGGCAGATGGGACCAGTTTACCTGTTATCTTTTCAGTAGTGGACGTATCATGGCTGACAAACGAAATGAATGAGTAATCTGAGACTGTTTCACTGGTATTCAAAGGGATGTAAAACCTGGTGTTATTTCCGGTCTTCCCGGATATGTCAAATGCAATTGATGTGGGTCCGCTTTTGATTGTGGTAACACCTGAAGCATAGGCAGTGCCATAAAACAACTCATTGTCTTTTTGCTTTGTGTTTAACACCATACACTCATTCATATTTATCATCAGATCAGCTCCGTACTCTTTGAAATACTTATGGAAGATCGATCCATCAAGGGTAGCAGAGTTACCCTTTTCGTCAGTTAGTTTTACATCGTTAAATAGTATATTGTTCCTATTAAACCTTACAGAATCGTTCATCATGTATTTTGCCTGGAGGTAATCTATCTTCATCGAGGTATTTTCAGCCATTAAAGCTCCCTTAAGGACCATTTTGTCTGTTTCACCCGAGATATTGACCTTCCCGGAAGCTGTTCCCGTAATTCCTGAAGCAAATATCTTAAGGAGTGGATTCAGGGCATCAACAGGAAATTTATCGGCAACAGCAGTCAGGTTAATCTTCTTTGACAAAGGATCATAATAACCTCTTATATCGATCATTTTTCTGCCATTAAGATTGTTTCCTGCGTGGATATCCGCAACCTTTTTCTCTGAATTCCATGCTGAAACAACCGTCAGGTCTCCATATTCACTTTCCAGCATAGAGAAATTAATTATTGACAGGTTACTTTCGAGGAGCAGGTTTTTGTAGATACCTGTCAGAAAAACATTTCCGTTCAGTTCCCCTTTAATTGAAAGAGGTACCATGTCGGCACTTTTTTTCCGTTCGATTAAATAGTTTACAGGTGAAATATCGATCCCTTTGAACTGAAGGAGAAGCGTGTCTGCAGGATTCTCTGAGACAGTGCCATCAATAAGGTAGTAACGTTCTTTATTACCTATAAACAACCTGTTGACATTGACGGAATTAGAATCCAGGATTAAATATGAATGGTTTATTTTCCATGGATTATTGCGGTTATAGATTATAGTTGAATCTATTTCGATTCTCAGTAATGGTTTTGCCTTTTCAATGATGTTCTTTTCCAGGGTTCCTCTTGCAACGAAATTGCCCGTGTTCAGAATCTGTTCCCGGTTGTCCCAGTTCAGGTTGAAAATAAAATTATCAGGTTTTGTATTAAGTTCAACTGAGAATCCTTTGAGTTCTGATTGTCCTGACAATGAAAGAGAAGAACTGTTCAGTTTTACAGACAATTCAGGTGAATTGAGATTTGCCTCAATAATCAGGTCATTAAAAATGTTATTCTTTATATTCAGCGACTTTGAGATACCACTGATACTCATAGAACTATCGGAGGAGATAGATCCTTTTAAGCTGGTATTGTCTGCAAGAAGAATACCTGTGCGGAAAAAATTATTGATCCTGTCAGTATTTTTAAAGTCAATGTTGAAGGCAAAATTATTTTTAATCGGTTCATTCCGTGAAGCGGGAGAGGTAAAAAGGGAAGGCATCATGGCTGAAAGAGTCGATTTGAATAGTGTCCCGAGTCCCGCAAAATTATAATAACCCCTCAGATCAGCATCTACAAAATCAGTCCTCAGGTTTATAGCAGGCTGGTCATTTTCAGAGAATGTCCGGATTGAAAAATCATTCAATTCAAGAGTATTTTCGTATTTCTTAAGATTCATGTTCACCAGTTTTATTTCACCGTCAAGGTTATCAATGTTATTTCCTATGAATTTAGCAGTCAGGAGCATAGAGAGAGCAGCAGTTGAGTCGATCTTGTCCAGATTAAGATCATGAAGATCAGCCCTTGCAAGGTTGAGTGTAAAATCAAATTCAGGCAGTTTTCCGCTGAATTTAAACATCCCGAGAAGATCCATTTTGATGTTCTCTTCCGATATTTTAACATTCCCATCCCATGTTTTTTCACTGAAGATCCCGTTCAGCGAGATATTCCGGTATTTATAATTATTAATTTCTATGCTGTCAATAAGACCTCTCAGATTTCCTGAAAATTTTTCAAGTGAATATGCATAACCATCAACATCAGTTCTCAGGCTTATGTTGCCAAACATCTCCGGATTTCCTGTAATTTGTCCAAGCGCAATGCTGCTTCCTGTTATTAAACCTTTGATTTGATACCTGTTCGATTCTTCCGGGCGTAGAAATATATCGGTGCTCACACTTCCCAGACTGGTATTGAGCTTGCCGTATGTCACAAAATCTGTTGTAAACCCGGTGAAGTTTCCGTTAAATGAGATTGTCCCGAGTTTATAAAAAAAATCGGGCAGAATAATTTTACCCCTGCCGGGTATCCTTATTTTTTCAAGATCAGTCGCATTGGTTTTCAGAATGTTTACTCCAAGATACATGAAGGTATTTTCTATTATGGGGAGTCCTGAAAAATCAAAATCACAATTCAGCAGAGTCTGATCCCTGTAAACTATTTCAATATTCCGGCCCCTGAGCTCAGAAACTGAGCCGTGAATCCTTCCTGACAGCCAGATGGTCTCATGCATTTCCTTAAGTGCAGGTACAAAGTACTGAAGGTCAGAGAAGCTTAGCTGAGATCTTCGAAACCGGACGTCAATCCTTACTTCCTGAGTGAAATTTTTGTATGATTCCAATGAATCAGCATGGATTCTGGCATAAGGTATATTCAGGATGCTGCTGTCACAGTTCAGGGATGTGGAAGTGAAAAGGATATCATTCTTCGTCAGGGTGAACTCACTATTCATTCCTGTTACATTAAATCCTCCTGATTCCATGAATCCGAGTCTGTATATACTGAATGAGGTTGTATTATTTTCGTTAATCAGATCTTCTAATGTTCCGTTAATTCCTGAGAGATGCAGGTTGTTGAAATCAATACCTCTTTTGCTTTTTTCCCCAAGCTTGTTAACCAGCGAAAACCTGGCATTTTTAATATCTATCTGATTGATTCTTATTGTACTATTTGATTTTTTCAGAGTATCATTACTCTTCTTCATCATATCGAGGTACCATGTAAGATTCATTACTCCTGAAGAATCAGTTATCAAAGCCAGGACAGGATTTTCAGCAATTATCCGTCCGAGTGTAAAGGATTTATTTTTCAGATCGATGTGTTTTATTCCAACGGATAATCTCTGTGAGAATAGCAGGGTATCATCATTCTGGTCTTTTATTATGATGTCATTCAGGCTAAGCTTATTAAAGAACTTAAACTCCACTTTTCCAACTGAAATTGTCGACCGGATCTCAGCGGAAATATGATCTGTGACCCTTCTTACCATAAAGGTTTGTATCACAGGAATGCGTAGAAAGAATGAGAGAAGTGTCGGGACAGAAATGAGGATCCCGAAAAATATTATGATATACTTAAATGATTTTTTAATATTTTTGGCCATTAATAAGTTTGAAAAATCATAGATCAAAATAACCTAAAATATACCGAAAATCAAAGAAAATATGAGTGTTACCATCCTTGCAATAGAATCTTCCTGTGATGATACCTCTGCAGCAGTTATCAGGGATGGTCACATTCTGTCAAATCTGATTGCGGGACAGAATATTCATAAGTCTTATGGAGGAGTAGTTCCCGAACTCGCTTCCAGAGCCCACCAGGTTAATATAGTACCTGTTGCAGATCAGGCTATTAAGACTGCCGGTATAAGAAAAAGCGAAATTGATGCTGTTGCATTTACCCGCGGACCCGGTCTCCTGGGATCTCTCCTTGTAGGAACATCATTTGCAAAAGGATTTGCACTGGCGCTCAATATACCACTCATCGAAGTAAATCATCTTCAGGCTCATCTGCTTGTTCATTTCATAATAAGTAAAGAGAAGAGTGTTCCGGAATTCCCCTTTTTATGTCTGCTTGTCTCAGGAGGGCATACCAGGATAATCCTGATGAAAAGCCATTTGGAAATGGATGTACTGGGTAGTACGATTGACGATGCTGCTGGTGAGGCATTCGACAAATGCGGAAAAGTGATGGGAATGCATTATCCTGCCGGTCCGGCAATCGATAAGCTGGCATCTGAGGGTAATAACAGGGCTTTTATATTTTCAAAGCCAGTGGTCAGAGGACTTGATTTCAGCTTCAGCGGATTGAAAACCAATTTTCTCTATTTTCTCCGTGACAGGATTAAAGAGGATCCGGATTTTGTTGAAAAAAACAAAGCTGATCTGTGTGCATCGCTTCAATATACCATTGTGACAATCCTTACTGGTAAGCTGGTGAAAGCATCACACGAAACAGGGATAAAAGAAATCGGTATTGCCGGTGGTGTTTCAGCTAATTCAGGACTAAGACATGCTGTAAAAGCAGAAGCAGAAAAAAAAGGATGGAACCTCTTTATTCCTGAACTAAGATATACAACAGATAATGCTGCAATGATTGGTATAACGGGATATTATAAGTATCTTAGGCGTGAATTTTCAGGACAGGATGTTGTGCCTGTTGCAAGAACCTGATCATTGATTGTGAAAATAATTTAATTAATTTCGGACAAAAATACCGGGGATGAAGGAGCTGAGAATAGCACCGACAAAAAACTCACCAGAGATCATTTTAAGCCCTGACGGGATGCTTAAGATAATGGGCCGTTCTATTCATGAGAATGTGGCTGAGTTTTTTGCATCGGCCAACGACTGGGTAACTGAATATATTGAGGTACCTGCTGAGGTGACCTGTGTTGATATGAACCTTGAATATTTTAACAGTGCCAGTGCAAAGGTTTTTATTCACCTCCTTGAACTATTAAAACATGTCACCCTGAAGAATAAAAAATTCATCTTCAACTGGTATTATGAAGATGGTGATGAAGATATCTTTGAAAGGGGAGAATACTTTTCCTCAGTTCTTGATGTTCCTTTCAATTTTATTAAGCTCGGGGGAAAGGATTGAATTAATGTGCTGATCAGTAAGCCAGTATCTGGCTCTTTTCTCGTCCTGATCCTTTGATCCAAATCTTGTTTCTGTAGACTTCTACAATAGCAAAGCTTCCGCTCGTTCCGGTTTCAACCATTCCTCTCATTGTTACGAAATGTATCATATTGAAATTACCATAATTACCGGAATGATTATGCCCGTTAAACCATGCAATTATATTGTTGTATTTGTTGAGAATCTCAAGTACCTCATTTGAGTTAAGCAGGTTATGCAAATTTTCGGGATAAACAGGAAAGTGGCATAATATGAATACCTTTTCACCTTTCGTAGCTGCTTCTTCAAGCTGACCACTCAGCCATCCAAGTTGTAACCTGCTCATTCCTCCATTCCAGTCAATAGCATTTATTTTGCCCGAATCCCTGAGGGATGAAATATATTTTTCGGCATCTTTTATTTGAGATTTACTGCCTGGACCATAGGTGCTCAACTCATTGCCATTAAGTGCAATAAACCTGAAGTTTTTATAAACAAATGAGTAATAACTTTCTTTGGAAGGCATGGGCAGTGGAAGTCGCTTTTTTAAACGTGAGTCAACGGAATAATCATGATTACCGGTCAGATGCCAGGTTTTAATTCCTGATGAGTCAATAATGTCAAGGACAGGTTTGAATGAAGAATAATCACGGTCGATAAGATCGCCAAGGTTGAAGAGAAACTCAACTGAATCCTCCTTCAGAGAATTCATTGCATCCCTGAGCTTTAAAGGAGACATCCTGTAGTATCTTGAGTCTTTAGGTTCGCAATCGCAGTACTGTACATCAGCGATCAAACCAAATGAAAAGAGAGGTTTCTGGGTCTGACTTCCTTCGATTCTGTCAAATTCCGGCATTGTGAAGAAAATTAGGGCAAATATTGAAGAGATCAATAGCTTCATCAGTAAGCCAATTTTCTTCTAAAGGTATATAATAATTCTGTCTATTCAGCGAGCGGATCAGAGACCCTGCCTATGAAGATAATTGAATTGGTTGTAGTCTCCCTTATTATATACAGGAAAGCATGATCGAGGTTGAATGTAAGAGGTTCGGGAGGCATGGAAGTATACCCTATTTCGACAACTGTTGCAGCTGCAGCTTCTGTCCCCTCTTCATTAGTTTCGATAAATGCCTGGTGGGTCACATCATTTATCAGCAGAGGAGGGGTTTCAGCTATATTTGTGAAATCGGCCCCGCCGGTAAATGCAATTCCCATTCCCATATCGGTAAGAATATCCTTAAGTTGTTTTTTGAAACCATATTTGTAGCGCGGCATCAAAAGATTAAGCTCACGCTTATATAGTCCATTTGTCCAGGTTTTAAAAGCGGGATCGGTAACCTGAGGAAGGAGAGAAGGAATGCCATTCTGATCATCAGGTAAAATAATGTCCATCACGAAGTTGCCCTGTCCGTAAACAAATTCTCCCATTAAAAAACCGTTACCGGCATATACTTTGAAATCTTCCTGCTGCTTCATCATCGGAACGGTTATTTCAGTTCCGTCCGGTTTATAAAATGACTGATGAACGGTCCTGGTCTGATCGAACTGTGATTGCCATTTGCCTTTGAAGTAAATGGCGTTTATGAGAAGCATTACCGTATTGTCGTTAAGCTTCTCAACCATATCCTTTATAAGTCCGTTAGTCTTATCTTCAATCCAGGCATTGATCTTGTCGGGAGCTGTCACATCATTAATATCAAATCCTCTCGATTCGGCATCATAATAATTAGCAAGAATATCTATAAATGAATTCTTGACCTGGAAATCATTTTCTGTCCAGACCGAATTGGCAATTGACATCAGCACGCGTTTATCGACTGTGAGCAAAGCGTCTGTGAGATCCTGGTAAGAACTATTGATCTCCTCAGGTGTTATATTGTTTAATCTGAGTGCTTCAAGCATTGCTTCCCGGGTAGCACCATTTGCTCCGTTAAGGGTCATTGATAATGCATAGGAAATACTTAATGGTGAAATGATGATATTTTCCGAATTATCAGCATTTTCAACTACTTTCCTGAAAATGTCAAATGCAAAGGAGTTCCCGGATTCAACTAAATAAGTCTGAGTAGCATTCAGATCAATTGGAACGGGTTCCTTTGGAAGATTATCATCAGGATCTTTTGAACACTTTATAAATAGGAGGGGTATAGTAATTGAAAAAACTAATACCGTCTTTAAAATATTGTTTTTCATATACTTACTATTTATGGACTAAGGTAATTGAATACAAATTCATTCTATGCCGGTCCGGGTTATACCTTTGTCGCCCAAAAACCATGCCATATTACCCGGGATTTTTTTTATTTTTTTTCGAAGTTTCCATCCAGGCTTTCAGGTAGATAATTGAGACTACGAAAAAGACCATACCAAGTGATAACAGCATGAGGAAAACAAGAAATGTTGGCTGATGGAGTTCCGGCATCGGATGTTTTAACCTGTATAAATATCCGTAAATAGTGTAAAGGATCACTAATATAGAGACCGCCAGGCTGAAGATAATAGTTGTTACATCTAATATTCTTGTACTCCTGTAAAACTTTGTATTTTTAAACCGTACATATGAGGTTTGAGCATAAGCGCGAGCCCTCTGCCTTGATCTGTCCTGCCGGTACTTTCTCCAGTCCTCCATTGCCTGGCGGTAAGCCTCTTCGTTGTTTGAAACTTTATCATAATTGGCTATCAGGAATTCATAAGCTTCTGTAGCCTGAATGAATTTATTTTTTGCCTCCGGATCAGGATTGATATCAGGATGGTAAAGACGTGCTTTCTGCCTGTATGCTTTTTTAATTTCGTCAGGTGAAGAGCCGGAAGGTAATCCCAGTACCTGATAATAATCTGACAGCGTCATATTTGACCGGATTACGGAAATATGAAAAATTTAGCGAATTATTTTACTATTCCTGTAAATCCCATAAATGCGAGGGCAAGAATACCTGCTATAACAAGTGAGCTGGGAACACCTTTCATTCCTTTTGGTATATTAACCAATTCCAGCTGTTCCCTGATCCCTGCAAGGATGATAAGGGCCAGACCGAAGCCAATAGCTGTCGATGCACCGTAAACAACACCTTCCAGAAGATTGTAGTCTTTCTTGATAACAAGGATGGCGACACCAAGAACAGCGCAGTTGGTGGTTATCAGCGGCAGATAAATTCCAAGAGCCTGGTAAAGGGGCTGGCTTATTTTTTTCAGGATGATCTCAACCATCTGGACCAGTGCGGCAATTACAAGTATAAATATTATGGTCTGCATAAAGGCGATACCCAACTTATTCAATACATATATCTGGATGAGATATGTGACCATTGTGGCAAGGACGATAACGAAGGTAACTGCTCCTGTCATTCCAAGTGCTGTGTTGACCTTGTTTGATACACCCAGAAAAGGGCATATGCCAAGGAATTGGGCAAGTACCACATTATTTATGAATACGGCAGATATGATTATTAATATATATTCCATTTTATTTCAGTTTTAGGTTCTTTTTATCCTGTTAATCAGAGCAATAAGGTACCCAAGCGCCCAGAAAGCTCCAGGTGCAAGAATAAATACAAGAACACCGTCACCCTGGATAAATTTATGGCCAAATATTGCCCCGCTTCCTACTATCTCACGGAATGCGCCAAGAATACCCAGGGCCATCGTAAACCCGAGACCCATTCCTGCACCATCAATGAAAGATGAGAGAACAGAATTTTTACTTGCATATGCTTCAGCCCTTCCGAGAACAATGCAGTTGACTACAATCAACGGGATAAATATTCCAAGAGCCTCATATAGACTCGGTACATAAGCCTGCATTAACAGATCAACTATTGTCACGAACGAGGCAATTATTACAACAAATGCCGGGATCCTGACTTTATCCGGAATCAGACCCGAAAGCAGGGAAATAACAACATTTGATCCTATCAGGACGAAGGTGGTGGCAATTCCCATCCCCATACCGTTTAGTACAGAAGTTGAAGTTGCCAGGGCAGGGCAGGTACCCAGGACCAGGACAAGGATCGGATTCTCTTTAAAAAATCCTTTTGTAAAGTTTTGCAAGTGGTTCATTTTAAACCTCCTTTCTGAATTGTATTATATGCACGCTGTACCGCATCGCAAAATGCTCTTGAACTTATTGTGGCTGCTGTTATGGCATCTACAGTTCCGCCATCCTTCTTTACTTTCAGCATAAATTCAGAAGGATTCTTATTATTGAACTGATCCTTGAATCCCGGATCGGCCATCTTTGTGCCTAGACCGGGTGTCTCTTTCTGCTCAAGGACTGAAATATTGATTATTGTCCCGTCTGGTTTGAAGCCGGCTATCAGGCTTATATTTCCTCCGAATCCTGTCTTTGTATATGTTTTTACAGCATACCCGATAATTTCTCCATTCTTTTTCGCAGGATAAATTTCGAGGCTGTCCCCTTCACCGGTTGGCAGATGGAACATCTCTTCATTCGGGTTGTTTGTAAATTCAGGAACAACCTGTCTTATAGCATTAAGTTTCTTATTAAGAACAGAAACCTCTATTGGTGTCTTGGTAATTACGTATACGAAACCAAGCGATGCTGAAGCCCCCAGAGATATAAGTGTAAGCGATAGCACCATATTCTTAAACGTCGACTCGGTTTTAGCCATTTTTTACCTCCTCACCAAATCTTTTGGGTTTTATATATGCGTTCATAAGCGGGACAAATGCGTTCATTATTAAGATAGCAAAGGATACACCTTCGGGATATGCGCCCCAGACTCTTATTATTACTGTAAGTATTCCGATTCCGCAGCCGTATATTATCATTGACTTCGGATTCATCGGTGAAGTGACATAATCTGTTGCCATAAAGATAGCTCCAAGCAGGACACCTCCGGCGAGAATATGGAACAAAGGGCCAGCATTCTGTTCCGGATTTATAAGCCAGAGGATTGCAGTAAAGATTGCCAGGCTCCCGATTATTGATACCGGGATATGCCATGTAATTATTTTTTTTGCAAGGAGGTAAATGAATCCAATAAGAAGTGCAACAGCTGCAACTTCACCCATCGATCCACCCATATTACCAAGAAACATCTGTGCAGGTGTCGGGATCTGTGTAACCAGCTGTGAAATAGATTCACCGTTTTTAAGACCCTCTTTTATAATAGCCAGGGGTGTTGCTCCTGTCACTGCATCGGTATAACCGGTACCGAATCCTGCAGGAACGGGCCAGCTGGTCATCTGGACCGGGAATGAGATAAGCATGAAAACACGGCCTACAAGTGCCGGGTTGAAAGGATTGTTCCCTAATCCGCCGAAGGTCATTTTTGCGATTGCAATGGAGACAAAACTTCCCAGGACAATTATAAATACCGGTATATTGGATGGCAGGTTAAAAGCCAGCAGAAGGCCTGTAACCAGAGCTGATCCGTCAGTTATTGTAACCGGTTTCTTAAATATAAATCTCTGAATAAGGTATTCGAACAGCAGGCATGAGACTATTGAAGTTGCTGTTACAATTATAGCACCATAACCAAAATAAAATATTGATGTGAAAAGAGCGGGAAGGAGAGCTATGACCACCCCGAACATCAGCTTCCTGGTTGTCTCTGAGGCATGTGTATGCGGTGAAGGTGAAACATAAAGTAAGTTGCTCATGAACTATGTTTTATATGTCTTATTTTTTTACTAATCTTTCGCGTGCCATTTTAATCACAGTCGATTTTCCTAAGCGGATATAATCGAGAAGAGGACGTCCTGCCGGGCATGCAAAACTGCAGGATCCGCATTCCATGCAATCGGTAATCCTTTCTCTTTCAGCTCTTTCGAACATGTCTTTTTCAGAAAGGGACATCAGAAGATATGGTTCGAGATTCAGGGCACATGCAGAAACACATTTTGCACAACGGATACATGGCCGTGATTCCATACGTTCAGATTCGTTTTTCGGAAAAAGAATGATCCCTGAGGTTCCCTTTACAACCGGAACTTCAATGTTGCTCAGCGATTTGCCCATCATCGGACCTCCGGAAATTATCTTACCGGTATTATCAGGCAGGCCACCTGCAGCTTCGATCAGCTTGCTGACCGGAGTCCCGGTTCTGACGAAATAGTTCCCTGGTTTTGAAACCTGTTTTCCTGTTATAGTAACTACCCTTTCGAAAAGTGGTTTATTCTTCTGTACAGCTTCATAAACTGCAAAAGCGGTACCTACGTTATGCACAACCGTATTAACATCAAGAGGAAGGCGACCTGAAGGTACTTCCCTGTTAATGAGGGCTTTGATGAGCTGTTTTTCAGCACCCTGCGGATATTTTACTTTCAATGCATGCACACTTATTCCCTGGAATGCAGATGCCAGTTTTGTCATGTGACTTATTGCATCCTGTTTATTATTCTCAATTCCGATCATTGCCCTTGTAACCTTAAGGGCCTTCATCAGAATGGAGGTACCAATTAGAATCTCTTCTCCTCTTTCGAGCATAAGACGGTGATCAGAAGTAAGATAAGGCTCACATTCGACACCATTGATGATCAGAATATCGCACTTCTTTCCTGCAGGGACAGTCAGTTTTACATGTGATGGAAAGGTCGCACCGCCAAGCCCGACAATACCTGATTCAAGGCATTTTTTGGTAATTTCGTCGGACGATAGTTTTATGTCCGTGATTATTTCACTGCTCCTGTCAATTGTACTAACCCATTCATCTCCCTCCACATCAATAAAAACAGCATTCTGCTTAAAACCTGTGCTGTCTATCACCGTATCTATTCTATTTACTTTTCCGGAGACTGAAGAATGGATGTTTGCAGAGACAAAGCCTTTGTTTTCTGCAATAACCTGACCTGTTTTTACAGAATCACCTTTATTTATTATCACATTGGCAGGGGTTCCGATATGCTGTGATACAGGTATTGCAACGGTCAGTGGCAGGGGCAGGTACTGAATTGCAATGCCGGCTGTCAGCTTGTTCTCGGGTGGATGAACACCTCCAACGGGAAATGTTTTCAACGCTTATTTATTTTTTAATTATACTTCAAGATTATACCATGATTGTTTCTTCCTGAGTTTCAGGTTTTGTCTTCCTGGGCGGGAAGTTTAATTCCAAAATTGAACATGTAGGACACTCTGTAGCACATTTTCTGCAGAAGGTGCATTTAAACGCGTCGATATAGGCAAGGTTATTCTCAATGGTGATTGCATTGAACTCACATACTTTGACGCATTTTGTACAGGCAATACAGGCAACCTTGCAGGCTCTTTTTGCAGGTCCTCCCTTATCGCAGTTTGAGCAGGCAACATATATCTTTCTGTCTTTCTTAGCCTTTTTCCGGAGTTCAATAAGGTTCCTGGGACAAGCTTTTACGCATGCACCGCATGATACACACTTCTCATCTATTATTACAGGTAATCCTGTTTCCGGATTCATGTACATTGCCTCAAAATTGCAGGCTCTGACGCAGTCGCCTCTGCTAAGACAACCATAGCTGCAGTCGGTCTCTCCGATATAAAGAGAGTGAGCAATTCTGCAGTCATTTACACCGTTATAGAGAGATGTCCGGGGCCTGAATTCGGGTGAACCATTACAAAGCAGAACAGCCACCAACGGATCCACGACAGGAGCCTCTCTTCCAAGAATTTTTGCCGCTTTGCCCATAACTTCCGCACCACCGACCGGACAGTTCAATCCTTCAAAAGTCTCTGCTTTTACAAGCGCCTCTGCAAAATTACGGCATCCGGCAAAACCGCATCCGCCACAATTTGCCGCAGGCAGTACTTCCTGAACCTCGTCAATGCGCGGATCTTCAAAGATCTTGAATTTCCGGGCAACGAAATATAGAATGACTGACGAGATCAGTGCGAGAAGACTCAGACTTATTACTGTAATAAGAATCGTAAGACTCATTAATCAGATTTTTATTGTGAACTTGAAATTAGTATTGATCCTTTTTCTGAAAAACCAGAGTACCAAATAATATGGAATAAGAACAGCAAGAGATCCAAGTCCTGTTATTAGTTCCGGAAGTGACATGGAACCAAGAATTATAACCAGTGCAACTACAAGGATCATTGGTATAACATATCCCAGTATTACGGCTGCATACCCCATTGATTTCTTCATCAGCACAGTAACTGCTTCACCGGGCACTAAGTTATATCTTCCCGAGATATCGATTATCTTGTCCTCTTTACCTGAAAGTGTACAGGAACCCTCTTCGTGACATCCTGAACATGCTGATACAGATGATATTCTTACGGTAACGGAGTTTTTATCAGATTTCTGCACAATACCATCATGTTCAATACTTCCGAAATTATCTGATCCGGTCATGGATTTTCGTCAAGAAATTAAACCGCAAATTTAGAATTACTGATAATACTGAGACTGTTTTTTGTCAGTATTTATACATAAAATTACTATTTATTATGATTTTAATTAAACTTACTCAGCTTATGCTGCTCCATGATTGGCGTTTACTGAAAAGCCGCTTCAACTCAGATTTCAGGATGAGATTAATATCTGTTTCAAGAAGTGGATCACCTGCAATAATATCCTCTGCAATGTTCCTTACATATTCAATCAATTGTCCGTCTCTGCCAAGGTTTGCAATTTTAAGGTCGAAAGGTATTCCGCTTTGCATCGTGCCTTCAATATCGCCGGGGCCCCTGAGTTGAAGGTCAGTTTCTGCAATCTCAAAGCCATCGGATGTCCTGATCATAACCTCAAGTCTGGTTGAAGCTTCTCTGGATAGTTTATTCGAGGTCATAAGGATGCAATATGACTGATCAGCACCTCTTCCAACACGTCCTCTCAGCTGATGAAGCTGAGATAATCCGAACCTTTCAGCGCTCTCAATTACCATTACTGTTGCATTTGGAATATCTACCCCAACCTCTATAACCGTTGTGGCGATCAGGATATGCGCTTTCCCATCCTTGAAGAGTTTCATAGATTCTTCCTTTATTGCCGAAGTCATTTTCCCATGAACAACACTTATACAATACTGAGGTGCCGGAAAAACCCTGGAAATTGTGTCCCATCCATCCTCAAGATCCTTATAATCCATCTTTTCAGATTCCTTGATCAGGGGATAAACAATAAATATCTGTCGCCCTTCTGTGATTTGATTACGAAGAAATCCGAATACCTTATTCTTTTCAGAATCAAAGAAATGCATTGTCTTTACAGGAATCCTTCCGGGTGGAAGTTCATCGATCACCGATACATCCAGGTCACCATAAAGGGTCATGGCAAGAGTTCTCGGAATAGGAGTGGCTGTCATGACAAGAATATGAGGAGGGTTAATACTTTTCTGCCATAGTTTTGCCCTCTGTTCTACCCCGAACCTGTGTTGTTCGTCGATTATAACCAGCCCGAGGTTGCTGAACTGAACAGTCTCTTCTATGAGTGCATGGGTACCTATAAGAATGTTTAGTGATCTGTCAAGCAGCGATTCGCTTATTTCATTCCTTAATGATTTTTTGGATGATCCTGTAAGGAGCCTTACCCTGATATTGATCCCCTCAAGCAGTTTTAAAATAGTCTGGTAATGCTGGCTGGCAAGGATCTCTGTTGGTGCCATTATACATGCCTGGTATCCGTTATCTATGGCAATAAGCATGCTCATAAGAGCAACCAGTGTTTTTCCGCTGCCGACATCACCCTGGAGCAGCCTGTTCATCTGCTTCCCTGATCCGAGGTCTCTACGTATCTCTTTCATTACTCTTTTCTGAGCTCCTGTAAGTGCGAACGGAAGGTTGTCATGATAAAAGCTATTAAAGTTTTCTCCCACACTTGAAAAGACAAATCCTTTGAACTTTCTGGCCCGGTTGTTTTTAAATCGTATGAGATTCAGCTGTATATAAAAGAGTTCCTCAAACTTGAGACGGTACCTGGCTTTTTCTATCTCATCGGGGTCAGACGGAAAATGAATCTTATGGAGTGCCTGGTGAAGATCCATAAGTTTATACTTTGAAACAATATATGTCGGAAGAGATTCCGGAAGCCTGAAATTTATCTGCTTGATGAGGTTCCCCAGCAACCTGCTCAGAGCCTTTGAACCTAGAAAATGGTTCTTCAGGTTTTCAGTCGTACTATACTGAGACTGAAGTGCTGAGGTCATCCTTTCAGCAGCCTTGCCTGATGCTTCAATTTCAGGGTGAATTATGTTGATCATTCCGTTAAATACCGATGGTTTCCCGAACACAATGAATTCGATCCCCGGGCTATAACTTTGCATAATCCATTTTGTCCCCTTGAACCAAACCAGCTTTAGATTGCCTGAATCGTCCTGAAAATCTGCAACCAGCCTTTTCCCTTTACCATGGCCTTCTGTGGAGTATCCTTTAATTACTCCTTTCAGTTGTACAAAAGGAAGATCAGGATCGAGCTCCGCGATCTTATAAAATCTTGTTCTGTCGATATACTTGTAGGGGAAATAATAGAGAAGATCGCGATAGGTAAAAATGTTTAACTCTTTATTAAGGAGTTCGGCTCTTTTCGGCCCGACTCCCGGAAGGTACATAATATTTGTTTCAAGAAAATCCTGCATAGCACCAGGTATAAACAGTATTGAAAAGATAACCGAAAATACTTATTTTTGAAGACCTTACATAATATTTTTTATTTAACAGAATGTTTATTTTCAGAACTTTTAAATATCTGAGTTATTTTCTCACAGCCCGTCACAAAAAGGGTCATGGAATTCACAGTCCGTTTGTATATGACCTGGTTTCGCGTCTTTTCAGGAATAAAACTGACCTTGACACTGTCTTATTAATTGAGAAAATAAGAAAGAAGAATAAATCAGATAAGAGAACTATTCAGGTTCTGGATCTTGGAGCCGGTTCGGTAATAATGAAAATAAGTTTGAGAAAAGTATCAGAAATAGCAGGGATTTCGGCAGTTCCTGAAAAATATGGTGTTCTTTTATCGAGACTGGCGGCAGAATTTGGCAACCCGGATATTGTTGAGTTTGGTACCTCACTGGGATTCAGTACAATGTATATGGCTAAAGGTTCTCCTGAGAGTGTTATTTATACAATGGAAGGGTGTCCGGCGACTTCTGAAATTGCAAAGGAAAATTTCAGGGAAGCAGGAATTGGAAATATCCGCCTGCTTACAGGTTCTTTTGAGGATATGATTCCGGAACTATTGAAAAAAGCTGTTAACCCGGGACTCATTTTTATTGATGGGAACCACAGGAAGGAGCCTGTAATGAATTATTTCCGGCAGATGGCACGAATGGCAGATAAAGATACTGTAATAGTTATTGATGACATACACCATTCTACGGAAATGGAAGAAGCATGGACTGGAATAAAACATCACGAAAAAGTGACTTTTACGATTGATATTTTCAGAATGGGCCTGGTTTTTTTCAGGGGAGGGATGAATCATTCTGATTACGTAATAAAGTATTAACAAAAATTAAGATTATAATATTTCTATATTGATCAAATTAATCTAATTTCGAAAATCAAATTTAAAAGTATGGATAAAGTTATTGAGATTCAAAATATTGTCAAGAACTATCAGGTTGGCTCCGTGATTGTAAGGGCTCTCAGGTCGGTCTCCGTTGATATAAACAGGAACGAATATGTTGCAATTATGGGACCTTCGGGTTCAGGCAAATCAACACTCATGAACCTTCTGGGATGTCTTGATACACCTACCAGCGGAACATATATACTTAACGGTATTGATGTCAGCAAGATGGAAGATGATTATCTGGCAGAGATCAGGAATAAGGAAATAGGTTTTGTTTTTCAGACCTTTAACCTTCTTCCAAGATATTCTGCTCTCGAAAATGTTACTTTACCACTTATATATGCCGGAATTCAGAAAGCAGCCAGGGAGGAAATGGCTATAGAGACACTCAGGCAGGTCGGACTTGCTGACCGTATGAGTCACAAACCCAATGAACTGTCAGGAGGTCAGAGACAGCGGGTTGCAATTGCACGGGCTCTCGTTAACAAACCATCCATAATCCTGGCCGATGAACCCACAGGAAACCTCGACAGTAAGACTTCACTCGATATAATGGGCCTTCTTGATATTATCCATAATAATGGCAATACCGTGATAGTTGTTACTCACGAAGAGGAAATTGCAAGGCATGCAGCACGCATTATCAGGTTATTTGACGGTGAAGTAGCTCAGGACGTACCCAATGAAAAATATGTACACGCCTGATAATTATTCGTAAATACATATATTGCAGGTTAATCTTATAATTAAGGTTATGAAGATCTATACCCGCACAGGAGATGATGGAACCACTTCCCTTGAAGGAGGAAAGAGAGTCCCTAAATACGACATTCGTGTTGAAGCATATGGTTCTGTTGATGAGCTCATTTCATGGATAGGACTCTTAAGGGACCATCACGGAAATGATAAGCGCATGGACCTTCTAGTCTATCTGCAGAATCAGTTAATGATCTGTGCAGCTGCGCTTGCTTCAGATCCTGGTAATTTGAATAGCAGGAGCTACCTTCCCGATCCTGGCTGCATCTCAAGACTTGAAATGGAGATAGATAAAATGGAATCATCCCTCAGCCCCCTGAACAGTTTTATACTCCCCGGGGGGAATATCCTTGTATCTTACTGTCATATTGCCAGGTGTGTATGCCGCCGTGCGGAAAGAAGAGTATTGAAGCTGGATCAAACGGAGAAAACTCCTGAAATCATCAATAAATTTCTGAACCGGCTTGCCGATTATTTATTTGTATTATCACGGAAGATTGCCTTAGAACTTGATAGTGAGGAAATTGAGTGGCAAGTTTGAATCGTTAAAAAACTTTAAAAAAGGTGTTGTTTAATAATTAAAATAATATATATATTTGCAGACTTTGAAAAAAACATAATTTGATCAGAAAACTATGTATTGGACACTTGAATTAGCATCAAAACTAGAGGATGCACCATGGCCTGCAACCAAGGATGAGCTAATTGATTTTGCCATTAGATCAGGTGCTCCAATGGAGGTAATCGAGAATCTTCAGGAAATTGAAGATGAAGGGGATATTTATGAGAGCATCGAAGATATCTGGCCTGATTATCCGAGCAAGGATGACTTCTTTTTTAACGAAGACGAATATTGACCAAAGGCTCACACAGAGCCTTTTTTATTTATTAAAAATATCCAGAATTTTTTTAGGCCTTATGCTGTCGAACCAGTTAAATCCGGGAAGAAGAAGGTTAGATCCGGGTGTTATTAATGGTGGATCTATCACCCCCTCAGGGCTCTGGCGTTCAAAGATTTCAATAATCTTTCCATTTTCCACATATATCTCAATACTGGAGCATCTGGTTGTATTTACCCCAACAATTTCCTCTCCATCAACAAGATAATAAATTGATTCCCCGTTCCCGTTTACATCTATTTTATAAAGTTCATTATCCTTAAAGTAGCCTGTCAGGGATCTGCCTTTGACCTGGTCATATCTAAGAGAATCCACCTTGCTTGTAATGAAAGCCGAATTATAGAGTTCCATCCTCTCAGCCTGCCTGTTTTTTGTAAAGATTGCCATGGAATCGGAGGTAAGCTGATTTTCTTCAGACCAGAGGACCGGCTCGGTGTATAATCTGATAACCGAATCGCGAAAAGAGTAAGAGAGAGAGTCGCATTTTGCCTGAAGATTTTTGCTGAATATACGGCAACCATGGAATGCTCTCATGAGTTTGTAACCTTTGGCTGATGTATCTGAAACAGTTATTGCACTTATTGTATCGGAATGAAGAAACATAGAGTCCTTACTCGATATCTGGATGAATAAGGCACTGTCTGTAACCAGGAACTTTTCCGGTTCCTTGTAATACCAGGCATAGTTCCCTTTTATGATTATGTGATTATTGGTATCGGAAATGCTGATATTTCTGAATGACTGACCATAACCCGTATTTTCGTTATAAAAAAGCGAATCACCCCGGACTATCTGCTTCATGTTGTTTATTAAGGCATTTCTCCAGATTCGCGTCACATTATTTTTTGTGTCATACCAGCCTCTTTCGCAATAGAGGTAGATGCTGTCGCCTTTCATTTCAGAGGGTCCCGTGAAAATAGCTATCTCCGACTTTGTGTTATAATCCATTGTATCAGCAGTCATTACATAATCCGGATTGACAATTTTAACACTATCCTTAAAATGGAAGAGGTTCTCCGAAACATAATAAATACCGACCCTGCTGGTGAGCTTATTATCCCCGTTTATAATTTTTCCGCTATCGGTGTACAGGGCTACCTGGTCTTTTACAGAATAGGTGACTGAGTTGGTGAAGAGATGTGTCTCTTTGTCAATTAATTCCACCTTCCCAGTAAGCAATGCTTTTTCAGTCAGACCATCATATAAAAGATAATCGCCGTAAATATCGAGGGTGTCACCCTGTTCAATATGGATCCTGCTGAAGGCTTTTACCTGATTCTTGTCCGGATAAAAATAAGCGCTGTCGCAAAGCATAGTCATTTCATTATGCTGGAGAGAAACCGCGCCACGTAACCTGTGCCAATCCTTGCCGGTTTGTTTATCTTTCTCAATATCGTCAGAATCAGCGTGTTTAAGGTCTATCCTCCTCTTACCTCCATTTTTATTCGGAATATCCTGAGGCTGTAAGGAGAATGAAAAAAGAAATATAACAGACAGTGGTAATAAGTGACTGGCCCGGAAAAACTTCAAAATGAACCTGACTGCTTTTATTTCAGCCATCCGTTTTTCTTCAGAAAATCGCATGATATTAATTCATCACTTACTTTAATGTAGGTGGATTCGATCTTCTTTTTGATCCAATCCTCATATGTCTTATTGCGCTTGTTCATAAGAGCCGTATTGGAAAGGTTCTGATAGTCATCTTTCAGGTTAGCCCTGTGTGCAGGGATTTCATTGTCAAGCTTTACGACTCTGAATACTGTATTATTGTTTTCATCAGTAGTTCTGAACGGTTCAGATATTTCACCCACCTTCAGTTCCCTTACCTTCACATACATTTCAGGATTAAGCTCTTCAAGTGTGAACCATGTATCACGTTCTGATGGATCAGAACTTACCATCTTTCCACCATTGATCCTGCTGTCCTTGTGCGTGGAGAATCTTAAGGCAGCATAAGCAAATTTAAGACTGTCTTTTCTTATCAGGTCAGAAATGCTGTCGAGTTTGGCCATTGCTGCTGTTACCTGATCAGGTTTGACTTTTGACTTGATGAGGATATGACGTGTGTTCAAAAGGTCTCCATTACGGTCGATAAGTTGGATTATATGAAATCCGTACCTTGTTTCTACAATTTTTGATACAGTATTTTTTGTGAGGCTGAACGCTGCATCGGCATACGGTTTTTCAAGTTCTCCTCTGGTAAGATATCCGAGCTCTCCTCCGCTGGTTGCAGTGCCTGGATCTTCAGAATACATGATTGCCAGCACATTAAAGCTTTTTCCGGCAAGTATCTGGCTCCTGATATCCAGAAGCTTTTGTCTTGCTTCTGCTTTGTTCTCTTCATTTTCAGGAGGATCAAGCTGAATTATGCTTACCTCGACTTTGGCAGGAATTATGGGGAGGCTGTCTTTGGGAATATTTGAAAAGAATTTCTTCAGTTCGTTGGGTGTCAGCTTGATATTCTCAGCTATACTGCCCTGAACCTGCCTGATGACTTCCTGCTGGACAAGTGCTTTACGGATATCTTTACGGATCTCTGCCAATCCTTTTTTAAAATATTCCTCCAGGTTTTTTTCACTTCCGGCCCGTCTTATGGCATCGTTCATTTTCATGGTTAGCTCACCTTCAACTTCATCATCACCGACAATTATGCTGTCGATCCTTGCCTGGTCGAGAAAAAGTTTTGATATAAGAAGCTCCTCAAGCACATTACATCTCAGAACTTCAACAGGAGCCCTGTTCCCGTTACTTCTCAGATCGACAATCATGTTCTCAATTTCAGAAAGATATATTACTTCATTCCCCACAATTGCTGCGACTGACTCCACGAGAACCTGTGATTTCAGGACTGATGCTCCGGAAATGATCATGCATGCCAGTATCAGTAATATTCTTGAACCTCTTTTCATTATTAATATTTATTAAAACAGCTTGAAATTATTTTCTTTTATAGCGTCATTATAGATCCCGTTCTCAAGAGACTGTATGAAATCAAATCTTCTATTATTCCAGATGATTCTTTTAATATCATCCCTGACATATTCGAACGGAGCAACTGATGATCTTAGTTTATAGTCCCTGATGGAGATGATATAGATAAATGTTGAATCACTGGTTTCATAGAATGATGTTCTCCGAAGGAAGTTTTCCTCATTTACAATTTCATTTGGTAATTCGACTGAAATCCTGTTAAGCGGGATCCATTTCTCGTTGAAGTCATCAAACTTATCAGCGAACTGGTAACATATCGTTTCAAGCTGCTGTAGATCGGCTTGTTCATTTGATCGGGACAAAATCCTCACCTTGTCAACGTTAGGAGTTTCTGCCGGGAGTTTAATAAAGAGAGCTTTTAAAATGTTGGAACTAAGTACAAAGCTTTCCTGATTGGCAGAATAGTAGTTTCCCATTTCATTGTCTGTTACCATAGTATCCATCTTCTCGAGCATCATCTGCCTCTGATACTGATAAATAACAAGGTTAATCCTGCTCTCTTCAAGCTGGTTTTCAATTTCGCTCCTCAGTTCGGGAGAAAGATTTTCTTCAGCTTTCTGAAACAGCAGCTCTCTCTTTGCCCATTTGTTGATGTAATTTTGAATTATTGCAGCGCTGTCGGCAGGTGGTGTACCCGGCATTATAATGTCGGTGATCTGATCGAGGTAAAGTGTAACATCACCTGCTCTGGCAACAGAAATCCGTCTGGCATTATTGTTATTATTCCTGCAACCGCCTGCAAGCATAACAATTAGTAATATAATTATGATCCTAATCATTAATTAAACTCATCTTGACTTCAGCAAGAACTTGCTGGTCAATTTTAACGTTATATCTCTCTTTTAATTGTTTTACCCATTCATTCTCCAGATAGTCCTGATACCCGTTCATCATTTCTCCCTTAACAGCTTCAAAAGGAAGGGGCTCAGCATCAATGACATTGTTTATCACGACAATTGACGGATAATTATTGATTTTCGTAGTCTGAAAGCCTTTGGTCCATTTAATACTATCCATTTCCGGGTTATCACCTTCAAACCATTTTCCTTCCGTAATGACCAGTATAGAATCATTTTCCTTGTTAAATTTTCTCTTCAGCAGGTAATCAGTTTCGGGTTTTTGCGAATATTTTTTATAGTATGATGACAGTTTCTTTTCACCCTTGGCGGACCTGAGGGTATAAACTTTAGCATCTATGCCCTTTTTTGAAAGAAAATCCTGCTTGTTATTTTCATAATAATCCCGTAATCCGGTGGAATCCTCCTGGATCCTGTTCCAGACCTTTTTCCCGGATATTTCAAACAGAAGAATACCGTCATGAAATTCATTCATGAGGTATCTGAAATCGGGATATTTATTTTCAAGAAGGGAGTTTTCATATGTGATTATCTGGTCTGATATTCTGGCATCTATAGACCGGTTGATGAAATATGCCGGATCATCAGTAACAATCATGGAGCCTCTCTTTTCGATATATGATGCAAACTCTTTTGTTGTAAGATGTTGATTTGCAAATGAATATAAATAACCAGATGGTAAAGATGACCTGTTATATTTTGTTTTACCCCTGATGATAAGGGTATCTGTATTATTAACGAACCAGTTATAAGCTGTCTGATTAATCCTGAATTTATATTCATTCTTAAGCTTTTCGACAAAAGATTTCCTGCTTAATGAATTGAGGTAAGACTGATTTAATTTGCTCTCGAGATACGACTTTGTTTCCTCATACGATCCGGGATTCTTTTTATCAAGAAGCTTTATTATATGCCATGCATATACAGTGTGTACAGGTTTTGAATATTTCCCTGTATCAGTAATTGAAAAGGCTGCCTCTGAAAGAGCAGGAATAATTTCACCTGTTCCGAACCAGTTAAGCTTTCCTCCGGCAGCAGCCGATTCCTTATGATCGGAATATTTTTTTGCAAGCTCGCTGAAAGATCCGCCAGCCTGTAACTCGTTATAAACGCTGTTTATTGCTTCTTCAGCCTCTTTTGCCTTCTTTTCATCTGTTCCGGGAGGAGAAGCTTTCATAATATGAGCGATCAGAACTTTTCCGCGTGATGCTCTTTTATCTATAACTTTGATTATATGATATCCGTAGGGTGTTCTTACAGGTTGAGAAATTGCACCTTCTTTGAGGTTATAAGCGGCATCCTCAAAAGGCATGATCATCTGGAATACGGTAAAATAACCAAGATTCCCTCCGTTAACTTTTACCGATGAGTCGTCAGACGATCCACGGGCAACCTGCTCAAAAGATTCTCCCTGTATTATCCTTTCGCGTATGCCGGAGGCTTTGTTCCAGGCAATAAGTGTATCCTCAGGTTTGGCTCCCTCAGGACAGCTTACAAGAATGTGCCATGCATTTATTTCAGTAAGCGACCTTTGATAGGTCTTCTGAAGAAGCTTTTCTTTTGTCTGATTATCAGTAAGGTAATTCTGGGCAAGCTGATTTCTGTATCCATTCAGTTCTGTTCTGAATGCCCTGGTTGTGTCATATCCTTCCTGAATGGCATCACTTACCTTGAGTTTGAAAACTATATATTGCTGCAGATAACTATTCATATCTTCAGTCTTCCCTGGTTCAGCGCTTTTTTTAAACATCCTTATAAATTCACCTGCCGGAACATCTTTTCCCGCAACGGTTACAAGTGTCCTGTCGTTTAGCGTCTGTGCTCCGCAGAAAAAGGGTAACAGGACCGCAGGTAAAACTAATAGTGACGATCTGATCTTCATAAGTAAGGGTTTATATGGTTATTCAATTGATTTTCTACTGTAGTTCGGTGATTCTCGGGTAATTGACACATCATGCGGATGACTTTCGATGATTCCTGAATTGGTTATCCTGACAAATTTTCCTTCTTTCTTGAGGATGCCAATATTCTTTGCGCCTACATAACCCATTCCTGCTCTCAGTCCTCCCATCATTTGAAAAATCACTTCAGATAGAGACCCCTTAAATGGCACTCTTGCTTCAATTCCTTCAGGAACAAGCTTCTGAATATCATCCTCCATATCCTGGAAATAGCGGTCTTTTGAGCCTTGCTGCATTGCCTCGATTGATCCCATTCCCCTGTAGGCTTTGAATTTACGACCGTTGTAAATTATCGTTTCACCCGGAGACTCTTCGACACCGGCAAAAATTGAACCTGCCATTATTGAGTCTGCACCGGCAGCAATTGCCTTTATGATATCACCCGAATACCTGATACCGCCGTCAGCAATCACCGGAACTCCTGATCCTTCGATAGCCTTTGCTACATTGTAAATAGCTGAAAGCTGTGGTATTCCGACACCTGCGATAATCCTTGTAGTACAGATTGATCCGGGGCCTATACCAACCTTTACGGCATCAGCACCTTCACTGACCAGTTTTCTGGCGGCTTCTGCAGTGCCTATATTTCCTGTTATTACGTCAGTTCCCGGATAATGTTTCTTAATTTCTTTCAGTATCCTGATTACACTTTTGGTATGAGCGTGAGCAGTATCAATAACAATGGCATCAACATTTGCATTTACCAGGGCATCAGCTCTTTCCATAGTGTCAGAAGCTATTCCAACTGCGGCTGCCACCCTAAGCCGCCCTTTATCGTCTTTGCACGAATTGGGACTGTCCTTAGTCTTGGTTATATCCTTGTAAGTGATCAGTCCTGTCAGTTTACCATTCTCATCAACCATTGGCAGCTTTTCAATCTTATGTTTCTGAAGTATCATGGCTGCTTCACTGAGGTTCGTCTGGTGATTGGTGGTTATCAGGTTCGTCGTCATTACATCGGTGATCTTTCGCTTGCGCGTAGTTTCGAACCTGAGATCCCTTGTCGTAACAATACCTTTTAGTATTCCGTTCTGATCAATTACAGGTATGCCACCGATACCGTATTCAGACATAAGGCTTATTGCTTCAGCAACTGTAGCATCAAGCCCGATTGTTATTGGATCCAGTATCATCACGTTCTCAGCCCTTTTAACCCGTTTCACCTGTGCAGCCTGTTTTTCGATACTCATATTTTTGTGGATGACACCTATTCCTCCCTCCCTGGCAATAGCTATTGCCATCTCATCTTCAGTAACCGTATCCATGGCAGCCGATACTACCGGTGTATTAATCCTTATATTTCTTGAGAACAATGAGCTCAGATCTACTTCCCTTGGAAGTACCTCTGAGTATGAAGGCACAAGAAGGACATCGTCAAATGTAAGGCCCTCATAAAATATTTTATCTTCTAAGAATGACATCGGAAAGGGTATTAAGTTTTTGCTGGCACAAATTACGAAAAATAAGTTACTCATAAAAGATTCAATATCTTAAGTGCCATAAAAAATTGAATTACAGTTACTATTTTTGTAAGATAAGGTTTTAGATCAATGAAAAGGTTATAACCACCCCGTCCCAACACTTCGGTTGGGACACCCCTCCTTCAGAAAGGAGGGGAAAGTGTTGATATATAGTATCATAACTTTCTCCTCCTCTTCAGAGGAGAGCCTGTCCCGCTTTGGCGGGAAGTACCTCTGACATCATTGTCAGGGGGGGTGGTGGGTTTAAATTGTTTCACAATTATTATTTATTTCTTTGACTTAAACAAAAATGAATATTGAACCCTACAGGCAGGTCCTGACAAAATACTGGGGATATACATCCTTCAAACCTCTGCAGGAAGAAATCATAAGATCCATTGCAGAAGGAAAGGATACGCTTGGACTTATGCCAACAGGTGGTGGCAAATCAATTACATTCCAGGTGCCGGCACTTGCGAAAGAGGGAATATGTCTTGTAATAACTCCACTTATTGCACTGATGAAGGACCAGGTAAATCGTCTTAACAGCCTGGAAATTAAATCTCTGGCAGTACATTCCGGCATGTCGGCAGAAGAGATTGATATTGCTCTGGAAAATTCAATTTACGGCAACTATAAATTCCTGTACATATCTCCCGAAAGGATTGCAACCAGGATATTCCAGACCAGGCTTCCGCGTCTTAACCTTAACCTTGTGGCAGTTGATGAAGCGCATTGCATTTCACAGTGGGGTTATGATTTCAGACCATCATACCTGAAAATTTCATCGATACGCGGGTTGATATCAGAAAAGGTCCCTTTCCTTGCGCTTACTGCGTCTGCAATCCCGGTTGTGATTGATGATATAATGAAAAACCTGGGATTCAGGGAAAAAAATGTTCTGCGGACAAGCTTTGAGCGTAAAAATATCTCATACCTCGTTAGAAGTGCAGAGGATAAGGGCACGTATCTTCTTAAAACCCTTCATAAGGTTAACGGCAGCGGAATAGTTTATGTCCGCAGCAGAAAAAGGTGCAAAGAGATTGCAGAGCTTCTTGTTGCAAATGGTATCAGTGCCGATTTTTACCATGCAGGACTTCCATCTGAACTCCGGGATAAGAAGCAGACATCCTGGACTACAGGTGAGACACGTGTGATAGTTGCGACAAATGCATTCGGAATGGGTATTGATAAAGCAGAAGTCAGGTTCGTGATCCACTGGGAAATGCCGGACTCCATCGAAGAATACTTCCAGGAGAGCGGGAGAGCCGGGCGCGATGGTAAACCGGCATATGCTGTTCTTCTCTATTCGACTTCCGATAAGAGCAGGATGGAAGAATCGATAAAACGCAGATTTCCTCCTGTTGAGAAAATCAAGGACATATATGAGGCTCTCTGCAATTTTCTCCAGGTGCCACAGGGGGCAGGAAAAGATAGTGTATTTGATTTCAGCATGCAGGGTTTTGTTTCAAAATATCGTCTTCCTGTAATTGAAACGTACAACAGCCTTGTATTTCTTCAAAGGGAAGGATACATTGAATTCACTGAAGAGATAAACAATCCGTCGAGGGTGCATTTTATTGTAGGACGCGATGATCTTTACAAATTCCAGGTTGCCAACGAATCTTTTGACGGATTCATAAAACTTCTCCTGAGATCCTATTCGGGAATGTTCTCAGAGTTTGTGGCAATAAACGAAGAGACACTTGCAAAAAAATCAGCACTGACCAGGGATGTCATTTACAGGTTCCTTGTGAAACTTTCAACACTAAATATAATAAAGTTTATCCCGGGTAAAAAAACTGCTCTGGTAATATTTACCGAAGAGAGGCTCGAAAGAAAAGCTCTGAAGATATCTCCGGAGAACTATCTCCAGGTGAAGGAGAAATATATCATCCGGTTGAACAAAATGATCGATTTTGCAGATTACAACACCAAATGCAGATCTGTTACCCTTCTTGATTATTTCGGAGAGGAGGCAGACCGGTGCGGCTCCTGCGATGTATGCCGTGAAAGGAATGAACTTGACCTGAGCAAATATGAATTTGATCTTATTCTTGAAGAAATAAAGGAGATACTTGCTGAAACAAAACTGGATGCACAGGAACTGATAAGCAGGATCACTTATCCGGAGGAAAAAAGTATGAAGGTGTTACGCTGGCTTCTCGATCATAATAAGATAATCATGGACGACAAGCACCTGCTGATGTGGAAGGAACCTGATCTTTTTACCAGGTAAAGACAGATAACTTATTTTATACATTCCAAAAAAAGATTATAAGTCCTCTCAGTTGATTCCGGTGATTCAATACTTAACTGTCGGCTGGCATTTTTTGATTGATAAGTTTTTTTGATTATTGCGAGATCATTATCAATGCTTTCCTGATCAGTTTTTTCCCATTTCCATCTGTTGTGCCCACCAGCAATAATCTCCTTGGTGCCAGAGTGGCTGCAAGGTCCTGAAGATCGTATGCTGAAAGGGCTCCCGGAACCAGGTTCTGAACAAAACCCGGATAATAAAAACGATCAATACTTCTGCCTGTCTTTTCCGCCACTCGTCAATATTCTGAAGTTTACCTACACTTGCTGCTCTTGTTTCCAGCATTTTATATGCTTCCCCTGTCAGATAGTGATACAGAGAATTAGAAGCATCAGTATAATGGAGCCAGTAATTCCTTAATACATCAAGGTCATTCTGCTTTTATGCATTAATCCTGTTAAAAGAAATTAATGAGACCACTAATAATAGGGAAATGGCCTTAAAAGTATGAATGATTTTTACTTAAACCGCAAAAGATCTGTTTCATATTTTATAAATCGTTAAGTATTCTTAATGCCTGTTTAACTATCATCTCTGCCGAACCAATTTCAAAATGTGTCGAATTGATTTCGTATCCATATTTCTTATATAGTCTTCTTCTAATTTCATTCTTTTTCAAAATATTTTGCATTCGGAACAGGCATTTGTGCATATACAGCTTCCCTCCACCTTTGCAAATCACCCGCCAACTTCATGGTTAAAGTTTTCAAACTATCTGCCAGGCTAACAGATTCGCTGATATCATTTTCCAAGTCATATAACTCGAATGCCGGCTTTCCTGTCTCAAGAAGACTATTTTCATACCATTCGATAAGTTTCCATCTGCCACTTCTGACAGCGCCGCAGGGAGGTCCATTATGGTAGTGTGGATAATGCCAGAAAAGATTTCTTTCCGGCAAAGGAACTCTGGTTTTAAGATGAGACAGTAAACTTATTCCGTCAACATCGGGTATTTTATCCACATTTAATAAATCACAAAAGGTGGGCATAAAATCGATAGAGGATACAATCTCTGAACTTACCGAACCTTCTTTAACAACTCCCGGCCATCTTATAATCAGAGGCACACGTATACCTCCTTCATAAAGCCAGCCTTTCCCTTTACGCAGGGGTGTCTGTTTTGCATCACTTCCCAGTCCTCCATTATCCGAGAAAAAGATAATTATTGTATTCTTTCCCAGATTAACCCGGCAACAGCATCCATTATTTTGCCTATATTCCTGTCCATTCTCGACAGCATTGCAGCAATTACAGGATTATTCTCCGGTTCATCACTTCCGGAGACCTTTCTCCACGAGGCTATTGAACCGGCTTTTTCCATCAGCGGATTGTGAATAGCGCTGAAACTTACGAACAGAAAGAATGGATTTCCGGCATTTTCCCGGAGAAATTCTACCGACCTATTACCAATGGAATCTGACCTGTGCGGATCACGTTCAGGATCGGTTGTCCTGTTTGGTTTATCAATAACGAAATGTTCATCAAAGCCTTGTTTGTCTGGATTAAATGGGAGACTTTCGGGTCCGAACTTTGTCACGCTAAGATGCCATTTACTAAATATTGCTGTTTTGTAACCCTGCTCTTTGATCATTTCAGCCAGAGTAACCTCTTCAAGTCGTAGAAACTTTTACCAGTCGGGCTGGGATAGGGGATAGTCGTTTCTGTTATTGCCTGCTATAAAATCAGTCAGATGTAATCGTGCCGGGTATTTTCCGGTCATAATGCTTGCCCTGGTAGGTGAAGAAACTGAACAGGCTGCATAAGCATTGGTGAAACGCATTCCTTCTGCAGCAAGGCGGTCAATATTTGGTGTATGATAATAATCACTTCCATAGACACCTGTCTGGGCCCATCCAAAATCATCGGCAAGGATGAAGATTATATTGGGTTTTTGATCGTCCGGTTGCCTCGCGCATGAAATAAGGGGCAAAAGACCCAGGCTTACGGCTACTGAAAAAAGACTTATAGATGGCATATACGGATTCATTTAATAACTTCGGGATGTTCTATAAATGCATAGCAGAGAAGATGTGAGATAACCATATGAGCATCTTCAACAATTCCGTAATGTTCTGAATCGATCACTACAACATGATCAGCAATACCCGCAAGTTTTCCTTTTTTGCCACCAACAAGGGCTATCGTTTCCAGTCCGTTTGCTTTTGCCCATTTAAAAGCTTTTACCAGGTTGGGTGAACTGCCACTCACACTCATTGTCATTACCACATCCCCTGGTTGCGCATAGTTTTTCAGCTGAAATAAAAAAATATCTTCAAATGAGTAGTCGTTCCCGATAGCAGTAATCCAGGCTGTATTATCATTCAACGAAATACAGCGAAAACGATCAGGAAGTTTATCTGAAGCACTCTTTCCAAGATCAGTAATGAAATGAGAGGATGTTGACGCGCTGCCTCCATTTCCGAAAACAAATATTTGTCTTTTTTCTTTATTCGCTTTTCCCAGGATCTTTATAATTTCGTTTATTTTATCAAACGGTATTTTATTTAAATTCTGGTTCAGGATTTCAACATAATTTTTCATCCATTTTTCCATAACAATAGAGATTTTATCTTTAAATAATTTATTATTAAAAGCTTGCATTGGGATCGCCAACTAAAGCCTGAAATTTTGTCCCGCCGATTTCAATACCCAGGTAATACATTCTTTTAATTCGATTAAACTCTTAAAATCCAAAAACAGGATTTTTAAATTTTTTATATAGTTTATTAGTCTTATTCTAAACAGAAGTACTTGTGAAAAATTTTTCAAAATCCGATAAGCAAAAATAGTATTCTAAATTACATTATCAAGCAGGTACAATCTGTCTCCCCATCAGAAAAAAGTATTACCAACATAATATTGTTGAGTTAAGTATTTTTAGCTTATTTTACAGTCATTTATACAGGAGCGGTTCGAATTCAGGGTTACTCATATTCAGATTTCCATTTAATAACACATAAAGCATTTTCATCAAAATAGGAGGTAAGTTCGTCAACAATCAGTTTTCCTCCTTTGTCTACAAAACCATAAAGATTTTGCCAGTATCGGGAGTGAATTGCTATCTGGTGAGCCAGAATAATTGAAGCTCCGGTAAAATCACTTTTTGAAAAATCATATTCGCTGAATTCTTTCAAATCAGATTGAATCCCCATTTCACCAAGTGCTTCAAAATATGACAGAGCCGATTTCATAACGCCACCTGCATTACGGCCTTCATAAGGGCCGTTACTACCTGTTTGTAATTTCTTTTCAACCCAGAGCGCTTCCCTGGAATACAGTACGCTTATGCCTGATCCGGGAATCCTGGCTTTGGCAAACAAGGAAGTATTTTTATTAACGATCTCTGTAACTTTTGAGACAGCTTCCATCCTGTCAGAGGGCTCATTCTGGAAATTCAGCAATGCCCATTCACCTGCCTCAATACCTGATGACTTGGGATTCAGGCACCAAAAAATTGCACCTTTACTTTCAGTTCCGATAATGGTCCATAACCATTGACTGATTTCCTCTTTTGTTGGACACATAGGGTTTCCCCCGCTGTAAGTATTGTTACCTCCCTGCAGTTCCGTCATCAGCCATGGAATTTTCCCGGCACCGGAACGGATAATTTCACCGTTTGCTGACATTGCAGCACCATATTGATTCCGTTTAAAATAGCCAAAATGCCAGCTTGCATGTGCCGATCCTCCAAGACTGGTCAGAAATTTGCTCCATTCGGGAAAATCATAAACGGTTATATTATTAAAAATGGCATGGGTGTTCACATGTATCGGACTTTTCTGATCATACTTACGGATTTCATCGATCAGCCATTTTAAAAACCAGGTATTATAATCCAGGAGAAAACGGTCATCCTCAAAATTGAAATGTTCAAAACCTTTGCTATTATAAACATTGGCCGGCTGATTGTCCCTCCATTCTTTAAATTTGTTTTGCGTAAATATCCCTTCCGGGATACCGTCAATTCCCGGCTCATTAATCGGGACCCAACCGTATAACGAGCTAAATTCCTTAAAATGAGGAACCAGATTTTTAATATATTCAGAGATAGATGTTAGATGTTCCTCATCCCTGGGAAACTTGAATCCGCCAAGATCAGAAAAAGAAGTAGCCGGGAATAAATTAGCATATACTTTAATATTGAATTTTTCAGCAACCATAAAAGCCTGATCAAATAAGCTAAAATCCCATGTTCCATCTGGCTTATGCATATAAGTTTCAAACATGCGGATCCGTGTTATTGTCATTCCGCCTTCTTTCATTCTTTGAAACCAGGTATTCATCTCATCAGGTGTCTGTCCGGGTTCAATAAATAATTCAGCCCCGATCATGGGAACCTCATCTCTTGAAATTTGTGCCGAAACAGTAGTCATGGATATAGGAATTAAAATAAATAACTTAGCTAAAAGGATCACTTCCTTCAGTTTCTACAGGAAAGAGAAGTTGAGTTTTGATTTATTGCAATTCATAATATTTTATTTATTCTTTAATTCAATATGTATGAAATAGTAGGGGGCAGGCATACTGGTTTTTCTAGTTGCTGTATTTTTCTCTTGTATCAGCAACTGCATTACCACCATTAACAGGTTTTAGATGATATTTATGAAGCAAAGTTTTCATTTTGTTTTTTACATCCTTATATTTTGGATTATCCGCAAGATTATTTAATTCCTGAGGGTCGTTTTTTTCATTATATAATTCTTCCCCCATCTTTCCGTATCCCCATTCGGTATATCTCCATAATTCTGTACGGACACTATGCCCTGGCGTTTCTCCTCTCTGAACCTGGGTAAAGGCCGGATGCTTCCATGCTGCTTCAGGATTTTTCAGAAGAGGATATAAACTATAACCTTGAATATTTCCGGGAGGTGTCAATCCTGTAAGTTCGGCAAGCGTTGGATAAATGTCGATCAACTCAACTGTCCGATGACATATCTTTCCGGCTGATTTAGATCCCGGAACTGAAATGATTAAAGGACTTTTAGCTGACTCTTCAAAACAACTCTGTTTGAACCATAATCCATGTTCGCCAAGATGGTATCCATGATCGCTCCAGAAAACAACGATGGTATTGTCACTTAAACCTAATGAATCAAGAGCATCCAGCAACTTTCCTATTTGGGCATCCACGAATGAGATTGCAGCATAATAAGCCAGTTTACATTCCATTGCCTGACTGGTTGTAATACCAAAATAAGGCCATGGCTTAGTTGAGGCTAATGCCGGCTCAGGGTAATCATCCGGAGTTTCTGCTGATATTCCGGGAAGACTTATTTTTTCGGGATTATACATGTCGAAATACTTTCCTGGAGTTATCCATGGAGTGTGAGGTTTATAAAAACCTGCAGCAATAAAAAACGGTTCATTCTTATGCTTCTCCAAAAGCTTAATTGTTTCAGTGGCAACTTTCCCGTCTGTATGTTCAACATCTTTTCCCTTGCTGTCGGAGAGATATGCCATTGCTGATCCCAATCCTCTTTGAGGTGTATAATTTATAATATCAAGTTCAAGGGAAGTCTTATCAAGACCTGACGGATTGATGCGTTCCATCCAGGATACCTTGTCGTCCAATCCATTATTGCCAATATCACCTGGATTTCCATAATGGTACATCTTACCAACACGGGCAACAAAGTAACCATTATTAATAAACATTTGAGGAAGAGTTACCACATCAGGCAGATCCTGTCTGAAATGATATTGCAGATTAAAAACACGGGTTTCATCCGGACGCATCCCGGTTAAAATGGAGCTTCGGCTGGGATTGCTAAGCGGGAACTGGCAATAAGAGTTTGCAAATGCAATACCTTTCGATGCCAGGCGGTCTATATTTGGAGATTTAACTATTGGATGACCATAACAACCCAGGTCATTATTCATATCATCAACAGCGATAAAGAGGATATTCATTCTCTTTGACTGTGCATTAGTTGCACTGGCAGTAACCGAAAAAGCTAATGGTAGTATTAAACTATTCAGAAAGGAATTTTTCATTATGTATGGTTATTAATTTCTAAATTTTACTTACCCGATCATGGTTTTCCCGGGCTATTATTGCGTCGGGAATGTCTCTGCCAATCCGGGTTCATCCTTATATTTTTTCCGAAGCAGATCAAGGTCTTTATGTAACCTTGCCTTCACCTTTTTATAAGCCGGATCATCATACACATTTTTTAACTCCTGAGGATCGGCTTCAATATCATAAAGTTCCCATTCGTCAATATCATTATAGTAATGAATGAGTTTATACCTTTCTGTACTTATTCCATAATGACGTTTAACTTTATGGGGCCCGGGTAATTCATAATAATGATAATAGTGTTCTTTCCTCCAGTTGGATGGTGTTTTCCCCTTAAGGACAGGAACCATGCTACTTCCCTGCATATCAGCAGGGATTTTCACTCCCGCCATATCAAGGAATGTCTCTGCCAGATCAAGGTTTGAAACCATATCTTTATTAACACTTCCTGGTTTGGTTATACCAGGCCATTCTATAAGAAGCGGGGTGCGGTAGGATTGTTCAAACATAAATCGTTTGTCAAACCATCCATGTTCACCAAGGTAAAATCCCTGGTCGGAGGCATAAATAACTATTGTATTTTTATCGAGACCGTTAGCCCTGAGAAAGTCAAGCACCTCTCCAACACTTTTATCAACTGCTGCAATACATGCAAGGTAATCCTGCATATAGCGCTGGTACTTAAATCGGACAAGGTCATCACCCGTTAAGCCTGCTTCATAGAAACGCCTGATAATCGGATCATAAACATTATTCCATGCTTTCATTTGTTCCGGATCCATCCGGTCAAGTCCTGTAATCTTCATTCTTGACCTGTCCTTAAACATTTTATTATCCTCCTCAATCAGCATGGTTTTTGCAATGGTCATATCCTGGGTCTTCTCTGCTGTTCCTCTGTTCGCATAGTCATCAAACAAGGTTAAAGGTTCCGGGAATGTAATATCTTTATACAGTGTTAATTCACCTGGCCCTGGCTGCCATTCACGATGAGGAGCTTTATGATGCATCATAAGCATGAATGGTTTTCCGGTCTCCTTTGCCTCCTTAAGCCAATCCAGACTCTTTTCTGTAATTATTTCTGTCACATAGCCCTGTATGGTGTATTTTCCATCTTTATTTAAAAAATCAGGATTGTAGTAACTACCCTGCCCTGGTAATATATCCCAGTAGTCAAATCCTGTAGGATCTGATCCCAGATGCCATTTACCAATCATTGCCGTATTATAACCTGCAGCTTGCAGGAGTTTTGGAAAAGTTTGCTGTGAGCCATCAAATGGGAGCTGACCATCATTTCTTGTAAAACCATTGAGGTGGCTGTATTTACCGGTCAATATTACAGCCCGGCATGGTCCTGAAATAGAGTTTGTTACAAGGCAACGGTCAAACCGTACTCCGTTAGCAGCTATCCTGTCTATATTTGGGGTCGGGGCAAGATCTTTCAGCGGGCCGCCATAAGCACTGATTGCCTGGTATGCATGGTCGTCGCTCATTATATAGACAATATTAGGACGCGACTTCTGATCAGGAATTGATTTAACACGATTTTGTCCATGAAGCGGTACACTGACTCCTGTACAAAAAAGTGCTGATAAACCACTGTAAATAAGTGTTTTGGATGTGAAATCATTCATAATAATATGAGTTATCTATTAATATTCTTTGCTGGCAGATGCTAAATTATAAAAATTGTACTTCAATTTCTTTTATTCGCAGGTTTAAAGTTTTTATCAGTGTTAAGAAATAAATTCCGTTAACGCTAACATTCACTCTTTTCTTCTTTAAGAGATCATAAGTTCCTGTAATTCCGGGCGACGTGAGGAATCTATCAGTATACTAAAGGATTTTCAATTGTTGTTCACAATAAAAAATGTCTAATTTTGCTGAAATTTGATATAAGCAAATGGATAAAAATTCAGATCCGGTCTATGGAAGGACTGTCGTTGAATTTGTGGCCGCTGCCAACGAATTCTGCAAATATTCTGAACATTCCTCAGAACTGAAAGGAGATGAGATGCTGAAAATATTGCAGCGGATTCTTCCGTTTTTATATCTAAAAGCCTCCCTTCTTCCGGCACTTGAACCGGTTTTTGAAGATGGGAATGAAAAGTTTATAACTGAGGCAGACTGGTTCAGGATACATGATTCTTTCAGGCACACCTTTGGCACTGCAGATGATTTCCTTGAACTGGCTGATGAAAAATTCAATGAAACTGAAGGAGCTGTTCCTTCAAGCCTTTCAGAAAATATGGCTGATATCTACCAGGATATGAAGGATTTCCTGCTTTTATACCAGACTGGTACAAAGGAGGTAATGAATGATGCTATATGGGAATGCAAAATGAATTTTGAGAATATCTGGGGACAGAAGCTGGTGAATTCCCTCCGTGCAATTCATAAATTCATATATTCAGGTGAAGAGATATGTAGGGCAGAGATTAATGATAAAGAGAATGATGAAAAAAGAGATACTTCAGAGTGGTTTATCTCCAGAAGGCAAAAGGAATTCAGAGGGGATGACGAATAACAGATATCAGGAAAATATTTCGGTTGATGAGATTAAAAATTATGAATTATCCTGGTTTAAAGGAGAAATAGTTGTAATTGATGATCTGACAACTTTTAAAAAAGTCCTGCCACGTCTTTTAAATGAAAAGGTGCTTGGTTTCGATACTGAGACAAAACCCTCGTTCAGAAAAGGGCATAAAAATAAAGTCTCACTGATTCAGCTGGCAAGCAGTAACCTGGCCTGTCTGTTCCGGATAAATAAGACAGGGATACCACAGGGACTTGCTGATTTGCTTGCGGATCCGGATGTGATAAAGGCAGGGGTGGCAGTACATGACGATATATGCTTCATGAAAAAGGTGAGGAAATTTGACCCTGCAGGATTCATTGACCTTCAACCTTTTGTTAAGGATTTTGGAATAGTGAGTTCAGGGCTTAAGAAACTTACTGCTATTGTACTGGGATTCAGGATATCAAAGCGTCAGCAGGTTACTGACTGGGAAGCTGAAGAACTGACTGAAGCTCAGCTGTTGTATGCTGCAACTGATGCATGGGTATGTCATCAGATATATTGTAAATTAACAGGACAGAAGCTGGAAGCCGGGAGTCGGAAGTTAAAAGATGCAGATCTTGCTCCGGTCTTCGGACTTCGGTCTTCCGACTCAGATGTTTCAAATATTGCATAACCAATTTCTTTAAATTTACTTTCAGTGGGGCGAATTAAAATTGTTCTCAAATCAGGCAAAGACCAGTCAGCCCGCAGATATCACCCCTGGATATTTTCCGGAGCAATAAAAAAAATATACGGTAATCCCGTTGAAGGAGACCTTGTGGATGTCTATGACAATAAGGATGAGTTCCTTGCAGTGGGACACTACCAGCCGGGATCAATTGCTGTAAGGATACTCTCTTTTAAGGAGTTGAATCCTGATATAAGTTTCTTCAGGGAGCGGATCATGAGCGCAGTGAAATACAGGGAATCCGCCGGCCTTCTGAATAATAAAAATTTAAATGTTTTCCGGCTGGTTCACGCTGAAGGCGATGACCTCCCCGGGCTCATAATTGATTTTTACAATGGAGTTGCAGTAATGCAAATGCATTCGGTAGGGATGTACAGGCTGAGGAACGAATTTGCCGGCATCCTTAAGGATGTTTTGGGTGATAAGCTGACAGCCGTTTATGATAAGAGCGAAGGGACAATTCCTTTTATGTCAGGCATTTCAGGAATAAATGAATTTCTCCTTGGAAAATCTGACCCGGTAATTGTCACTGAAAACGGATTCCGTTTTAAGATAGACTGGGCCACCGGGCAAAAAACAGGGTTTTTTATAGATCAGCGGGAAAACAGGAAGCTGCTCGGGGAGTTTTGTGACGGAAGAAGTGTTCTCAATATGTTCGGTTATACAGGAGCTTTTTCGGTATATGCAATGAAGAATGCTTCAATGGTGCACACTGTAGACAGTTCAGCTTCTGCAATTGAGATGGCAATTGAAAATATACGACTGAATTACGGGGAGGATAAAAGGCATGAAGTCTTCAGGGTGGATGCATTTGGATTTCTTGAGGATATTAAAGATAAATATGATCTGATAATCCTCGACCCTCCTGCATTTGCTAAGCACAATAATGTTCTGGCAAATGCCTTGCAGGGTTATAAAAGGCTTAACATGAGAGCGATAGCCCAGATTAAGCCGGGAGGAATCATCTTTACTTTCTCCTGTTCCCAGGTTGTTACAAAAGAAAATTTCAGAAAATCAGTATTTGCGGCAGCTGCCAACACGGGCAGGAGAGTCAGAATTCTTCACCAGATGAGCCAGCCGCCAGACCATCCGGTTAATATATATCATCCTGAAAGCGAGTATCTTAAGGGACTTGTGATTTATGTTGAATAAAGGTGTAGAGGCACAGTGGCAGGAAACAAAAGAGATTAAAAATAATTGAATTGTCTGTGAATAAGAACATTGTATTGATCGCCAGGAAGCTCGGGCTTCATGACTGGCAGGTTGAAAATACCATCAGGCTTCTGGATGATGGTGCAACGATTCCTTTCATCAGCAGGTACAGGAAAGAGATGACAGGCAGTCTCGACGAAGTTCAATTGCTCCATATAAAAGATGAATATGAGCGGCTAAAGGAGCTTGATGCCAGGAGAGAAAGTGTTATCAAATCGATTGAGGAACAGGAAAAAATGACTCCTGAGCTTCTGCAGAAAATTGAGGCTGCTCTGACGATGTCAGAACTGGAAGATGTCTATTTACCCTTCAGACCAAAGCGCAGTACCAGAGCTACAATTGCAAAGGAAAAAGGTCTGGAGCCGCTGGCTGAGATCATTTTCCGGCAGCAGGAGAAAGATCCATCTCATAAAGCTGAGGAATTTCTGAATGATGAGGTTCCTACAACAGAAGATGCTCTTGCCGGATCGTGCGACATCATTGCGGAATGGATAAATGAAGATGAAAATGCAAGAAAGAAATTGCGATATCTGTTTGAAAAGGAAGCAGTTCTATATTCAAAAGTTGTTAAAGGAAAAGAAGCTGAAGGGATCAAGTTCAGTGATTATTATAACTGGTCAGAGCCGCTGAAGAAATGTCCTTCTCATCGTCTCCTGGCCATGAGGAGAGGTGAGGATGAAGGATTCCTGAAGCTTTACATAGAACCTGCTGAAGAGAATGCGCTGGATATTCTTAATACACTCTTCATAAAAGGAAACAATGAGTCCTCAGAACTTGTCAAATCTGCAATCAGGGATAGCTGGAAAAGGCTTCTTTCATCATCAATGGAGACTGAATTCAGGAATATTTCCAGGGAGAAAGCAGATGAGGAAGCTATAAGAGTATTTGCCGATAACCTTCGTCAGCTTTTACTTTCTTCTCCTCTTGGTGAAAAAAATGTTCTGGCAATTGATCCCGGATTCAGAACGGGATGCAAAATAGTTTGTCTTGACAGGCAGGGGAATCTGCTCCATAATGAAACTATATATCCCCATCCACCTCAGAATCAGACTGCTATGTCGGTGAAAAAACTACTTACGCTGGTAAATGCATATAAGATCGAAGCAATTGCAATTGGTAACGGCACTGCCAGCCGGGAGACTGAAGAGTTCATTAAGTATTGTCGGTTTGAGAACGACATCAAGGTTTTTGTTGTAAGTGAGGCGGGTGCTTCTATATATTCAGCATCAAAGGTTGCCCGCGATGAATTTCCGGATTATGATGTGACTGTCCGGGGTTCGGTATCAATTGGTCGCAGGCTGATGGACCCTCTTGCTGAACTTGTTAAGCTCGACCCGAAATCTATAGGTGTCGGCCAGTACCAGCATGATGTTGACCAGCAAAAGCTTCAGAATTCACTCGATGAGGTGGTTATGAGCTGTGTGAATGCTGTTGGGGTTGAAGTGAATACAGCCAGCAGTCATCTGCTGACCTATGTTTCAGGACTTGGCCCACAACTGGCACAAAATATAGTTGATTACAGAGCTGAGAACGGTCCTTTCAAATCAAGAAAAGAGCTTCTGAAGGTAAAGAGGATGGGAGCAAAGGCCTTCGAACAGAGTGCAGGTTTCCTGAGGATCAGGAATGCTGAAAATCCGCTTGACAGCAGTGCGGTGCATCCGGAAAGCTATCATGTTGTTGAGAAAATGGCGAAAGATATTGGTTGCGATGTCCGGGAACTCATGAATAATGATAGCAGGAGAAAAGAAATAAACCTCGAAAAATATATAACACCTGTTACCGGATTGCCTACTCTTCAAGATATCATGGAGGAGCTTACAAAGCCGGGACGCGATCCGAGATCCAGGATCAAGGAATTCAGTTTTGCTGATGTTCATGAAATGGAGGATCTCGTGCCCGGAATGGTCATTCCCGGAATAGTGACGAATGTTACAAAATTCGGGGCCTTTGTCGATATAGGTATTAAGCAGGACGGGCTGGTTCACATCTCAAACCTGAGTAAAACTTATGTACAGGATCCTTCCACTGTTGTGAAACTGCATCAGCATGTCATGGTGAAAGTGATTTCGGTCGATCTTGAAAGGAAGAGGATCCAGCTTTCGATGAAGGATGTGGATCAAAAAAACAAGTAAAATAGAAATACATTTTATCTCCTTAGACTATGGAAAACAAAGAAAGCAGCATATTAAAAATATATGCCAGTTCAACTGACAGGTTAGGTACAAAGCTTCTTTATGAGCATATTGTAAAGTCAGCCAGGAATAAAGGGATATCGGGTGTTACAGTTTACAGGGGGATAATGGGCTATGGGCTTAGCAGCCAGATAAGCTCAGCGAAGTTCTGGGAACTTACAGAGAAGCTTCCTGTTATGATTGAAATAATTGACAGAACCTCAGTTCTGAAAGACTTCTTTTCCACCATAGAATCCGATCTTAAGAATATGAAGAAGGGTTGTCTTGTAGTTCTTGAGCCAATAACAGTTTTACTGCAAAAATCAGGACAGCCCGGTTTTTCTTCCTGATTTAGAAAATATTCAGATTTCAAGGGATAGTTGTCCTGTTTAAGTATTTGATAAAGCACTGCAAATCTTTGATTAAGCATTGCCAATAATTCAGATATTTTAGTTTAATTTTGATAGCAGTTGGACGTATTTGTTTCATTTTATCTTCAGGGTATGAATAAACAAAACCTTTTCCTATATCTGATGTTCCTCTTTTTTTGTACTGAATCCTTCTCTCAGAATTTTCTGATTACTGATCCCAGGCTGGAATTTGATGGTTATAAGTTATCCATAACCTACGATATTATAACCAAAGAGAATTCAGATATTTTCTATGTCTGGGTGGAAATCAAAAATCAGGCAGGAAATCCCATCAGGGCTTTTTCGTTTAAAGGAGAGGTTGGAGACAGCATTAAACCAGGAACAAATAAAAGGATTGAGTGGATTCCGGAAGAAGATGCAATATACCTTGATGAAGACATATCCGTTGAGTTAAAAAGCGAGCTGTATGTGAAGGCTTTTAACAAAGGCTCAGCATTAGGCTTGTCAACAATTGTACCGGGATTAGGGCTTACAAAAATAAAAAATGGAAAGCCATGGTGGTTAACTAGTATTCCGGCATATGGGGCTCTTACAGGTAGTCTGATTGTTTATAATAGTTATAAAAAAAATTACGATGCCTACTTAATAGAGACTGAACCTGTGGAAAGGGGTGATCTTTGGGATAAATCTCAGCAGCAGAAAAGTTTATCGGGTGTTTTATTCATTTCGGCAGCTGCAATCTGGGTTGGGAATATAGTATGGGTGGCAGCCACACCAAACAGATACAGGCCTTTACAGCATGCAAAGCTTGCAGCAAGCTCTTTGCCTTTAAGTCAGACCGGGATTACATTATTATCATTTAAGGTGGATTTTTAATTGATCTGGAAATGAAAAAAGTATTTCTTCTTTTAATAGTTTGTCTGCTTCAGGCAGTAAGTTTACCTGCCCAGATAGTGAGTAGCGGAAAGACAACCATTCATATCAACAACAAGCCGAAAATTGAGGTGAATACACAGGTTTACAATGCATTTTCACCGTCCGGGACGAATGCACTGGCAACAATGAAAGGTAAATTCTATGCTCTTATTATAGGGATCAATAATTACATCGATCCCAATATTACGGGACTCGATAAACCGATCAGGGATGCCGAGATGTTTTACAATGTCATTACAACGAAATATTCTTTCAATACTGAAAATGTTAAGTTTCTTAGAAATGCAACCATGGCAGAGATGATGGGAGCATTTGACTTTTTTGCAAAAAAAGTACGTCCTGAGGACAGCTTCCTGATATTCTATGCTGGTCACGGAGTATGGGAAGCTGATGCAGAGAACGGTTACTGGCTTCCGACGGATGCAAAGAAAAACAGCAAGCTTGCATGGTTCAGGAACAGTACATTAAGAGACTACCTCAAAGAGATCAAATCAAAACATACATTACTTATCAGCGACGCATGTTTCGGCGGTTCAATATTCAAAACCAGGGCAGCATTCAACGATGCAGGGCTTGCTATTAACATGCTTTATGACCTGAAAAGCAGGAAGGCGATGACCAGCGGAACGCTGACAGAGGTGCCGGATCAGAGCGCCTTCCTGAAATATCTTGTAGAAAGGCTTCTGAACAATACAGATAAATATCTTTCATCGGAGCAGCTCTTCAGCAGTTTCAGGATTGCAGTAATGAACAACAGCAGCGTCGTTCCGCAGTTCGGGGTGATACAGGAAGTTGGAGATGAAGGAGGGGATTTTATTTTTGTCCTGAGGGAATAGCATTGGTTTCGGCATTTGTCGGTATTACGCTAACTCTCTATAATAATGAAGACCATTAAGTTAGTCCTGTTTTTCTTACTGGCGTTTTTGGCATTTCTTCTCACATGCAAAAAGATTGAAAAAGAGATGCTTGTTACTACTGGTGAAGTAACTAACATCCTGACCACAACTGCTGATGTCTCTGGTAATATTCTTGACCTTGGAGAAGGCGCAACTGCTTTTGGGCACTGTTATTCAACATCCCCGAACTCTACAGTTTCAGGAACAAAAACAGAGTACAACACACCGACAATCGGAGGATTTACCAGTGCCCTGACAGGCCTAACCCCCGGAACAAAATATTATATTAAAGCATATCTACGTCGAGGAAATGATGTTGTATATGGCAGTGAGATCAATTTTACCACAGCCTCTGCTGATCTTCCTGAACTGACGACCACAGAAGTTTCCGGAATTACCATGACAGAGGCAGTGAGCGGTGGCAATATAGCAAGCCAGGGAGGAACTCCGGTAACGGCACGGGGTGTTTGCTGGAGCTCTGCAACAATAACAACACTTGCAGCTAACAAAACTTCAAATGGAACGGGAACAGGTTCTTATACGAGTGAAATTTCAGGACTTTCTGCAGGAACTACCTATTATGTAAGGGCTTATGCCACAAATGATGGAGGGACAAAACTGGGCAATGAGATCTCTTTTACAACCACTTCTGATACACCAGTTGCCCCTTCAGTAACAACGGCTTTTGTATCATCAGTAACTTCAAATTCAGCAGTATGCGGGGGAGATGTAACAAATGAGGGGAGTGCATCCATAACTGCAAAGGGTGTATGCTATAGCACATCGGCAAATCCGACGATATTAAATACCACCACAAACAATGGTACCGGACTGGGAAGTTTTGTCAGCAACATTACAGGGCTTGACCCGGGAACAAAATATTATGTTAGGGCATATGCAACAAGTACTGCCGGTACATCATACGGGACAGAATACTACTTTACGACTGATGCTGTTCCCCCGACTTTAACCACACTCCCCGTTACTTCTATTACAACCACATCTGCCAGCAGCGGAGGAGATATTACAAGTACAGGGGGCGCTAATATAACAGTGAAAGGAGTATGCTGGAGCCTGCTAGTAAATCCGACAACTGACAATTTTAAAACTACGGATGGCCCGGCTTCAGCTCCGGGCACCTATTCGAGTAATGTTACAAACCTTACTCCTGGATTGAAATATTATATCAGAGCTTATGCTACCAATAATGCCGGTACAGCTTATGGGAATGAAATAAGCTTTAATGCCGCCACGCCTTGTGTAAGTTTTCAGATAACCCATTATGCGGGGGATCTGGCCCCTGTGACCAAAACAATAACCTATATGACAGCTGAAACTAACCTCTCAGGTCAGAATAAGTGCTGGTTAACCATGAATCTTGGTGCGGATCACCAGGCAGTGTCGGCCACCGATGATACTGAAGCAGCAGCAGGCTGGTACTGGCAGTTTAACCGACGACAGGGGTTTAAGCACGATGGAATCACCCGTACACCAGGTACAACATGGGTATATCCCATTGATGAGGCAAGCAACTGGACATCAGTCAATGATCCATGTACCTATCTTCTTGTTGCAGGCTGGCGTATTCCCACACAAACAGAGTGGACCAATGTTGATTTCAATGGCGCCTGGAATACCCTCAATGATGCATATGCATCTGTTCTTAAGCTTCATGGTGCCGGATCTCTACTTTTCAACAACGGCTCATCTTATTATCGGGGCTCCGGCGGTGCTTACTGGAGCAATACACAATATGATAATGCAAAAAGCTGGTTCATTACCATCGACAATTCACCCATGATGGACGTAAGTTATAAGTCGAGTGGCTATTCGGTCAGGTGCATAAGAGATTGAATTGATTATACCAGTAACAAGCATTTCGATGAACTTTGATTAATTTCAGGTGGAAAACAATAATGCATTTGGTTAACAATGTTAATTTATCCGCGGATGTAAATATGAAAATCAAAAATATTCTTGCGTCAGCAAGACTATCTGCTTTAATTGGACTTTATATATTGCTAACCGGATCAGTACAGGCTCAGGATGTTATCATAACCATAAACCTGCGGAGCGTTTTTGAAAGCAAAGTCACCCTGCTTGCATTATCAGGCGAAGGTATTTTCAAAGCAATTTCTGTTATCGATGATCTTAAGAGCGAAGAACTGGCAACAATTAAGGTTCCTGTAGAATATTTGCCTGGTGAATTTGTCCTCCGCTTCGATTACAAAGAAAATCAGGGAAGTACACCATATCCTTCAGAAAAACGGATTATAATCAATAACCAGGATCTGGATCTGTGGGTTCATCCTGTGCACAGCAACAATCCCGACAGCACCTGGTTTCAGAAGGATGAAAGGGAAAATTCGGCCTACCTGAGATTTATGCAGGAGAATAACAATCAAATGCAAAAACTCATTTTACTCCAGAATTTCCTTCTGAATTATGATGATGATAAATCTGCGTTTTATCGGGTAGGAATCAATGAATATGAAAAGAGACGTAAAAGCTTCAACAAGTGGATTAAAGAACAGACAGAACAGAACAATGCCCTCTTCGCAAGTAACCTGTTCATCTTCCACTATATACCCCGGATAAACTGGGGGGGCAGTGAAGAGGACAGGAAGAAAAGCCTGAGAGACAATTACTTTGAAGGGATGGAATTTAACAATCCTCTCATGGTTAAGACATCTGGCATGAAGGAATGGATGGACAATTTTGTGAATCTTTATGGTGAACTGGCAACCAGTATAACACTTCGTGATTCACTTTTCACTATTGCCGGAAAAACAGCAATTGAAAAAGCTCGTACAGGAAACCCTGAGATATATGGCTGGATGGTTGATTATTTTTTCAAAGGTTATGAAAGCTTCAATATTGAAAAGGGAATAAAAATGCTTCAGCCTTACCTAGACGATCCCAGATGTCTTACTTTAAAAAGACAGGAAATCAGCAAAAGGCTGAAAAGCTTTGAAACACTCGTTCCGGGAACTAGAGCACCTGATATTATTCTTAGAGACACTGATAATAATCCCTTTGAATTATATACTTATCAAACTGAAAAAAAATATTTACTTCTTTTATTCTGGTCGGCAGATTGCAGTCATTGCCAGGAAACTGTCGATAAACTCTATCCATGGTACTTGCAGAAGGAAACGAAACAGAAGGTAGATATAGTGGCTATTAGTGTGGATGAGACCAGGTCGGAAATAAAATCATGGCAGGAAAAGATTAAAGAGCTCGCAGAATGGAGCCACCTGAATATACCGGAAGGAGTACGCAGCAAGGTTGCAAATGATTTTTACATACTAAGCGTACCGGTGATGGTATTACTTGATTCTAAAACTAAAGAAATCATTTCTCTACCGGAAAATGTTATGCAAATAGATGGAATAATGAATCCTTAGAAAAAATATGTAACTTGCATCGTTAATTCTAATTTGATGAAGATCAATAAGTTAATATGGATCTGCCTTATTGCCGTAATGGCAATTATTTCCACTTGCAAGAAGGTTGAAAAAGAGATGCTCGTAACCACAGGTACAGTGTTGAATATACTTACTACTTCTGCAGAAGTTAGCATTAAAATTCTTGATCTGGGAGAAGGAGCAACCCAGTATGGACATTGCTGGTCCACAACTCCGGGTCCAACAGTCTCCAATACAAAAACGGAACGCGGAATTCCTGAAATCGGCGATTTTAAATACAGCCTGACCAGCCTGGTTCCCAATACTAAGTATTATATTAAAGCATACATCAGCCGTGGCAATAACGTTGCATATGGAAGCGAGATAAATTTTACTACTGCGTCTGCTGATTTGCCTGAACTAACAACCACAGCTGTCACCGGTATTACACAAAGCAGTGCAGTAAGTGGAGGTAACATCACAAGCCAGGGAGGAACTCCGGTAACGGCACGGGGTGTTTGCTGGAGCACAGCAACAATAACTGCACTTACAAATAATAAAACTACTAATGGATCAGGAACAGGTTCTTTTACAAGTGAAATTTCAGGACTTTCTGCAGGAACTACCTATTATGTAAGGGCTTATGCCACAAACGATGGTGGTACAAAACTGGGTAATGAACTCTCTTTTCCAACAAATTCTGATACCCCCGTTCCCCCGATGGTTACAACTGCTACCGTAACCTCAATTACTGCAATCTCTGCTGTGTGTGGAGGAGAAGTGACAAATGAGGGCAGTTCCCCTGTCACTTTAAGAGGAGTATGCTGGAGTACATCAGCCAATCCGACTCCCGCGAACTTTAAGACTGATAATGGCAATGGAATGGGCAGTTTTGTCAGCAATCTTACCGGACTTCTTCCTGGTACAACATATTATGTACGTGCTTTTGCTACAAACAGTGGTGGTGCTTCATACGCATACGGTGAAGAAAAAAGTTTTCCAACAGCAGCTGTGGTTCCAACCATTTCTACTGTTCCAATAACTGCTGTTACTTCCACTGCTGCAAAAAGTGGAGGGGCGATTACCAGTGCCGGAGGTGCACCCATTTTAGGAAAAGGAGTTTGCTGGAATACAACCGGATCACCTGCTTTTAATGATGACAAAACAGATGATGGAATTGGTTCTGACTCATATGTAAGTAATTTGTCAGGTCTTGCACCGGGTACAAAATATTATGTTAAAGCATATGCCAAAAACAGTGCTGGTACCGGTTATGGCGATGAACAGATTTTTACTTCAGCAGACGCGCCGGATGTAATAACTCTGGATCCTGCCTCAATAACGAATACCACCGTCATATATAACGGAAAGGTAAATGCTAATCTGGGGTCATCAGTAATAACATTTGAATATGAAAAATGGGAATATGGTTTAGAGGGATATAGTATGTCTGTAGCTGCAGTTCCAAGTCCGGTAACCGGTTCTGCCTGGACAGATGTAAGTGCTGCTGTTACCGGCCTTATCTCAGGGAAAGCATACCACTTCAGAATCAAGGCTGTAAATGTGTATGGAACCACATATGGTGACCATATAGTATTCACCACAACTGTTAAGGATCCCGATGGTAATGTTTACACACCTGTAACTGTACCGGGTGGTAATGTTTGGATGAAAGAAAACCTTAAAACCACAAAATATGCAAATGGTAATCCAATACCAAGAAAACTGACAACTGTTGTATATCCGGATGATCCAGGTTACGGTTGGTATAATAATGATTCAACTTCTTATAAAGATCTGTATGGAGCACTCTATAATTATGGAGCAATAAGAAATAATAGTGTTTGTCCTGACGGCTGGCATGTAGCTGCCGATGAATGGACAACTCTTATCAATTCTTTGGGAGGAAATGCCTGGGGGGGAAAACTTAAAGAGACGGGAACAGTACACTGGTCAACCCCTAATACCGGCGCGGCCAATTCATATGATTTTACTGCTCTTCCGGGTGGTACATGGAACAGTTTTTATAATTACGATGGTATTGGTTTTATAGGAGGATGGTGGACTATGACAACAGATCTTCTTGATAAGCCCATACGTGTTTTAATGTCTTATGATGATGTAGTCATTTATACTCCGGGAAGTGATGCTACTGAAAAAAACTTTGGGTATTCAGTTCGTTGTGTACGGAATCAGTGAGCTATAATCATTTTATTTTTTTTGTTTTTCTTAATCCTCCATAGCCTTGACGAAGGTGGATTATCTTTATACTTTTGCTTTTATTATGATCTACCCACCTAATTTCGAATCCAAGATCGGCTTCGATCGTATCCGCTCTTTACTGCATGAGAGATGCCTTAGCCCCATGGGAACTGAAAAAGTTAATGGCATCCGGTTTAGTGATGATATAGAATCACTTTCAGAACAATTATCTGCAACATCTGAATTCCAGCAGCTGCTTCAGTTCGAGGAAAATTTTCCATCAGAAAACTATTACAGTGTTTCCGAATGCCTTAATAAGATAAGGATTGAAGGAACATTCCCGGAAGTGAGGGAATTATTCGACCTTAAAAGATCACTCGAAACAATAAAATCAATCCTCAGTTTCTTCAAAAGCAAAGAAGAGGTCAGGTATCCTATTCTCAGAAAAATGTGCGGATCAGTGAAGACTTATCCCTATGTACTTGATTCCATCGACAGGATAATTGACCGTCACGGAACAATCAAGGATAACGCCTCCCCGCGTCTTAAAGAGATCAGATCAGAGATCATATCAAAAAATATCCAGGCTTCCAAACGACTCAATGCAATCCTGAAGCAGGCACAATCCGATGGTATAGTTGATGCAGATACTTCAGTATCAGTCAGGAACGGGAGAGGGGTGATCCCTGTAAGTGCCTATGACAAGAGAAGAATAAAAGGTCTGATCCACGACCAGTCAGCTTCCGGAAAAACCGTTTTTATCGAACCTGAAGAGATCGTTGAAATAAACAATGACCTTGTTGAGCTTGAATATGAGGAGAAAAGAGAGATTGTTAAAATATTAACAGCATTCGCCGACAATATCAGACCATATATTGAGGATCTTCTACAGTCGAATAGTTTTCTGGGTGAGATCGATTTTCTCAGGGCAAAGGCACTCTTCGGAAACTACCACAATTCAATAAAACCAATAATTTCCGATAAACCTCTCATCTCCTGGAAACAGGCAACCCACCCCATCCTTAAGCTTACTTTCGGGAAGCTTCCCGGAAGAAAAGTCGTTCCGCTTGACATCCAGCTCGATGATAAAGACAGGATACTGGTAATATCCGGACCCAATGCCGGTGGTAAATCTGTCTGCCTTAAAACGGTTGGATTACTTCAGTATATGATGCAGTGCGGTCTCACGATTCCTGTTGCAGAGGGTTCTGAGACCGGAATCTTCAGGGATATACTGATCGACATCGGCGATGAGCAAAGCATTGATAATGACCTTAGTACATACAGCTCGCATCTAATCAACATGAAGTATTTTCTGAAAAACAGTTCAGAAAGAAGCCTGATCCTCATCGATGAATTCGGTACAGGTACAGAACCCATGCTCGGGGGAGCTATCGCGGAGGCCATTCTTGGAGAACTGAACAGGAAAAGAGTCTTTGGAGTCCTGACAACTCATTATACAAACCTTAAGCATTTTGCATCACTTAATGAAGGGATAGTTAATGGCGCCATGGCTTTTGACAACCACCTTATGCAGCCTTTGTTTCAGCTTTATATTGGAAAGCCGGGAAGTTCTTTTGCCTTTGAGATAGCAAGGAAGATCGGACTTCCCGAAGACATTCTTGAAAAGGCATCAGAGAAAGTCGGGGTAAAGAATATCAATTATGACAGAAACCTTAAAGATATTGCCCGCGATAAACGATACTGGGAGAATAAAAGAATGAATATCAGGCAGCATGAAAAAAGACTTGAGGAGCTGATTAATGAATATGAAAAGGAGCTTTCAGGTGCAAAATCGTTAAGAAAAGAAATAATCACAAACGCTAAGGATGAAGCTCATAACCTCCTTAAGGAATCGAACAGGATGATTGAGAATACCATCCGTCAGATAAAAGAGTCGCAGGCTGAAAAGGAGAAAACAAAAGATGTGCGGCAGCAGCTGGAAGAGTTTAAAAATGCTGTTGTTGAGGAGGTTAAACCGGTTGAATCAGAAGCAGAAAAGAAAGTATCATCACTTGCGCACAAGGCAAAGAAATTCAAAACAAAAGAAATACCTGAGTCATCCGGGGAAATCCCGAAGAAGGAAAAACCGCTACAGGTGGGTGATGCTGTAAGAATGACCAATACCATGGCTGCAGGGGAGATAGTTGAGATAAAAGACAAGATGGTACTGATCGAATCAGGAAGTTTCAGGTTTAAGGTTTCAAAAGAAAAAATCGAGAGGATCAGCAAGGCAGAGCTTAAAAAGAGCTTCAGATACACGCAGACTTACAGGGAACCTGATCCTTTACTAAGTCAGCGAAAACTCAATTTCAAGCCTGAGATAGATATCAGGGGTGTCAGGGGAGAAGAGGCAATTGAAAGAGTCCGTGATCTCATTGATAACGCGTTAATGGTACAGCACCGTAGCTTAAGGATACTTCATGGAAAAGGGAACGGCATCCTGAGAGAGCTTGTCCGGCAATATCTTGCTACTGTTGATGTTGTCAGGTCATTCCGTGATGAGCACATAGAAATGGGAGGATCGGGAATAACAATAGTGGAGATGGACTTCTAAAAGAAATCCCCTCCTGGGAGGGGGAGGGGTGGGTTTTATCTAGTTAATAATCAGTTATATCCTAATATAATTTCACATTTCCGTATGATGCTTCAACCTTGACAGTTCCCGAAGGTTTTTCTTCTTTCCCTACAATACCACTTATTTCTGCAGAGTTGTTTTCAACGATACGTCTTTTATTCAGGAAGTTTTCCTCATTGTATTTCACACCGCAGAATGATGTTTTTGCTTCAAGGTAATAGCTTGCGTTTTCTTCAATACCGAGGTTCACTCCGGTATAGCGGGTGTCAATCTCAATCGATTCAAAACCTGCAGGAATTCTGTCGATATTGAATGAACCATATTCTCCGTTGTAGTCGAGCTTCTTAGTTAGTGTTCCAATGTTGACTTCAGTATATCCGCCGTCGAGAACAAGGTTGTTTATATCGTCAATCTTTAAATTATCATATCTTATTTCGCCAGCCACAGAGCTCACTGAACCAAGCTGAAGTTTTGAATATTTACTGTCTACCGAGAGTGCACGACTTTTTGCGATTGAGAAATTTCCGCAATAGCGTGTTGTTATCTCAATCCATCCAGCCTCTTCGATTGAGCAATTGCCATATGAAATATTAATAGTGCTCAAGGGTTTCTCATTTCCTCTGGTCAGCTTTGCGGCCGTGATATTACCGTATTTAACATCAAGGTCAACATAACCTGCAAGGTCATCTATTTCAGAATTTCCATACTTGTTTGCAAGACCAAGATCAAGCCATACCGGCATTTTTACGAAATAATCTATGGAGAATTTTCTTGAAGCGCTGCTCCAGCCGGTGAAGCTGAATTTATCATCAATAACAGTTTTTGCCGAAATAAGGCCTGGTTCCTCTGTGAACTGGACATCAATGTAGCTCATCAGCTTTTCAGCCCTTTCCCTGTTCGGATATTTTACTGTAACCTTCACGTCAATTACAACCTGGTCGCTTTCAGATGTTTGAACGACTATATTGCCATATCTGTTATTGAGTTCAAGTTTAGATCCCTGCTTAGCTGCATACTCCTTGTGGAATTCCTTTGTAAGTTCCTCCTGTGCGGAAAGTGCAAAGGAGAAAATAAACAAAGATGTTAAAAGGAGTGTTCCTGATTTATATACTGACTTTTTCATCTTCTGGGGTATTTTGGTTTTCATTCCTAATTGATTTAAGCTGATTTACTATGAAGTTCATGACCTCCACCTTTGTCTGGTAGTGTTCGATCATTGCATTAATAATTCTTTCATCGTCAGGATTTGCTTTAAGTTCTTTCTGAAGCTGAACATAAACGGAATCCATGCTTCTCAGCTCACTGTTAAGCATCTTTTTCTGTTCCGGATTCCCGGATATGTTAATAGTACCGATCTCGCTCTCCATGAGGTTCACCTGGTGCAGGTAATAGTTCTCCACTTCCCTGTATTGGGGAGAAACATCCCCCAGAGCCATCCTGCTCCTTTCCGGGCTTACAAAATGATCCCATGTCCAGAGTGAGGAAAGAGTGATCAGCAGTGTAACTACTGCAGCCTTAAGCAGATACGGGACGATGCTTCTTTTGATGCTGCCAGCATGAAACCTGCTCTCCAGCTTCCTGTTGAACCTTTCAAGGTGACCTTCTCCCGGTTCTTCCTCGAAGAAGTCCCTGTTGTCCCTGATTATTTCATCTATTGTTTTCATTTTTAATAATTTTCATTCCCTTTTAATTCTCCGATGAGTTTTTGCTTTGCTCTTGAAAGTTGTGACCGTGAAGTGCTGCTCGAAATTTTCAGGATTTCTGCAATTTCATCGTGATCATAACCTTCAAGAAGGTACAGTGAAAGAATTACCCTGTAACCGTCCGGCAGTTTGTCAATAGCTTCTTTGACCTCTTCAACCTTTATATCAAGCTCTTCATTTCTTGCCGATTCGTCAGGACTATCATCCCTGATACCAACATGTGATTCAATATCTTCAAAGACCACTTTCCTTTTTCCCAGCGCATCGAGAGACCGGTTGATCACTATTTTCTTCAACCAGGCACCGAAACTTACCGTTCCTGAATAGGTTTCAATTTTTTCAAAGGCCGCCAGGAACGATTCCTGCATTATGTCTTCGGCTTCCATCGTATCATTCACAATTCTGTGACTTGTGTTATACATTGCTTTGTAGTATAACTTGTAAATCTGAAACTGTGCTTTCTGGTCGCCAACTTTACACCCGTCCAGTATATCCTGGTGTAAATTCCTGAATGCCGCTTCTACATTTGCCATCTTTATGTAAAGACTAGTTCTTATTTGAGATGCTGCACCCACTCTTTATCGTTTTTCTGATACAAAGACGTGGGTATAATATTTATGCTGCACTCAATTTAAGAATTTTTTTGATTTGTAAGGAAAAAAATAGATATAATGCCTTGTGTCACCTGACCTGTGGAGTAATCAAGTTCAGAGCCGAACATACTATGAGGAATAGAGTATACAAGGAGCAATATGAATGCTGCCAGAACTGTGTAAAGAGGTCTCTCCTTAATACGGTTCATGATTACTGCCAGAACCCAGAAAACCATAGCAATAAGTGTTTTATTGTCTGTAAGATCCCATCCGAAGGGAATACCTGTCCACAGATCTCCGAAAGCATACTTCTGAACTAGCGGACCAAGTACCATTCCTCCGGCAGTCAGGAGAATGAGAGTCCAGGTCGCGTACTTTTTGTATGAGGGAACTCCGGCAAATGCCAGCAGTCCGGCGCCTGTTGAAAAGAGCATTGTAATGAACATGATTAGAATATGAGGTCCGAGAATATACCCGGGTACTCCCCCTTTGAACCGGATCACCACAGGTGTCTCTTTCATAATTGTCCGGATCCCCTTCGAATCGGTAAGCTCAACATAGTACTGGAGTTTTCCGGCAGGAGGCTGCGGAGGAATATCTGCAAAGAGACCTTTTTCCTCTGTCATTTTAAAGATCCTGTTCATCACATAGGAGTTAACAGGATATGTTTTAAATTGAAACAATACAGACTGATAGTTATCATCCGAACGGAACCTTTTAAAATAGAGGATTGCTTTTACCGATGTATCCTTAATATGGAGTTTAACTTCAGAAGGTTCATCCAGACCAATACTGCGGATAAGCTTCAGTTTGTAAAGCGAATCATTAAGGGTAACCTCTATACTTTTTGGGTATGTAGGTCCTGTTTTTCTCTGGTAATATGCTGCACATATTGTAATTACAAACGCCAGCAACCAAAGAAGGATTTTTTTCATACTACTTTCTGTTAAATAATTTTCGATTATCAGAGCTGAATAAGAAGCACAACTTTTTGTCCATTTCTAAGAACTTCGACACTGATTGTCTGACCTCGTTTAAGCTGTGCTAATCTTGACATATAGTCATATACATTATTAACTGTCTTGTTGTTGATTGAAATAATAATATCACCTTTCTTCATACCTCCAAGTGCAGCAGGTCCACTGGGGGTAACGAAATCTGCTCTTAATCCATTCTTTACATTACCGGCGAAATCGGGCATGATGCCAAGGGTAACACCTTTTCTTCTCATGGGTCTTCCATGGTCAATTTTAGGCCCTGATTCTCTGAATTTCAGCCTGTCGGGCGATGAGGCAAGTTTTTCCGTAACTTTGAAAATCAGGGATGAGATATTAACCATACCTTCATAATTGAGCTTATCGTAAGTATCTGCAGGAGTATGATAGTCAAGATGAGCTCCTGTAGAATAGAAAAGAACAGGTATGTTTTTCATGTAAAATGATGTATGATCTGAAGGCCCGTATCCTTCATCGGAAAGTGCGAGCTTAATAACTGATGTGTCGCTTTCGGCATATACAAGATCCCTGAATCCTTCAGCAGTACCCACTCCGGTTATCTGAAGGATGTTAGTCTCCTGCATTCTGCCTACCATATCGAGGTTAATCATTGTATTTACATTTGAAAGATCGATGCCCGGTTCATCCGCAAAGTGCTTTGACCCAAGGAGTCCCTGTTCTTCACCGGTGAATGCAATACATATTATGCTTCTCTGATGACTACCTCTGGTATCAGAAAATTTTTCAGCTAGCTCAAGCATCATCCCAACTCCCGAAGCATTATCATCTGCTCCATAATGAACTGCCACCGTATCAACCGCTCTGCTGTCAGATCCCTGTCCGCCCATTCCGAGATGATCAAAATGCGCACCTATTATTATATACTCCTTTCTAAGATTTTCATCTTCTCCCGGAAGGATCATAACAACATTCCTGGTAGTACTCATCTCTCTTATAATCTCAGCTTTCGCGCTGACAATTACATTTGAGGGAAAACTCTGAGGTTTTCTTGTATCATTTAGTTTTTTTTCAAGACTGGTTATTGTCTTCTTAGTTCCTGACAGGATATAGTCAGCTACTTCTCTTTTGATCCTCAATACTGGTATATCAACAGAGAAATCACCTGAATTAAGTGATTCAAAAGAATCCTGGGGATCATAGGCATTACCGGATACAAGGAGAACACCTGCAGCACCCATATCTTTCGCTATCAAGGCCTTCTCCCGATCACCGCTAAACGGGATAAACGGGCTCTCTGTTTTATCGGTTTCCGGATCCGCACGAAGGAGGATAACCCACTTGTCCTTTACTTCAATGCCCTCATAATCATTCCATTTCAGACTCTCTTCATTGATATTGAATCCATACCCTGCGAATACCGCTTCAGCAATGAGTCCCGAATTTGAACTGAAAGCCAGGGGCATGAAATCCTTTTCGGGCTCAAAATTCTTTTCGCCGACAGAAATCGAGTTTTCAGGTCCGGCAACAAGTTTACTGACAACTTTGAATCTCTGAAAACCGTCACCGGAAAGTGGAACGAAACCGTATGAAACCAGCTCATCTTTTATATATTCAGATGCAAGACTGTCGCCGGTTGATCCTGTCAGCCTGCCTTTCAGAGAATCTGAAGCAAGATACCTGATGTGATTCTGTAGTTCCTTTACAGTGACTTCCCGGTTCGCATTACATGAAAACAAAATAAATACCAGCAACAGCGGAAGTACACCATTAATGTATTTTAAGGTTGACCTTCTATCCATAATTAAATTTAAGTCCGGAGAATGTTCTGAGCAAAACGATATTAAAGCTGACTGTTAAACAAGTTTTATTCAAATAGTTTAAATGCTTCTTTAATGAGAGCAATGGCTTCCATAAGCTGTTTTTCATTTATGACAAGAGGAGGAGCAAATCTTATTATGTGTTCATGAGTCGGTTTGGCAATTAAACCTTTGTCTTTCATTGCAAGACATACATCCCATGCTGTTTTGTCTCCTTTAGGCCTGATGACTACAGCATTCAGAAGCCCTTTTCCGCGGACCAGCTCAATCATTTCCGATTTAATGGTGCTGAACTCTTTCCGGAATATTTTCCCAAGTCTATCGGCATTCTCAGCAAGTTTTTCATTTTTGATTACTTCGAGAGCTGCAATTGCAACTTTGGCAGCCAGCGGATTGCCACCGAATGTTGATCCATGCTCGCCCGGTTTGATAGTCAGCATTATCTCGTCGTCGGCAAGAACTGCAGAGACAGGCAGTACACCACCTGAGAGAGCTTTACCAAGGATAAGAATATCAGGACGTACACCTTCATGATCACATGCCAGCAGTTTCCCTGTACGGGCAATACCGGTCTGTACCTCATCGGCAATGAAAAGAACATTGTGTTTTTTGCAGAGGTCATATGATTTTTTCAGGTATCCTTCATCAGGAACAAAAACACCTGCTTCGCCCTGGATCGGTTCTACCAGAAACCCTGCAATATCAGGATCCCTGAGAGCATTTTCAAGAGCTTTTAAATCATTATATGGGATGATCGTAAATCCCGGAGTAAAAGGGCCATAATCATTTCTGGCATCCGGATCGGTAGACATTGAGATGATGGAGATTGTACGTCCGTGAAAATTACCTTCGCAGGCAATGATCTTTGCCTTGTCCTGCTTAATCCCTTTTTTCTTGTAAGCCCATTTACGGCAAAGCTTCAATGCTGTCTCATCAGCCTCTGCACCTGAGTTCATCGGTAGAACCTTATCATACCCGAAGTACCTGGTGACGTACTCTTCATACTCTCCGAGGACAGAATTATAGAATGCCCTTGACGTAAGTGTGAGCCTCTGCGCCTGATCAGTAAGCGCTTTTACGATTTTAGGATGGCAGTGCCCCTGATTCACAGCTGAATAGGCCGACAGGAAATCAAAATAACGTTTCCCTTCAATATCCCAAACAAAAGGACCTTCACCTCTTTCAAGAACTACAGGAAGAGGATGGTAATTATGAGCTCCATATTTGTCTTCCCGATTAATATAATCCTGTGCATTCATGTTGTTGATTATTAATTAGTTGAAAAAATATGATATTGACTACAAGTTTAATAAAGGTTTTTATTATTTACAAGAAATATATTACAATGAAAAACAGATTGGTTCTCCCTCTTTGCGGGATTGCAATGACAGTGCAAGTACGGTTATTTCCCTGATAAGGTTGCAGTGAAGACCGTTAGGTGTGTTGTCAATTGCGAGGAACGAAGAGACGAAGCAATCCGTAATTCAAATTTAACTATCCTCTTTCAGTAGATCAGGTCTCAGTCTCCTGGTTCTCTCTTCTGATTGCTCATGCCTCCACTTATCGATCCCGGCAGCATGACCGGATAAAAGGATATCTGGTACTTTCCATCCCTTGAATTCCGAAGGCCTTGTGTAAACCGGGGGAGCGAGCAGATCGTCCTGAAATGAATCGGAGAGTGCCGACTGTTCATCACCCAGAGCCCCCGGAAGAAGACGGACAATAGCATCAGTAATTGCAGCCGCCGGTAATTCACCACCTGATAACACATAATCGCCTAACGATATTTCCAGGGTGATTAGATGTTCACGTATTCTTTGGTCAATACCTTTATAATGGCCTGCAAGGATTATCAGGTTTCCTTTAAGGGAAAGCCTGTTTGCCATCTGCTGGGTAAACTTCTCTCCATCAGGAGAGGTATAAATTATTTCATCGTACTTCCTTTCACTTTTCAGCTTTTCAATAGCTTTAAATACCGGCTCTATCATCATTACCATCCCTGCACCGCCGCCGAATGCATAATCATCAACACTTTTATATTTGTCGTTTGCAAAATCATGCAGGTTTATCAGGTTGATTTCAACAAGACCTTTTTCTCTGGCTCTCTTAACAATCGAATAGTTAAGTGGACTTTCAAGCAATTCAGGCTGGACTGTTAATATATCAATACGCATCGCAATCTGTTTGTACAAAAGTACAAAGAATATGAGAAAGGCACAATGGCACAATGGTACTGGTTTGACAGACCAAAGACCAAAGGCCAAAGATCAAAGACCAAAGACCAAAGACCAAAGACCAAAGACCAAAGACCAAAGATCAAAGACCAAAGACCAAAGACCAAAGACCAAAGACCAAAGATCAAAGACCAAAGATCAAAGACCAAAGATCAAAGACCAAAGACCAAAGATCAAAGACCAAAGACCAAAGATCAAAGACCAAAGACCAAAGACCAAAGACCAAAGATCAAAGATCAAAGACCAAAGATCAAAGACCAAAGATCAAAGACCAAAGACCAAAGACCAAAGATCAAAGACCAAAGATCAAAGACCAAAGATCAAAGAAGTACCATATTTACATATACATTTATTTTTTACTTTTGTCTTTTATCTTTTATCTTTTATCTTTTACAATGGAATGTCGGGCTGACTGCGGTGCTTGCTGCATAGCGATTTCAATATCATCACCTATACCGGGAATGCCTGACGGTAAACCGGCAGGAGTGAGGTGTATTCACCTGCTTGATGATTATAAGTGTGCTCTTTTCGGCGATTCTTTGCGTCCAAAGGTTTGCTCCGATTATAAAGCCGAAGAGGAATTTTGCGGTGAAACGAGGGAGGAAGCACTGAGGATCATAAAGTCTCTTTTGGATGGAAAGGATTGCTTCGTCGTCCCGATTAATCGAGACTCCTCGCAATGACAGTAAATCTGATTAAAAGCTGTGGCGATGTTATCACCAAATCCATTCACCAATAATGTCATTGCGAGGCGCAAAGCGACGAAGCAATCTGTTGCTACCTTCCGGAACTATAAACCACCTTCCCTCCGGTAATCGTGTAATCTACTTTTGTTTTCATTATTTCTGTCTCAGGGATAGTCAGCAAATCCTTGTCAAGTATCACAATATCTGCCAGGTATCCTGTTTTTAAGATGCCCTTTCTGTTTTCCATGAATTGAGCATAAGCTGATCCGAGAGTATAGTATTTAATAGCTTCTTCCATAGTAAGCTTCTGTTCCGGGAACCAGCCTTCGCCTTCCTCGCCGAACCTGTCTTTCCTGGATACAGCTGCATATAACCCTTCCATCGGATTGAGCGGTTCTACCTGGTAGTCTGTTCCGAATGCCAGTGTCGAACCTGCCTCTATAAGGCTTCTCCAGGCATAGGTTCCTTTGCATCTTTCATAGCCTACTCTTTTTTCATAGAAGAGCTTGTCGGAGATGCAGTGCGTCGGCTGCATTGAAGGTATCACTCCAAGCTGTGCAAATCTCGGTATATCCGACAGCTGAACGGTCTGGGTGTGCTCGTCGCGGTGACGGCTGTCGCGCTTGCCGTTGACTTCAATTGCTTTCTCAAATGCATTGAGGATCCAGTTATTGGCTTTGTCGCCGATGGCATGTATCCCTATCTGGAATCCCATTTTGTCAGATGTGAGCACCATCTTCTCGAGTTCCTCATATTGCCACATGGCAAGCCCTGATGTCGACGGATTGTCGGTAAATGGCTCAAACATAAGGGCAGTGCTGGAGCCCATTGATCCGTCGGCAAAAGCCTTCAGGTATCCGAAACGGATCCAGTTCCCATTATCAGGATATTTGTTCTCCAGTTCCCTGTATTTCAACAATCTTGAGGTATCGCCTGAAAGTGGCGCTCCTAAATCAATCCTGCTTGTCAGTTCTCCATCTTTCTGAAGCTTTTCATAAGCTTCAAAATCGCCCCAGCCTGCATTCTGGAGGCTTGTAACACCGAACTCCCGGGCTTCCTTCATTGCCATCAGGTATCCCTGCCACGTCCTGGCCTTCTCTTCTTCAGGAGTTCTTTCAGCTTTTATGTCTCCCAGTCTGATCAGGTCCATTGCTGCATCTTTAAGTATTCCTGTAGGTTCACCTGTAACAGGATCTTTCTGGATCTCGCCGCCGAACGGATCGGGTGTATCTTTTGTTATACCCGATTTTTTCAGGACATAGCTGTTCACAAGGGTTGAATGTCCGTCGGCTCTGTCGAGAATAACAGGATTGTCAGCTGACACTTTATCTATAAGCTCTTTAGCAGGCCATTTCTTGTCGGTGAACAGCTCATGAACCCAGTGTCCGCCTCTTATTACCTCTCCCGGTTTTGATCTTTCTACCTGAGCCTTCACTTTTTCAGTTATCACCGACGGATTGGTTGTGTACCTGAGTTCGATGAAATCAGGATCGAGAGGGCCAAAATGAACATGAGCATCGTTAAAGCCGGGGATCACCAGCCTGCCGGTAGCATCGATCACTCTTGTTTTTCCTTCTTCAATAAATCCTTTTATCTTTTCCGAGGTTCCGATTGCGATGATGAATTCATCCCTTACTGCAATTGCTTCGGCAATAGGATTATCCTTGTCAACTGTAAGAATCTTTCCGTTGACGATTACAAGGTCGGCATTATACTGACCCGAACATGAGGATATCATAATGATTGTTATTATTGATAATGAGATAATTAATCTTTTCATCATCGTTAAATTAATAATTTGAAATATATGAAATTAATTGTGTCTTGATTTATTTCATCATATTTATACAGGTTGATTTGGGCTAAAGCCCCGGCTAATTGATAATTAGACACATAGGGACTTTAGTCCATAATTTTAACTTCTTTTTAAGAATTTTATTTGTTTCTTATTATGCACCCTGTTTCAAAACAGGTAAATTCGCAAAAAACTTAACAATGAAGATAGCATTGATCGGATATGGGAGAATGGGTCATGAGATTGAAGAAATTGCACTGAAACGTGGACATTCCCTGGATCTTATTATTGATGAGGAAAACAGCAGCGATCTGAATCCAGAAAACCTGAAGGGTATTAATGCTGCAATCGAGTTTTCATCACCGGATTCCGCATTCGGGAATATAATAGCATGCCTTAATCAGCAAATCCCGGTTGTTTCCGGTACCACAGGATGGCTCAAAGAATATGAAAAAGCCGCTGAGATTTGCAAAAAAAATGGAACCTCATTCATCCATTCTACAAATTTCAGCATTGGAGTAAATCTACTCTTCCTGCTTAACAGTGAGCTTGCAAAGCATATGGAGCATTTCAAAGATTACTCTGTATCCATAGAAGAGATTCATCATATCAGGAAGCTGGATGCTCCCAGCGGTACTGCAATTACTCTTGCTGAAGGAATAAAAAATCAGCATTCAGGATACAAAGGATGGTGCTTCGATAAGGATAAATCAGATAATCTGATTCCGGTAAAGTCTGTTCGTGAGGGCACTGTCCCGGGCACCCATACTATCACCTGGGATTCAGATATTGACACACTCAGCCTTCGTCATGAGGCCAGGAACAGGAAAGGATTCGCGCTTGGTGCAGTTGTGGCGGCCGAATTCATTTATACCAGAAAAGGGGTATTCACGATGAACAATGTACTGGGATTCTGAAAAATTTTCTACATTTACCGCTTCAAAAAATCAATTTATTATGCGTAAGTACTTTCAGAAAAAATACATAAAATTTGCAATTGTAGCACTTATCTACATCCTGGTTGTCATCTGGATCGGAAATTACTGGCTTCTTCCGGGACTAGGGATCATTTTTGACCTTTATATTTCCGAGAAGGTCAACTGGACATTCTGGAAAAGGAGAGATGGTAATAATAATTCTTTTATTGAATGGCTCGATGCACTCATCTTTGCAGTTATTGCAGTCTCACTTATCAATATCTTCCTTTTTCAGAATTACCGTATCCCCACACCCTCAATGGAGAAATCACTCCTGGTAGGTGACCATCTTTTTGTAAGCAAACTGGCTTATGGTCCGCGGATGCCGAACACACCGATTGCATTTCCCTTCACTCAGCATACCATGCCTTTCTTTAAAAGCAGGTCCTGGTCAAACATTGTGCTCTGGCCATATAAACGACTGACCGGGTGTGGTAATGTGAAGAATAATGACCCTATAGTTTTTAATTTTCCGGCGGGAGATACTGTTGTTGTTGAGGATCAGGCAACCAGCTACTACGAAATTGTCAGAAGAACAGCCAGGGAATTCCAGGGCAGGGACAGCTACGGAGTCCAGACACCGAAGCCGCTTGGGTATTATATACCAATGGCCAGGAAAGAGATCAGATCCAGATATGAAGTCATCTTCAGGCCTGTTGACAGGCGCGATAATTATGTAAAGAGATGTGTGGGAATACCTGGTGATACGATAACAATCAACTCAGGTGTACTTTATGTTAACGGAAGGGTCCCACCGGAAAATCCAGGTCAGCAGACGACATATGTTGTCGGAACGAACGGGACAACTATAAACCCGAAAGCATTTGAAAGGCTTAATGTTTCAAAATCTGATCAGACAATGTTGTCGAGTTCAGCATATTTTCTTCCCCTTACAAAACAAAATGCAGAGACCATTTCAAAGTTCACTAATGTAAATGAAGTATCGGCAATTTATGCGAGAGCCGGAGAATTTGCACCTCATATCTTCCCCTATGATCCTGATCTGAGGTGGAATGAAGATAACTTTGGACCTTTATGGATACCCGTAAAAGGAATGACTGTAAAAATCGATACATCAAACCTTTGCCTTTATGATCGTATTATTGATGTATATGAAGAGAATGACCTGAGGGTAGACGGAAGTACCATTTATATAAATAATGTACAGGCTGACAGCTATACTTTCAGGATGGATTATTACTGGATGATGGGGGATAACCGCCATAATTCAGCCGATTCAAGATACTGGGGCTTTGTACCTGAAGATCATATTGTAGGTAGGCCCAAATTCATATGGCTTTCTATCGACAAGGAAGCAACGGGGCTGAACAAAATAAGGTTCAGGAGAATGTTTATTAAAGTGAAGTAAATAAAAAAGCTGACTCGTTTCCGGTCAGCTTTTCTTTCTGTATATCGCTCATTTTACCTTTTCCACAATTGCTTTAAACGCATCGGGGTGGTTCATTGCAAGGTCGGCCAGGGTTTTTCTGTTAAGGGCAATACCTTTCTTATCAAGCTTACCGATAAACTCCGAATAACTCATATCATACTGACGAACGCCTGCGTTGATCCTCTGGATCCATAATGACCTGAAAAGGCCTTTCTTTTTCTTTCTGTCGCGGTATGCATAACCCATCCCTTTATCAAGGGTGTTTTTTGCGACTGTAAAAACATTTCTTCTTGAGAGGAAGTTTCCTTTTGTCTGCTTAAGGACTTTTTTTCTTCTGGCCCTTGAAGCGACTGCGTTTACTGATCTTGGCATAACTCATTTTTTTTGAAAGTCAGCGTTCCTCCAGTTGGCGGACACTTATCTGCTGAACAATCGGTTAATAACAATATTTACTTTTCTGAGAGCTGAACAATTATTTAATTGCCAGCATAAGCTTAACGTTCTTCGAGTCCGTTTTGTCAACAAGACCGAAGTATGACAGGTTTCTCTTCCGTTTTGTTGATTTCTTTGTCAGAATATGGCTCTTGAAAGCATGTTTGCGCTTGATCTTTCCTGTTCCGGTGAGAGAGAATCTCTTCTTCGCACCAGGATTTGTCTTCATTTTTGGCATTTCTGTGATTAAATATATTTAAAAATTACTTCCTCTTTTTAGGAGAGAATGATATGATCATTCTTTTCCCTTCCAGTCTTGGGAGTTGTTCAACCTTCCCATATTCCTCAAGGTCATTGGCAAACCGTAACAGAAGGACTTCGCCCTGTTCCTTGAACAATATTGACCTTCCCTTAAAGAACACATAAGCTCTTACTTTTGCTCCCTCCTCGAGGAATCTCATAGCATGCTTGAGCTTAAAATTATAATCGTGATCGTCTGTATTTGGTCCGAATCTTATCTCCTTAACGACAATTTTCGCTGCTTTAGCTTTTATCTCCTTCTGCTTTTTCTTTTGCTGATAGAGAAATTTCTGATAATCAACAATCTTACAAACAGGGGGATCTGCATTTGGGGAAATTTCGACTAGATCGAGTTCCATTTTGTCTGCCAGTTTAAGGGCATCCTGGATACTCATGACTTCTGCTTCTATTTCATCACCTACAACTCTGACCACTTTTGCTGTGATCCTGTTGTTTATTTTGTGAGCCGGCTGGGTAATCCTTCCGGGGCTTCGTCTGATTGGTCCGGTTATAACTCTTTCCTCCTAATTTTTGTTAATACTAATATATCTTTCTGTTCAATTAATTTCCAATCTCTTTTTTGATCTCTGACCGGATAAAGTCCACAAATTCTTCAATCTTCATACTTCCTTTATCACCTTCACCCTGCTTACGGACAGCAACCGTTCCGCTTTCAGCTTCTTTTTCTCCTATGATCAGAAGGTATGGGATCCTCTTTAATTCATTATCCCTGATCTTTTTACCTATCTTTTCACTCCTGTCGTCAATCAAGGTGCAAATATCGGAATTATTTAGAATTTCCAAAACATTTCCTGCATATTCATTGAATTTTTCACTGATCGGCAAAACGACAGCTTTATCGGGTGCCAGCCAGAGAGGAAATTTACCGGCACTGTTCTCGATCAGAACTGCTACAAATCTCTCCATCGAGCCGAAAATTGTCCGGTGGATCATTACAGGGCGATGTTTCTGATTGTCACTGCCATTATAGGTCAGATCGAACCTCTCAGGGAGATTATAGTCAACCTGTATCGTACCTAACTGCCATTTACGGCCAATGGCATCCTTAACCATGAAATCCAGCTTAGGGCCATAGAATGCTGCCTCTCCAGTGACAACAGTTGTATTCAGGTCCTTCTCACCTGCTGCTTCAATAATATCGCGCTCTGCTTTTTCCCAGTTCTCATCTGAGCCGATATATTTTTGTTTGTTTTCAGGATCTCTTAATGAAATCTGAGCAGAGAAGTCATTGAAATTCAATATTTTAAAGATATAGAGTATAAGATCAATGATGCTCTTGAATTCTTCCCGCAACTGGTCGGGTCTGCAGAAGTGGTGTGCATCATCCTGGGTGAAACTTCTTACTCTGGTGAGTCCGTGGAGCTCACCACTCTGCTCATACCTGTAAACTGTTCCGAACTCTGCCATCCTGAGAGGAAGCTCTTTATATGAATGTGGAGTTGCATTATATATCTCACAGTGATGAGGGCAATTCATAGGTTTAAGCATAAACTGCTCTCCCTCCTGGGGTGTTGACATCGGTTGGAATGAATCTGCACCGTACTTCTCGAAATGTCCGGATGTCTTATAAAGGTTCACATTTCCTATATGAGGTGTTGCTACTATCCTGTAACCCCTTTTTCTGAGCACCGAAGTAAGAAAATTAATGAGGTTCTGCCTGACCTCGGCACCTTTCGGCATCCACAAAGGAAGACCCATCCCGACTTTCGGAGAAAAAGTGAAGAGCTCCAGCTCTTTGCCTATACGGCGATGGTCCCTTCTTTTGGCCTCCTCAAGGAAAACAAGATACTCATCAAGCATTTTTTGTTTTGGGAAAGTTATTCCGTAGATCCTGGTAAGCATCTTCCGGTTTTCATTACCTCTCCAGTAAGCCCCTGCCACACTTGTGAGCTTGATGGCAATAATAGGTTCAGTGGAAGGGAGATGTGGTCCGCGGCAAAGGTCTGTAAAGTCACCCTGAGTATATAAAGTGATAGTCCCGTCAACCAGTTCACTGATAAGTTCTGTTTTGTACTCATCACCTTTCCTTGTGAAGACTTCCATAGCTTCCTTCTTGCTGACATCCCTTCTCTGATAAACCTGGTTATGAGCAGCCAGCTCTTTCATTTTGTTCTCAACTGCAACCAGGTCAGCTTCGGTAATTATTTTCCCATCACCAGGATCAACATCATAGTAAAACCCGTTATCTATTGCAGGACCTATTCCGAATTTAATGCCTGGGTAGAGTGCTTCAAGAGCCTCTGCCATAAGGTGAGCGGAAGAGTGCCAAAACGCGTGTTTTGCCTCTTCGTCTTCCCATTTGTGAAGTTTCAGAGTTGCATCTGTTCTGATAGGCCTTGAAAGATCCCAGACCTCGCTGTTAACTGTTGCAGCGTAAACCTCTTTTGCAAGCCTGGGGCTTATCTGTTCTGCAATTTCGAGACTGCTTATTCCCTCTTTACAATCTTTTACTGTTCCGTCCGGAAATGTTATCTTTATCATTATTGAGCATCTTTTTACAGGAGTGCAAAGATAATTATTTTTTTTATTTGGAGGCTTTAAAAAGGAGGCTTCAGATGCAGAAATAGCAGTCAATCAGATAACCTTACAAAAAGATGGCACACAATTTGACATTTTAAAATTAAATACTAAAACTTAAAACAATGAAAAGAATAATTTATATGTTCCTGGTTCTGCCCCTGATACTCATCTCATGCGAATCGATTCCCGAGGCACAGTTTTCTGCAGATAATATCAAACCGGAAGTAGGGCAGGAGGTATATTTTACCAATGAATCACATAATGCTGCTGATTTTGAGTGGGATTTTGGTGATGGTTTTGTTTCCAATGACAGGGATCCTGTACACACTTACACCGGGACCGGGGTCTTTGATGTAGTCCTGACAGCAATTTCAAGGAAAGGTCTGGAAGACAAAGCAACAATCACTATTGAGGTTTTGATCCCAACACTTCTTGAGATTGAAGTTCTTGAATACTATGATGAGTATTCTGTTGCTGACGCCAGAGTTAGACTTTATCTGTCAATTATCGATTGGGAAGATGAAACAAATATAGAGGCAGAGGGTTATACTGATACTGATGGTTTTGTAGTCTTCTCACATCTTGGACCATGGGTTTATTATGTGGATGTATGGGAAGCTAATCATAATAACCTGGCTCTAAAACAAGAACCAGATGGTGTAGCCAGTTTTATACGAACCGACGAGGTTATGCCTCATAAAATCAACAGATTCACAGCCTGGGTTGATTACACAGGGACAACTAAAGGAACATCAAAAGATCAGAAATCAATGGTTATCAAGAAACTTGAAAGAAGAGCAGTCGATAAGAATCTACCATCTGTTACCTCAGATGACTGGCAGACACTATACAATAGAAGTATTAAGGTTAAATAGGAATTTACTTTCAGCGATAGATGAAAAGTGCAGTAAGAGGGGCTGCACTTTTATTATTTTCCAGGGAAAGCAATTGTTCCCTCAAACCTTGAGAAACCACTATCAGCCATTACCGACATGTACGGCTTATTGATGCCTTTCATGGTGGCACAACCGAGTTCCCCGTATTTATTTAGGGTTTGCTGATAAAATCAGCTTAATAAATATTCAACTCTTAATTTGTTATGACAGACAAGCTTTCTTGGCATTAATAGGAGCATGATTTGT
>JALONT010000076.1 GCA_025454795.1 Bacteroidales bacterium | reverse complement strand
CAGGAGCGTTTCGAACAAGATTTAAGACAGTAAGGAAAATTCCTGCGAAACGCTCCTCCTTCCTTCTCCCCAATAATTAAAAAAACACTGTCATTCCGAGTCCGCCAGCCGGCGGACGAGGAATCTCCTGAATCAGGCAGGGAAATGGCACAGAGAAGGATTGAATAAGAAGATACCGTTAATGCATCAGCTTTTAACCAAATAGCAAATCTTAAAATCTTCTATTTTTTTGTAATTTTTGTCTTAATAATTTATGTCGTTAATAATCTGCCAGTTAGATGAGAATCCAGATATATTATGTTTATATCTTAACAAATACACATCATAATGTTCTTTATACTGGAGTTACTAATGACTTAGAAAGAAGGTGTTATGAACACAAACAAAAGAAAATTAAAGGATTTACGCAGAAATATAACGCTGATAAACTCATTTATTTCGAGAAATTTGATTTCATCGATTTAGCCATAGCAAGAGAAAAACAAATAAAGGGATATTCCCGAATGAAAAAATCTGCACTTATAGATAAATTTAACAAAGGGTGGAAGGAATTATACCATAATGGGAAAATAGAAGTTCCCGTATAACCCTCGCAATTCAATATTTTATAAATCATTATTGAAAGGTATTCCTCGCTACCGTTACCAATGGCAATATTTATTAACAAATTGATATATAGAACGATGAGATTCCTCACTTCGTTCGGAATGACAAGGTCGAGTTATATGGCAGGAGCGTTTCGAACAAGATTTAAGACAGTAAGGAAAATTCCTGCGAAACGCTCCTCCTTCCTTCTCCCCAATAATTAAAAAAACACTGTCATTCCGAATGGATCCGCCATCAGGCGGAGAAATGAGGAATCTTACTCTCAAATGCCAAAGTCAAATATTTTTTATTCCTGAATCCCGATCCGTATATAAAATAAATCAGGACCGAAGTCCTGATTTACTACTACCCTAAACCTAAATCCATGAAAAAATCCATGTAACCTTCTGTTACCACCTCCTATATTTATTTAAACGTAAACATAATATAGAATGTTACATTAATAAAGACCTATTTTCAGACAAAATATTAATTTCTAACGAAAATCCTGTTTTTCTACTCCAAGCACATCTTTAAATGCTTTAACGAAGGATTCTTTGGGTAAGGCTCCCATTGCCATCTGGGGCTGGCCTTCAAGAGGGACAAACAGGAATGAAGGAATGCTCCGGATCCCAAAAACAGATGCAAGCTCCTGCTCTTCTTCCGTGTTCACTTTGAAAACATCCATCTTCCCGTCAAAATCTTTTGAAAGATCTTCCAGAATGGGTGCTACCATCTTGCATGGACCGCACCAGTCTGCATAAAAATCAATAATACAAGGTTTTTCACCTTCAAACTTCCACTCTTTATTCTTTTCGTAATCAAAAACCTTAGCCTTAAAGGTCTCTTTTGTTAAATGCTCAGTCATACTTTTATTTTAAGATTAAACTCCAGAGAATCATAATTGTTCATATTAGTCAACCTTTGTGCCACAAGTTTGCAGATCATGTAATTTACAAAAAATTAGTTATTAATTGTAACTTTGTCATGAAATAGCAACAAATTGTCATATCTATATATGAACATATGTCTAAATGACAAGATATTTGAAATTATTTCAGAGGTAGTGACATCTGAAAAAGTAAAGGCATTCGTGATCGGAGGATGGGTAAGAGATTGCATCATGAAACGCGATCACCCGGGAAAAGATATCGATATTGTTGTTATTGGAAGCGGAATTGGAATAGCCAGGAAGACAGCCCGTAGAATAGATCCAAAAATTAAGGTGAGTGTATTTAAGAATTTCGGTACTGCAATGTTCCGCTGGAAAGATTATGAAATAGAATTCGTTGGAGCACGGAAAGAGTCGTATGAGAGAGGATCAAGAAAACCTGTAGTTGAGGATGGAACACTAGAAGACGACCAGATGAGAAGGGATTTTACTATAAATGCCCTTGCAATAAGTCTTAATAAAGAGACCTATGGCGAATTTCTTGATCCGTTTGAAGGCACATCTGACCTTAAGAACAGGATAATAAGGACGCCTCTCGATCCGGACAGAACGTTTTCAGATGATCCATTAAGGATGCTGAGAGCTATCAGATTCGCATGCCAGCTTAATTTCACTATTAAGGAAAATACTTTTATTTCAATTACAAAAAACGCTGAACGCATCAGGATTGTATCACAGGAGAGGATAATCGGTGAGCTTAATAAAATATTGATGTGTCATCACCCCTCAACCGGATTCATTCTGCTTGAAAAGGCAGGACTGCTGAGTATTATCTTTCCGGAGCTTGACAACCTGAAAGGTGTGGAAAGAAAGGACGGTAAAGCACATAAGGATAATTTCTTACATTCCTTAAAAGTACTTGACAATATTGCAAAGCATTCAGAAAATATATGGCTGAGATGGGCAGCTTTGCTCCACGATATCGCAAAACCTGTCACTAAGAAATATCTTCCCGAAGCCGGGTGGTCATTCCATGGACATGAATATATCGGATCAAAAATGATCCCGGATATCTTCCGTAAGCTAAAACTTCCGCTGAATGAGAAAATGAAATATGTACAAAAACTGATTGATCTTCATCTGCGTCCCATTGTTTTATCGCAGGAAGTAGTGACTGATTCAGCTGTGAGAAGGCTCCTTTTTGAGGCAGGTGAAGATATTGACGACCTTATGGCTTTATGCGAAGCTGATATTACTTCAAAGAACGAGACAAAAAAGGCTTTGCATCTTGAGAATTTCAGATATGTAAGAAAAAAACTTAAAGAAATTGAAGAAAAAGATGCTGTCAGGAACTTTCAGCCTCCTGTTGACGGAGCCGAGATCATAGCAACATTTGGGATTAAACCGGGCAGGGAGGTAGGCATCATTAAAAATGCAATCAGGGAAGCGATTCTTGACGGAATTATACCCAACGAGCATGAAGCTGCAAGGAAACTTATGATTAAAAAAGGGAAGGAGATCGGTCTTACTCCTCCATAATCAATTATCTTAATTTTAGATCCAGAATAACTGGCAGGTGATCACTGTACCCCCCCTGGTACCTGTAACCTCTGTAAGTTGAAAAAGGAGTTGCCCCGGGATATTTTGTATCACTCTTCAAAAGGAAATCCGGTTTGAAGATCCGGAACAATTCCGGGCTGGTAAACAGCCCATGATCTGAATTAATCAATTCCTCTGATACAATAACCTGGTCAATCAATTCCCATGTACCCATGTACCTGTAAGTTCCTGATCCTGCAGGCAGGTTCTCCGACAGATTTATCATCTTCATGTCCCTTGAAAAAGAGCTTATTATCTGATCCTCAGGAGTTGAGTTAAAATCACCCATTATAATGATCTTAGCCTTTCCTTCTGATACTTCTGTTATTGAATCGGTTTTGCTGCTGACCATCATTGCGATCTCTGACCGCTGCTCCTCAGCTGCAAGCACCCCTCCCCTTCTTGAGGGCCAGTGATTTACGAAGAGATGGATCGTGTCTTCAGATATTGTGCATACAGCATACAGGACGCTTCTGGTTTTGAATCCATCACTGCTGAAACCGGGAGGAAATAAATAGCAGTACTTTAAAACTTCCACTCTGTCCTTTCTGTAAATCAGACCAACATCAATTCCCCGCGGATCCGGAGAATCTTCATGCAATATTCCGAATTCATAACGCGACAGATTTGTACCGTATATTAGATCTTCAATTACTCTTCTGTTTTCGATCTCACATAAACCAAGAATGGCAGGAACATCCCATTCTCCTGCTGCTGCGATTGTTTTATAAAGGGAATTAATTTTCAGGAAATACCTTTTAGAATTCCACCTTCTGATTCCAGCCGGTAAAAATTCATCATCTTCCTTAAGTGTATCATCAAGTATATCAAACAGATTTTCAACATTATAGAACATCAGCCTGACAGGATTTAAACCAGCATCCTGTGGATATCCTTTAATGAATAATAACGAAAGCAGCGAAAGGGTACCGGCAAATTTTGTTACGATACCTTTTGACATATTTAATGATAAACAGTAATCTTAATAGGCGTTTATCCAGCGGTATCTTCTGGCGCTCTCACCAAATTTTACAGCCAGAGTCAGCTCATGTGTTCCAAAACTTTGTTTACGTATATCTGTCAGTGTAAAGTCAACTGCATAAGCAAAATAAAATCTGTCGTACTTGAGACCCATCATAAGAATGATAGCATCACCTGTCCTCCATGACAATCCTGCCCAGTAATCCTCTTTGAAATAGACCCTGGTGGTAAGATCCATCTGGATTGATTTAAAGAGCATGTCTGAGGATTTTATAAAAGCTGAAGGTTCAAGGGTCCAGTCCCTGTTCAGGGGGATTTTAATACCTCCTGTCAGGAAATAGTGCCCGAGCTCATTTCTTTTTGTGTTTGTAGTATCGGCAAACATCAGAGATCCTCTTAACAGGTTTGTCATCGCAAATCCCACATAATATTTTGTTGTTGTAAGGCTTGCTCCAAAATTAAAATCAGGTATAAAAACAGATCTGTCATAGTTAATCAGCAGAGGATCATTATGGTCATATGTAAGTCCATCTGTATTAATGGCAAACTGATAGGCTGTCATTGCAAGCCCCAAAGCCAGGTTATTTGGCACACCCTGGGTACGACCCAATGTGATGTGATATGCGTAAACAGCCTGAAATCCGGTACGCTTCATTATGCCATTATTATCGTTGAAGATATATCCACCAAGACCAACTTTACCTCCTTTTGTAGGTTTAACAAGTTTCTTTCTGACAGAGGTCGATTTTGAAATATAGCTGTTCTTCAGCAAACGCGTCTGAAAACTGGCCGCATAAGTGCCTGGTGACTGTGCAAGTCCAACCCACTGCTCCCTGGTTGTAAGGGTAACTGTTGTATAGCCATCCCTGCCGGCAAACGACGGATTTACCAAAAAGCCGTTCATTATGTACTGGCTGTACATCGGTACCTGCTGTCCAAGGGAGGCACCAGAAATAAAGCTCAGGATAAGCAGCGGGAATAAACGTCTTAATAATCTCATATCTCTTTTCATCAAATTATACCAGTTATTACCTAATTACACTTATCACACCTGATCTTGGTTTGGATCCGTCACCCAGATACAATATATAATGATACGAATCTGTCGGGACAAGCCTGCCATTTGAGTATCTGCCGTTCCATGGGTTGGCTGAAATGTTTTTTGTCTGGTATATCAACTTACCCCATCTTGTATATATAAGAACCTCTGCATTCGGATAGATATCTATATTCCTTATAATCCATTCGTCGTTATGCATATCCGCAGGATCAGGAGTTATGATATCAGGGATCTCGAGACAGCCGAAGGAACCTGTATACTTGACCTCAGCACTTGCACCAGCCGGACATCCGTTAGCATCCGCAACAATAACACTATAAGTCCCCGGAAGCAAAGAGGTCCTGTTGGGAGTTGTAACAGGATCCGTAACAGGATCCCCCCAGATCACACTGTAAGGAGCAGTACCACCTGTAATATCAAGTGTAATAGAACCATCGTCTGAATCCGGGCAACCGGCATCTGTTGGTACAGGATCAAGAGACAGGATTGCCGGCTCAGTTATTGAAACATTACCAGAGGTGGAACAGCTATTTGCATCTGTTACTGTAACGGAATAGTTGCCTGCAGCCAGTCCGGTTGCAGTAACCCCTGTTTGTGCAGGTGATGTATTCCATGAATAAGTGTAAGGTCCGGTACCTCCTGCCGGAATAGCTGTTGCCGTACCGTCTGCTCCGGCATTACAGAGAACATTGGTCTGTGTTGTTGTAACCGCAAGTGCTTCAGGTTGTGTAATTGTAACATTTCCGGTGGCTGGACAGCTGTTGGCATCTGTAATCGTAACAGTATAAGTGCCTGCCGTAAGACCTGTTGCTGCAGGACCCGTTTGCACCGGTGTTGTATTCCAGGAATAATTGTAAGGTCCTGTCCCTCCGGTTGCAGTTGCAGTTGCTGTACCAGTACTGCCTCCGTTACAGAGAACATCTGTGGGTACTATATTAACTGTCAGTGCAGCTGCTGGTCCTGAAATAGAAACCGGTACATCAAAAGTATTCAAAAGCACATCCCTGACAGTTACAATATATGCACCTGCTGTAAGAGAATTAAAGGTACCGGATGGCTGATAAGGACCCGAATTAAGACTGTATTCGTATGGTGTACTGCCTCCAACTCCGGTTACTGTTATACTTCCGTTGTTACCATCATAGCAGAGTACATCAATCTGTGAGACTAAACTTCCGGAGAGAGGAGCCGGGATTGAGATTGTTACTGTAAAACCACATGTATTTGTGTTTCCTCCTGCATCCGAAATATTATATGTTACTGTTGTAATACCTGTATTAAAAATATATGTTCCGATCTGATTTACACCTGTCGCGACTGATGATGCAGTAGTTGCGCCTGTCATGGACCAGGTGAGAGTAGATACAGAGCAGTTATCACTTATAGTCGGGTCTGGAACAATAACCGTTGCGTAGCTAAATCCTGCATCTTCATTCTGTGAAATATCTGCAGGACATGTTAATGCAGGTAACTCATTGTCAGTTACAGTAATATCAAATTGACATGTCCCGGTATTTGCATTGGCATCGGTTGCAGTCCAGATAACTGTTGTTACACCTGGAGGTATAACTGCGCCTGCAAGAGTAGGTGAACCATTAAAGTTATTAATAAGAGTAACACCAGAGCAATTATCTATTGCAGTTGCATCGAGTTCGGTACCAATTACAGTATAGGAACAACTTCCGGTATCTGCATTCCGTGACTGGTCTGCCATACATGTTGCTACAGGTATCTCCGTATCAGCATTAACAGAAACATCAAAGCTGGACATCGGTTCTTACTACTGCAATCGCTCCATCGCAGTTATCAACTGCTGTCGGATCAATCCATGTGACTGTTGCACCACAAGCCAGAGCATCCATCGGCAGCGGTCCCTGGTTTGCAGGACAACCACTGATAATCGGTCCAATTGCATCAGTACTTACGGTTATATTAAAGCTGCAGGTACTTACATTACCCAAACCATCAGTTGCACTGTATGAAATAGTTGTCACTCCTGCCGGGAAGAGATCGCCACTGTTAAGGCCCGTGACATCGGTTCTTACTACTGCAATCGCACCGTCGCA
>JALONT010000052.1 GCA_025454795.1 Bacteroidales bacterium | reverse complement strand
ACCAAAGACCAAAGACCAAAGACCAAAGACCAAAGACCAAAGACCAAAGACCAAAGACCAAAGACCAAAGACCAAAGACCAAAGACCAAAGACCAAAGATCAAAGACCAAAGACCAAAGACCAAAGACCAAAGACCAAAGACCAAAGACCAAAGACCAAAGACCAAAGACCAAAGAAAATTACTTCCGACTCACGACTCACGACTCACGACTCACGACTCACGACTCACGACCATTTTTCAGTATTTCATGAAGTTTTTTGGTTTTAATGCTTCAGGAGTTATTCTGATCTTATAAATAGCTCCTTTAAACCAGGAAACTTCATTCTGTCGCACCCCGATTGAAGTCTTTCCAACCCGGAGAGGGGTAATTCCGAGGTAGCTTTCGAGCTCTTTTTTGCCGTTGATGTATGTTTCCAGCTTTCCATTGTCTACAAGGTAAGCAAGGTGATACCATTGGTCAAACGGATGCAATAATTGCTGATCGATCAGTGCTTTTTCCAGGTCACCGACTTTTACAAAACCATCAAAATACCAGCCGGCCTCTGTTGATCTTAATTCCAGAAGAACCCTGTCGCCCTGTACTTCCCCGATATGTAAAAACCGTTGTTCAAAGTTTCCTCCGCTTGCGGGTTTGATAATTACTTCAATAGTAAATTGTTCACACCAGGCAAGTGGCATACTTTCTAAAAAAATCGCATCGGAAGATCCGTTAAAGGAAATAGCACTGTTGTTCTTAAATTTTATGGTCCCGGGTTTTCCCTTGATTTGTACACCTTCTGAAGTTCTTCCGGGAAGATCGCTAAGTGTCCATTCTGTCCTGAGACTTTTTCTTTCTGATTTACTTTTTTGAATCATGTTTCCCTGATTTGATAAATTAGCAGTAATCAAGCTGACTACTATGATAAGATACATCTTACTCATGAAGCTTTAAAAATGGATACCAAAGTAAGAATAATCAGGGATACTTGTATCGATGAATTGTTAAAAAATCTTTATTGTCCCTGAATCAGCTTCATCACCAATTATAGCTCTTTTCTTAATCCCTGAATTGTCCGATCTTATCGTTATGTGTTTTGATTTTTCTCCTTTAATGACAATATCAGACAGACCAGATAGCGTAAGTGCTATAAAGAGAATTGGATTTCTCATGAGCATTATTTTTTCTTTATGAAAGATAGAAAAAAAATAGTTAAAAAAAGGAGGCTGTGTTTGTACAGCCTCCTTAAATTAGTTCGAATAATAATTATATTATTCAGCATTTCTTACTTTGATGGCGACAGGACCTTTTTCTCTCTGTTCTACCTCAAATTCAACAGTCTGGCCTGTCTCAAGAACGGTATGTGAATCCTCCAATCCTGAACGGTGGACAAAGATGTCCTTGTTATCTTCAGTCTGCAGGAATCCGTAACCTTTAACTCTGTCATACCATTTAACAGTACCTTTCATAGTCTAAGATTTTTTGGTTTCCTGTCTATCTCGTATTGTCCCTTCTGGGGCCGCCGCCTCTGCGGTCACTGTCACCACCTCTGAAGTTACCTCTTCTTTCAGTTCTTTCAATTGACTCGTTTACAATGATGTTTCTGCCTTGAATCTCAGATCCGTTAAGTTCTTCAATGGCTTTTTTTGCCTCAGCATCATTCGGCATCTCTACGAAACCAAATCCTTTGCTTTTTCCGGAGTATTTATCGAAAATGATCTTTGCAGATGCAACTTCGCCATACTCTTCAAATAGTTCTTTAAGTTCTGCTTCATTCATTTTAAAATGAAGACTTCCGACGTAAATGTTCATAATTCAAATATTAATATGTTATTAAAACAGGGTCAAAGGTCATATTTTTTTTTGTAAACAAAAAATATTATGTATAATATCTTGACTATTAAGCAACTTTTTATTAATTAGGGCGTCAGGCGTCAGGCGTCAGGCGTCAGGCGTCAGGCATCAGGTGTCAGGCGTCAGGCGTCAGGCGTCAGGCATTAGGTAAAAGGGGACAGGAGCAAGGCGTCATTCAGATAGATCATAATGCACGCCGCAAGCCGCCTACCACACACCGCACGCCGCATGCCGCACGCCGCATGCCGCACGCCGCAAGCCGCCTACCACACACCGCACGCCGCATGCCGCATGCCGCATGCCGCCAACCGCACGCCGCATACCGTCTATTTCCTGTTCCTTATATATATATGCTTTATATGGTTCTGCCCCGAGTCTCTCTCATCAATTTCAAAATCAAACGACCTGATAAGCGGGGTCAGCTTGGCAAATCCGAAATTTCGCGGATCAAAATCGGGTTGTTTTTTAAGTATCAGATTTCCGACATCTCCAAGATATGCCCATCCGTTTTCATCGGCCAGATCGGTGATAGAGGATGCTATCAGACGTTTGACTTTCCTGATCTGAAGCTGCTGGTCGCTTTCCTCATTTTTATGACCTGACCGGACAGGCCTGCCGGTTTTCTTTTTGACGGAAACAGGCTCCTGCACTGCTGCAGAGGAAGTAATAATCTCCAGGTAAATGAATTTATCGCATGCCACGATAAACGGTGATGGCGTTTTACGTTCCCCGATACCGATCACTTTCATCCCTGCTTCACGCAATCTGGTTGCAAGCCTGGTGAAATCACTGTCACTTGAAACTATACAGAAGCCATCTACTTTACCGGAATAGAGAATATCCATAGCATCAATGATCATTGCCGAATCGGTCGAATTTTTTCCCTTGGTATATCCATATTGCTGGATAGGCGTTATGGCATTCTCAAGCAGAACTGTCTTCCAGCCTGCTATCGTTGGTTTTGTCCAATCGCCATATATTCTTTTAAATGTGGGAGTTCCGTATTTTGCAATCTCCTCAATCATCCCCTTTACATTATGGAAAGGGATATTGTCAGCATCTATCAGTACTGCCAGTCTTAAATCGTTTAATGTCTGCATTATTGTAATGTTTTATAATTGTGCAAGTTATAAATATTTAACTTCTTTGCGTGTCTTTTTCCCATTTATGACCAGGACTTCAGTTAAGAAATTCTCATATAGTTTTATTAACCACGGAATTTCACGGGTTACATGGAGGTTTTACGGAGTAAATACTCAGCGAAGAATAATATTTTCAATTTTATTTTAAATAGTATTTAAGGCTTTAAACAGTGTTACTCAGTGATTACTCCGTGCGACCCTGTGGTTAAATAAACATCCCTTGTTTAATGTACGGAGAATCAATTTGAATAAAAATAAAGAATATTACTAACTTTGCCTCCACTCTTAAAAGGAATAGTAAAACTAATCAAAACCAATTAATATGGGAAAAGGTGATAAAAAATCAAGAAGAGGCAAAATTATTCTTGGAACATATGGGGTAAGACGACGCAGAAAAAAAATCAACAAACCTGCTGTGAAGCTTGTAAAGACTGCAAAGGAACAAGAATTTATAGAGAGAAAACCTATAAAGAAGAAAAAGCCGGTAAAAGAGGTTATTGAGATCACAGAAGTAAAAGAAGTGAAAGAGCAGAAACCAGTTAAAGAAGAAAAGGCTGTAGAGGTTGTAGCGGAAGTAAAGGCTGTAAAATCTGAGAAGGTTGTTAAGGTGGTTAAGGAGACAAAAAAAGCTCCGGCAGCAAAGAAGCCAGAAAAAACAGAAAAAGCTGTGAAGGCAGTTAAGGAGACTAAAAAGGTTCCGGCAGCAAAGAAGGCAGAAAAAACAGAAAAGGCTGTAAAGGCGGTTAAGGAGACAAAAAAGGCTCCGGCAGCAAAGAAGCCAGAAAAAACAGACAAGACTAAAAAGGAGAAGGTTGCAGCAAAACCAGTAAAAGAAACAAAAACTGCAAAGGCGACAAAGCCAGCAAAGAAAACCAAGCCTAAAAAATAGACGTTGGGCGTCGGGTAAAAGGTGTCATGTAATATGTAACCCTCGTAATATGTCAGTCGCCGGCTTCCGGTTACCGGTCACCGTTTAACCACCAGCCATTTGTAATCTTCAGGATCGATCATTGCATTGATTATCACAGGTTCACTCAGGGTGAGTGCAGTATTTATGCATTTAATCATAGCTTCATGATTATCAGCATTTAATACCTTTACACCAAGAAAAGTGTCAGATCCGAAAAGATCGCCGCTATATAACGAAGTACCATAAGGCGGGATATCTTTCCAAGATTGTTTCAGCTTTATAAGATTTAGTTCACCGTCGGAAAGGACTACCACAATTATCGGAAGAGTGTACCTTTTTGCCGTGACCATCTCACCTGCCATCATAAGGAATCCACCATCACCAGTTATACAAACCGTTTTCGAACGTGGTTTGCAGATACTTGCAGCCATTGCCGCAGGTATTCCGAATCCCATTCCTGACCATCCATTCGTCATAATAAGATTATCCTTGCCTCCTGTATTCCAGAACTGCCCCATAAGATGCAGATGAGAACCCACATCTGCCGTTATAATCGAATTAAATGGTAAATTATCCTGCAGAATCTTCAGGACAGCAACAGGTCCAAAATGACCTGTGAATCCGTTAAATACTGAAGACATTTCATCACGGATACCCTTTATTACATTTTTTTCGAAGATCAGAGATCCCTGGTTGATATTCTGAAGAAGCCCGAACCATTCATCAGGGCTACCTGCAAACTGCACCACATTTTCTCTTTCAGGCATGTCTGTTTCTATGGTGCTGAAATGGATAAGGGGCACATCCGGCATCCAGGATTCATAATTATATTCAACAGGATCATAGCCTATTCCTATTACCAGATCCGCAGTCTCATAAATGTCTTCCAGATAATCACTTAAAGCATGGAACAATACTCCTGCATATGAAGGATGTTCTTCAGGCATAATCCCCTTGGCCATAGGAGTGATTACAACAGGTATTTTAAAGCGTTCGAGATATGAAAGAAGTTCTTTCCCGATTCCAAGACGTTTTGCGGTAAGCCCGACTGCCAGCAGAGGCCTTCGTGCCTCTCCAAGCAGTGATTTTATCTTATGAATGTCATTCGGGAAATCTTTTATCCCTCTCTCAGGAATGATTTCCGGGACCTCAGATACCTCAATGCCTTCAATATCTGCAGGCAGCCCGATATGTACCGGACCCGGATACTCTTCCGTACATAGCTTCAGGGATTGTTGCATTATCCGGGTAACATTATGACGATTCAGCCTGAATGTCGCCTTTGTCAATGGTTCAAAAAGCTTCTGGTGATCAATATTCATCTGTGTGGTCCTTCTGACCATCTGATCATCCATTTCACTGGTCAGGACAATTACGGGCGATCTGTCAAGGAGGGCGCCTCCAGCTCCTGTCGCGATATTCGTGGCTCCCGGACCGAATGTAGCATGACAGACACCCGGAATACCTGTGAGTCTCGCTGAGACGTCGGCCATTATTCCGGCCGATGCTTCATTGGAAGTCAGAATAAATTCAATCCCGGTTTTTTTGAAAGCTTCCATATAAGGGATTGAGGGACCTCCCGGAATGCCGAACATATAACGCACGCCGGAATTAAATAATTGATTTGCAATGTAATCGGCTGTTGTCATGTTTTCTAATCCTGAGACAAATCTATTAAATATTAATTTAAGGCAACATTGCAGGCTGACAGGAATATAGTAGAAAAATGATTTTTTTTCTGATATTTGCAGCCAAATTATTCTTGGTGGAGAAGAGAGACGATACCATATTCTGGGCAGTTATTGCATGTTTGCTATGGTCGACTGCTTATGCAGGTATCAAGATCGGCCTGCAATATGATACACCGCTTCATTTTGCTGGCATACGGTTCATAATTTCCGGACTCATGATCTTCCCCTTTACGGTTAAACCAGCAATCTATATTTCGATGATCAGGGAACACTGGAGGATAATCTTCTGGGTAACTCTTCTTCAGGCACTGGTCAACTACATATTTTTTTATCTGGGAATGGACCGCGTTCCAGGTGCTCTTGGTGCCGTAATCGTGGGATCTCAACCACTGGTAACAGCTGTGGTTGCAGCCATGATGGATAAAGGTGAGCGGCTTACACGAAGAAAGATTGTCACAATCATATTCGGGATATCAGGTGTAATTCTCATCAGTGCCGGCAGGCAGGCTTTCAAACTGGGTTCGGCAGCTGAAATGCTGGGTGTCTTTATGATCCTGATCGCTAATATAGGTACAGCTACAAGTAATGTCATGGTTTCACTCCGAAGCAAAAGGATTAATCCTTTAGTACTTAGTTCTTCATCCCTTTTTATCGGAGGTGTAATTATATACCTCCTGTCGCTGATTTTTGAGAGAAGACCACAGGGTCCTCTGCCCGGAGAATATTGGGCTTCACTTATCTGGTTAAGCTTCATGTCAGCTTTTGCCTTCTCTTTATGGTATAAACTCCTGCAAAGGCCTCATGTGAAGGTCTCGGAACTGAACCTGTGGAAGTTTTTAATCCCGGTCGTGGGAGCCATTCTGAGCTGGATACTGGTTCCGGGGGAAACCCCGGAATGGCTTACGATTGCAGGTATGGTTATTATAACTACCTCTTTGATATTGTTTTATAAGAACGGTCAAAAAATCCATTCAGCCTGAGATGAAAAAAAGACTTATTGCGATTTTTTTCTATTCACTTTTCTGGCTTCTGTTTTTCTTTTCTGCCAGGGTATTTTTTATCGTAACTCATTACGAAGAAGCTTCTCAGTTTCCTCTGGGTCCGCTGGTTGCCACCTTCTGGCATGGAATTAAACTTGATCTTTCAGCGACAGGTTATATCTTTCTGATACCAATGTTACTAATTATTCCCGACGTCTATTTTAACGGGAACTGGTGCAGACCGTTTCTAAAATGGTATACATATATTATAATAGTAATTTCTTCCGGTATCGTTGTCAGTGATACTCTACTTTATAAATACTGGGGATTCAGAATGGACTATACTCCATTACTTTATCTAAAGACCCCGAAGGAGGCAGCAGCAAGTGTTACAATCCTGCAACTAGCAGGAGTATTTGCAGGTTTTGCTATCTTTTCAACTCTTTTTATTGTTCTGTACAGGAAGTACATAGACAGGTTTTTTGAAGGATTTACCAGAGTCAGGCTTTGGATTCCTGCTATGCTTTTTTTCATGCTTCTGTCAGGTTCCCTGATTATCCCGATAAGAGGAGGGGTGGGTGTTGCGCCGATAAATGCGGGTACGGTTTATTTCAGCAAAGACCTCTTCATTAACCATACTGCGATCAATGTGGTCTGGAATGTAGGCAGCTCAGTTATAAACCAGAAGCCTACAAAAAATCCATATGTGTTCGGAGATCCTGATGAAGCTGAAAAAATTATTCTTACCCTTACTGAAGGTCATGGTATACCTGTCAGAATAATAAACAACAATAGGCCAAATATAATTTTCATTGTTCTTGAAAGTTTTGGTAATGCACTCATTGGTCCGTTTGGAGGTGATTCCCTGACTACTCCAAATCTCAACAGGTACATTAAAGAAGGTGTGGTCTTTTCAGATTTCTATGCTTCGGGTAACCGGACTGATAAAGCAATGCCTGCAATACTTAACGGCTATCCTGCCCAGCCGGCAAATTCAATAATTAAAGAGCCTGAGAAGACCCAGAGTCTTCCGGGGATAATAAAAACTTTAAACGCACTGGGATATACCAGCTCATTCTGGTATGGAGGAGAAATAAATTTTGCCAATTTCAATTCATTTATCATCAACTCGGGTTTCAGTCAGATAATTACCATGGATGACTTTAGCCCGGAGCTCAAGTATTCCAGCTGGGGGATCCCCGATAATCTGCTTTTCAAAACTCTGATGGATTCCCTGAAAAAGATAAGAGAACCATTCTTAAAAGTAGTTCTGACACTTTCAAGTCATGAGCCGTTTGATGTGCCTATGGAACCTGTGTTTGAAGGCAATGATGACATGACAAAGTTCAGAAATTCAATATATTACAGCGATAAATCACTTGGAGAATTTCTTGATTGGGCTAAAGGTACAGAATGGTGGGGAAACACACTTTTAATCCTGGTGGCAGATCATTGCCGGCGAAACTCCAATGAGGTTCTGGTTTATGATGAAGAAATATTCAGGATCCCTATGGTATGGCTTGGAGGGGCATTGACTGTTAAGGATGTAAAGGTCGAAAAAACAGGAAGCCAGGTTGATATACCTTTAACAATTCTGCATCAGCTCGACCTTGAAGGTAATTTTCCTTTCAGTAAAGATCTCCTTTCAGAAGGATCAGCATCGTTTGCATTTTATACCTTTAATGAAGGTTTCGGTTTCATTACTGACAGCTCAAAATATATTTACGATCATAAGCTTGGCAATGCTGTTGTTGAAGAGGGCATGCATCCGGAATATGCGGAAAAATGCGGAAAGGCCTATCTCCAGGTATTATTCGATGATTTCTTAAACCGTTAGTTTCACAGAGTAATAAAGAGCAGAGTATTCTACCTTTTTTTCTTTTTATACTCTCTTCCTGTTTTGTGCAAAGACACCCAAAATTAAGATAGCCTTATCATACCCCATATTTCATCTTTTAAATAGGTTGTTTTGCAACTAAATAAGGTTATTCTGTTATGAGATAGAGAGATTCCTCGCTGGCCCCTTCGATTCGCTCTGGGTTTCAACTAATGAAAACATTTTGTAACCGATTGGTTTATAATATGATGAGATTCCTCACTTCGTTCGGAATGACAAGGTCGGGTTTTATGGATTGGGGAAGTAAGCAGGAGCGTTTCGAACAAGATTTGAGACAGTAAGAAAAATTCCTGCGAAACGCTCCTGCTTACTTCCCCCCTTAGAAATAAAATACCCTGTCATTCCGAATGAAGCGTAGCGTAATGAGGAATCTCCCGAAGTCATGCTATCAACAAAGAAGAGACACCCATCTTTATTATAAATAAATCTATTATTTACTACTAATCAGATAGTTATACTTTAATGTAACTAATAGCCGCTCAAAACAGGAGTAACCTACCTGTTATTCTTTTTATATTCTCTTTTACCGTGTTTCTTATCTTTTTTGAAATCTCTTCTGAAGCTTTCATTTTTACCTGATCTTTTTCTATCGGGTCTGCGGTCGGACCATTTTGCCTTCTTCCTGTCAGACCTGTCACCGGAACTGTGATCGTCAGTTTTTTCCTGGGCTATTTCGACGGCAACCCTTCTGTCATTGAACTTTGCATTATTTAATGCATTAATGATTTCATCGGCATGATCAGTATCGACTTCGAAGAATGAAAAGGTTTTCAGCAGATCGATTTTCCCGATAGGGATTTTCTTTCCGGTCGTATTTTTGTTTATAAGTTCAATAAGCTGTTCAGGAAAAAATCCATCGGTCTTTCCGAGGTTTATAAATAATCTTTTGAAGGTTCCTTCATAAGATTTTCCTGAACCTTTTCTTCCTCCTTTACGGAATTCATCTTCACGGCCTTCGATTGGGGATTTCAGTTCCTCTCCGTGTCTGTAATCATCAAGGAATCTGTCGAACTGTAGTGAGACAACTCTGCGGATGAGCTCCTCCCTGTCAAGATTAGAAAGTTTTTCTTCAATCTCGGGAAGGAAATTCTCGATCTCCTGGTGTTCTGTAACAACAGTTTCAATTTTTTTAATCCAGTTCAGGAGTTGCTTGCTGCAGATTTCGCTTCCTGTTGGAATAGGTAGTGCCTTAAAAGCTTTTTTAACCTTTTTTTCAAGCTGGTTTATTATATATTTTTCGCGGAGATTGACAAGGGAAAGGGAGATCCCTTTTTTCCCTGCTCTGCCTGTCCTGCCACTTCTATGAGTATAGACCTCCAGGTCCTCAGGAAGACTGAAGTTGATTACATGCGTAAGATCATCTACGTCCAGCCCTCTTGCCGCTACATCTGTTGCCACCAGCAGCTGGAGATTTCTGACCCTGAATTTCTGCATAACAGTATCGCGCTGTGCCTGAGACAGATCACCATGAAGAGCATCAGCATTATAACCGTCTTCGATCAGCATTGAAGCTACTTCCTGGGTCTCCTTGCGCGTACGACAGAAAATAATTCCGTAAATCCCGGGCTCCGAGTCTGCAATCCGTTTTAACACCTTATACTTATCTTTCGCATGAACCAGGTAATATGAATGGCTGACATTCTCGGCGGTGGCATTTTTTGTACCGATAGTTATCTCAACCGGATCGGACATATATTTTCTGGCAATTGTTGCGATTTCTTTTGACATGGTTGCTGAGAAGAGTAGTGTCCTTCTCCCTGAAGGAACCTCTTCAAGTATCTCGTTAATGCTGTCGAGGAATCCCATATTCAGCATCTCATCGGCCTCATCAAGGATGACTGTTGTAACTGTTGAAAGTTTTGCAGCACCTCGTCCGATCAAATCAATAAGCCTGCCAGGCGTTGCAACTATAATATGCACTCCTTTTTTCAATGCCCTTATCTGGTTATCAATGCTTGCACCTCCGTAAACCGCAAGTATTTTTAATCTGCCTGTGTGCTTTGAATAATCTGCAAGATCGTTTGTAATCTGCATGCATAATTCACGTGTCGGACATAGTATGAGTGACTGTACGTTATTTGATTCAGTATCAGTTGCCTGTACAAGAGGCAGCCCGAAAGCTGCAGTCTTACCGGTGCCTGTCTGTGCAAGTGCAATTATATCACATTCATCACTAAGCATCAGGGGTATTACATTTTCCTGGACCGGCATTGGCTGCTCAAATCCAAGTTCCCTGATTGCTTTCAGGATACCGGGAGTAAATCCCAAATCTTCAAAATTCTTCATAAAAATGTTTAATATGTGGTTCCCGGAGCGATGGTTATTAATTCCGGTCGAATGAACTCATTTGCAAACTGGGCATAATGCCTTATCTACGCTTCTTGGAAATCACTTTGTTTATCAGGGCGCAAATGTAATCATTTAATTATTAAATTTGTACAAATGGATCAGCGTCATATTAAAATATTTGCCCGCACCGGTTCTCCCAGGCTGAAATACATTGCCGGAATTCTTCTCGGAGATCTCCTTGGCTTGCCATGGGAGATAGTCACTGACAGGAGGAAACTGGGGAAACACCCGGTTGTCAATTACACCATGGAGAACATTCCGGGATCTTGTAAGATTACTCCGGATCCTTTATTATTCGAAACAGGAATAAAGGAAAGGGATATTTCTGTTTCATTCTGGAAAAACTTACCGGTCTTCTTTTCGACTTCAGCAGATTCTGATATCCCCTTCGATATTTTTGCTGCTTCATTCTTCCTGGTAAGCCGTTATGAGGAATATCTCGAATTTCAGGCTGATGAACATGGAAGATTCAGTGCATCCTCTTCCCTTGCTTATAAACATGGATTTCTTGATATCCCTGTTATCGAAATCTGGGTGAAAGAGTTTTCCATGGTGCTGTTAAAGAAATATTCCACGATTGCCTTCAAGCGCAATGAGTACAATGCCCTCCTTACAATGGATTCTGACCAGCCGTTCGCCTATCTTGGCAAGAATATTCTGAAGAGTTTTGGAGGAATGATACGTGACCTGACTTCGAAATCAGGGCAGGCCGGCAACAGGTATAAGGTTGTAAAGCATATAAAGAAGGATCCCTTTGATGTTTACGATTATATTACGGATTGCATAAGGAAATATAACACAGATGTGAGATTCTTCTTCCCGGTAGGAGACCATTCAAAGTATGATAAGAATCCCTCCTGGAAAAATGATGATTACAGGGAATTGATAACCAGAATTACGGCTATGTTCAGATCCGGTTTACACCCTTCCTATTATGCTGCTGATAAGTTACCGGTTTTAGTATCGGAATATGAACGGTTAAAAAAAGTAACCGGCAAAGATATCGCTTCAAGCAGGTTCCATTTTATAAGGCTTAAAACACCTGTATCCTACCGGAACCTTTGCAAAGCCGGAATTGCAGAAGACTATTCGATGGGCTATCCGGATGAACCTGGTTTCAGGGCAGGAATAGCCAGACCTTATTTATTTTATGATGTTACGGCAGAAGAACAGACGAGCCTTAAGATCATACCATTCCAGGTAATGGATGGAACACTTTATCAGTATAAGAAACTTGATCCGTCATCTTCAAGGGAAATAATAATGAAGCTTATAAGTGAAACGAGAAAGGCAGGAGGTCTTTTTGTAAGCTTATGGCACAACACTTCGCTGCTTGAAACTCCCGAGTGGCAAGGCTGGCGTGAATTATTCGAATCAACACTGCATATGCAACAAAAATGATAAATTATCTTAAACATAACGAAATAGACCGGGAACAATGGGATAACTGCATTAAAGATTCCCGCGTTGCAAAACCATACGCCTTCTCATGGTACCTTGATATCATGTCGCCAGGATGGGAAGCTCTGATAGATGATGATTATGATTCAGTTTTCCCTATCCCGGGTTTAAGGAAATACGGTATTCAATATATTTCCACACCCATTTTCCTGCAGCAGCTTGGAGCATATACTCCCGACAAATCACAGGTAAAAGCACTAAATGAGTTCCTCGACTTCATCCCTGAGTTTTACCGGCTCATCGATTTATGTGTGGGTCAGAGGATAGATAATGACAGGTACAAAGTGACTCTGAAGGCAAATTATGAACTCGATCTTTCAAAGCCTTATGACAAGCTCCGGGATGGTTTTTCAAATCATTGTAAAAGGAATATCGAAAAATCTGCAAAAAAGAGGCCTGAGCTGGCTGACGATGTAACCCCCGGCGAACTTATTGAATTGTTTATCAGCAACAAGGGTACAAATATAAAAGGCATAAAAGCACGTGATTATCAGCGTCTTAATGATCTTATGAATTTTTGCTTAAAGAATAAAAAAGGAAGAATAATAGGGGTCAGAGCGTCAAAGAAAAGACTGATTTACGGTATGTTCCTGGTGGAGATAAAAGGGAACAAGACAATGCTTTTCGTGGTTAATTCTCCTGCAAGCCGCGAAAGAAGAACAGGATATTATTTTGTAAATGAGTTAATTAAAGAGTCGGCCGGTACGAAAACCATTCTCGATTTCGCAGGTTCGTCCCTTCCCTCTGTTGCATCATTCATGGAGTCGTTCGGAAGCAGAAATGTGCCTTTCTACAGGATCTATCGCAACCGCCTGCCATGGCCAATCAGAATGTTAAAGTGATGAAAAGGGTCCGATGGTTTGATAGTCCGATCATTCAATATTATTTTTCTGCTTTTGTACCCTTCTTTGCCCCTCTGCGCCTCTACGCCTCTACGCCTCTACGCCTCTACGCCTCTACGCCTCTACGCCACTGCGCCACCGCGCCTCTGCGCCTCTGCGCCTCTACATCTTAAAGCCTTTCTAATTCTATCTCCTCATCATTCCTGACCTCGATGAGCTTTCCGTCTTCGCACTTTACCGTGCGTGCCTGAAATTTCTTGAGAATTGTATAATTATGGGTTGCTATTATAACAGCTCTTCCAGTTTTGCTGATATCAATCAACAGCCTGACAATTCCTTCGGATGTCTCCGGATCGAGATTCCCGGTGGGCTCATCTGCGAGTATGATTTCGGGATCATTCAGGAGCGCCCTTCCTATAACAACCCGCTGCTGCTCTCCCCCTGACAGCTGATGAGGCATTTTGTAACCTTTGAGACCAAGACCGACCTTTTCAAGTACTTCCCCGATGCGTGTGTCTATCTCATTCTTGTTTTTCCACCCGGTAGCCTTCAGTACAAATTCAAGGTTATCATGTACTGACCTGTCGATCAGCAGCTGGAAATCCTGAAAGACTATTCCGAGCTTTCTCCTTAAAAGTGGTATCTCCCGGATTCTGATATTTGACAGATTAAAGCCTGCCACAATTCCGGTACCTGATTTAAGAGGGATTTGTGCATTAAGCGTCTTTATAAGGCTGGTTTTACCGCTCCCGACTTTCCCGACAAGATACATGAATTCACCCTTTCCAACGCTCAGATCCACATTTGTCAAAACAAGATGATCCTGCTGCCAGATCAGACAATTTTTTAATTCGATAATCACATCAAGAGGAAGGTTTTCCTGCATTTTCAGGTGGTTTTATGCGCAAATTAAAGAAAGAATTGATAATTAACCTTTGGATGTTAATAAAATCAGTAATAAAGGCCGGTAGCAGGCGTTTAATAGTTGTAATTTTACACCTGATTTAAAAGCTCTAAATGTGATATATATGGCTTATAATAAGACTGTTGCGTGTTAGTTAGAAAATTATCCCATGAAAACAGCCAGAACAGAAAGAGCCAAAAAAAATAAGTTATGAACAGAAAAAGATCAGTTTTAATCTTCGGCTTCCTGCTTCTCTGTATTATTCATGCCCCAGCTCAGGTACCCTTCACCGGAAAAGAGCTCGGTTCAGAATTTAACAGAGGAATGGAGCTTTTCAATAAGGAGAAGTATCCAGGGGCAATCAGCCTTCTTGATTCATATATTAAATACGGTGATAAATCAAATCCCCTGACCATTACTGAAGCTGAATATTTCAGGGCTGCAGCCGCATTGAAGCTCTTCAATCCTGATGCAGAATATAAGATGGTTACATTTATCCGTACACATCCGGAGAGTCCGAGGATCAATGAAGCATTTCTGGCGCTTGGCGATTATTTCTATCAGAATAAAAATTACCGGAAAGCTGTAACATATTTTGAGGAGGTCAACAGGCAGGAACTGGCTCCCGCCAGATTACCTGAATACTTTTTCCGGCTTGGCTATTCTCTGTATATAAGGGGCAATAAGCCAAGAGCGTTGCTCATGTTTTCCGAGATCAAGGATGTTGATACTGAATACACTCCGCCTGCACTCTACTATTTTTCACACATTGCTTACGAGCAGAAGATGTATCAGACAGCAATGGATGGTTTTAGCCGGCTGAAGAATGATGAAACCTTTGGCAGTGTTGTTCCATTTTATATAGTTCAGTTACTTTATCTGCAGAAAGATTATGACCAGATCCTTCAGATTGCTCCTGATCTTCTCAATTCTGCTCCAAAGGAGAGAGCCGTGGAACTATACCGTTTCATAGGAGATGCATACTACAATAAGGAAAACTACACGGAGGCATTGCCATATCTTGAGAAATTTACCACCGGGACCAGGATAAGCGGCAGAGAAGATAAATTTCAGCTTGCTTCCTGTTACTATAAAACAGGAGAGACAGATAAAGCGATAACGCTCTTCAGGGAGATAGGAGCAAAAAATGACCTTTTAAGTCAGAATGTCTGGTATCTGCTGGGTGACTGCTATCTTCAGAAGGGTGATAAAAAACGTGCCCAGCTGGGATTCTCTGAAGCCTCAAAACTGGATTTTGACAAAAAGATTAAAGAGGATGCTCTTTTCAATTATGCAAAGCTGACATATGAGACTTCTTATTCTCCGTTTGGAGAAGCAATTGATGCATTACAGGATTACATAGAACGGTATCCTGGTTCCGAAAGACTTGAAGAAGCATACAATTATCTGGTTGCTACTTATATGCAGGTTAAAAACTATAAGGCAGCCCTTGCTTCTCTTGATAAGATCCGGAGCAAGAACAGCCGACTTGAGGAGGCATACCAGAGGGTTGCATTTTTCAGAGGACTGGAGTTATTCAAGAATATGGAACTTGAAGCTGCTATCGATATGTTTGATAAGTCACTTAAATATGAAAAATATGACAGACAGCTGAGAGCAAGGGCAGTATACTGGAAGGGCGAAGCGGATTACCGTCTCGGCAGGTTTGAAGAAGCAAAAGCTGCATATTCAGACTTTCTGGGGATCCCCGGATCAATGTCATTAAGTGAATACAATCTTGTACGTTATAACCTTGGTTATACTTTATTCAGCCTGAAAGATTATACTAATGCACTTACGCACTTCAAAACTTTTGAATCGGGTGTTACAACTGTAAAATCAGATATTATGGCCGATGCCAGGAACAGGATTGCAGACTGTTATTATATATCGACCAGTTATCCGCTTGCGATCAGTTATTATGATAAAGTTATCGATTTTGGAAAGGTTGATGCTGACTATGCTATGTTCCAGAAAGGATTTTCACTGGGTCTCACAAACGATCAACGTGGAAAGATAGACGTTCTGACATCGTTAACGCAGAGATATCCATCATCATCTTATGTCCCGAATGCCATCTTTGAAAGAGGAAGGGCTTACCTGGTGCTGGAAGATTTTAAGCTCGGAGAGGCAGATTTCAATACTATTATAAATACCTATCAGTCAACACAGTTTGTACCTCGTGCGATGGTTCAGCTTGGACTTCTATATTTTAACCTGGGAGAAAATGATAAAGCAATTGCACAATATAAGAAGGTGATAGAAACCTTTAAATCGACACCCGAAGCACGTTATGCTATGACTGGTCTTAAAAATACATATGTTGAGATTAATGATGTTGATTCTTATTTTGAATATGTCAGAACGCTTCAGGGATATGGAGATGTAAACCTGACGGAAAAGGATTCGCTTCTTTATACCTCAGGAGAAAATCTTTATATGACAGGCAAATATGAAAGGGCTGCCGGAGTATTCCAAAGTTACCTGAGCGAATTTCCTTCCGGAAGCTTCCTGCAGAATGTACAGTTTTACCTTGCAGAATGCTACAGGCAGACAGGAAAGACAGATGAAGCTCTAAAGCAGTATGTTGCAGTTGTTGGTACCCCGAATAACCAGTTCACTGAACAGTCACTCACTAATGCAGCCTCAATTTTCTTCAATAAGGAGGATTTTAAATCTTCATTTGATTATTTTGAGAGACTTGAAAAAACTGCCACCAGTTCTGAAAATAAGATCTCAGCGCTTAGAGGTCAGCTCAGATCGGCTTACCAGCTTGGTGATGCGCAGAAAACCCTTACAGTTGCCGGGAAAATAAACAATGATGTCAATATACCTGAAGAACTGCTTCGGGAATCAATGTTTATGAGAGCCAAGGCCAGTTACAGTCTTAATAATTATAATGAAGCACTCACCGACTTCCGTAAGCTTTCCTGGGAGGTTGTAAGCGCGGAAGGTGCAGAATCAAAGTACAGGGTTGCGGAACTTCTTTTCAAGGATGGGCAGACTGCAGAATCTGAAAAATTAGTTCTTGAATTTATTGACCAGAAATCCCCGCATCAGTATTGGATGGGAAGAATGTTTATCCTTCTTGCTGACATCAGTATGAAAAAAGGTGATCAGATCCAGGCCAGAGCGACACTCGAGAGCCTGAGGGATTATTACTCTGTTGATAATGACGGAATCCTGGATGAAGTCAAAGCCAGACTTGCAGAACTTAATCAGAACCAGTGATTAATAGATTAACCATAAGATAATTAATGCATTAACAGGAGTATGAAAATTGCACTACCCGGAAATTAAACTGAAAAAAATGAAAAAATTCCTTTTAATAAAACTTCTTATACTAATAATATACATGCCTGCCATCGCCCAGGCTGACAAGCAGGATCTTAAACGTGAGGTAACTCTTTTTAATCCGTACAAACCATCGCTTCCGGATGTGAGAAAAAAGAGTTTTCTGCCTGATGTCAATGATACCTCAAAGGTCAGACCAGACTTCATTTATGATATAAAAACCACACCATTTACTCCTGAATATACAGTAGGACTGATAAAAGCTGCCTCGTTACTTCCTGATCCGCTTCCTAAACTTTATAAAAGCTACATAAAGCTGGGATTCGGCAATTATTTCTCTCCTCTTGCGGAACTGAGCATTACAAATGAAAGGTCTAAGAAAGGAGCCATAGGGTTATATGCCAGACATTTCTCTACAAATGGAAAGATCAGGCTTCAGAAGGATGTCGATAGAGTTTTTGCAGGTTATATGGATAACGATGTGTCTCTGTTCGGGAAAAAATTCTTCAGGAAAAACTTCCTTGACGGGTCGCTTGATTTCAACCAGAAAACAAGGTATGCTTATGGTTATGATACAAGTATCCCTGACTATAACCCTGAAAAGAAGGATATCCGGCTGGGATATAATAATATTGGAACCAGGGTTTCATTTGAATCACTTAATCTCGATTCAGCCAATTTTTCATACGATTTCGATCTGAATTATGATTTTTTCTATGATGCACCGGGACGCTATCAGCATAATGCCGGCATGACAGGGATAATGGCAAAATCGTATAAGGATTTTTATGTGGGATCCGGAATTTCATTCGATTATTACCAGCTTCCCGACTTACTCTACGATAAACCAAAATATATTGCATCAGTCAGTCCGTTCATAAAGAAGAGCTCACCGCAGTGGAGCTTTAAAGCAGGCCTTCAGTTACTCCTCGATAAAAATATGACAGCATCTGCGAAATTCCATATTTACCCCGATGCAAATTTTAGTTTCACCATAGTTCCTTCATACGTAAGGTTCTTTGCAGGACTGAATGGTAAGCTTGAGAAGAATGAGCCACGAAATATAATTGACGAAAATCCTTTCCTGGTTCGTGACATCAGTCTCTTCTCCCTTCCAAATTCCAGCCATGCACTTATAGTCTCATCTGGTCTCCAGGGGAATACCGGTTTGGATGGTAATTACCTGATATCTGCATCGTATTCCTTTATTAATAATATGCTTCTATATTCCAATCTTGTGTTCCCTGACAGCGTACCTGACCCGCAAATGGGCAATTTTTTTATTCCATTGACTGACAACGGAGAGCTTTTCAGGATTCATGGTGAGATAAATGGCATAATTACAGATAAGATATCATACACAGGGAATGCAAACTTTTATAAATATACCCTTTCGGATAATCCGTTTGCATGGAGTAAACCAGATTGGGATGGTCAGATCGGAGTGAGATATAACCTTCGCAATAAAATTATCGCCGGTATGGATATAACTGCCGTGGGCAAAAGAAATTTCTTGGTATCTGAACTGGGCACCTTAGTGACCCGGACAAGCTATTATTTCGAAACGCCTATGCATGTGAATATTGACCTGAGCGCTGAATACAGGTATACCAAAATACTTTCATTCTGGCTTAAATTTAACAATATTTCATTCAACAGATACTACGAATGGGCATTCTATCCATCACAGAGGTTCCTATGCCTGGTTGGATTTACGTATAGTCTTTAGTAGCTGTTACCCACGTACTCATCCCCCCGGCCCCCTTCTTGCTGTTGCACTACCCTTTATACACATTTTTGTATTTAACTGAAATATAGATCTTTAGAGCTAAAAGAATCAGAATATATTTTCATTCTATTAGAGAATTAATCTTTAACACACATTAATGTGACATTAACCTCCATGATTACAGGGCAAACATTAACAATTCTTGTTT
>JALONT010000075.1 GCA_025454795.1 Bacteroidales bacterium | reverse complement strand
TTCCGAATGAATCCGCCGCAAGGCGGATGAATGAGGAATCTCCTCCTTGCCCAGTGATTATTTTTGAAATTGTAAAAGATGTGTATAAAGGGTAGTGCTTAAGCAGAGAGGGGGATGGGGGGTGAGTACATGGAGACAAGAGAAGCAAAATTGTGGGATCAGGCAAAGATATAACTCAGCAGCTGGTAAATAACCTTCGCCGCAATAAAATCAGATGTCTTATTTTCCGGAGAGGGGCACAATTCAACAACATCAAATCCTACAATATTTTTCTTTCCGGCAACCTTCTTCAAAAAATGCATCAATTCATAGTATCCTGGTCCACCTGGCTCCGGGGTTCCGGTGGATGGTAATAACGAGGGATCAAAAACATCAAGATCTATTGTGATATAGACATTCTCTGTCAGTTTATCAAGGGCTTTGGAATAGAGTTTTTTGTTATAATGAAGCTCATGTGCATAGAAGATCCTCTCCTTTTCAGCATAGGGAAGCTCATCAACCGACATACTGCGAATTCCTACCTGTACAATTGGAGCAAACTCACGGGCCCGTGCCATAGCGCATGCATGGTTAAACCGTGACCCCTCATATTCCTGTCTGAGATCGGAATGTGCATCAAGCTGAAGTACAGAAAAATCCCTGAACTGTTCGGAAAATGCTTTGACTGATCCTATGCTTACAGTATGATTTCCTCCCACAATTACCGGAAATTTATTATCGCGGAGCAGATACAAAACCTTTTCATACACGGCACTGACAAGTGCTTCCGGGGAGCTCTTCTCCTCAACAGGAGCTATTGTATGAATACCTTTTGTATGAACCTCCGTTGCTGTCTCAACATCATAGAATTCGAGATTTGCCGATGCCTTCATTATTGCATCAGGTCCCTGGTCGGAACCCTTCATCCATGTGCTGGTTTCGTCGTAAGGCACGGGGACAATGATTATACCGGATCCGGTATAATCATAAACAACTTCTGCACCACCAAAATTCATATCCGGGTCAGGTCTCTTATTTTGCCTTTGGTTTTGCGGGCTTTTTTTTAGGGGTCGCTTTATCCTTTCCTGATTCTTTTCCTTCCTTACCGGCGACCGGTTCTTTTTTTACCTTCCCCTCTTTTTTTGTCTTTCTTTCTTTTTTTGTTTCGGGTTCAGAAGTCTTTTCAGGTTCTTCTTTTACCAGCATATTAAGTGACTGCAGGATATTGTACCAATGTACAACTTTCTTAATATCACTGACATAGACTTTATCCTTATCATATTCAGGAAGTACTTCATTGAAATAAGCTTTCAGCTTTTCCGGATCGGATTTAAAATCGATGGCAGGTCCTCCCTTTTCTTTATCAAAGATCAGGTCCAGCACCTTACCGAGAGGCATATCCTCTTTTTCGGTGAATATTGATATTTCCTCCAGAGAGCTTACCCGGGCAGACCCAAAAGCGCTTCCTCTTTTCTTTGTCTCGAGATGTTCAACAACAATTGCATTTTTTCCCTGGGCAATGAATTTGAAGAGCCCTGGTTCACCTGAAATAGACAAGATATCTTTTAAAACCATTGTATATATTTTGTTTGCAAATTTAATTTATGTATTCGAATGTCTTAACTGTCAGCGGATCTTTTTACTGAAAATCAGGGCATATTTCTCTCTTTCTTTATTTTTTCATATGCTTCGTTTACCTTTTTGAATTTCTCATCTGCGGTTTTTTTGAAATCTTCCCCCAGGTGGGCAACCTTATCAGGATGAAACTTCATTGCCATACGTCTGTAAGCTTTCTTGACTTCATCATCGGTAGCATACCTGTCAATTTCAAGAATTTTGTATGAAGAATCCGTATCAGGTACGAACATATTTTTTATTGACAGGAAATCAGTGGATGAGATGCCTATATAACCTGAAATCCTGTCAATGACCTCAAATTCAGCAGGATTAATGCTTCCGTCAGCCAGTGAAACATTGAACAGGAGGTGCAGCAGCTGCAGGCGCGAGGAATAATCCATGCTGCTTCCTATCTGCTGACAGACATCCCTTAAGGGAATATCCTGTTTCAACAGGTCCCTTAGCATCCTTGTTGCTTCAGAAGCGGAATTAGTTCCGAACTGTCTTACAAAGAACTGCTTAACATAGTCAAGCTCTGATTTTACGACTTTTCCGTCGGCTTTCATTACTGCAGCAATCAGAACAAGGAGACTGATGCCAAACGCACCGGGTGTCGTCCTCGTATTACCTGAAGGATAAGACGAAGAAGTCACTGTTGTACTGTCTACCATTGAACCGACAAGAAATCCGAGAAGCCCACCGATAGGACCTCCCATAACGAAGCCAAGACCTCCGCCCAGCCATTTTCCAAATCGTCCCATTTTAACAATCAGGAATTTACGTGATTAATCAGGTCTTCGTGTATTTTCAGAATCACAGGTATTATCATTTCATTTTCTTCATTATTGATAACGTAATCTGATTTTCTGATCCTCGTTTCATCATCCATCTGATTTCTGATCCTTTGCAGCACCTCTTCCCGTGATAGCCTGTTTCGAAATGTAACCCTGGAAATTCTTTCCTCAACCGGTGCAATTACTGTCGCAACCCTGTCTACAAAATTTGAAGCTCCACTCTCAAAAAGGATTGCTGCTTCCATAATTACATAAGGGGTATCCTGTTTTTCGGCCCAATTCTTAAAATGCTTAAAAACAACAGGATGAACAAGAGAATTAACACTGCCGAGCAGGCCGGGATCATTGAATATGAGTGACGCAAGTTCCGTACGGTTAAGTCTGCCATCAGGATAAAGGTTTTTTCCTGCTATCTTATTAATCTCCCTGATGATCTCATCGTTCTCATTCATTATTTTCTGTGCTTCAGGATCAGCAGAGAATACCGGGATCCCAAGTACATTGAACACTCTGCAAACGGAAGTTTTTCCGCTGCCAATGCCGCCTGTGATCCCAAGCTTCATTACTGGTTTTCTGACCTGCTTCATTTACCGTTTTGCCTGAATGAGAAGAAAATGGTATCGGGTTTGACTGAGGTCACCTTGCACACGGATTTCAGCTGCTTGTTAAAAGATGGTATCAGCCCTGATGTTAGTATATAATAACCATTTGATTCCTTGTCCGTAACGCGCTTATACCCGATTTTTGAAAAATCGATTAATGCAGGAGAAGTCTTCCCTGACACTTTCAGCTGAAGGATGGAATAACCCGGTCCTTTAAGGTTCAGGTTTAGCCTGGATGGAAGATTCCCGTTCAGTACCCTGCCTTTTGGTAAATTTGCATATTTTACCGGGTATCTGATATCAGTTTCGAGTTCCTTGCCAAGTGAGTTAAGATACCAGAAAACGAATGAGAGAAAAAGGAAGAAAGCAAAAACAAGAACATTAGTGTTGATTGTTGCTCTTTCCTTTTTCGGAAGGTTCTTAGACCCTATCCCATCTTTACTGTCCACTGATGATTAAATGTTCAGATATTAGAATTTATCATCTGCAGAAGGATCCTTGAGCAGAGCATTCATGTCGACTTTAAGCTTTACATCACCACCTACCTCCATTATGATGTAATGATCTTTTACTTCATATACTCTTCCGTATATTCCGCCTGTTGTAACCACTTTATCACCTCTTTTCAGTGAGCTCCTGAAATTAGTCGCTTCTTTCTGTTTTTTCATCTGAGGTCTGATCATGAAAAAATAGAAAACGACAAAAACAAGGATAAGCGGGAGGAACGTAACCAGCGGGTTACTCTGTCCTGTACCTGCACCGGCAGGCTGACCCATCAAAAATAAATAAGCAAAATTGGTCATCATTTAAATAATTAATTATTATTACTATTTATAACTTCTGTTGTTATTTTAAGAATTACCTGGGGAATGGTTGCATTTGAATTTACGGATATTGTTTTAGTCTGGACACCATTTCTGCCTGAAGTATCAAAAACAACTTCCAGTGAACCTGTATTACCGTGAGTAATTGGCTTAGTATCATACTTTGGTACAGTGCATCCGCAGCTTGTTGTGGCTCTGCTTATTACAAGATCTTTGGTACCTGTATTGCGGAAAGAAAATATGCATGCCACCTTCTCGCCCTCTTTAACTTTGCCGAAATTATGCTCATATTCGGTAAATTCTATAATAGCTTTACCTGTATCAACTGACTGAGATTTATAGGCTGGTCCTTCCTTATGAGCGCTTCGGCCGCATCCGGTAATAACCAGCGATAGTATAAGCATATTTTGCAGAAGTTTATTCTTCATACAATAATCAGAATTTTTACTCTTTATTTTCCATGGATTCTCCTAAAAGACCTCTTCCTGATTTATTAAAAAGTCCCTTTTCGCGAATCTCCCTGACAATATTATCAAGTATTCCGTTCACAAATGTACTGCTTTTTGAGGTACAATAGTATTTGGCTATCTCAATGTACTCATTAAGAGTCACTTTGACTGGAATTTCCGGAAATTCCAGGATCTCTGTAATTGCAAGCTGCATAACCAGAATATCCATCAGGGCAATGCGTTCCACTTCCCAGTTTGTTGTATTGTTGTCTATGAGGTCGGAACATTTTTTTGTATTAAGAACAGCTTTTCTGAATAATACCTTAACAAAGTCCTCATCCTCTTTGTCTTTGAATAATGGCATAAGCGTGCACTTCTCCCTGGCTTCCGGTTTGAATTTCTTAAGTGTTTTTTCAACCATTACCAGCACGTACTCCATATCGTCATTCCAGTAGATGCTCTGTTCCTCCAGACAATTAAGAAGCTCTTCAGAGTTTGAAAAGAATTCAGTAATAAGCCTTATAATGAACTTTTTATCAGACTGATAGTTATTGCCTTCTGCTTTCATATACTCTTCGTAAGGCTCCCAGAGAGTCATTTTATTATAAAGAAGCCTTGGGATATGGGAATAATTCACCCAGGAAAGTTTCGAAGTTGAGATATACTTATTTAATGCGCTGTTTTCTCTCAATTGGGAAATAAGCAAATTATTAATGAACCGTCTGTTGGGATTCAGATCCTCAGGAGTGGGCATATTTTTCCGGAGAGCCTGTTCTGTTTTCCCGGATGCAATATCTGCTACATCAAGGACAAGCAGCATCAGGTAATGATAAAGATCGTAAGTCTTTCCTATACTGAACATAAGTTCTGTTTCAGCCCTGACCAGATCGTCATCCTCCCTGCGGTTAAAAGCATAAAATGCCATCAGGGCCTTTATGCGCAATAATCTTCTGCTTATCATCTGTAAAGAACCTAACTGTTTTTCCGGTGCAAAAATACTCTTTTTCCATTACCCTCAAAACACCACTCCAGATTTTCGGAACAATCGGAGACCCTATTTTGATTTGATAAAATAATTATTACATTTGACAATACAAAATAAAACCCTAACATTAACTGACTTAGCAATGGAAGAAGAAGTTGGAAAAAAAGAAGATTTGAACGGGAGTGAAGAAAAGAACCAGAAGGAGGAAATCTTCACAAAGGTAGTACGAGCCGGGAAAAGAACCTATTTTTTCGATGTGAAGGCTACCAGGAAAGACGATTATTACCTGACAATAACTGAAAGTAAAAAGCGCCTGGGAAAAGAAGGGAAGGTTTTCTATGAAAAACACAAGATCTTCCTCTATAAAGAAGATTTTGAAAAATTTACTGAAGGGCTGAAAGATGCTGTTACATATATAGATAATGGCAAAAATGAGCTGAAAGATTCAGGTCCATCATCAGATTTTAAAGTCACTGAGGAGAAGGAGATCATTACCACAGGTGATTTTACAAATATAGAATTTGATGACCTCGGGAAAAAATAGATGTCTGATTATGTTCTTTTAATATTAGGGATTTTCCTGATGGTGATCGGGATAATAGGTTGTCTTGTACCTGTATTACCAGGGCCTCCACTAAGCTATCTTGGACTGATCCTGCTTCATGTTTCCAGATTCGGACAGTTTACTTCCACTGTACTTATTGCTCTTGCCGTTGTTACTGTGTTAGTTACAGTACTTGATTATATAGTTCCGATATGGGGTACAAAAAGATTCGGAGGTTCAAAATATGGCACCAGGGGAGCTACCGTTGGGCTGATAATAGGGCTTTTCCTTGGCCCGGTAGGAATAATTATCGGTCCGCTGATCGGTGCAATTGTCGGAGAAATGATCTTCAAGGATAATATGAAATATGCCCTGAAAGCCGGTTTCGGAAGTCTTTTCGGATTCCTGACAGGTATCGGCCTCAAACTCGCCGCATCTTTTATTATGACGTTCTATTTTGTAAAGGAGTGGATTGCCTGAATTTACCTCATCCCCCTGATCATTCTCTTCTATCACATGTACTCACCCCCCAACCCCCTCTCTGCTCTGCACTACCCTTTATACACATTTTTGTATTTAACTGAAATATAGATCTTTAGAGCTAAAAGAACCAGAATATATTTTCATTCTATTAGAGAATTAATCTT
>JALONT010000051.1 GCA_025454795.1 Bacteroidales bacterium | reverse complement strand
TGGTGGCAAAAATTCTCTCGCCACTAAGACACGAAGTCACCAAGTAACACCAAGTCAAATCAAGTACTTTGTTTTTATGTCGAACTCACGTTAATTTATCTCAAAGGGGATATCTATCCGCCTGAGAATCACAGACAGGTGATGGAATCAGCACATTTAGTTTTCAGTGGTTCCGGAAATTTCAGAGATGAACCAAATAGCTTACAGATGATTGCCAAAATGAGAGAATCAAGCTAGTGTCAGGTCAAGTTTATTATATCGCAAATCTTAAGTTTGCAATTGGCAACGTGCAGCTGGCAATTATTGTCAAGGCTCCCTGGCAAACTATATCATAACTACTGCCAACTTTTGATATTCGGTCAAAATTGAGTTGACTCGACAATAGTTTTCTTAAAGGTGTTTCTTTATTTTGTTCCAGTAATGGATCGTACGCGGACCTGAGCCATTCCAATTCCTGGCTATTCTTTCAAAATTATAAGGGCCAATTTGTACAGCATAATATAAAAATATCTTTTCAGATATTTCATAGTTGAACAGGTCCCTCATCTTATAATGACTTCCTGTCCTTTTATTATAATCTTCAAGTCTTATTGGACGTATCTGAAAATATCCTGCTGCTTTTTCTATCGGATTGTAAGCCAGGGTGTCTTCCCTTGTTTCAACAATTCCTATTGCCCGGATTAGCTGTTTGTATGGTTCAATTGGTCGGGAATAAAGAATTATTTGTGATTCCCTGCTGGGTGCCGATAGCCGGAGAGCAAACGGCAATAATAAAAGTGTAACAAATATTATCTTTCTTAAATTACTTGGCATTATTAAATCCTGAATTATGTGAGTAGTAAAATTTGATCTGTTATTACATGAACTGTAAAGGTGATATTGTCGTTCTTCCTTATGTCAGGGTTTACGAAAAAATTTCTGATTTGTCCGGTTTATATACATTTCTATAATAACAAAAATCTGCGCAAAAAGTTCGGTGAATAATTAGTGATGAACAATTACCAACATGCAAAGATACGTCTTAACATATTGTCAATAAACGAATTTCATTTTGTTTTGTAAACAATGTTTCAACAACCCGTACTCGGTTTTATATCAAAAAATAGGAGTTACTTTCCGCAGCGGGGAGAGGAAATTTATACGGTTTTCTCACTTATGAAGCCGAATACAGGAAAAACTTAAATCATTCAATTTTTCTTCAGGTAGATTAAAAAATCATTTGCTGATTTTAAATTCAATAAATAATCTCGGTTTTCAGAAAGATACCGGTATGTTAAACTGTCAGGTACTATAATAGTTTTTTGTTCTCCGACTCTGATAATCCCACAACCATTAGTGTTCAAAACAAACATTTCAACATCATTTTTTTCACTTCTCAGTTTCACCCATGCCTTCCAGACATCTCCTGTCCAGATTTCTTCTTTTTGTGGTACTATTTGTGTCGCTTCATTTTCCGGATTACAATCATGTACTACAATAGTCCCGTTCTTATTTAAACAATTTAAGGAATTAATAATATCCCTGTAAACCTGGTCCTTATGATGAAGCCCATCTACAAAGATTAAGTCAAATGTCGATTTATTCAGTTTAAAAAAATCATCAGATGTTAAACAATATGCTGCATTACAACTTGGTTCAGGGTCAACCCCTATTCTGATTTTACATTTTATCCGATTAAAATTATTCTCTGCTTTCCCTTGTCCAATTTCAAGATACGAGTTGTAATCAAACTTTTCAACAAGGGTATTAAGGAGAAATGTTTTGTCTATTTCTGCATCAGCGGGAAGGGAATCATAATTCAGTATTGAGACATACTGATTTGAGACAAAATCATTTGAAGCATAAAGTTTAATGTAATATATTTTTTTTGCAACATATAAGAATCCTATGAGATTAAATACTAATGAAATAATAAGTAGTTTATAAATATGCTTCTTTAGAAATTCTTTCATTATGCCTGGTTAAGTGGTGGCAAAAGTAGTTAATTTTTGATAACCAGAAATACAATCGCTGTCTTTTATGATAAAGCCTCATTAAATCAGCGGTTTATCATCTGAAAAGTAACAGGAATAAAAAACCATACCGGCACCGGTTTCCCGTTCTGTTTTCCTGGTTCCCATGTAGGAAGGGTTGAGACTACCCTTAATGCTTCTTCATCAAGCAAAGGATGCACCCCTCTCATTATTTCTATTCTTTTTACGGATCCATCAGACCATACGGCAAACCTGACAATCACTTTCCCCTGGATATTGTTTTCAGAAGCTTCGACAGGATATATTGTATTTTCAGCAATATAATTTAAAAGAGCCGCTTTGCCTCCCGGAAACATTGGATCTTCTTCAACTTTTATGAATGGCTCTTCATTGATGTCTGTGTCAGGTATTTCCGGAACAACTACCACATCCCGGCAAGTGTCAGCAACATCTCCATCTCTTACTGAGTCGGCTGCTACATCGTTGATCATCATATTGCCGGTAGCAAGAGCATCATCCACGATATCGGGAGCGACATATTTATTCAATTCCGGAACAGGGAGTGGTTTCGGGAGTACAGGTTGAACAATTTTATTTGGATCAATACTGTTATCCGGAGTCACAACGATAATGATCATCTCTTCCGGATCACCGCTGACCTTTTTAGAGGTAAGGACAGAGAGCAAAGTGAAAATCAATGTGCACAAAGCAATAGTACCAAGTATTGAAAAGCTTGCAGCTGACTTATAGTGTTTCCGGAGGTCGTAAGCTCCGTATTCCCTGTTACGGTTCTCGAAGATGATCTCATCAAATCCGGGAACCTTCTTTTCATCCCTCTTCATTTTTATAGTTTTTAGTCGTTTAATATCCACAGGACAACCGCTATCAACTAAGCAAAATAAGAGGTGTTTTGTCATATATATCCGGACAAAAACAATGCCAATAATACACAGCACATCAACCGGGTAATAAAAAGAGGCTGTATCAACACCCCTCCTTGAAAAGGAGGGGAAATATTTGATAATTAACACATTACTTTCTCCTCCTTTTAAAGGAGGAGTACCCCTGACAACAGTCAGGGGGGAGGGGGTTGACTTTTGATACACCCCCTAGTACCAATGTAATTAAACCTATTTCAAACCGAAACGATAACTAAACTTGACCAGGAAAACGTTATGAGGAACGTTGTTATCCCTGTTGAAAAGGTTTCCCAGATCGTTGAAGAAATTCATGTCGCCTGAATCGTTTGAATATTCTCTTGACTGACTCCACACAAGAAATACAGTTGAACCGGGATTATATTCCCATCTTACAACTAGGTTTGACAGGAAAAACTTGTCGTTAAAATCATTATAATCTAAATCATCTGCAGGGCCTGTATAAGGTTCAAACCTGCTCCTGAAATTTTGGGCCATTGGATCTGTAATAACTTTCAGATCGTGATATTTCCCTGTAGCTATATAAGGCTGTCCCCAGTATTGCAGAGTCAGATCGGGGCTAAGGTTGAGGCTAACCCGGAATGATGCATTAAGAGTTTTCCTGTCGATACTTGCCAGGATGTATTTATCCTCCCCGGCATCATTTACTACATCAACATATTGCAATTCGGTGAATGATTTACTGAATCCGGGACTTAAAGTGAAATTGAGGGAGTTTGTTGGTTTCCATGTCAGATCGATCCCGGTGTACAAATTACCTGAATTATTCTCAAATTCCCTGTTCCCGTTCATAGAGTATTGAAAATTCAGCTTTTTCCGATTATCGGTAGAGAAACCAATCCTTGCACTTATACTTCCGGGCATCTTCATCATCGGACCTCCGCGGAGAATATCTGTCGAATTTGCCGCACCATTCAGGTTACCTCCTGTCCATACACTCCAGTAATTCTTCAGGTTCATGTTGGCGTTCCATTCAAATCCTTTACCTGTGACATCACCTCCGAAGTTATTTACCAGGTAAAAATCCGTATTGAGATTATACCTTAAGTAAATTCCTTTTGGTTCCCATACGTTATAGCCTGCCCAGATCACCGAGAGTATTTCATCAGCCTGCTGGATGAATCCAAGGTCGTTAGTTTCAAATCCGGGAGTCTTCCACACAACACATCCCAGAAGGTTCAAATGCCCGTCAAGCTTCATAACCTGCATACGACCACCTGATCCGAACAATGAAGTGCGGTTGGAATCGAAATTTGTGTAATCGTTATCGGTTCTCTGAAAATATCTTGCAGATGATTCCTGGGTTCGCAGGATAGCATCCTTTGAACCATTTACCTGGCTGAATGCAGTATTGAGGTTGAACATCCATTTCTTCTCTTTAAAATATTGTGTAAAATCAATCCCCCCTGAATATGCCGATTTGTGAATGAAATTGCCGAGATTCTGATCTAGATCCCTGTTAGTGCTTGTGAATATCCCTCCGAGGATAGTATTCCCGTCTTTAAAGTCTCTCTGGACCCTTCCTACAAAATAGTTTGTCAGAGGTTCTACTGTCTCAAATTTTCTGCCTCCGGCAGTATCAATCCCGGCTATTTCTTCAGCTGTCACAGCTTCAACAAAACCGAGAGAAAGTCCATTCTTTGTTTTTCCTGTTAACTTGGCTGCCCCTAATATTGCTGTGAATGTTGGTACATCTGAATTCCATCCGTCCTGAAGATCGGGATCTCCATGCGGTCTTCGTCCTATTCGCCTGGAATAGAACAGGTTGTCGTTTCCGGCATCCCCGTCCCCCAGGCCAATATTAAAGTCTGTTATATTATTCCCCTCTACGAAAAAAGGTCTCTTCTCCTGAAAAAATGTCTCATATGCAGTAAGGTTAACCTCCGAAGGGTCCGCCTCAACCTGTCCGAAATCGGGATTAATTGAAAGATCCATTGTCATGTTATTGGTGATTCCGATTTTAGCATCAATACCTCCGTTCATACCATTTTTTCTGCCCTTTACAAGAAAGGGATTTCCCGGTTCTGCCTTAAATATTTCTGCTTTTGCAACACCGTAAGGAGTTACATCAAGAATCTTACGGGGCCTGATATTATCAAAACCGGAAAGTTCTCCGAACATGTGCACAATACCGGGTGCATCCTTTGGAATATGTTGCCAGAAACTTGTTTCATTTTTCCTGTAAAGGACCCTTGCAACTTCCAGTCCCCAGGTATCACCGGAGTTTTTCTCAAAACGAACCTGACTGAACGGGATCTTCATTTCGGCGATCCATCCTTCTTCGTTAACGGATGTCCTGACCCACCAGTTTGGGTCCCATGATGGATCCTCATTCTGCCCGTCATTGGTAAACATCTGGTCATATTTGACACCGCTTGAGCTTATCCCAAACAGGAATCCTGTACGCAGATCATGAAAACTGTCAAAAATAACACCGACAAGGTCACCATCAGGATTATCCCGCCTGGTCAGACGGTTAACAATACTGTCAGGACTTGTATCATAAGCCTTGAAGGCAGCATAAATGTTATTATCGTCGAAAATGATCATGAATTCTGTTCTCTGTGATGGAGCCTTTCCATTGTAGGGTTCAAACTGCGTAAAGTTGTCAACCCACGTTCCTGCTTTCCAGGCATCATCATCCAGAATCCCGTTTATAACAGGTGCCGCCGTTACCCTGCTTGCCTTATAATTCTTCTTATCATTCGTCTGTCCGGAAGTAATAGAAGCGCTAAGCAGGAGAACAATAAATGATGTTAATATTTTTTTCATGCGAAGGTCAGTTTTGTATCAGTTTCAGGATAAGGACTAATAAAAATTAAAATTGATGCAAATAAGAGATGCATAAATCATTTAATTAAATATTCTGAGAGGTTTGTTTCGGGCATAAAATAAAGACCCGGGAACTCTATTTACACCCTATTTGAAAATTGAAATTCAAAGGTTATCTTGGACTAAAATCTATAGGCTATGGTTTCACGCAGGTTATTCATAACAAAAAGTGCTGCTTTTTCTGTTGCGGCTATTTTAACTCCTTCGGTGACGGGCAGGAATTTATTCCCCGGAGCTGTTTCCCCTCTTAATGGCAGGAAGGTTCTTTTTGTCTGGGGAGGGTGGCTGGGCCATGAGCCAGATAAGTGCCGCGATATTTTCGTTCCCTGGATGGAATCAGAGGGAGCTGAGGTCACTGTTTCAGACACTCTGGAAGCATACGTTTCATATGACCTGAATAAGGAGTTCGATCTGATTGTACAGGTCTGGACTATGGGTACTATTGAAAGTAAACAGGAAAAATCTCTGCTTGGGGCAGTCAGGAGTGGTGTTGGTCTGGCAGGATGGCATGGAGGGCTCGGAGACTCATTTCGGAACAACACCGAGTACCAGTTCATGGTAGGGGGTCAGTGGGTCGCCCATCCCGGGGGTGTTATTGATTACAGGGTGAATATCACGGACCATAAAGATCCTGTTACCAAAGGCTTGTCTGATTTTGATATGCATTCGGAACAGTATTATGTTCATGTTGATCCTAATGTTAAAGTCCTGGCCACAACAACATTCACTGATAAAAACGCCTCGTGGATAGGCGGAAATATAGTGCCGGTAGTCTGGAAAAAAGCTTACGGGAGCGGCAGGGTTTTTTACTCTTCGCTTGGTCATGTTGCAAATGATTTTAAGGTTTCACAGGCTCTGGAGATTCAGAAAAGAGGAATATACTGGGCCTGCATGAGTAAATTTGAACCTGTGGGAGCTCTGAAGCAGACAGTTTATAAAGGTGGAAAGAAATAATTTATAGCCCCTTCTGGGTGTGGGGCGCGGATTTAATCGTAGAGTTCCTTCTGTCCCCGCATCACTAGCCTTTTTGTTTTGCAATATATGAGAATTCCATCCCTACCAGAAGGGAAATATCGTTCCCGGCATCCTCCATGTCAGGGTCCCCCTCTTCATAATTCCACTCAACCAGGACAGGGGTACCGGAACTGAGGAGTCTTTTAAATTCATTAAGAATATCAAAAAGGAATTTGGCAGAAGATGAATTGAAATATGAAAGGTCGATCTGTAATCTTACAGGATTCTCATCAGTAAATTTCTTAAATTCTCCCTCAAGGATATCATCTATGAAAATCCTTATCCATTCAATTACAGGATAATATAAGGCACGGACATCTTCAGGGGCTGAAGTACCGCGGATATAAAATTTGTTTTCCTCAGGGGAAAGATATATTTCCGGAGATGTAAGTGTCTGCTCAATATGAAGTTTTTGCATCTGGAGACATTTTTACAAAATTGCATTTTTATTTTATGACTGCAAAAAATATTTTAAAGAACAGAGATAATCAGAATAACATATTGTCCTCTGATCCAGGAGTAAATCCTGCATCTTCTGTTAAAACACTGCTCTTTGAGGCTTCTACCGCCAGCCTGTCGCAAATTTCATTTTCGGGATTACAGGCATGACCTTTGATCCAGATGAACTTCACAGTATGTTTCCTGTAGATTTTAAGGAATCTGATCCATAGATCTGGATTTTTCTTTTTCTTAAATCCTTTTGATTCCCACATGAAAACCCATCCTTTCTCAACAGCGTCAACAACATACTTTGAGTCGGTGTATACAACAACTTTGCTGTTTCCTTTTTTTAGAGCTTCCAGCCCCGTAATAACCCCTAAAAGCTCCATCCGGTTATTTGTGGTCAGCCTGAAGCCTTCCGATTTTTCAAGCCGGTGTTTCCCGGAGATCAGCACAACCCCGTATCCGCCAGGACCAGGATTTCCGCTCGAAGCTCCGTCAGAGTATATAATTATCTCACTTGCCATGAGGTAAAATGATACCGGTATTGGAGATGAAGAGTTTTATGGCAATTGAAAGAAGGATGACGCCAAAAACTTTCTTGAGTATCTGGAGTCCCCCGACACCGAGAATCCTTTCGAAGACCTTTGTTAACCTCAGTACGAAGTAAATTATTATCATATTAAGAACCAGTGCAATGAATATGTTTATTGTCTGATATTCAGCTTTCAGTGAAAGGATTGTAGTAATTGAGCCAGCCCCGGCGATCAGAGGAAAAGCAATAGGGAATATTGCTCCTCTCCCTTGTGCATCCGCTTTAAAAAGTTCAACACCCAGAATCATTTCCATTGCAATCAGGAAAATGATAAAGGCGCCTGCTATGGCGAATGATGAAACATCAATACCGAATACTCCAAGCAGCGGACTGCCGATAAACAAAAATGCCAGGAATATTAAAAATGAGACGATTGTGACTTTGGCGGCATTAACATCCCCTGTTTTGGATTTAATGTCTATAATAATAGGTATTGATCCGGGTATATCAATTATGGCAAAAAGGACCATAAACGCAGCCAGGATCTCTATTAAATTAAGGTGCATATTAAAAATTTTGTGCAAAGATAGTTAATTTCATGTACTCACCCCCCCAGCCCTCCCACTGAGTCGGGACAGGCTCTCTCTGCTAAAGCAAAGGGGGGGAGTAAATCATTGAATAACAATCAATATAATCTAAAAAAATTCCCCCTCTTTCCGCCGACTGGCGGAGAGAGGGGGAAATCCTGAGCAGAGCGAAGGAAGGGGGTGAGTACGTGCATAAAACTTATTTCCCGATTGTCATCTCATCAACCAGATGTCCGGCTCCGGAAAAGATATCCATAACCCATAGGACATATCTGATATCGACAACAATAGTTCTCTGGAGTGCCGGTTCATAATATACATCACCGCTCATAGCTTCCCAGTTGCCATCGAATGCAAGACCAATAAGCTGTCCGTTTGCATTCAGAACAGGACTTCCGGAGTTTCCCCCTGTTATATCATTGGTTGTAAGGAAGCAAACCGGCATATAGCCTTGTGAAGAACCGTATCTGCCATACTCTTTTTTACTGTTTAGGTCTATAAGTCTTTGTGGAAGATCGAACTCATAATCACCTGGTTTGTATTTGTCAACAACACCCTGTAGCGTGGTATAATATTTATAGGTAACGGCATCCTTCGGATCATAATCCTGAATTGTTCCGTATGATAGCCGCATCGTAAAGTTTGCATCGGGATAGAGAGTTTTTTCGGGTGTCATCTCCCTGAGAGCTGCAATCCATAGCCTTTGTCCGAGGAAAAGATTGCTGTCAAACTTGCTGCGCTCCTTTGACAGATCCTGTCCGACTTTCATAATAGATGCAAATGTTTTCACAACAGGATCGTTTTCGAGTGTCTTAAGGACCGGTTTGTTGAGGAAAGCGGTCAGTTTTGCTTCACTTACAAAAACAGACCTTGCAAACATATCATCAACGAATTTGTCAATGCTGCCTTTGAATTTTTTGTCAACTACCGTCGCATAGAAATCCGGATGGAATTTTGTATCGACATCCGTCCTATAGAGCTTAAGCATTGCTTTCATCGATTTCTTATCGGTTGGAGCATTGTAATCTTTATAGATTTCGCTTATATTTTCCTTCAGACCATTGACTGATTCTGTTATCTTCTGATTGTCTGCAGCTTTCAGCGCAGTCAACAATTCAGTGGCATTCTGACTGAAGAACAGGAGTTCGCTTCCCGAGATACATTCGTTAAGGTAATTACGTGCTTTTTGATATTCAGCCCTTCCTTCAATTGCCCCTTTTATAAGATTCAGGGATTCCCCGTATTTTGCTTTTCGGGCAGCATCTGCACTTACCCAGTTGTTGAACTGATTTTCGATAAGCTCTTTTTTTGCAATAACGTTGAGGTTCTTAAGCTGATTGTTCTGTCCGATTGAGTACTTCCAGTAATTGGAAGAGACGAAATATTTTGAGGCATATTGTATATTTACCTTCTGGTCAGCCTGCATATCAGCCATCCAGATATCCTGCTTGATCCCCCGTACTTTTATCCTGATCGGATTATTGATATTCATGATTTCACTAACCTCATATGAAGTATAAAACCTCTGAGTTCCTCCGGGGTATCCAAGGATCATGGCAAAATCACCAATATTACGCTCGCCAAGGGAGATCGGAATCCAGTATTTAGGTTCGAGAGGGATGTTCTCTTTAGAATAGGATGCCGGTTTTCCGTCAGGTCCTGAATATACGCGGAATACGCTGAAATCACCTGTATGGCGTGGCCATTCCCAGTTGTCGGTGTCGGAACCGAATTTCCCTATTGATGTGGGAGGAGCACCCACTAACCTTACATCATTATATCTTTCATAAACAAGGAGATAGAAATAATTTCCACCAAAGAATGAGGTTACTGTTGTTTTGTAATTGTTGCCTTCAGCAGCTGTCTTTTCTATTGAAGCTCTAACCAGGTTTATTGCGGCAGTTCTGTCGGTTTCATTCATTTCCGGTGTTACTGTTGCCAGAACCTGGTCAGTTACCTCTTCAATCCTTACAAGGAAGGTGACGGCAAGCCCTGGATTTGGCAGTTCCTGATCCTTTGTCATTGCCCAGAATCCGTCCTGAAGATAATCGTGCTCAACATTACTGTGTTTCTGAATGGAACTATAACCGCAATGATGGTTTGTAAGAATTAGTCCTTGTGATGAAACGATCTCCCCGGTGCATCCTCCTCCAAAGATGACGACAGCATCTTTAATGCAGGCTTTGTTCAGACTATAGATGTCCTCAGCTGAAAGCTTAAGACCAAGCTGAGTCATTGTGCCAATGTTAAGTTTCTCAATAAGCGGTAGCATCCACATACCCTCATCAGCCATTGCTCCTGGTCCGAAACTGATTATTGCAATAATTAGCAATGAAAAGATTTTTTTCATGGTTGAATATTTATTTGTAATGATTTTAACTAATGAGGCAAATATAATTTATTAATTGAATAGAGTACATGTCAAATGTCAAGTGAAAGCTGTGTATCGTAAAGTGAAAAAGACCTCCTGTGGTATGGAGTAATCCCAAGCATGCTTATGGCATTTCTATGTACTGATGTTGCATATCCTTTATTTTTATTCCAGCCATATTCAGGGTATTCTTCATGGATCTTTTCCATGAATTCATCCCTGAAGGTCTTGGCGAGAACCGAAGCAGCTGCTATCGGGAAAAATAATCCGTCTCCCCTGATGATTGTCTTATGCTTTATGTCTTTGTAGGGGAAAAAACTATTCCCGTCAATTAGCAGGAACTGAGGTTTCTTTAAAAGTCCGTCAACAGCCAGGTGCATCGCTTTAATGGATGCCCGGAGTATATTCATTTCATCAATTTCATGATTATCAACAAACGCCACATTCCAGGCTAACGCAGTCTGTACTATTTCCTCCCTCAGAGTATTCCTTTGTTTTGCGGTAAGCTTCTTTGAGTCATTCAGAACGGGATGCCTGAAGTTTTTCGGCAGGATCACAGCAGCTGCTACCACGGGACCTGCAAGACAACCTCTTCCGGCCTCATCGCATCCGGCTTCGGTAAGGTTGTGATACAGATAAGATTTTAGCATAAGAATGCGATATGAACGGTTAAAAATAGAGAATTAATATGAGCTGGGAAGAAGGTAATAAGAAAAAAAAATTCATGGCAATAAAATTTTTATGTAAGTTATTAACACATTTATCAACAAAAAGTATAGATTTGTCAAAAAAATAGTTATTTTTGGGCAATCAGGACCATATAATGGAACAAAAAATATACAGGATACTTGTACTAGGAGTACTTTCTTTACCTGCAACTGTTTTTTCTCAACAGTTGTCACACCAGGTACTTGTACCCATGGCCGGGATTGCATCAGGATGTAATCTGAACTACTCTCAGACTGTCGGTGAGACAGCGGTGGAGATTGTCGGATGTTCAGAGTATCTCTTTACTCAGGGATTTCAGCAGCCGGGAATAAAAATTATCCATGAAACACCCCCCCCTGGGACAGGAGTGAAGGTGTACCCGAACCCGGTATCAGATTTCCTTACTATTGAGTTATATGGAGAGTCACCGAGAGTATTCAGGGTAGATATTATTAATGCCACAGGAACGATAGTTTCAAGTGAAAGAAAGGCTTTCTCTGACAGATTCTGGTACAGGGAGCCGGAAAATATTGAAAATCTGATTAAAGGTTTTTATGTGGTCAGGATTATGAGCGAGGACAGGATGATTAATCGCATATTCAAGATTGAAAAGTTATAAACCAGAAGATATGACATCAGGGTTTTTACGGAGATACTCATTATTGATGCTGCTGATTGTTTTCAGCACAGCTGGTTTTGGTCAGAAAAATGTACCACTGGGAATTCATTACCAGGCTGTTGCAAGAGATAATTTTGGCAATGAACTTGTAAACACAAAGATCAGTGTTAAATTTTCCATAATTTCAGAGGATCCCTTGTCAGCTCCTGTATATCAGGAACTTCACCAGGTTGTAACCACTTCCAAGTTCGGAGTGTTTTCAATTGTGATCGGGCGGGGTGTCCCTACCGGGAACTCTCCATGCACTTCACTTTCCGATATTGAATGGGGTATGGCAAATCATTACCTTAAAGTTGAGGTGAAATTTGGAAACGAATTTATGGATATGGGTACTATGCAATTTCTTGCCGTACCCTATGCACTTTATGCCCAGAAATCCCTTGAACCCGGCCCGGTAGGTCCCAAAGGCGACCGGGGAGATAAAGGCGCACCTGGTGATCCTGCATCCGATGATCAGAACCTCTCAGTTATAAATATTGATGGAGCGGACTACCTTGCTATATCTGGTGGAAACCAGGTAAAAGTTGCGTCCATTGAAAAAGACGGAGATCCTGCAAATGAGATACAGGATCTTACTATCAGCTCCAATAAGCTGAAGATCACGAATAATGCACTTGCAACCGAATGGGACCTGACACCTTATCTTGATAATACTGACAGACAAGCACTGTCGTGGGATCCTGCAAATCGTATCCTGAGTATCGAAGGAAGTACCGGAACAGTTAACCTGTCTGAACTTAAGAATGATGCTGATGCCAATCCCTCGAATGAGATACAGGATCTGCAACTGACAGGCACTACGTTGAAAATCACTGGCAAAACAGATGCTGCACCTATAAATCTGGCGCCATACCTTGATAATACTGATAATCAGGAATTGGAGTATAACGAATCAACACGTTCGCTTTCAATTGATGGAGGAAATAGTATTACTCTCGGAACTATGGTGGCATTCAGAGCGACTAAGGTTTCGTCAGAAACAAAGACTTTATATATGACTGATTATGATTTTGTTGCAAATAATGAAGAGTACGATACTAATTCAAATTATGACAATACCACGGGTGTTTTTACTGCTACTCAAAGCGGAATTTATACTTTTAATGTTGGTTATACTGCTACCGGCTCAGGTGACTCAAGAATATTGAAAATTTACCTTAATGAATTACCATTTGAAATACTAAATGGTGGAATAACAGGGGGTTTGTCATTATTAAGGACAATAACCATAAAACTTGTTACAGGGGATAGGGTAAAACCAATTATCAATGTTGGAACGGGGCTAGAAACAGGGACCGGTTCATTTTCAGGTTATAAGGTTAATTAAAATTTCAAGTTGCATTATTTGGAACCCCTCCGGGGTTCTAGGTACGTGTGGTATGAATTATACTAGTGCTAATGAAACCGCTCCGCGGTTTCATCAATGATAGAATGTAATCATTTAATTTAGGGAGGGATTATAACCGCGGAGCGGTTTCATCAATGATAGAATGTAATCATTTAATTTAGGGAGGGATTATAACCGCGGAGCGGTTTCATAAATGGTAGTGCATAAACAAAAATAAGGTTAGAACCCCGGAGGGGTTTCATATATTCATATTTTTTATTATTTTTAATTGCTGCATTAACTAAATATTTGTGCTATGAAACCAAACACATATACAAAGCTTTACGCCCATTGTATTTTTACTCCAAAGGGAAGAAATTCATTGCTGACAGAAACAATCCGGGACAAAGTTCATAAATACATTTACGGAATAATAATTGGGAAGAAGTGTTTCCCATTGGCTATTAACGGAACTTCAGACCATATCCACATATTAGTAGGATTCCTTCCGACTATTGCAATTTCAGATCTTGTACGTGATATTAAAAGGAGTTCAGCACTATTCATAAATGAACACTTAAAATCATATCTCAGATTCAGCTGGCAGGAAGGATATGGTGCATTTACTGTAGGTTATCGAGAATTAGATAAGGTATTTAAATATATTTTAAACCAGGAGATCCATCATACAAAGGAAAATTTTAAAAATGAGTATTTGCAAATCTTAAATGATGAAGGAATTAAATATGATCCTTCGTTTTTGTTCGAATTTTACGTGTAAGCTTGAATAACTTTTTCGTCCGTAACCATGGACACTCTACTTGATTATAATCTAAAACAAGTATTTAAATAGTATTAATGACACCAATTTGCTGTTAAGGTTTTTTTCACGCTTCTGAAGAAGTTTATTATGGATTTGAATAGCATAACACAGACTTCAAATTTCAATAAATCTAAATTCTTATCCCCATAACAAGTATATCATCAATCTGTTCTTCATCTTTTCTCCACTCAAAATGAGTTCTTAAGAGCTTCTCTTTAATCTCTCCTGCCTTAAGGTGACTGATCTCTGACAGAAGCTTCCTGAAATTCTTTGAGAGAAACTTACCTCCGTCGGCCCCGATCTGATCGTAATATCCGTCAGAGAACAAATATACCATCGAACCTTTCGGAAATACCCTCTCATTGTTTACAAAGCTTATCTCATTAGGGTAGATTCCAATCGGATTCCTGGTTCCTTTCAGCTCTGTAAGCACTCCATTATCCACAATATACACTGAATTTATTGCTCCGGCATAATTCAGCTTCCCGGTTCCCGAATCAATAATGCAAATCGCCATATCCATACCGTCTCTCGATTCTCCTTCTTTTCCTGATTGGCGGAGTGCATCCTTAACCCTGCTCCTCATATTGTCAAGTATATCGGCAGGTGTAAAGATTCCACTTACAATATGGTCAAAATTCCGGTTAATTATATCGGAAAGTAGCGACATTCCCAGCATGCTCATGAATGCACCTGGTACTCCATGTCCGGTACAGTCAGCTGCACAGGCAAGCGCCCTGTTATCGCTTATCTGCTTTAACCAGTAAAAATCGCCACTCACGATATCACGGGGAAGATAAAGTATAAATGAATCCTGAAGAGCTCCTTTCATAAGATCATCCGGAGGAAGCATGGCGCTCTGGATTCTTTTTGCATAACGGATACTGTCGGTTATCGATGCTTTCTGATATTCCACGATATCCTTCTGTCTTGCAATCTCCTCTTTCTGCTCCCGAAGCAGTTTGTTGTCTCTTTTTTTAATGCTGAGACTCCGGAAGATAATTACTACAATTGTCAGCAATAATACAGCCCCTGTTATCAGAGAATTACGGGTTGTCTGTAATATTCGCTGATCTTTCTTCAGCAGAGCATTTTCCTTCTCCTTCCGTTCAGTTTCAAACTGGGTCTGCAACTCAAGGATCTGCCTTTGCTTCTCAACGGTCATTACAGAATCCTTTGAGTCAGAATATTTATTCAAGTAGGAGAATGCCTGCCTGAAATCGTTCAGATACGACCATGTAAAAGCCATCTCCCTGTACGATTCGGTAAGGGCTGACGGTGAACCGATTTCAACAGCAGTTTTTATGGCTTCATTCAAAAAAATACGGGCATCCTTATGATTGTTTTTCTGATTCAGGAGCCTTGCCATTGAAATCAGGGATAATGCACTGTTTTCCCTGTTTTCCACCGCAATAAACAAATTGTACGATTTTTTGTAGTTAACATAGGACGAGTCATATAATCCCATATTTTCGTATATCCCGGCGATTGAGAAAAGGATATTCCCAATGTCGTTGGTGGTCTGAAGCTTATATCCTGTTTTAAGCGCCTGTCTGTAAAACCATAATGCCAGGTCAGTACTATCGATTAGTCCGGCAGTCTGTCCGAGCGAGATATATACCTTCAGCAGACCATAATCATTACCTGCCTTTTCAAATAATTTTATTGCATCCTCATTGTATTCCAGCGATTTGGAATAATTATCCATCATAAAATACACATTGGCAAGACTTGTTTTTGCATATGCCATTAATCTTGCATCGCCTATGCTTTCACTTATTGCCTGTCCTTCAAAATAGTAAATAAGGGCACTGTCATATTTAGCCTGGTTCTCATAAACCGTACCAATACAGAAAATGGATGTTGCAGACCCTGACTTTCTTCCTATATGGTTATTGATCTCAAGTGATTTTTTATAATATTCAAGTGCGGTTGCATATTCATTCCTGTTATGAGCTATAATTCCAAGGTTATTATAGCAGATTGCAATACCAGCCTCATCATTTATTCCAGACAGGATATCAAGTGCCTGCAGGTTATATTTTTCTGCTTCAGGGTAGTTGCCTTTGATCTGCTCAATATTCCCCAGCTGGATCAGGGCATTGCCCCTGCCTTTGATGAATTTCATCCTTTCCGCTTCATCCAGAGCTTTCTTCGCGTACAGCAATGATTCCTCGAGATTGCTGAACTGAAGCTCATGTGCTATCCGGTAATAAAGGATTATCTTTCCGGTATCGCTCTTCTCTTCTGAAAGATGGATCTTCAGACTGTCGAGTCTTGAAATTCCCTGTCCGGAGAAGTTTATTACGAGGCAGCTGAAGACAATGAATAAAACTGTTCTTTTCATTAATGTTATATATTTTTCAGATCATTCTTTGGGTACCAATCAGATTGAAAATTAATAAATTATTTTCTGTCGCCAAAAAGCAGGCGATCTGCAAGAGAAATAATTCCTCTTAAATAATTACATTTGCCAAAACTTGTTATATGATAACCAACGAACAGATAAAAGACCTTTTGGAACGCCGTGATGCGTTGAGGAGGTATCTTTGACGTCGACGGTAAGCTAGGACTTATAAAGGAAAAAGAACAAATTTCGCAACAGCCTGATTTCTGGAACGATCCGAAACAGGCGGAAGAACTCCTTAGAAACATATCGCTTCTTAAAGGCTGGACAACTGAATTTGACCGGGTCAGAACCTCCATTGACGACCTTGTAGTGATCAATGATTTTTTCAAGGAAGGCGAAGCGACTGAACAAGATGTTGATAGCCAGTACGATAACTGCATCGGACAGATTGAAGACCTTGAGGTACGCAATATGCTCCGGAAAGAGGAAGACCAGCTTGGAGCTATCCTTAAGATTAACTCAGGCGCCGGCGGTACTGAAAGTAACGATTGGGCTGCAATGCTCTTAAGGATGTACCTTCGCTGGGCTGAAAGGAACAATTATACAACGAAAGAGCTTGATTTTCAGGCAGGTGATGAGGTGGGAGTAAAATCAGTTACCATAGAGATAGACGGCCCACAGGCTTACGGCTATCTTAAAAGTGAGAACGGAGTCCACCGTCTGGTGAGAATATCCCCGTTCAATGCTCAGGGAAAGCGGCAAACAACTTTTGCATCAGTGTTTATATCACCATTGGTGGATAATGTTATTGAGATCGAAGTAAATCCTTCCGACATAACCTGGGAAACATACCGATCAAGCGGTGCAGGAGGACAGAATGTAAATAAAGTCAATACGGCAGTACGCCTGAGACATCACCCTTCAGGTCTCGTTATTGAGAACCAGGAAACCAGGTCACAACTAAATAATAAGGAAAATGCGATGAGGATACTCAAGTCGCAGCTTTACGAGCTTGAGTTGAGAAAACAGATGGAAGAAATAGCGAAAATTGAAGGCGAAAAGAAAAGGATCGAATGGGGCTCACAAATCAGATCTTATGTACTCCACCCTTATAAAATGGTAAAAGATCTCCGGACCAGTCACGAAACGGGGAATGTACAGGCAGTGCTCGACGGCGACCTGAATGCTTTTATAAAGTCGTACCTTATGGAATTTGCAGGAAAATGAATAATAAGGAAAAACTTTTTGATCAATTTCCCCCGGTCAGCACAAAAGAATGGATGGACAAAATTGCGGCTGACCTGAAAGGTGCTGATTTCGGCAAAAATATGATCTGGAAAACCAGTGCAGGACTTGATTTAATGCCTTTTTACAGAGCGGAAGACATTGAAAACCTGAGATATATCGGAACTCTCCCGGGCGAATTCCCGTATATCAGGGGCAAAAAGATCAGCGGCAATAGCTGGAAAATAAGGCAGAATTTAACCGTTAAGGACTATAAGGCTGCAAATAAAAAGGCGGTTGAGATACTGATGAAAGGTATTGATTCCCTGGGATTTATTATTTCCGACCCGGAATCGGTCACAGAAAAGAATTTTGACATTCTTCTTAAAGATATAGAACCCGGGACGGTTGAACTGAATTTTCTTTCCAACGGAAAAGCTAAAGAGATAGTCGCTTTGTTTATCGGTTATCTGAAAAAGAGAGGCGCTGATCATCAAAAAATTGCCGGAGCTATTGAAGCAGATCCAATAAGCAGGCTGATGCTAAACGGAACGCTTTGTATTCCTGTTGCTCAGGGATTTGACTATCTTGCAGGAGTAGCAAAAGCGACTGAATCACTTCCCGGTTTTCGTGCAATCCATCTTAATGCATCAAACTTCGGGAACGCAGGGGCAGATTTTGTTCAGGAACTGGCATTCGGTATATCTATGGGCGCGGAATATATGACACAGCTTACCGGCAGAGGCATCGATCCCGGTCATGCCGCATCAAAGATCAGGTTTTCATTCAGTACAGGATCTGCTTACTTTCCTGAAATAGCGAAACTAAGAGCAGCCAGATTATTATGGTCTGCTGTAACGGGAAAATACAAAGCATCAGAATATGATGCCGGGAAAATGGAAATCCATTGTGTTACCAGTCGGTTAAATAAAAATCCTGCCGATCCTTATCTGAATATGCTCAGAACCCAGACCGAGGCAATGGCCGCAGTATTGGGCGGGGCAGATTCTATTACTGTTGAACCTTTTAACATCACGTTCAGTAATCCGGATGATTTTTCTGAGAGAATTGCCCGGAACCAGCAGATCATATTAAAGGAAGAGGCACATTTCGATAAAGTTGCTGATGCAGCCGGTGGTTCCTATTATATCGAAAAACTTACATATCAGATTGCCGATGCAGCATGGAAATTATTTCTTGAACTGGAACAGAATGGCGGTTTCCTGGAATCTCTTAAACGTGGAATCGTACAGGAAAAGATAAGTAAATCAGCCATTGACAGAATCAAGGATAAGACGCAGAACTTTACGGTCCTCAGGCAAATACAGGAAGATGAGCAGGGAAAAACTACATCTGTAAAGGGAATGAGACCTGAATTCAGTACTGATGAACTGCTCAAACTGCCTTCTAAGAAAGCAGATAATAAAGAATCAGGGTCAGATTCAATTAAAAATGAATGGATTACTGCAGAGAAGATTCCTGTAAAGAGTGTTTATTGTAAAGCAGACATAACAGGAATGGAGCATCTTGAATATGCTGCCGGGATACCTCCCTTTCTTCATGGGCCCTATTCTACCATGTACCTTTTACAGCCATGGACTATCAGACAATATGCAGGTTTTTCAACCGCTGAGGATTCCAATGCATTCTACCGGCGCAATCTTGCTGCAGGGCAAAAAGGTCTCTCCGTGGCATTTGACCTTCCCACTCACCGCGGATACGATTCTGACCATGAAAGAGTCACAGGCGATGTCGGCAAAGCAGGCGTTGCTGTTGATTCTATCCTGGATATGAAGATCCTTTTCGATAAGATACCCCTCGACAAAATATCAGTTTCAATGACCATGAACGGCGCTGTACTTCCGATAATGGCATTTTATATTGTAGCAGCACTTGAACAGGGATCAAAGCTTGAGGAGCTTTCAGGGACGATTCAGAACGATATCCTTAAGGAATTCATGGTCAGGAATACCTATATATATCCTCCGGAATTTTCAATGAAGATCATTGCAGATATTTTTGCGTATACATCATCAAAGATGCCGAAGTTCAATTCAATAAGCGTCTCGGGATACCATATGCAGGAAGCAGGAGCAACATGTGATCTTGAGCTTGGATATACTCTGGCTGACGGGCTTGAATATCTGAGAACAGGCATTAAGGCAGGTCTTGATATTGATGCTTTTGCTCCGAGGATATCATTTTTCTGGGCGATAGGGATGAACCACTTTATGGAAATCGCTAAAATGAGGGCGGCAAGGATGCTCTGGTCGAAGATTGTAAGCGGTTTTAACCCGAAGAATCAGAAATCGCTGGTTCTCAGAACACATTGCCAGACATCCGGATGGAGTCTTACCGAACAGGATCCATACAATAATGTTGGCAGGACATGCATCGAGGCTTTGGCAGCTGTACTTGGACACACCCAGAGCCTTCATACCAATGCCCTTGATGAAGCGCTTGCTTTGCCAACCGATTTTTCAGCAGGAATAGCAAGAAATACACAGATTTATCTTCAAGAGGAGACTCAGATTTGCAGGGCTGTGGATCCGTGGGCAGGATCATATTACGTTGAGGCACTGACACATGATATAGCCCATAAAGCATGGGAACATATTATGGAAGTCGAAAACCTTGGAGGCATGGCTAAAGCTATCGAATCTGGTATACCGAAAATGAGAATAGAAGAGGCTGCTGCCAGAGCCCAGGCAAAAATAGATTCAGGAATCCAGACAATAGTGGGCAATAACAGATTCAGACTCGAAAAAGAAGAACCCCTGGAGACAATGGAGGTCGACAACAGAGCGGTCAGAGATTCTCAGATCAGGAGACTTGCAAAGCTACGGGCTGAACGTAATGAAGCTGAATGTCAGGCGGCTCTTGAAGCAATAACCGAATGCGCAAAATCAGGGAAGGGGAACTTGCTTGAACTGGCTGTGAAGGCTGCATCAGGTAGAGCCAGCCTGGGTGAAATATCTTTAGCATGTGAAAAAATAACCGGGAGGTATATAGCAGTGGTACATACAATTTCAGGTGTTTATTCATCAGAGTATAAATCTGATAATGATTTTGAAGAAGCAAAAGCGCTGGTTGCCCGATTTGCAGAAAAGGAGGGTCGCCAGCCGAGAATAATGATCGCCAAAATGGGCCAGGATGGTCACGATCGCGGCGCAAAAGTTGTTGCATCAGGATATGCCGATATTGGTTTTGATGTCGATATAGGACCTCTTTTCCAGACACCGGCAGAAGCAGCCAGACAGGCTGTGGAAAATGATGTTCATGTGCTCGGGATATCAAGTCTTGCTGCAGGGCATAAAACCCTGATACCCCAGGTTGTCAGTGAACTGAAAAACCTCGGAAGAGAAGATATCCTGGTGATCGCAGGAGGAGTCATTCCTCCCCGGGATTATAAATTCCTTTATAATGCAGGTGTTGCTGCAATATTCGGACCCGGCACTTCAATCTCGAAAGCCGCAAAACAGATTCTGGAGATACTTATACATTCCTTTGAATAAAACCTTCACATATGAAAATATTTTCGATTGCGATTATTTCGATTCTGTTATTATCTTTCGGGTGTAAAGCTAAAAAACCTTTAATTGACAGCCAGCCTGCCATGGAACAACCTGCACCAGTAGCAAATTACTCTGATCAACCGACATGGCTGCTTGGTTATTTTGCAAGAGAACAAATGTACAGGACTCCTCATTGCGAGTGGTATCTGAATGGTTACGATAATTATAAGCCAGTCAACGAATACGACCAACTGGAAATTCAGCGGGTGCCGACATTTATAATTTATGAAAATAATATTGAAGCGGGACGCATCATTGAGAATCCATTGACGTCTTTAGAGCAAGATATTGTAAATATTCTGACTAAGGAATGAAAAACTATTAATTGATAAGATCATGGAAGAGGTAAAAAACAACACTGGACAAAACCTGGGAATTGCTGCCCTGATTACAGCGATATTGACTTTTGTGCTTGCAGTGATCCCATGTGTGGGTCTCATAGCAATCATCCCGGGGATAATCGCTATTGTGCTTGCATCTGTAGGGCTTTCACAAGCTGCAAGGAATGATTCACCGAGGGGAGTATTGGTTGCAGGTCTGATCATAGGCATTGTGGCCTGCCTTATAGCATTTTCGCAGATCTTTGTTGCAGGAAAAATCGCCCAGCAAGCAGATAAATGGCCCAAGCAGATTGAGAACATTGTTAATGATGTACAGGAGAATGTGGTAAAAGAGCTTGAAAATGCCAATGTTTCTATCAAGATAGAAAGCAATGGTGACGTGGTGGAAATAAATACAAACACAGATAAAAAGGATCGCGAACAAACACTTGAAGAGCTCGAAAAAGCAAATGAACCTGCCATTGATACAATTGTACAGAAATAAAATTCAGGATGTGAAACCAGGAGTAATAATTAAAAACGAGCCCTACCTCATTTTAAATATTGTTCTTACCGGGGTAATATTTATGATAATGCTTTACTCAGGCATTTTTTCACCTGAAAAGGACAATTATCCTGTAGTCTGTATCCACGAAAAACTGACTGGCGAATCCTGCGCCTCCTGCGGACTTTCACACAGCTTCTCGCTTATTTTACGGGGACGGATTGATGAAGCTTACCTGTGGAATAAGAATGGAATGAGGGTCTTTATCTTTTTTGGATCACAATTTTTTATGAGGATTTTTTTCTCCCTGTTCTACATTAAAAATCCGGATTCACGCAGACAATTGATTTTACTTGACATTATAGGTTCAATACTTATCTTCCTGATCGCTTTTATGCCATTTATAAGAGGTATTTGTAAATGGCTCTGATTCCTGAAAAGTTTAAATAGGGATTTTCGGGAGTAGAGACAAATTTCTAAAATGAGTAAAATTTTTAACCTGAAGTCTTACTCATTTTTCTTTTTTGGACAGTGAAGATTGTGTTTAACCTTTGTTATGACTGAAGATACTGATTGCAGGGCATAATAT
>JALONT010000020.1 GCA_025454795.1 Bacteroidales bacterium | reverse complement strand
AAAGATTAATTCTCTAATAGAATGAAAATATATTCTGGTTCTTTTAGCTCTAAAGATCTATATTTCAGTTAAATACAAAAATGTGTATAAAGGGTAGCTCTCCCCGGGAGAAGGGGGCATGGGGGGATGAGGTCAAGATGAAAGTGGACGTCCATTCAGGGCACCCTCGTTATAACATACAAATAATATTTTAATACAGTAACTTCTCGTAATCTGTTTCCAGAGTTTTCTTATTAAGGAAGTCGTATAGGGCAAGTGTGCGAAGGTTATAGAAGTAATTCCAGTAATTCTGTAATGCCTGAACATAAGCCCTTCTGTTCTGGTCTTTTTTGGTATCGGCATTATTTAGTTCAAGAACAGCAATCTTACCGATAAGGAACCTTTGTTTTGTCACTTCGTACATTTTCATTGCCACAGTATCTGACTTGGCAGCAATTCTAACCTGTTCTGCCTGCAGGTTAAACTGTTCTACGTCAAGATTCAGGTTCTGGTCAAAGTCGGTGAGTGCCTGTTTTGATTGAACCTGGGCAAGCTCCAGGCTTGATTGTGCCATCCTGTACTTTCCGCGTCCAAGACCCCAGTCAAGAATCGGCATTGTTATTCCGACTCTCACTGTCTGCTGCTGGTTTGATTGTGCATAAGCATTTTCAAAAACAGGATCCTGGTCTCTCAATCCAAATGATGCCGTAAGGTTGGCATTGAGCCCCTTTTCCGATTTAGCCTGTGCCACATTGCTCTGGGCACTGAGAAGGGTAAGCTGATGATTGATCAGTTCCGGATTGTTTGTGTGAGCCAGATCAAGTACTTCTTTTACATCAATCTGCAGATCAGGTACTTTATTCGGTAAGCTGAGCTCTAACCTTACATTTTCATTGAAACCGAGAAATGACCTTAAACGGATCTCTCTGTCTCTCAGGTTCATTTCAGCTTCTTTCCTCGAGGTTTCCGAGTTCAGCCATGAGAGCTGCATCTGGAGAAGTTCATCTTCCGCTATAGTTCCCAGCTGATAGCGTCCCTGGGCCATTCGCCAGAGAGTATCGGCATTCAGGTAATTCATTTCAGCGATTTGCTTGTTTATCTGTGCAAGTGCCAGTGAGAAAAAATACTGAACAGCCTGGCTGTGAACTGCTTCCATATTTGACAGAAATGTCTGCCTGGCAGCATCATATTTCAATGGTTCTATTTTCTTCTGCCACTTCAGTGAATTATATCTGAAGATTGGCTGATTAAGCCTTATACTCAGAGGTACAGTTATATATTTATCTGTTTTATTTTCAAAATCGTTTTCCAGGGTAAGATCTGACTCAAGTGAAATAGAGCCTCCTGTCAGACCAATGTTTTGTGAAAGGGAAAGTGAGCCAATTGTCTGAAGAACATTTGTAGCTTTATAATCCCATTGGTTTGTATTGGAGTTCCAAACCCTGTTAAATGCTGTGCTGTAATCAGGTGTCGATCCGGAAAGGGTAAGAGAAGGTCTGTACTGTGCAACAAATGTCCTGTACTGCCAGTAGCTTGCACGGAATCTGTGCTTTGCCATAAGGGCATTTGGTGATTGTTCCTCTGACAGTCTTATCACTTCATCAAGAGTGAGTTTCTTAACTTCCTGTGCTTCACTTCTTTGTGCTGAGAACAGAAAAACAGCTATGGTTGAAAAGAATAGTAATTTCTTCATCTCTAATCTTTTATTCATATCTTAATGATTCTATGGGATCTCTTTCAGATGCGCGCTTGGCCGGTGAATATCCAAAGATAACCCCTACAGCTGCAGAGACACCGAAAGAAATAAATATCGAGAAAAATGAGACGATAGTCATGATCCCGGCTACCTGCTCTATCAGCTTGGCCATAATAACACCCAGGAATATTCCTACGAAACCACCACTTACACTGATAAGTACTGCTTCGGACAGGAACTGAACAACGATGTCCATCTTCTTTGCACCGATTGCCATCCTGGTCCCTATCTCCTTGATTCTTTCCATCACCGAAGCAAACATGATATTCATGATCCCGATACCACCCACAATCAGGGAAATGCTTGCTATTGCCCCGAGTACTATGTTGAAAATATCTTTTGTCCTTTGCTGCTGCTTCAGAAGCAGTTCGGGAACGGTTATCTCAAAGTCTTTTACCCCGGTATGACGGCGTGTCATCATACGACTTAAAACCTCAGTTGTCGGATTGATCTGTTCGGTCTCATTTACCTGGACAACTATCCTGTCGAGCTGGTTATAATTGGTTTCAGCATCTGAGCTTGCATCCGAACTGCTTACAATTACCCTTGACATTCCGCCTCCGCCTCCACCGAACAACATTACACTTGATGAGGCTTCAGATACCAGTTTTGTATTTACAAGTGCTCTGTTCTGATATCTGAGAAGCATTGTCTGTATTGGGATATAAATATTATCGTTATAAACATTCACTCCTTTTTCCTCGAAACCTGTCAGGCTTACTGTCGTCTTCTGAAGAACACCTATAACTTTCAGCCATATACCGTTGAATTTTATGTACTGGCCAATAGGATCAACTTTGCTGAAAAATTTAGCCCTGATGTTGGCACCGATTATGCAAACCTGAATTCCGTTCTCCTCCTGGTAGGCATTAAAAAATGTACCTGACACCAGGGGAAGATTATACAGGTGAAAATAATCGTTCGACACCCCGACGAGTTTAGCTGTATATTTAATGCCGTTCATCATTGCCGTTGAGTTAAATGAAATCTCGGGGCTGATCCTTTTTACTGAAGGCAGCGTTAACCTGATAGCCTCAACATCAAGCATATTAAGACCTCGTGAAAACTTTTTTTGCTGTTTTTCACCCTCTTCAGTAGAAGAGGATTTATCGGGCACCACAGGATTAATAAGTATATTATTGACCCCGACCATTTTCATCTGTTCCATGATCTCCTGCTTGGCACCTTTTCCGATAGCCAGCATGGCGATCACAGCAGCCACTCCGAAAATAATACCTAGTGCTGTCAGCATCGATTTCAGCTTGTTGGATATGATCGATTCAACAGCAATCTCTATATCGTGGAAATATCTTAAGATAAATCTGAACATTTTATATCAAGTTTTGGGTTACCTGTTAACTGTTGTTTGCCTGGTTTTCTGTCGGGTGGTTTGATTCGTATTCTACTGCTGTGTACCTGCCGGCCTTGTGTTTCTTCGTCTTGCGGTAGTATCTCGTTGTCCTCCCTGCTGGTTGTTATTTCTCATCTGCCGGAATTTGCGCAGAGCTGCCGTGTCCATCTGTCCATTCTGTCTCATTTTCTTAAACTGCTCCATCATTTCGGGAGTCATTTCTCCTCTGAATCCGCCTCTGCCGCCAGAGTTCCTCTGATTGGCATGATCATTTGACTGACGTTCAGTGTCACTTTTTGCCTTTTCCTTCTCCTTAATCACGGTTATGAGATCCTCCCCCTGCAGTTTTGTAAATCTTTCAGGTTCTTCAGGAGTATTCAGATATAACATTGCGCCCGGTTCAAGGCCTTGTTCCACAACAACATTATTTTCATTCGATTCGCCAAGAACGACAACCTGCCTGGTACCGTTTTTCATAAATACAAACGGGACACTGTCGGCACCTGCCTGAACACATTCAAGAGGTACATAGATTACATCATTAATAGTTTTGGTTATTATCTTGTTCGCGGTTGTCATTGACGGCCTCAGGATAGGGTCTGACTGATCGACTTTAATAAGTACTTCAAACACTTTTGCATCGGCATTCGGAAGCTGTTCTCCAATGTTGGCGACACTTGTCACAGCCCCAGTGTATTTCTTTTCCGGAAACGCATCCACAGCAATTTCAACTCTCTGACCCGATTTGACTTTGCTTACATCTATCTCATTCACGTATGTTTTCGAAATCATGGATGACATATCAGGTAGGGTTGCAACAACGTTATCCCATGGGCTGATTGAAGAGCCGACCTTTCTTTTGTTACCCGTCCTGTCTCTTTTATATATTACCATCCCTGAAGCAGGGGCCTTAATTATAAACTTTGAAAGAACAGTCTGAAGGTCAGTAACTCTCTGACGTTGTTCTGCCAGCTGGGTCTTGATGTTTCTCATATCAGATCTTGCCTGTTCAACTCTGAGAGAATAGCCTCTTACAGATTGCTCGAGTGACCGGTTCGCCTTATCAAGGGATATCTCTGCCTGCCTGATTGTTGTCGGAGGTTCATATTTCGATTGCTGAAGTGTTATTGCAGCCTCTTCCACCGTAAAACGCAGGTTTTTAATATTATCCCTAAGGTTACTAAGTGTAACTGCAGTATCAAGGATCTTTACCTCAAGATTGGTCTCGTATGTAGTAAGCCTTTCAAGTTCGTCTTTGAGACTGTTGTCAAATGATGTTCTGTCGAGTGTTGCAACATAATCCCCGGCTATTACTTCCGTACCTTCCGGGACCAGGTCAGTTATCTTAATATCCATTGCCCTTATATTCCTGCTCTGGTTAAATTCAGGGCCATAAATATCGGTCGATTTTTCTGCCTGTAATTCTCCGGTTGTTGTAACCACAATATCAAACTGGCCCTTCTGTGCCTCAGTATACAGATTTGCAATATCTTTTTTAGAGGTTAATTTGTTGATTACGATCAGGGTTATGATCGCCGCTAATACTACAACTGCGGAAATGATAATTGTTCTTTTCATCAGATTTATTAATTTATTTTCCCCGGAACAAGCTGTCACAAAAGTATTTAAAAGGAAAATTCTTAATGTTTTAATTAACAATATTTAACACCGGAGGTTTCTGTTTTATGATTTTAAGACACTTCCCCCGATGTTTTTATTCCGGGGTCTGGAATAATTTAGTGTTTTTTAACAATCTCCATGACTCTTTCAGCAAGGAGACCGGCATCCCGGATTGCCTTGCTTTCGGCATATATCCTTATGATGGCTTCGGTGTTCGATTTACGGATCTGCACCCAGCCGTCGTTTAAATCAATTCTCAATCCGTCTCTTTCATCAATATTAAAACCGGAGAATTCTTTTTTTATGGCATTTGAAATTTCAATGAAATCCATTTTCGGTTCAAGCACCATTTTTTTCTTTGCAATAAAGTAATCCGGATATTGACACCGTATCACTGAGCATTTCAAACTGCTTTTTGCAAGATGTGTCAGGAACAGTGCAATACCTGCAAGTGCATCGCGTCCATAATGAAAAGCCGGATATATCACACCTCCGTTACCTTCACCTCCGATAACGGCATTCTTCCTCTTCATCGTCTCAACAACATTGACCTCTCCCACCGCTGACGAATAGTAACTGCATCCGTATTTTTCGCTGACATCTTTCAATGCCCTTGTTGAGGAGAGATTGGATACAGTGCTTCCGGGAGTATGTTTCAGGATATAATCTGATACTGCCACAAGGGTATATTCCTCACCAAACATAGATCCATCCTCACAAATTATCGCCAGACGGTCCACATCCGGATCGACAACAAATCCAAGATCAGCATTCTCTTTTACAACAAGAGCCGAGATATCTTTAAGATTCTCGGGCAGCGGTTCAGGATTATGAGCGAAATTTCCGTCAGGATTTGTATTAAGTCCGATCACTTTTTTTACTCCCAGCGATTTAAGTAAGAGAGGAACAGCAATTCCTCCTACTGAGTTAATACAATCAACCGCTACAGTAAATCCTGCCTTTTTTATGGCTTTAACATCTACAAGTTCAAGGTCAAGTATCTTATTGATATGCTTTTGATGCCAGGTATCATCAGTTACGAGGTTCCCCTCTGATTCAGTCATCACAAACTCAAATTTCTCATTTGCTGCAAGTGCAAGAACCTCCTCGCCGTCATGTGCGGAAAGGAATTCTCCCTTCTCGTTCAAAAGCTTAAGTGCATTCCAGTTCGCAGGATTATGGCTTGCTGTAATAATTATTCCTCCCTGCGAACCGGTCCCTGTTACAGCAATCTCGACAGTCGGAGTGGTAGCCATTCCCAGGTCAATTACATCTATCCCAATACTACGTAAAGATGAGATCACAAGTCCGTTCACCATAGGTCCCGATTTTCGGGCATCACGGCCAACAACCACCTTAATGTCCCTATTATTTCTTTTTCTTATCCAGGTTCCATAGGCAGCACTGAACTTTATGATATCAACAGGTGACAGACTTTCACCCGGTTTCCCTCCTATCGTTCCCCGTATCCCGGAAATTGATTTGATAAGTGTCATTTGAATGATTTTTTTTAGACCTGTAAAGGTGCAAAAAAATCATTAAATCATAAATTGCCAAATAATTATACCTTTGCAGCCTGATTAACTGATGAAATGGAATACAGACGATCCGGGAGCAAAAGTACCGGAAAATATATCAGACCTGAACGACAAAAAAGTTCCTGTTCCGCACCTGAAAATATCAGACTTAACCGGTTTATTGCTAACAGCGGTATATGTTCCCGCAGAGAAGCTGATGAACTAATTCAGAAAGGATTCATTTCTGTCAACGGGAAGCAGGTCACAGACCTCGGAACAAAGGTAACTTACAATGACGATGTAAGATATAAAGGGAAGAGACTTGCTGCAGAGAAAAAAGTTTATATTCTTATGAATAAACCTAAAGGGTATGTCACAACAGTAGAAGATCCGCATGCTGAACATACTGTTATCGATCTTCTGGGTGATTCATTTACTGAAAGGGTCTACCCGGTCGGAAGACTTGACAAGGAGACGACAGGGGTCTTGCTTATTACCAATGATGGGGATCTTACAGGCCGGCTCACACACCCTAAATATAAAAGAAGGAAGATTTACCATGTCTTTCTTGATAACCCTGTAACACAAAACGACCTTTTCAAACTCACCGAAGGAATCGAGCTTGATGGAGTGAATGTGGCAGCTGATGCAGTATCATACGCCGACCCTGCAGATAAGTCACAGATAGGAATAGAGCTTCATTCGGGACAAAACAGGGTAATCAGGCGGATGTTTGAAACACTTGGTTATAAAGTCAAAAAACTCGACAGAGTCTATTTCGCCGGACTTACAAAGAAAAATGTCCAGAGGGGCAAATGGAGATTTCTTTCCGAAAAGGAAGTGATTATGCTGAAACGTGGTATGTTTTAATCAGGTGAGATGAATCACAGATCAGGTTTCGTAAATATACTGGGAAATCCCAATGTCGGGAAATCCACGATAATGAATGCTCTTGTTGGAGAAAAGCTTTCCATAATCACATCCAAGGCTCAGACAACAAGGCATCGCATAATGGGTATCGTTAACGGAGATGATTTTCAGATTATATATTCTGATACTCCGGGTATCCTGAAGCCGCAGTATAAGCTCCAGGAAGCCATGATGAGTTTTGTTAATATCGCACTTACCGATGCAGATGTGATTCTTTATGTTACAGATGTTACCGAAAGGCCTCTCGCAGAGAAAGAATACACCGAAAAGATAAAATCATCCGGCATCCCGGTAATTATTGCAGTTAACAAAATCGATCTTTCAAACCAGAATGATCTTGAAAAAACAGTTGAATCATGGTATTCTTCTTTCCCCGGTTCTCCCGTAATTCCTGTTTCAGCCCTGAATAGATTCAACATTGAATCTCTTCTCAATGCAATACTGAACAAGCTGCCGGAAGGAGAGCCCTTTTTCCCTAAAGACCAGCTTACAGATAAATATGAGAGGTTCTTTGCCTCAGAGATACTGCGGGAAAAGATCCTCACAAATTATAAGAAAGAGGTGCCTTATTCCGTTGAAATAGAAATTGAAAGCTTTAAAGATGAACCCCGGATAATAAAGATCAGGGCACTTATTCATGTATCGCGCGACAGCCAGAAAGGTATCATTATCGGACATAAAGGTTCAATGCTGAAGAGAGTTGGTACTGAAGCAAGACTTGATATGGAGAATTTTTTCGGAAAAAAGGTTTTTCTTGAATTATATGTCAAGGTAACGAAAGACTGGAGAGACAAACCAGCGATGCTTAAAAGGTTCGGCTACCGTTAATATATTTCATCTGGAAATGAGCAGAATAGTTGCAATTGTAGGAAGACCAAATGTAGGCAAATCAACGCTTTTCAACAGGCTTGTCGGTTCACGTGATGCCATCGTCGATGAGATGAGCGGAGTCACACGCGACCGTAATTATGGCAAGTGTATATGGAACGGTGTTGATTTTTCAGTAATCGATACAGGCGGTTATGTTGAAAAATCCGACGACATATTTGAAGAGGAAATAAACAAGCAGGTGCTGCTCGCCATCGAAGAGTCTGATCTGATTTTGTTTATGGTCGATGTAACCATAGGAATTCATGAACTCGATAGTTCTGTAGCTTCGATGCTCAGGAGAATTGACAAAAAGGTGGTCGTCGTCGTAAACAAAGTCGACAATAATGAAAGACTGGCAGATGCTACTGAATTTTACAGCCTGGGTCTTGGGGACTATTTTGCATTGAGCTCTGTCAGCGGCAGCGGCACCGGAGAACTCCTGGATTATGTTGTCAAAAATTTACCTGAGGAAAATCCTGAAGCGATCCCTGAGCTTCCGCGTATTGCTATTGTCGGAAGACCCAATGTCGGAAAATCTTCATTAGTTAATTCCCTGCTGGGTGAAGAAAGAAATATTGTTACACCTCTCGCAGGGACGACCAGGGATTCGATTTTTACGCGCTATAACAAATTTCAGCATGATTTTCTGCTGGTCGACACTGCAGGTCTGCGAAAAAAGGGAAAAGTAAGCGAAAACGTTGAGTTTTATTCCGTCATGAGAGCTGTGAGAACAATTGAGAATTCAGATATATGTCTGCTGCTGATAGATGGGACAAGGGGAATTGAAGCCCAGGACCTGAATATAATGTCGCTCATTCAAAAGAATAATAAAGGGATGATTATCCTGGTAAATAAATGGGATCTCGTTGAGAAGGAGACCAACACAACGAAGTTCTTTGAAAAAATGATAAGGGAGAAGACAGCTCCCTTTACTGATTACAATATCCTTTTTATCTCAGCCATCAACAAACAAAGAATTCATAAGGTACTGGAGCTGATCGAGACAGTGAACAGAAACAGAACAAGAAAGATCTCCACCTCCGAGCTGAACAATGTTATGCTTGAAATTTTAAAACAGAATCCTCCCCCTTCACTTAAAGGCAAATATGTTAAAATAAAATATGTGACCCAGCTACCCACTCATACTCCCACTTTTGCCTTTTTCTGCAATCTTCCGCAGTATATAAAAGATCCTTACAAAAGATATTTAGAGAACAGGATGAGGGAGCGGTTTGAGTTTACAGGAGTTCCAATCAGGATATTTTTCAGAAAAAAATGACCAATTTTGGTGTGATTTTTGTGCATTAAAAGATTATCGCAGGGAATATTATGAAAAAAGTGAAGTTCTTCGTCCTTATAGCTTTAATAGCATTATGTTCAGGAGCATGCAGGAAGATACAGCAGCTGCCTGATGAACCTCGTGTTGAATTCAGAAATTTTGCAGTTTTCGACACAATTGATATCCTTGGCAATATGTGCAAGGGCGGAAGACTTAATTTTTATTTTGAAGATGGTGATGGGGACCTGGGACTTGCTTCACCTGAAACAGAAATGACAGATACTACAAATCTGTTCCTGGTTCTTTTCAGAAAAACCGGTGGAGTAATGGTTCCTGTACCTGATGATGATTATATGAAACCATACTCATACAGGATACCTTATATGGAAAGCCCGGCTCAGAATAAAATATTAAAAGGGACCGTCACTTTAACTTTCCTTTACCTGTTTTATCCACCTGAAGACAATGATACTGTTATATACGATTTCTTTGTTAAAGACAGGGCTGATCATTTAAGCAATACAGAATCAACGTGCGAAATTGCACTGTCTGTCAATGGCTTATATAAATTTCCGTTGAACTAAAGACGTACTCCGATCAGAAGAATATCATCTACCTGATCATAACTACCTTTCCATTCGTCATAGAACCTGGTAATTACTTCTTTCTGACCCTCCATTGGAAGGTCTGCTACATCTTCAATAAGTTTCTTAAGTCTGGCTATCTTCAGCTTTTTGCCATCGGTACCTCCGAACTGATCAGGAAGCCCGTCAGAGAACATATAAATTGTATCGCCTTCATTCAGATAATACTCCTGGTCGTCAAAGTACTTCTCAATAACAGACTCTCCGCCGATGGATGATCTGTTCCCTTTTATATAGTATGGTTCACCCCCAAGAACGATGATAACAGGTCGCATTGCAGAAGCGAACCGTATGTGCCTGGTTTTGATGCTTATTTCACAGGCAACCATATCCATGCCGTCGTTTGAGACTCCAAGCTCCACATTCTGGTTGAGGGTTGAAAATATCTGGTTATCCAGCATCTTAAGGACTTCTGAAGGTTTCGAAATATGCTGACGTGAAACAATATCCTGTAACAGTGTAGATCCTATCATCGACATGAATGCGCCAGGAACGCCATGACCTGTTGCATCAGCGCAAACAAGAAAGAATTTGTCATTTTCAAGCTTCTCGAACCAGTAGAAATCACCGCTTACAATGTCACGCGGGCGAAATAATATAAAGGCATCACTGAATGTCTCTTTCAGCTTGCTAAAATCAGGGAGTATGTTTGTCTGTATTCTTTTTGCATAGTTGATACTGTCGGTAATTTCAATATTCTGGAGCTCTATCTCACCTTTCTGCTTCATAACCACACTGGTCCTGGCATCGAGTTCTTTCTCAAGATATGCCTGTAACTTTTTCTGGTTTTTTTCCCTCTCCCTCACTATGAGAATTACTACACCGGTGATTACCGTAATTAAAGAAGTTAAGAACCACCAAGTCCTCCAGAATGGTTTTTTGATTGTCAGTTCAAATGAAACCGGAGTATCCTGGGACATTTCATCTTCATTTACCGACATCATATTGAATTTATAATGTCCGTCGCCAAGTGAATATGGTACATCCCTTTCTTTTGTGATTTTTGACCATGAATTATCCAGGTTTTCCAGCCTGGTCTGATAATAGACCTTCTCGGGATCCCTCAGATTAATACCCACATAATTTACACGGATACTGTATCTTTTACTGTAAGGAAGAGTATATGATGATTTGTACGGATATCTTGTGTCATTTATAGTTACATAATTGATATTATTGAAAGGAGCGTACCTGATTTTCCTGTCTTTTGAAATGTCATACACTATGAGACCCTGATTTGTTCCGATAAATACTATACCTTCAGCCGATTCAAAGATTGCATCAGGGTTGCAGATACCTCCCCTGGCAAAATCAGTACCGTAGGTTCTCATGGTTCCACTGGTTCGGTTAAACCTTGAGAATCCCCTTTCATGTCCTATCCAGATACGGTCCGATGAATCTGCAAGAATACTGTAACAATAATCAGACATAAGCATATCTGCCCTTGTTATTGATTTCAATGAATCACCATAGAATTCGAATACCCCATTCCCGGCAGTAGTAGCCCAGAGGTTTCCGTTCCTGGTCTGGCAGAAAGAAATAATCTCATTCATCGTGGTTCCGTACATTACAGCATTCCCGGTAATAACACCCTCTTCAGGATCGATTAAATAGAGCCGGTCACTTTTTGTTGCAATTGCAGCTCTCCCATCCCTGGTAATATAAATCTTGTTTATGCTGTTATGCGGCAATCCGTTGTTTATGTTATACCTACCTTTAAAATTCCCCGTTTTGCTGTCAATAATGATCACTCCGTTCAGGGTCCCTAACCATACATTCTTATTATAAACTTCAATGTCAGTTATATAATCTTCGCTTGAATTACCTTCCCGATAGAATTGCTCAATCGCTGCCCCACTGTTTTTGACAAATAATCCTCCTCCCCTGGTCCCTATCCATATGTTGTTTTCCCGGTCGAGATAATATGAGGCAATCTCATTTTTTCCAATTTTTTGTCTCAGATCAGTAAATGATTCAATCTTATTCCTGTCAAAATCAAAAAGATAGTATCCGGTAGGTGTCCCAAGAAAATAATTTCTTCCGATTTTACTTATGTAAATAATATTGTTAGCCTCCGGTGTCAGCCCTGGTGAAAAAAAGCTGAATGCCAAAGAGTTCAGAACGGAAAGGCCGTCGCCGAATAATCCAATCCAGTAATTTCCTTCGATATCCTGAAAGACAAGCTTTATATTATTTCCGGGCAGTCCGGAGTTTTTGTTGAAAAACCTGAATGATTCAATTGTTCCATTCTCTGCCGATAACTCAATCTGCAGAATTCCTGATTCGTTGGTCGATATCCATAAATTATTTTCCGTATCCTCAGAAATCGACTGGATGCTAAGATTACCGAGTTCAGGATAATCGTCACCCAATCTTGTCAGTCTGTTTCCATCCCCTGATAATGAGAGAAGTAACAATCCGTTACCATTCGTGCCTATTATATATGTCTCCGTATTTCTTAACCGGTGGATTGCCTGGACGATAAAATAATCAAGACCTTCCACACTTGCCCTGATTGTTAAGGAATCGCCTTCCAGGCTGCATATCCGGATGTTCTCACGGGTTCCCAGAAGAAGGTTTCCTGTTCCCGAAAAACAGGCAGAAATTATTCCGGGATCATCTCTGAAAGAATATTTCTTTATTTGTTCCGGTTTTGCCGGATTGACACTGAATAATGACCCACCCTGAGGTATAATATAGATGTATCCGTCGGGACCTTCAAGTAAAGTACTTATTGTTTTGATGTTTGGTAATTTAACCTGCTGCAGAATATCATCCTTTATGTAGTAAGCTGTTCCGTCATTGCAGCCAAACCAGAGAGTGCCGTTTTTATCTTTTAATACTGCAGAAGGAAACCTGCCAATGGATGTCTCGGGGAATGCAACATCATAAAAATTAAAACCGTCAAATTTTGAAAGCCCGGTTCCTGTACCAACCCAGAGATACCCGTTATCATCCTGTGTCAGAGTATAAACAAAACCATTGGGAATATTGCTGTCGTTCCCATAATTCTTGAATCGGAAGGACTGCCCCTCAAGAAAAGAAGATAAGATAAACAAGCAACAAATGATGCTGATACCATATTTCCAACTTACTCTGTATTCCATATCAGCATCGGTTATTATTTTGGCTTGATGTATTTATTGACCGAGATCTTAGGTGTATAAACGGGAATACCCCCGATAGGCGAACTGAAGAATGGCAGAGCGTCTCCTCTCTGACTCTCAATGGTAACAACAACATTATTGTTCTTAACAAGTTCTCCCTGCGCCTTATGAAACTGAAAGTCGAGAGAAGATCCGATCTCGGGAGGTTCTATGGTTATTCTGTCTTCTACCCAGTTATCCTCATTGGAAATCTTAACCGGTATCCCCTGTTTATATCTTGAGACAACCAGAATATTACCGTCATTATCCCAGTCATAGTTCCTTATTTTAATAAAAATCACCCCGGTATCAACATACGGATAGATGTGGGCAATACTTTTAAAATCGTTCCACATCCGGAATGTATATTCATATGTAAATGCATTTCCTCCTTCTACCGGAATATTATTATCCGCATCACGACTCAGAAAATACTTATAGAGGTTTCCGTCATCTCCGCTGATACCTTCACAGACAACTTTAAAGATATATGAATTCCATTTGGAATTATAATCGCCTGCCGTCGGGTTGAAAGGACCGAAAGTATAATATTTGTTATCATATCTTGCTTCTTTACCGAATACACGGGATGCAAGAAGATTACCTCCTTTATAATTCAGCCCGTTAAGCCAACCCTTTGAGTCTTCATTTCTTTCAGGATCGACACCTCTTCCACCATAAACTGAAAATAAAGTATTTGAATTGAATTCACCTTGAATCTCATCATTCTGGCCACCACAGTCCGGATCAAAAATCCTTATATAGAACTGCTGAGTAAAATCTTTTTTTATGGAAAAGAAGAACACCTGATAGAAATCATCATCCCCCCATGAAGTCTCTCCCTGTTTTCCAAAAGTTACAAGGAAAGGGATATTCTCCTCCTTGCCCGGAACCGATTGTCCGAACAATTCCAATCCTGACAGGATCACAAGGAAAAGAACAGCAGAAAATATTTTAACTATGGTTGTCTTCAATTTCATTAAACATCAAAATTAGTCATTTTCAACATCAGGGTTGAGGTGCTATGATAATATTTTTACAAACGCATGCTTCCCTTACAACCCCTCCCGGTTCAGGTTCTGCTGTTACTATCAGCTGAATATTATATGTTCCCGGACGTATAAATGTTTTATCAACTTCCTTGCCAATTGCAATTGTCTCATCACCAAAATTCCAGTAATATCTCGATATGTTCCATCCCGGGAGGTTTGTTTCGTCAGCTGTGAATCTCAGACTCTGTGTTGCGGCTGCCTCATCAGGACCCGAGATGTAAGGTTGTTCAACTTCACGTATTTCAAGGCTGTATGTCTTTTCATTAAATAAAACCTCCTTGGTTATAAGATTGACAACATCGAGCTGTACAAGGTATGATCCCGGACCGGGGTAGCAGTGCACAACAGAGGGTCCGATACCTTTCTCACCATCGCCGAATTTCCACTCGTAGCGGAACGGGAGCGTATCAAACTTAACAGCATTCTCTTCAATCATCTGGTAGCAGTAATTATTTTCAACCAGAGTATCACATGTTGCTTTCCTGATTATTGTTGAAGTAAACTGGTAAATATCGTCATTTCTTTGGCGGTTAGAGGAAAAGTAACCTGTTTGAAGATTATCATCTGCAACAAAAGCAAAATCGTCGGATGATGAATTTATCGGATCAGGCATCAGCACTGGTGTATCCCACCTGCCAAGATTCAGCATTGTATAATAAATATCCAATCGTCCTTTACCACCAGGCCTGTCAGATGAGAAATACAGCTTACCTGAAAGATGGATAAAGGGGTAGTTCTCAGAACCTGATGAATTAACTTTTGGACCCAGATTGACGGGAGTGCTCCACTGTCCGTTCATCCATTCGCAATAGAAAAGATCAGATCCCCCCTGCCCTCCCGGCATCGAGGAAGCAAAAAACAGATATTTTCCATCGTTGCTTATTGAAGGATGTCCAACGTCATATTGCTGATTATTAAACGCAAAAGGACGCAGAGAAACCAGATTTGTTCCGGCAAGATCTGAAATGAAGATTCCGCTGTGATTTTTAAAATTTCTCTTTTTAGTCGCCTTTCCTGTTTCAACGTCACTCGTAAAATATACAGTCTTACCGTCGGGAGCAAAACATAATGGTCCGTTGTTGAAAAGGGAGCTCCTTTCGCTTTTTATTTCCTGTGGTTTTCGCCAGTCTGAAGTATCCTTCCGTTCAGCTAAATATATATTGTAAAGACGTCGTCCCTCGAATGTGGTCCTGTCCTTTGGTCCGCTGAATCTTTTATCGGAGCAGAAAATAATACCGTCTTTGACAATAACGGGTGATATATCGCTGAAGGCACCTGAATTGAATGACATCTTTGTTATTTTATATATTGACGGCAGCTTTTCCTGTGCAGCTGTCAGCAACGGGATCATTATCAGAATTAAAACAATATTTAAACTTCTCTTCAGCATAGATTTAAAAATACCTCGGATTTGCGGCACTTACCTTTGAGCCAAATTCATACCTTAAAAATAATTCCGTTGATCCCTTTGAATAGGAATTCATCCTTCCTGCAGGGTAATCATAAGAGACTCCGAACATAAGCTGGGGATTGATCTGTACCTGGAACATGCCGACACTCACCTGTTCATTTACCCGGTATGAACCTCCGACCCAGATAAAATCAGAAATAATAAGATTCCCGTTTATGTCAAATTGATTAATGTGCTCAGCATCATGCATTGATAAGTCAATCAGCACCGACGGTTTGAATTTTAAGGTTTGGGAAAATGTGACAAGTCCTCCTGCCGATAAAATGATATCATATTCTTTGAATGAGTGAAAAGCCTGCGTTTCCCCGTTGCCCGTATTCCTGTAAAAAAGGAATGAGGGCACAGATAAGCCTGCAAATAGCCTGCCACTGAAATAATAAACACCGGCCCCTGCATTTGGAAGGACATAGGGCTTATCAGTATCGGTGAAAACAGGATCAGGCCTTGTGATACCCAGCAACCCTGTATAATTGGTGTTGGACATATCGACTCCTGCTTTAAGCCCAAATGAAACCTTGCCTTTACCCGTTCTGATATGATATGCATAGATAGCATAAACGCTTGTGGATTTGGTTACTCCATATTGCATGAAACTGGCTTTCAGCCCGAGAGCAACCTTGTCGTCTTTCAATGGGGTATGGAGCGATACAGATTGTAATTTCGGGGCATCTGCAATACCCATCCACTGCATCCTGTAAGATATTGCAGCACTCAATGCTTCACGGGAGCCTGCATACGCCGGGTTAATCATCAGCCCGTTATGCAGGTACTGACTGTAAACGGGATAGCCAAGGATGATCCTGCCGGAATCCGGATTTGTCTGCCCGCTGGTTGTATAACTGAACAGGAAAACTAATATTATGAAAATATATCCGGTCTTTCTCATGCTTTTATGCCCAAAACAACTTCTCCGTTTTCTTTGGTTTTTAATGTCTCTTCAGTATAATGAATCCGCTCTTCTGCATCACAATACCCGTATTCGGGGATTCAACCTTAAGCAGATAATAGTAAGTTCCCTCAGGCAGTTCCGTCCCTTTTGAATTCTTCCCGTTCCAGCTGGTCCAGTTATTCTTTCCATCCCTGTTGGATGTTTTAAAAATCTGCGTCCCTGCGCCATTGATTATTGTCAGGTCAACAACCTGATCTTCAAGATTGAGTCCTTTAATTGTCAATGTATCATTGATAAGGTCTCCGTCAGGCGATATCCCTTCCGGTATTACTGCACTGGCGACATCGATATTTATAAGATCTTCAAGCGGGCAAAATCCATTGTTCGTTACACGCCACTTGTATGTATTTAATCCTGCTGCCATATTTTTGACAAATGTCGAATTTACATTATCGGATTCAAAATCACCTTTACCGTTTACGACACTCCAAAGACCTGCTTCATAGGATTTTATCGGATAAGCATTCAGTTTCGTCCTGAAATCAAATGTAAAGATTGCTGTATCGGCACCGGCACTTATTGTGTCGATGCGGTTATAGAAAGTTACAGTCACTGAATCTTTATCAACACACAACCAGTTCTTCTCTTCCCAGTAAAACTTAAAAGACACTTCAGGAGCAGTAAATGAAGAATCTATTATCACTTTACCATTATATGCGGCCGGGTATGGAACAAGAACCGGTGCTGCAGGCTCCCATGTCCATGTTCCGTTACCATCGCTCCTGATTGCTGCGAATGTATACTCCGGACCGCAAATTTCATCATCAGGTCCGGCATCGGCATTGGGAATCCTGTAAACGTCGGCTTTTTTTGTACCGGTAAGGGATGTTGCAAAACAGCCGTTATTATCCTGAACAGAAAACAGGGAATAATTGAAGGTTGACAATGAGGCACTGGCTGAAGGCACACGGTTTATCAGCACATTAGCCGTTCCTATATTATTTGCAGTGACCTGAGTTGTGTTTTCAAGATAAACAATTGTCCAGTTTGCAGCACCCGTAAGATGAACGTTCAACTGAACCTGTGACCCATTGCATATGGTTGTATCTGACAGATTATTAATTGTTCCTGTGGGCAAAGGATCTATATCTAATGTAGCGGCTAAAGAAGTGTCAATACAACAATTATTCTGTCCCGACAATATTATGCGACGGTACCACATTTTAACTTTCTGAGGGTTGGGGGGCGAATAGTTTTGCTGGTCATTTGTACCCGCTGCTGCAATCCATGTTGAACCATTGGTACTTTGCTCCCATATCCAGATTGGTGTGCCACCGGCACCTCCTGTCAGCGCACTTCCTGTGATCTGACCCGGTACTGTATTAAAACAAACTGTCGCTTTAGCCGGTGTTATAATATTATTGCTTATTACCGGAAGAACGGTAACTTTAATTATATTACTGACTTCGAAACACTCTCCTGAGGTCACCTCACGCATGTAATATGTATCCCGGGTAAGTGCAACCGGAGTAAAATCTTCAACTGTTCCTGTAACAGGGACAGGAATTTTCGGAGTAAATGAACTGTTGTCTGAATAGTACCACTGATATGCAAATGATCCGTTCCCTCCGGAAGCCTTTTCACCCCTGAGCTTTTGAGGGATGGCACCGCTGCATATCGTAGTATCTCCGGCTATATTATAATTTGTTATCGGATCATGAACATTAATGAAAATTTTATTGCTGGTGTTAGTACAAACCGATGAGTTAACAATTCTTCTGTACCAGGTTGTATCCGTTAAAGCCGGAGGAGGATATGGTGTACCTGATGTAAACTGAGTTGTCCATGTTACTGTTTTTGAACTGTCCTGCCACTGATAGGTATATGTCCAATCTCCGTTAACGGGAGTATTTCCGATCAGAGGAATAGGGGTATCCCCTGAACATATCATGTTATCTGGTGAAGCAATCGTATTATTTTCAATCTTATGCCACCTGGTCATTCTTATCGGGATACTGTTGCTCCGGCAAACACTGTCAGGTCCGGAATATACAACCCTCCTGAAATACCTTTGTTCAATAGTGGCAAATTGCAAGGTATCAGGTGTGTAAATTGTATCTGTGTTCAGACCGGCAGCCGGTTGCCATTTGTTGGTTGCCGTACTGTCCTGCCACTGGTAATCGTATGAGCCAGGACCTGCTCCTTTTCCTGCAGGACTTGCCCCAAGGACATTGAACAGTGAGCCTTCACATATCACTGAATCAGGCTTAAGGGTTACGTTTCCGGTTATTGATTGCAGTACAGTTATTGTAACAGTTGAACTGTAGTCAACACAGTGACCGGAAGTTACTTTGCGTTTGTAAAAAGTTGTCTGGGTCAGTGCTGAAGGGTCAAAATCAGCTTTGGTGGAATCCGGTCCCTCGGCATTAACATGTAAAGGCCAGTTATTAAGGTTATTCTGGAGCCAGTGGTAGTTTATCTTCCCGTATCCGCCTGCAGGTGTTCCTGCTCCGGTCAATGCCAGCGGATTCTGATTGTAGCAGATTGTTGTGTCTTTTCCGATCAGGTTACCTGTAATCGCAGGCTGGACGATGATATTAACCCATTTACTGGTATCAATAATAACAGGAACTGCACTGTTATCAGTGACTACTCTTCTCACCCAGAAAGTGTTTGTTTCAGGAGCAGAAAAAGTCAGATCTTTTGATATTTCACCTGATATTTCCGAAGCCGGTCCGCTGAGATTATAACTTATCTGCCATAAATATGTAAAATCTCCTGTCCCGATAGGAATCGTTCCTGTAATTGGTTTGGGCGTCACATTTGAACAGATGGAATCAACCTCGTTCCCGTTTGCAGAAGACCGTATTGAATTAAACAGGAATCCGTTAAGTACTGGTTTAAAAGTTAATTCTGTCAATCCATTACCACCTGGTTGCGCAAGCAGTACTACACCTGATTTGGTACCTGCCGCCCCTCCTGTTGGATTTGATTTGTTAACATTTGGTGGTACTGATGATATGGTATTTGTAGTTATAAGTCCTCCACCTCCTCCTCCACCCTCACCGAAGGTCTGCCCAAGATTATTCCCACCCTTGCCGCCACCGGCTTTAACTGAAAGGGCTGAAGAAGCTGTTTTTGTCGAGAAGCTCTGCAGGTAAATAGCTACAGACCCTCCTCCTCCTCCTCCTCCGGCTCCGGCTGTGCCGCTTGCCGTAACCAATGGTGTCCCTCCTTCCGCAAGGATAGAGTATCCATTGCCCTTCAGGGTATCGCAAATCAGGATTATTATCCCTCCGCCATTTCCTCCTGCAGTTGCCCCGGCTGTTATGTATGTAGAGGCTCCACCACCTCCACCCAGGAAGAGTCCGCTTATCGGAATAGTTTTCCCGGGTTCCCCTCCTGCCTTTCCGGTACAGACATCTGACATTTCACGTCCTCCCCTGCCTCCTGTCCCAATATTAGCACCGCCACCTCCACCGGAATATTTTCCATTACCTCCACCGCCTCCTGAAAAATTAGCACCTCTTCCTTTGCCAAATTCGGGGTAAAGTCTCACGTAGGGCAGACCTCCGGTATCTCCCATTATAGCAAGTCCTTCACCTTTAAATCCTGCACTGTCAGAGAGTGCTGAGTAAGCATATTTATACCATTTGGGTTCGTTGTCTGTTATACAGATTCCTTTTCCGGTACTTACCGCACCACCTTTAAATCCTTTCCCCGTTACATCAATATTTTCATTAAGAGAAAGTGTATTACCGACAATAGCCGCAAGAACACCTCCTGTGCCGTTTGTACTTTCCCATTGCGTACACTCAAGTTTTGCAGTAACCAGGGCATTATTATAATATGGAACTTTGATAAGCTGAACATAGCTGCCCTTGTCAAAAGCAGTATTAAGGTCTGCAGTGAAAGTGATCATTTTTGTTGCTAACTCAACTGATTCAATGACCAGAAATTCATGTTTGCCGGGTTCTCCATAATAGTTTGCTCCCGAACCGAAAGAATTATCCTCAAGAACCGACATCCTGACTCCTTTCATCTGGATCAGCAGAACATAATTTCCCGGCTGGAAATATGCCCATTGAACAGGATCACTTACAATTACATGATCTGTTCCTACAGAATCTACCCTGCCATACTGATTAATAATGCCACCAATATTTGATGGTTGTGCAAAAATGGAAGTACTAACACCTGCTACAGCTAACAGACTCAGAATTAAATACTTAATATTGCAAGACAACTTTCCTGTCATCAATACCGGATATGATGCGCTAATATAACCAAATTATTGAATCGTTTATGCATCATAAGTCATACTGCATTCGTTTCACCTGGTTTTTCAACCGTGTACATCAGGGGAAATTCAATGAAAAATGTTGTACCCTTATCATCATCCGATTCAAACCATATTCTGCCTTTGATCCCTTCTACATATTTTTTTACTATCGAAAGGCCAAGTCCTGTACCGGATGATTTCGTTGTAAAATTCGGGGTGAACATCTTCTTTTTCAGAGCTTCAGGTATTCCTGTCCCGTTATCTGCCACAGAAATCATCACTTTGCTTCCGATCACCTCCATCTCAACTTTTATTAAACCTTCACGGTTGAGTGGTATCGCCTGTATACTGTTTTTGAAAAGATTAGAGAAGATCCCGTTAAGATGTTCTCTATCGGCAAAAATGAAAACCTTGCTTTCATGGGGCCACTTTACACTAAATGTTGTGTTATCGGTATTTTTGAATAATTCTAGTGTGGTCCTGATCTGCTCCAGCAGGTCAACCTCCGAAGGATTCGTCCCGGGCAGTTTTGCAAAAGAAGAAAAAGCTGATGCAATCATTGACAGGTTATCAATATATTCAATCTGGTTTCTTGAGAATACTTCAAGCTTTTCCTTAAAACCGGGAGCATCATCTTTCCACGATCTTAGTAGTTGCTGAATATTCAGTTTCATCGGTGTCAGAGGATTTTTAATCTCATGGGCAATCTGTTTAGCCATCTCACGCCATGCATATTCCCTTTCCGAATTGGCAAGCTTATTTGCACTCTGCTCAAGTTCATCAACCATCCCGTTATACTGTTTAACAAGTTCACCTATTTCATCAGTTCCGCTGTAGGAAAGATGTTCGATCTTTTTGCCGAGTTGAACTGATGCAAGTCCCTCACTCAGCATTGAAAGAGGTGAAGTCAACCTGTTGCTGATAAAAACTGCAAAGCTCATGGCAATCAGTATAAGAAGAAGTATAAAATTTATAACAGCAACGATCAGGTTTGATATCTCCCGGGCAAGGAGGCTCTGCAGCCTGAAATAGGGAAGATTAAGATAAGCCAGAATGTTATTTTCAGCATTGTAAAACGGGACATATACCGAAATATATTTCATGCTTCCCACCTGCTCGGTCTGGAAATATTCGCTTTTGGTAAGAACCTTGAGCCTGTTGAATGCAGTGTTATTCATCCTCCTTCCTGCAAGGTTGCGGTAAAATATCTCCTCTCGCGATGTAGCCATTAAATGCCCGTTCAGATCATACATGTTTACATCAGTGTTGAAAATGTTTGAAAGCTTAATCAGGAGCTCGTTCAGTGAGGAATTTGTGTTGTTTCTCCAGTCCGGCGAGAGATTCTTTTCCATTGACAATTTATCATCAAGTTCGAGGTAAATTGAGTTCAGCTTTTCCTTTATGTTTTCATAATGTTTTGTCCTGTACTGGTTGACTGTAAGAAATGTTATAACCACTCCTATAATAACAAATGAGAATAACAGAATGCCTATAAAGGAGACCTGTAGCTTCTGCCTGAAATTAAAACCCCTGACACCCTGCACAAAAGGACGTCTGATGAGCAGTAACACCAGATTTGTGAATATGAAAATATAAGCAAACAGGTAGGCAAGTGATATAATGATATCACCGAAAGTAAGTTCCGGGATGCTGATAATTACTGTTGCATTACCGTTTTTATAAAGTACATGTCTGAATCCCTCCTCACTGAAAATCCGGTAATCAGTATTTTTGTCTATATACTCATTGTCATCCTTGTTATAGGGAAACTCTCCCGATTTCAGGACAACCTCACCATTAATATATTTTGCGAATGAGTAATCTCTTAATCCGAAGTATCCTCTGAACTTCTTATCAAGCAGTAGTTCTGAGTATCCGGGCTGGAAGACATTTACATCGCTGTAAAGTTCTATGTATAATCCATTTCTGATTCCGGGACTCTTATTAAAGAATAGCCTGCCAAGGTAATATGACCTTCCGCCCTGGTTGTCGATAAAATAAAAACCTGTTCCGGTAAGCTGATGCCCGTACTTCCTGATCCTTTCATCAAAAAAGCTGAAACAGTTTTCCAGGTTATCTTCGCCAGGGCCAACCCTCAGCGGGTCATCCTGTCGGCAAAGGAAAATGCTTAATTTAAAATTGCCCCAGTAACCTCCGAAATAAGTATGCTGCAGCCAGGAATAGATCCTGCTAAAATCATTCTGCCCGAAATATTCAACATCCATCATTTCATTAAGAACGCTGTCGCTGTTGATCTCCGGCCACAGGTCAAGCAGCAGATGCTCCGCTTCCGGATCGTTCTCAGTTGAAAATGAAAGTGCCTGTACTTTGAGGTTTTCCGTTGTTTTTTCTGATGAAAAAATCGTAATAATATAAAGCGAATAGATACCGATTATCGAAGAAAAGATGACAGACATACTAAATAATTCCGTTTTTCTCTTTCCGGTTATCCATATCATAATGACCATCATTAAAAATAATATAGTAACCGGGGGTATTGTGTTCAGATCCCGGTAGAAAAAAATAATAATACCTGTGGACGTCAGAACCGGCAGTATTATAAAATTCAGTTTGAGCTGATTCCCTGCCTGAAAACCTTTAAGAATTAAAAGGAGAGGAACAAGGAACAAAAGCATAATGCTGGTAAATCCCGCAATGCTGAAAAAATTCAGTTTCAACACTTTATAAACTTCAAAGCTGATGTTGGAGTCCGAAACAAGCTGACTGAAAAGAGAATGGAGCAGGCAGGTGAATAGAGCTCCTGCACCAAGAAACAAAGTCAGAATAAGGTAAGCTCTTGCCTCTTTTTCTTTTTGAAGCAATGTCAGAGGCAGATGTCTGTAAAGTACGTACGAAAAAACTGCAGCCAGAATGCTTAATAGTAACAGATGCCCCAGTGATGGCAGAAAACTGTTGAGTGAGAAATTATAGGGTGAGAAGAGACCTGTCCTGAAAATAACTGCAGGTTTCTCAAACAAGAGTAGGGAGAGGTATAGCAATCCAAAGATCAGAAAAGTTAAGAATACTCCGGCAATTTTCTTTTCGCGGCTGACCAGGAACCTGACCAGCTCAAGCGATAATAAAATAATCAGAGTAAAGACTGAAACCCAGAGAAATAACGGAATCAGTATCAGAAGTGTATTTGCTTTTACCTCAGGGAATGTGATTGAGAACAGGAAAGATCCGGAGCCGTCATTAATTTGAAATTCCGAGGCACCTGCATCAGTACTGAATCCTGCATCATCAGGCATTCTGAAATCTCTTTCGTATCCGCTTTTTACAATATCATTCTCAAATCCATAATCTGTTCTTATCCTGAGAAGTCCTACGACCGTTTCATTGACTGCCTGAACTGTCCTGGGAATAAACCATCCGTTCTGCAGAAATATGATAGGTTCTGCAAACAATGAATCATCCTGAACCATAGGTACATCAAATCCATTATCTGACCAGTAAATAAGCTTATTGTCAATATATTCAAGAATCGAAATTTCGTTCTGTTCTGCAATTGTGAATAGATTATTTTCCGAAACAGAACCATGCGGCTCCCCCCTTGCCAGAATGAGCTTCAGCCCGTTCATACAATCTTCCATTATCTTTTCCTTATCTCCAAGGATCCTGTTAAACCTTTTTGCTCTGAAATGGTATTCGAAATTGCTGAAATACAGGTACTCCGCTGCCAGTGCCAGCAGGAACGTTGTAACAGTCAGGATTGCAAGAATTAGTCTGCGGTTCTTCTTCATAATCTCCAGATATGACTTAATCATGGTGATATGGTTCTCCCTTTATAATAGTAAATGCCCTGTAAAGCTGTTCTATGAACAATAAGCGTACCATTTGATGCGGAAATGTCATCTTTGAAAGAGAAAGCCTGAATCCGGCTGAGTTATAAACCTCCCCGGAAAATCCCCATGAGCCGCCAATCACAAAAACAATCCTTTTACCGGGGATCATCGCCCTTTTTTCAATCCACTCTGCAAATTCTCCTGTCCTCAGCTCTTGCCCCCGTTCATCAAGCAAAACAACAAAGTCATCCTTTCCTATCGCCTGTAAGATTTTTCCCCCCTCCTTTACCTTCTGTTCTTCAACCGGCATATTCCTGGTGTTTTTCAGGTCAGGAATAGTAATTATTTCAAAATCTGAATACTTTCTGATCCTTGCTGAATAGATATCAACACCTTCTGCAATATGTTTATCCGTTGTCTTCCCGGTTTGCAACAAGGCTATCTTCATAATTATTAAATATTGGCTCGACTTTTGTTAAGTAATTTACTGCATACCCTGTTTGCAAAAATATAATTAATAACGGGTACCTGCAATTATAATTATATGATCAGGAAGAACTGCTTTTCTAATATGAAAATAGTTAAATTTGTAATGTTATGAATTTGAAAGCTGGTAAAAACTGAAGATAAATGAAATTCATAAATATGTATTCAGCAATCCTCCTGGTAATTATCAGTACTTCGCTTTCAGCACAGGAGCAATCCAGGATTCCCGATGGAATCTCCATTGCGATTAAGGCAGGTAATTCTGCCGAACTGGCAAAGTACATGAATTCGACTGTGGAACTCCTTCTCCTTGATAAGGAGGATTTCTTTAAAAAGAATGTCGCGGAGGTTATCCTGAAAGATTTCTTCATTAATTATCCGACCAGGGATTTTGTCATACGCCACCAGGGTGCCAAAAATGATGCACAATACTGCATTGGCAATCTCAAAACGGAAAGAGGTGATTTCAGAGTCTATTTTCTACTGAAAAAAATCGGACAGGATCTGCTGATTCACCAGATACGTATTGAGTCGGAAGATGGAAAATAGAATTCTCAGGGAGTTTATTTTAAGAAGCGTCGGTGAGGATCTGGGCGACGGAGACCACTCCTCTCTTGCTTGTATTCCCTGGGAAGCCACAGGAAAAGCAAAGCTGCTCATAAAAGAGAATGGAATTCTTGCAGGAGTCAACGTTGCAAAAGAGGCATTTACTGTAATTGACAGGGATCTGGTATGTGAAGTCCTGATGGAAGACGGGTCACAGATAAGCCGCGGCGATATTGCTTTTTATATATCGGGAAGGCAACAATCGATATTGAAATCGGAGCGCCTGGTACTGAACATCATGCAGAGAATGAGCGGGATAGCTACAAGCACAAATCAATATGTCACAAGAATCACAGGTCTGAAAACGAAGATCCTGGATACCAGAAAAACTACTCCCGGTCTGAGATTCCTGGAAAAAGAGGCAGTAAGAATAGGCGGAGGCATGAACCACAGAATGGGTCTGTTCGATATGATCATGCTCAAGGATAATCATATCGTTTATGCCGGAGGAATAGAAAAAGCCATAAAAAGAACCAGGGATTACCTGAAAACAAACGATAGAAAACTCCGTATAGAAATAGAGGCCAGAAATCTTGACGATGTGAATAAGATACTTTCAACAGGTGGAGTGAACCGTATCATGCTCGATAATTTTTCGCCTGAGGATACTACTGAAGCAGTAAAACTGATTTCAGGCAGATATGAAACCGAATCCTCAGGGGGCATAACACTCGAAACCGTAAGATCATATGCTGAATGTGGCGTTGATTTTATTTCAGTAGGTGCGCTGACTCATCATATCAGGAGCCTTGATATGAGCTTAAAAGCAGTATAACTGAAGATACTGAAAATTGATGAACTCCGTCAGCTGCAATGAAGAAACTGTTTGACAAGAGCGCCTAACTCCTCCTGTTTATTGTAAAGTTTTTCACTTAGTCCCTTATCATTATAGGCTTTGAGTTTTGAAGCTGTATTATCAATTACTCCGGCAGAAAATACTCCGTCCTTTTCAAAGTACTCTCTTTTTTCAAGAAGGCTGTCAGCTGATTCCCAACATGATGCCGGGAGCGATTCCAGTTTCTTCTTTTTCTGCTTTGACTTGCCGAAAATATTGTAGCTAACATAAAGTCCTTCAGCTATCTTCAGTGCATCAGGCATTTTCAGTCCATGCTCAATTGCGACCACCAGTCCTGCAAAAAGCTTATAAATATCTGCAGACCCATCAGGAGATCTCAACTCAACAGTCTGTTTTGTCGGCATCTCAGGGAATTCAGTAGTGTCAGCAGGATTTGCGTCCCTGATCATATTCATTGCCCCGTTCCATCCAAGCGGAACCCTTATAAGTACAGACCTGTTCCTGTCACCCCAGCATATTTTTACAGGAGCTTCCTGGTGTGGCACGAGACGCATATATGACGTCGGAATTGTATTTCCGAAAGCAGTCAGGGCCTTCGAAAGATCAAGAATGCCAGCCATCATCTTTCTGGCAGCCTGACTGAGTTTACCATTCTCAATCATTATATTTTTACCATCCTTTTCGAGCATCATATGAATATGCATCCCGGAACCGGCTTTGCCCACAGTGATCTTTGGAGCAAAACTTACCTCAACCCCGTATTCAAATCCCAGCATCCTGAGTATCCATTTTGATATAAGCAGCTGATCAACAGCCTCTTCTGGCTCAACAGGGAGAAATTCAATCTCATGTTGTTCATAATCATCTCCATCCTTCGAAAAGCTTCCAACTTCTGAATGCCCGTATTTGATCCTGCATCCTGCCCTGGCACACAATTCAAGCGCTTCAATTCTCAGATCTTCAAATTTTGCGAAGGGCTTCGATTGATGATAACCCTTCTGATCGTTAAGCGGATAAAGGTCATCATGGAATGATTTTATATAATATTCAAGCTCCCCGAATGCTCTTAGCTTATAACCTGTATTCTTTTTGAATCGGGTATAGGCTTTCTTAAGAATATTCTCCGGGGCACTTTCAAGAGGATCTCCGTCATTGTTATAAAACGAGCATAGAATTTCGAGAGCAGGTGTTTCTGTAAAAGGATTTACAAATGCTGTCCGGTACCTTGGAATGACGTAAAGGTCGCTTGATCCCGATCCGACAAATGAAAAAAGGCTTGAGCCATCCACTCTTTCGCCAGCAGTAAGGATCGATTCGAGATGATCCCTGCTGTAAGGCACAAAATTTAATGATTTGAGCTTCCCGTCATCTCCAATGTACCGGAAATTAAGCATCGATATCCCTTTTGCTTCAACGAACCTGATAATATCGTCGCGTGTGAAATCTTTCGCTGGCTTCTGAAGGAACTGAACCAGTTCATTCGGATTCATAAGAATATCTGTCTTCTTCATTCTATTATTAAATTTTGAGGTAGCAAAAATAAATACTTAATCGGATATAGGTGATGTCAAAAGTCATAAACTATGATCCGTATCGATACCGGTCCGCTTTTTTAGTTATTTTTGATGCACAAAAAATTTAACTAATGGGAAAATGGATAATTCTACCTCTCTTCCCTTTACTTATCAACTGTAAGGGGGTGCAGCAGGATACATATTTAACACCGGAGAAAGTTTCAGAGTACTTTAAGAAAGTCGAAGCTGCCTGTAACAGGGACAACGGAAGACTCTGGGGAAAAAATCTTTATGGTCCCATTATGTTCATTGACCGTGATTCGAGGAAGATCTTTGCAAACTCACCTGATAAGGAGGGACTCCTTAAAGGGAAAGATAAAATTTATTCAGGAACCTATCCTAAAGAGTTATTAATCCATAACAGTGCCGTCAGGTACGGTGGCACTCTATTTGCCATGGCGCCACTTCCGCCTGAAGAAGATGAGTACCGGATAATAAACAGGGCAATCCACGGGCTGTTTCATTCTTACCAGGAATCGACAGGCTACACTTCATCCGGTTATAATACAATGAATATGGATGAAAAGAATGCCCGGCTATGGGTAAAACTTGAATGGAAAGCCCTGCAGAAAGCACTAACCTCGGAAGGAGCTGAACAGCAGGTTTCCATCAGGGATGCTCTGATATTCAAAAAATCAAACCATGAGCTTTACAGTAAATTTACAGCAGATGAAACAAGATTTGAAAATTATGAGGGACTGGCAACATTTACCTGTACGCTTCTCGCTACAAATACTCCGGAAGAAAATAAAATGAGAACGCTTGAATTTCTCGACAGGATTTACAGGATGCAGTCATATGCCAGGTCCTACGGACATATAAGCGGTGCACTCTACGCCAACCTCCTTTATCAGAAAGGATTTGATTTTTCACTCATCAGATCAGAAAATGTCGACCTTGGAGAAAAGGTGAAAGAACTTTATAATATACAGCTGCCGGAAGTCTGCCGTGATGTTGCAGGGAGTCTTGCATTGAATTACGATATTGACAAGATCTATAATGAGGAAGCAACCCGTGAAGCTGACATAAAGGATAGAGTACACCGTCAGATAAGCATATTCACTGAAAAACCTGTTGTTTACCTGGAACTTGAAAGTCCTTATTTCGATTTTGAACCTGAGGATATCCACTCCCTGGATACTCTTGGAACACTCTACACCAGGATCCGCATATCTGATAACTGGGGTAAACTTACTGTCGATAAAGGTGGCTGTCTTATTTCAAGTAACTTGAAAATTCTGCGTATAACAGCCAAAGGATTTAAAGAAGATAAAAGCCGTTTTGAGGGAGAAGGCTGGCAATTGTTACTGAACGGTGAATGGGAACTTGTACCGGTTAACGGGAATTATTTTGCCAGGAAACTTATGCCCTGACCAAGTCTTGCAGGTCTTGCAGGTCAAAAAGGACTTTTGACTTTATAGACTTTCCAACTCTTTTTTTCTTTCTTCAAGCGAACCTATCTTCATTTCAGCATCGCTTTTCTTTTTTCTTTCCAGCTCCAGGACACTGGATGGAGCGCTCTGAATAAAACGTCCATTATTAAGCTTTTTCATAACTGAAGTTAGAAATCCCCTATAATAACTGAGCTCTTCATTAATTCTTGCAAGTTCTTTTTCAGGGTTCAGCCTGTCACCAAGAGGAATAAAAAATTCGGTTGTCCCGACCATGAAAGAAGCAGCATCATCCTGTTTTTCATTTATAAATTTTATCTCTGATAAATTACAGAGCCTGGCGATAACAGGAAGAAATTCTTTGTTATAATCGCTTTCATTGTTACGAATGCAAAGGACAAGACTCTCCTTAACCGGCAGCTCTTTTTCCTTTCTGACTGTCCTTATTGCACTTATTATCTCTTTTATAATCTCGAATTCCCCGGTGAGTTCCCTCTTATACTTTTTCGATTCAGGCATCCTGCTGATCATAATGCTCTCTCCCTCTTTTCTTTCGATAACCAGCTGCCATATCTCTTCAGTTATGAACGGCATAAACGGATGAATAATCCTCAGCAGCTTATCAAAGAATATGATTGTTGCATCATAAGTGATCTTATCCACCGGTTTCTCATATTCAGGCTTGATGATCTCCAGATACCACGCTGAAAATTCATCCCAGAACAGTTTGTAGGCAGTCATCAGCGCTTCAGAGATTCTGAACTTTCTGAAATTTGAATCAATCCCGGCAATCGCTTTTTTCAGAGCTTCATCCATCCACCGGACAGCAGCTTCTGAAGCTTCAGGCTGACTGATAGTATCATTGACTTTCCAGCCTTTAACCAGCCTGAAAGCGTTCCAAATCTTATTCGCAAAGTTACGCCCCTGCTCCGGAAGAGAATCTTCATACAACAGATCATTCCCTGCTGGTGAGCAGAGAAGCATTCCCACCCTTACTCCGTCGGCTCCGTATTTTTTGATTAGCTCCAGCGGTTCAGGAGAGTTTCCAAGCGATTTTGACATTTTCCGTCTCTGCTGGTCGCGGACCAGTCCTGTCAGGTATACATTGTTAAATGGTTTACCACCCTTATACAGATATCCCGCAATTACCATCCTTGCCACCCAGAAAAATAGTATCTCAGGTGCTGTAATAAGGTCATTGGTAGGGTAATAATATTTTATATCAGGATTATCGGGCTTGTTTATGCCATCAAAAGAGGTAATAGGCCATAGCCATGAAGAAAACCAGGTATCAAGTACATCTTCATCCTGCCTCAGGTCACCTTCATTAATCGGTTTTTCGCTCTTCTCCCTTGCAAGGGTGAGAGCATCAGTTATATTTTCAGCAACAACAAATTCATTATTATTATAGTACCAGGCCGGGATCCTGTGTCCCCACCAGAGTTGCCGGCTGATGCACCAGTCATGTACATTCTCCATCCAGTGACGGTAAAGATTCCTGAACTTCGCAGGGTGCAGATGGATCTCTCCGTTCATCACGGCATCGAGAGCCGGACGGGAAATCTCTTCCATCTTCAGGAACCATTGCATTGACAGTTTTGGCTCAATAACTGCATGCGTCCGCTCGGAACGGCCAATCTTATTTTTATATGGGACAACTTTAATAAGATTGCCTGATTTCATCAGCTCTTTTTCGGCAAGATCCCTGGCAGCAAACCTGTCGACACCTTTAAACATTCCGGCACGGGCACTTAAAGTGCCGTCATCATTAAAAATATCAATCGATTCGAGGTTATGTTTCTGACCGATCTCATAGTCATTAATGTCATGTGCCGGTGTTATTTTCAGACATCCTGTACCGAACTCCATATCGACATAGTCATCAAAGATAAAGGGTACTTCCCTGTTTGCCATCGGGACAATTACTTTCTTCCCCTTGAGGTGTTTATACCTTTCGTCAACCGGATTGGCACAAACAGCAGTATCTCCAAGGATAGTTTCGGGCCGTGTTGTTGCAATAGTCACATAATCGTTCCAACCTACTACTTTATACCTTACATAATAAAGCTTTGACTGCTCCTCAGTATAATTGACCTCCTCATCTGAAACGGCTGTTCTTGCCTGAGGATCCCAGTTTACCATTCGTACACCTCTGTATATCAGTCCCTTCTCATACAGGTCTACAAATACCTTTATAACAGAATCATATCTTTCGGGGTCCATTGTGAAGAGAGTCCTCTCCCAGTCACATGATGCTCCCAGTTTTTTAAGCTGTTCAAGAATAATGCCGCCATGCTTGTTTGTCCATTCCCATGCATGTTCCATGAACTTCACACGTGTCAGGTCTTTCTTTTCAATCCCTTCGCTTTTGAGTTTTGCCACGACTTTTGCTTCCGTTGCTATGGAAGCATGATCAGTCCCCGGAACCCAGCAGGCATTCTTGCCGAGCATCCTTGCACGTCGAATAAGCACATCCTGGATCGTATTGTTAAGCATGTGACCCATATGAAGCACACCTGTGACATTAGGTGGCGGGATAACTATTGTGTAAGGTTCCCGGTCATCGGGGGTGCTTCTGAAAAACTTATGTTTCATCCAGTAGCTGTACCACTTTGCTTCTGATTTCCCGGGCTCGTATTTTGAAGGTATATCCATTAAATGGGGATGGTTATATCTGATAATTGAAAGGCAAAATTAAAAAAATTAGTTATATTAGCTGAATCTCCGTTGAAAAAGCCCTTTGCTTCTCCGGATTATAATTAGAGGATCAGTTGAATAGTTAAAATCTTACGTAAGATGAAACTCAGCAGTAAATCAGTTTTAGTCCTGTTTGTCATATTGCTTGCTCTCTCAATGACAAACTGCTCAAAGGATCCCACCGAAGAGGAGAGGAAAGAACTCCTGCTTCATAAGATGCTTAATGACATTGTTGCTGACTCACTTGAAAATTATGTTATCTGGCTTCAGAATATGGGGACACGTTTCTCTCTTGCTGATGATCACAGAAATATTGCGGTAATGATAAGGAACAGGTTCACCACGATGGGTTATGATGACGTGGAACTTGATTCTTTCTTCATTACGAAAACTTACCGGAGTATTAATTATGAACAGTGGCAGTATAACGTTATCGCAACTCTGGAAGGGGACAGATATCCTGATTCTCTTTGCGTTATCGGAGGACATTACGACAATATACTAAGTTCGGGAGATCCCTTCACTATTGTTCCCGGGGCAAACGATAACGCAAGCGGTGTTTCTGCTGTACTTGAAATCGCCAGGGTGATAGAAAAGAATAAATATCAGCCTGAGAGTACTATCAAATTCATTGCATTCGGTTCGGAAGAATTAGGATTATTTGGCAGCAATGATTTTGCTGCTGATCCCCAGGGGTTTTCATCCGGAATCAGATTTATGCTGAATTTCGACATGATCGCTTATGAACCCTCTTCGGATCCGGCATCATGGGCAGTCAATATTATGGATTACGATAATTCACATCTTCTCAGGAAAGAAGCTGAATCAATGTGTTTAAAATACACTCAGCTCCAATATATTAATGACAATAAATATAACAAACAAAGTGATAGTTACCCTTTCTATACCAACGGTTATAAGGCAATCTTTTTCTTTTCCAATTCAATGGATCCGAATTACCATACGCTGAACGACCTTGCAGAAAACTGTAACTTTAATTACAGTGGTGAAATTGTAAAAGCATCCTGCGCTCTGCTTGTTAATAAAAACTAATCAGTCGGAAGTCCGAAGTCAGAAGACCGAAGACAAAATCTGAATATTGTATTAAAACTCCAAACTTCCATCTTCCGGCTTCCGACTTCTGACTCTAACACATGTAACACTGATTAGTAACAGAAATCTTAAATCATTTTTTAGATATGCTGATTTAGTTACCTTTGCAAGTCAACTTAATTATCATGCCATCAATATCAGATAAAGGAAGGGCGATGCCCGCATCCCCGATCAGAAAACTTGTTCCATATTCGGAAGAAGCCAAGCGAAAGGGGAGAAAAGTATATCACCTGAATATAGGTCAGCCGGATATTCCGACTCCCGATGTGGCACTTAATGCACTCCGGAATATTGATCTGAAAGTGATCGAATACAGCCATTCGGCAGGTAATGAATCATATCGTCGCAAACTGGCAGAGTACTATCGCAAAATAGGGATCAATATCGATCACACTGAATTACTTATTACTACAGGAGGTTCTGAAGCCATTCTTTTTTCCCTGATGAGCTGTCTCAATCCGGGCGATGAGGTGATAATCCCGGAACCTTATTATGCCAATTACAACGGTTTTACCATAACTGCTGGTGTGAAGATCGTACCGGTTATCTCATATATCAAGAATGATTTTGCTCTTCCCCCTGTCTCTGAAATCGAGAAGAAGATAACACCCAGGACCAGAGGTATAATCATTTGCAACCCGAATAATCCTACAGGATATCTTTATTCAAAAAAAGAGTTTCTGCATATTCGTGAAATCGTAAAAGAGCATGACCTGTACCTGTTTTCCGATGAGGCTTACCGTGAGTTTTGCTACGACGGTGCTGAACATATCTCAGCCATGAAACTGGAGGGTGTTGAGAATAATGTGATTATGCTGGATTCCGTATCAAAAAGATACAGTGAATGCGGTGTCCGGATCGGGGCTCTTGTCACCAAAAACAAAGATGTCATTTCCACTGCTCTCAAGTTCGCTCAGGCACGCCTTTCTCCTCCGGGACTGGGCCAGATTGCAGCAGAAGCATCACTTGAAACCCCTCCTGAATATTTTAAAGAAGTAAATAAGGAATATACAGCCCGTCGTAACTATATGGTTGAGACTCTCAATAAGATTCCGGGTGTTTACTGCCCGAAACCACAAGGTGCTTTTTACGCTGTTGTCAGGCTCCCGGTTGATGATGCTGATAATTTTGCCCGATGGCTTCTTGAAGAGTTTGAGTATAAGAACCAGACTGTAATGGTTGCGCCTGCATCAGGATTCTATTCAGATCCTTCACTTGGCAGGAATGAGGTTCGCATTGCCTATGTTCTTAAAATAGAGGATCTTAAAAATGCAATGGAAACTCTGACTGAAGCACTGAAGGTCTATCCGGGTATTAAATAATATTAAACCTCCGTTTTTCAATGTGTTAACACAGAGTAACACTGTGTTTCATAACAGGTAAATCACTCCGTGAACTACTCCGTGCAACGTCGTGTAACTCCCCCGATAGATCGGGGCAAGCTGTGGTTAATTGTTTTTACTATCTTTCCCCTCTCAATTTTATTATTATGAAGAAGTTTAAAATTGCCATTATGGGCGGAGGGAATATAGGAACATCCCTGGCAAAAGGATTAATCAGGTCCGGGCAATACTCCAGGGACGAAATTATTATCACCGAAAAACGTGAATCAAGGACAGCTATTCTGAAGAACCAGGGTTTCCATGTGACTTCAGAAAACAATAAAGCTGCAAACGGTGTCGGAATATTAGTCATGTCAGTAAAACCACAGCAATTTGAGACTCTGGCTGAAGAGATCAAAAACAGTATCACTTCTAAGCAGATTCTCATTTCAACCATTACTGGTATCACACATAAAGATATTGAATCTGTATTCGGCCCTGTGCCTAATGTCCGGATCATGCCTAATACCGCACTTGAGATCTGCGAATCGATGACATGTATATCTTTCAGAAACCTGAAACCGGATCAGGAGAAAAGAGTATTGTCTGTCTTTGATAAAATGGGAAAGTCAATAATAATCCCGGAGGAACTTTTGGGTGCAGCAACAGTTTTGGGTGCCTGTGGAATTGCATTTGCTTTAAGGTTCATGCGTGCCATGTCGCAGGGAGGAATTGAAATCGGTTTTAACTCGGAAATGGCGCAGTATATTACAGCTCAAACAGTTAAAGGAGCCGTCAGCCTCATAATGGGAACAACTAACCACCCCGAAAGTGAGATCGATAAAGTTACAACTCCCCAGGGGATAACAATTTCCGGACTTAATGAGATGGAACATCAGGGTTTCAGCTCAGCCGTGATACGCGGCCTTACTACTTCTTATAATAAACTGGAAAATCTCTCTTCAAAATCCCACAGGTAGATTGGAAGGAAAACTATGAAGCGTCAAAACAGCCCAGCTTTGCAGGGTAAACTCCGCATTAAGACTTAATGACTTCTAATCATAAAGCAGATACTTCCCCCGTATTTTTGCAAACTTTTCCAAACCGGGTCTCCATGTCACCCGTATCTGATCTGAGGTCATCCCTTTAATTATCTGTTCCCTCAGAACAGGTCCCCCTGCAAGTACATCAAAATAAGGAACGAAAAATTCAGCCTTATCGGGGTAATCCCGGTATGCAGATATCAGCCAGTCAAGATTAATCTGAGACTTTGGAACAATTTTATTCTTAATTGCATCCCTGAGATCTGTCCCGTAACATTTTATCCCCGATAGCGGAGGATATTTTGCACCTGCAACACTTTCAGGTGTAAAGCAGAATCCTTTATCCGGCAGCTCCGGTGAACCATAAACCTGGAATGGGAAAGGAGTACCTCTGCCCAGGGAAATATTTGTCCCTTCGAACCAGCAAAGTGACGGGTAAAGATATATTGCAGTCTGATTCGGAAGATTTGGTGATGGTTTAACAGGAAGCTCATAAAATGTCTTATGAGTGTAATTTTTACATTTAATTACAGTCAGATCACATTTTAAACCATTCTTTAGCCAGCCTTCTCCGTTGATCATCAAAGCATATTCACCTATTGTCATTCCGTGAACTATTGGTACAGGATGTAATCCGACAAAGGATTTATAGGCTGTGTCAAGAATATTGCCATCGAAATAAAAACCATTTGGATTTGGTCTGTCAAGCACAATACATTTTATTCCATTTTCAGCACACGATTCCATAATATAATGTAAAGTAGATATATAAGTATAGAACCTGGCACCAACATCCTGAATATCAAAAAGAATTACGTCAAGCCCATCCAGGTCCTCTTTTGTCGGTTTCTGATGCGTACCGTATAAACTGGTAACAGGCAACCCGGTTAAAATATCTTTACCGTCCTGTATTACTTCACCAGCATCAGCCATATCGCGGAAACCATGCTCAGGGGCAAATACCTTTATGATCCTTTTTAAATCAATTCCATTACTTATAAGAAAATCCACAAGATGTACTTTTCCGACCATCGCGGTCTGGTTTGCAGCTATTGCAATTGACTTGCCTTCAATAAAATGCTTATATTGATTAAACTGTTCCGCCCCCGGAACAGGAGTTTTTTTTCTGCCCTGACAACTGCATGTAATAAATAATAATATCAGGGAAAATAGAAATAACCGTTTCATCAGGAGTATTTTGTCTTGTAAATCTAATAAATTTGACCGTACAATTATTTAATGAACTTACCATATTTCATAGCACAGCGTCTTATTAAAGGACGCCGGGAAGGAACATCATTCTCAAGACCTATAAATATCATTGCAATCATTGGCATTGCAACAGGGCTGGCAGTAATGATCATAGCTGTTGCCGTGCTCACAGGCTTCAAACAGCAGATCAGGGACAAAGTTGTTGGTTTCGGTTCAAATATCCAGATTGTTAATTTTGATTCCAATCTATCCTTTGAGACAACTCCCATAACCGAGGGTCAGGAGTTCATTCCTAAAATAAATAATATCAAGGGAATAAAACATATCCAGATTTTTGCCACAAAGGCAGGCATTATCAAAACCGATGAGGATATCCAGGGAGTGGTACTGAAAGGTGTTGGCAGCGATTTCGACTGGAGCTATTTCAGCAGCAGTATGGTCGATGGTTCAGTTTTTTCTGTCAACGATACTTTACGTACAGATAAGGTGATCATCTCTAAGAAAATAGCCGATATGCTCAGGCTGAAGACCGGCGATTCATTTGCCATGCATTTTGTTCAGGATCCTCCGCGTATGAGAAAGTTTACCATCAGCGGTATCTATGAAACCAGCCTCGAGGAGTTTGATAAGATGTATGTCTTCTGCGATATAGGACATATAAGGAGGCTGAACGGCTGGGAAGATGATCAGATAAGCGGCTTTGAGATTTATATTGATGATTTCGACCGGCTCGATGAAATGACTCTGGCCGTTGAGGATGCTATCGGATACAGAATTGCCGAGGATGAAGAAATGTTCAAGGTAACAAATATCCGTATCAAATACCCGCAGATCTTCGACTGGCTTAATTTTCAGGATATCAATGTGATAATTATCATATTACTGATGCTGGTGGTTGCCGGATTTAATATGATATCCGGCCTCCTGATCCTTATCCTGGAAAAAACAAATATGATCGGGATCATGAAAGCTCTTGGTTCTGATGACGTTACTATCCGCAGGGTATTTCTTTACCAGGCTGCTTATCTGATCAGCAAAGGTCTCGTGTGGGGTAATATGATCGGAATTGGATTGTCTCTTCTTCAATTAAAAACAGGGCTGATAGCGCTCGATCCTTCATCATATTACATAAAAACGGTGCCTGTTAATCTTGAACTGACACACATTCTGATGCTTAATGCGGGAACTATGGCTGCAATTCTGATTATGCTCCTTGTTCCGTCAAAACTTATAAGCAGGATAACTCCGGTAAAGGCAATCCGATACGATTAAACATATGGGTTCACATTAAAAAGCGGGTGCAAGGGTACAACAAATTTTTAATCATAAAAGGTCCAGGCTAATCCATAGCGTAGCATCCTGGTATTCAGCGGATAAGAAGGTATCATGAAGTAATTGTAATCCATTAAACCGGCATTTACATGGTCGAACATTACGAAGATCCGTGTCCTTTTCAGTTTCAGGTTCAGAAAAACATTCAGAAACGGATAGTTCCCTGTCTTTGTCTGATCCTGTCTGTAAAACCTGCCGGTTGCCGGCATATAGGAATATGGATAATAAAGAGTATGGTATATAAGATCTGCACCAATCTGGGTATTCAGCTTCCCATTTGTCTGCTTAAACCTGAAAAGATGCTCAAAATATGCTGCAGAGCGGGTGGAAAACAAAGGAAGGTCAAGAATTTCAGGATTACTGCTTTTCTGTAACAGGATATCAGCAGCAAGATGAAACTTCCATGCCCTGAATTCTTTTCTGAAAGAAAGTGCAGCTACCGATAATCCGCCTCCATGTTGTGCCGGCAGTGCTTCAGTGTTGAAGTCGGTGTAATTATCAACTATCGCATAGTTAAATTTCAATACCGTATTACGGGCCGGGTAAGTTAATATGGTTCCCAGGTCGATCCTGAATTCCTTGTTCAGATTTCTGTTCCATTCAAAATGGTTGCTTCCCCACTGTTCGTACCAGAATGATGGCTGCCTGCTGCTCATCCCTCCTGTAATGCTCCAGGCTGCCAGTCCTTTTTTCAACCCGAATGATTTTGTGATCTCGCCTTTAAGGTTGAAATCACCTGCCCTGAAACCGGTTATAAATAGTTCTCCCAGAGCTATCCATCTGAATTTCTCTCCTATATCATTGTACAGCCTTCCTACAAATGCATTATTGCCCCTGTTCCATTTTACAGTATCGGCAATAGTAATGTCATGTGTCGGAATTATCTGACTGTATCTGAATAATTCATTCCTGATACCAGCACCGCCTCCTAATCTGAATTTTCTCGACTCATCCGTTGTAAAATCAAACCGGATAGTGTTTTTCAGGCTTCTGGAATAAAGGGAATCAAAGGTTACAGAATTGCTAATATAATTGGTATCATAGAATCCGGATCCGGGATAACCGTCAGAGTAACCCCGGCTGTTATTTTCCCAGGCTATTATATGCGAAAATGTACCGCTTAGTCCCAGAAAACCAGGACGTTTAGTTTTTACTGTATCTGTCTTATTTGTCGGTTTACCGAGGGTATATCTTTGAATCAGAAAAAGGTTCTTGTTCTTTAGTACGGAGCTTGCAGTATTTAATGCTCCAAGTCTTACCGGGACCTCGCGTGTTGCACGGTAGAGCTGGTCTGAGCTGGTAATTCCTCCATTCTCGAATGATGTTATATTATTTATTCCTGAAGAAAAATAAACTTTATATTTTGGACCGGTATAAGATGAATAAAAAGTAAAGTTCTTATCTTCAGCCCTCTGATAATTATATTGACCGAGGCTGTATATAATATCATAAATAAGTCCTAAGTTAAGGTACCTGTTTACATTCTGGGAGTGGCGCACTCTGAATGTCTGTTCAGAAGTCTCCCTTGGTGCACCGAATGTCCAAACCATCTCTGTAAATGGCACCTGTGTGTTCATATAAACAGATTTGTCAGGCAGGTACATGAAGGGATAATATCCGGTATAGAGGAACTTATCGGGATCAATGATCCTGTCAAAGAAATTCAGCTGGTAGAAAGAAAGCCCGTAATTGCCTAATGTGGCATTGAGCGATGAATATTTGTCAGAAATCCTGTAACGGTGGAACAGTGAAAAGATGGTATCAAAAGGAAGCGGGACCTCTTCAGTGTAATCAGCTGACAGGGTCCACTGTTTCAGTATCTTTTTAGCTGGTTTATTCTGAACCTGTGCATATAATCCCGCTGAAACCAGAAGAAACAGTAATATTGAAATGTTCCTGATCATCTGCGCAAATATAGAAATAAAGGAGGAAAAAGTTACACAGGGGAAATCCGGAGCAGACACAGAGAACCACGGAGAAAGAAAATCTGGTCCTTAATTAATTTCTGTGGAACTTTGTGTCTTCTCTGTGAGCCTCTGTTTAACAAAAATGACTATGACTATTGCAGGTATTATTAATCTACATTGTCATTCAGGTATGCATTATTCTCCCTCAGAACTGGTCCGTCCTCTTCATCATTCGTGAGTGTGAACTTTGAAAGCTTGCTTTCTGAAGCTTTCTCACCCGATCCCAGCGACATGTTTCTTCTTATATAAGCAGGCACATCCTCGAATGTGTCTATATTTTCGTCCACAGTTTTATTCGACAATCCTTCTTTCTTCAGGATATTCTGCATATGTTTCACCTTCCGCAAAGTGGCTTCCGATTTCTCCCGTGTCTCATCTTCATTATCGCTGTTTTTTGTCCTTACTGAATTGATCTCACCCGTCCCCTCAAGGCTGAAATTGATTGTCCCCTGAGACTCTTCCTCAAAATCAGTAATGATAGATTTGCGTCCTTTCTGATGAACATGGAATGTATCATCATTTTTTCCCGGAATAATATGCTGTGGTATCACATTCGAATTTGAAAGGAGTTCAACTTTCTTGGCCTTTTTGGCTTTATAAGGCTGAAATATGCTGTTAGCTTCAAATCCGGTGGCAATGATCGTTACGCTTATATTCTCACCAAGAGATTCATCCTGCGACAATCCCCTGATTATCAAAGCATCTTCAGATGCTGCTTCATACATGTAATCGGTTATCTCACCCAGTTCGTCCATTGTAAGTTCATGTTCTCCTCTTCCTGATGAAATATTTATCAGGATGCTCCTGGCTCCGGTTATATCATTGGAATTAAGCAGAGGTGAAGAAAGAGCGTTTTCAATGGCACGTATTGCCCTGTTCTCTCCGGCAGCCGCACCCATACCCATTATTGCAACTCCTGAGTCTTTCATAACCGTCTCAACATCAGCAAAATCCACATTTATATAACCCGCTACAGTAATTATCTCAGCTATGCCTTTGACTGCAGTGGTCAGGATATCGTCAGCCTTGGCAAATGCAGTCGACACACCCTGGTTCCCGTATATCTCCCGCAGCTTCTCATTATTGATGACAAGAAGGGAATCGACATGATCTTTCAATTCTGTTATCCCGTCAATTGCATACCTTATCCGGATTTTCCCTTCCGATTTGAACGGAATAGTCACAACGGCAATTGTCAGCAGACCTGCTTCCTTGCATGCCTTTGCAATTACAGGTATGGCACCTGTACCTGTGCCTCCACCCATTCCTGTAGTAATAAACACCATACGGGTATTTCCCGAAAGAGAGTCCATCACATCATCGATGTTCTCCAGTGCTGCTCTTTTGCCCTTATCAGGCTGGCTGCCTGCACCCATACCTTCAGTAAGCGACTCCCCTATCTGGACCTTTACAGGAACAGGGCTGTTGGCAAGAGTCTGATGATCGGTGTTGCAGACAATGAAATTTACATCCCTTATACCTTTTTCGAACATATGGTTGACAGCATTGTTCCCGCCGCCTCCGACTCCAAGGACCTTGATTATTGACGACCTTTCGACTGGCAGATCAAAATTCATTATATCGTCTGGCATAGTGTTGTATTTTAATTGTTTATGAACAGCAAATAATTAATAACCATATTTATTTCTCATCAGCTGATTGCCTGATCTTCAATCTCGAACATCTTCGACATCATCATCCTGATCTTTTCTGTAAGGGAAGTTTTTGGTTCCTGCTGATATTCAGGCGAAATGTCGCTTTCGTCTGTCATTGTTTCCTCTTCTTCAAATACTTCGAGACTCTGAGGACGAACAAATTCCTCCTGTCTGCCTGCACTGAATGATTTCTTATATGTTTCTAAATAATCGAATCCGCGCATTATAAGTCCGACAGCCGTCGCATACATCGGCTGGTTTATTTCATTCTTTCCGTTTCCGGCCAGATGTTCATTTGGAAGACCTATCCTGACATCCATGGCAGTCTTGAATTTCATCAGCTGCGAAAGATGTTTCAGCATTGCACCTCCTCCTGTAATAACAACACCGGCAGCCAGTTTATCGGCATATCCTGAGTTCTGAATTTCAAAATTTACAAAATCAATAATTTCTTCCATCCTCGACTGAATGATATAAGCAAGACTTCTGAATGAGATCTCTTTTGGCTCCCTTCCGCTTATCCCCGGGATAGATACTACTTTATCTTCCGGGGCTATATCTCCGAGTGCCGAACCATACTGAAGCTTAAGTGCTTCGGCATGGCGCTGCAAAATCGCACAGCCCTCCTTGATATCTTTAGTTACGACGTTTCCTCCGAGAGGGATCACAGCTGTATGACGGATAATATTATCGTAATAGACAGCAACATCAGTAGTTCCACCGCCGATATCAACCAGCACAACCCCTGCCTCCTTCTCATCTTCTGTTAAAACAGCATCTGATGATGCAAGGGGCTCCAGTATCATATCCTTAACAGACAGACCGGCTTTGCGGATGCATTTCTCTATGTTCTTCGCAGCAGCCACCTGACCGATCACAATATGGAAATTGGCTTCCAGTCTTTTACCACACATGCCTATCGGACTCTTGACCCCTGTTTCATTATCAACAATGAAATTCTGCGGTATAACATGGATAATCTCCTCACCAATATCGATATGTATCTTGTGCATATCTTCTATCAGCTTGAAAACCTCCTCCTTTTTGATTTCATCCTCATAGGATTCGCGTGTTATATAACCACGGTTCTTCATGCTTTTGATATGCTGACCGGCGATCCCGACAAATACTTCAGAGAACATTATCCCTGATCTCTTCTGGACATCATTTACGGTGGTCTGGATTGCATTGACCGTCTCTTCAATGTTCAGCACCACACCTCTTTTAACGCCCTTTGACAGAGCCTTGCTTAACCCGAGAATTTCTATCTTTCCGTTCTCGTTCTTCTTACCGACAATGGCGACGATCTTGGTGGTCCCGATGTCGATGGCTGCTACGTACTGTTCTTTTTTATTCATATGAATTAAATATGGTTACTTATTATCTTCTTTTACATACTATCTGATCCCTGAACTCAAGGTTAATAGTCGAATATTTATTCCATCCCACCGCGGGAAGAACTTTATCATAAAATGCCTCAAGGTTTCTCAGCTTCCCATCATAATTCTCAAAGGTTCCCAGGTGTACGGTATGGTTCCCTACTCGCGGTATCAGGTCAATCTCATTTCTTCCGTCAACGTAGATCTGATCGATTTGTGCCGACCAGAAACTATCTTTGTTTATGTACCTGACGAAATGATATACATCTTTAAGTATCGTATTTTTTATTGCTGTATCAAGAACACTTAAACTGTCAAGCATTGCAGGGGTAATATTGATATTGCCACCTATAATGTGCAGCCTCGGAGTATAAAGGTTCCTTCTCCTGAACACAAAACCATCCTCATCAATGAAGAAATCACCACCTTCATCAGGCATTACCCTCATAACCGGATTCCGTTGATCAACATACACATTCAGCGAGCCGTCTATGGCCACATAAACCTCAGCAACCTTAAGTTCCCTCAGTAGATTTATCCTTTTCTCAATATCCGTTACCTTCACGTTTTTTACAGGCGTACCAAGTATCCTGCCTGAATTGCTGTAAACAAGATTTAATAATTGTCGTTTTGTAACAAAATGATAATCAGATGAATCCTTAATATTTATCACAATCCTGCTGCAAGGTTTCGAGTTTGAGGAAGAAACCATATATACAGGCATTATAAACAGGTACAGTACCGGTATCAATAATAATATCTTTACCAGACGGCTCATCCCCTGCCCTCCTTTCCCAGTTTCATTTCAATAGGTTCCACAAGCCTGTCTATATCTCCGGCACCAATTGTCATAAGGACATCCAGTTTGTCCGGATCAAGCTGGCCGGGGATATCCTCCATATGGAGAAGCCTTTTACTTTGTAAAGTCATCCTGTCAAGGATCATTTCGGATGAAACTCCCGGGATTGGTTTTTCCCTTGCAGGATATATTGGAAGAAGAATGACTTCATCCAGCCTGTCAAGAATCTCTGCAAACCCGTCAGCCTGGTCACGTGTACGGGTGAAAAGATGCGGCTGAAAGATCCCTGTTATTTTTCTTCCCTGAAAATACTCCCTGACAGAATCGATACATGCTCTGATCTCTTCAGGGTGATGAGCATAATCATCTATATATGCCAGCCCGGGCCTGTTGATCCTGATGTCAAATCTTCTCCTGACTCCCTGGAAAAATACAATTGCTTTCCGTATTTCGTTTTCGGTCACACCGCATTGTATCACTGTTGCAATTGCTGCTGTCAGGTTCTCAATATTTATTATTCCAGGGAAAGGAAAGTGAAGATCTTTAAATATTCCTGATGGAGTTTTAATGTTGAAGGTGTAATAATCATCCCTGTGTTCAACGTCATAATACCTGAAGTCGGCTTCAGGAGACTCTCCGTATGTTAAACATTTGACTCCTTTTGGGCAGATTATACTTTTCCTGATCCTGTAATTTAAAATGAGTATCCCGCCGTTCCTGATTTTTGTGCAGAACTCATTATATGCAGCGATCATTGTTTTATGGTCTCCATAGATCTCAAGATGGTCGGCATCAACAGCAGTAATAACTGCGATCAGGGGGGTGAGTCTGTGGAAGGAACGGTCAAACTCATCGGCTTCCATTACGGTGTAGCGACTTTCCCCTGTCAACAGGTTTGAACCGTAGTTCTTTGATATCCCGCCGAGGAAAGCCGAGCAATCGACATGCGATTGTTTGAGCAGATGTGCTGTCATTGTCGAGACCGTCGTTTTCCCATGTGTCCCTGCGATTGCCAGGGTATCTGTTTTTTTGGAAATTTCTCCGAGTACTTCTGACCTCTTAAACAGCCTGTATCCGTTGTCCCTGAACCAGGAAAGTATTCTGCTTTCAACAGGTATGGCAGGAGTGAATATAACCAGCACTTTATCACTGAACTCTATGTTGGTAAAGAGTTCCGGCAAAGAAGCAGGATCATCTTTAAAAGTGATCGAGCAGCCTTCATCCGTTAGATTGTCTGTGATCCTGCTTTCTGATCTGTCATATCCTGCAATAACATATCCACCCTTTGCAAAATAGAGTGCAAGGGCGCTCATCCCGATCCCTCCGATCCCGACAAAACAAATTCCTTTTATGTCACTGAAATTAATCATTTGCCCGTAAGCTTTAAAACTTCTTGTGCAATCCTGATATCGGCATCCCTGTCTGCCAATTTTAATATATTTTCAGAAAGAAGAGCCCTTTCCTCTTTATTATTAACAAGCTTAATTGCCTCATCTACAAGACGTTCCTCTGCCTCGTCATTCTTAATCATTACTGCTGCATTTTTGTACGAGAGTGCAAGTGCATTCCTGGTCTGATGATCTTCGGCTACGTTTGGCGATGGTACTAAAATGACAGGCTTGCCAACAAGACATAGTTCGGATATTGTTCCGGCGCCCGCCCTCGAAACGATTATATCTGCCGCAGCAAAAGCATAATCCATCCTGTTAATGAAGCTCTGTACCGAAATGTCTTCAGCGAATGAAAGTTTTATAAGTGCATTCACATTTTCATAATAGTGCTTTCCTGTCTGCCACAACCACTGGCATCCTGAATCTGCCATCTTTTTCAATTGTCCGGAGAGACTTTTATTGATAGTCCCTGCCCCCAGGGAACCACCAAGCACAAGGATAACCGGAGAGCCTCTTCTAAGCCTGAAGAATGTGAGTGCCTCATTTCTGAGGTTTTCCAGGTTATCAAAATTCTGACGTACAGGATTTCCTGTTTTGATAATCTTTTCAGCAGGAAAATATTTTTCCATACCGTCATAAGCCACGCATATAGTTGAAGCTTTTTTCGCCAGGAGCTTGTTAGTCACACCTGCATAGCTGTTCTGTTCCTGGATAAGTGTGTTAATACCTCTCCTCCCTGCCTCTCTGAGTACCGGACCGCTGGCATAACCCCCGACACCTACAACCACATCAGGCTGAAAATCACTAATCAGTTTCCTGGCAAGGAGCAGGCTTTTAACAAGCTTAAATATTACGGTAAAGTTCTTCAACGTCAGGCTCCTTTGAAATCCGGCCACTGGCAGACCAACTATTTTATAACCTGCTGCCGGAACTTTTTCCATCTCCATTCTTCCCTCAGCACCCACAAAAAGTATCTCAATCTCTGGATCCATCCTCCTGAGAGCATTGGCAACCGAAATAGCCGGGAAAATATGTCCCCCGGTACCTCCGCCGCTGATGATTATCCTCTTAGGTTTTTGCCGGTTCATATATTTTGTCTCCTTGGTCAGAGATCTCCTCATCGGAGAGCTCTTCTTTTTTAATTCTTGCATTTACAACCCTGCTGATGCTTAAGATTGCACCTATTGCAAAACTCATCATCAGTACCGACGTTCTTCCCCAGCTCACCATCGGAAGAGTTTGTCCGGTAACCGGAAATAGTCCTACAGCTACCAGCATGTTAATAATTGCCTGAACTACTATCATTACGATAAGTCCGAGCACCAGAAATGCCGGGAATGCTGTTTCGCATTTCTTTGCTATTGTAATCCCCCTGAACATCAATATCATATATGCAAGTATCAGTGGGATAGCACCAAGCAGTAGTCCATATTCTTCTATGATAATAGCGAAAATAAAATCTGAGTTTGACTGAGGCAGCATATTTCTCTGGGTACTCCGGCCGGGAGCTTTCCCAAAAAGACCACCGGTTGAGATTGCAATTTTTGCCTGGTTCGCCTGAAAATCGCCATCCTCATCGGATTCTCCTGAAAAGTAGTGTTCGATTCTGGCCTTCCAGACCTGCACCCTGTTATCCTTTGTGACAACAGTCAGAAACATTGCAAAAAGAACTACTCCCACAACAGCTATTCCTGCATATGCCAGGAGGAATTTAAATGGTACTCTGCCTATGAACATTATTATCATACAGATCCCGAAAATCATTATGGCTGTAGAAAGATTCTCAGGCATGATAAGTGCGCAGATTATCGCTACTGGTACCATCAGATATTTTGTTACCAGCATGAAATCTTTCAACTCATTCTGGTATTTTGCAAGTGTCCTGGCCAGATAGATAACAAGTGCTACCTTAGCAACATCCGATGTCTGAAGCCTGAATCCTGTACCGGGAATAATAAGCCAGCGGGTGGCTTCGTTTACTCGTGCACCAAAAAGAAATGTAAGAATAAGCAATCCGGCAGAAATAATGAGAAAGAGCCCTGCCAGCGAAAAATAAATCCTGTAAGGAAGATAATGTACAATAACAATTATTGCCAGGCTTAAAATAAGCATGAAGAACTGGCTTCTCAGGAAATAGGTGGTGTTTCCACTATAACTTTTAAAAGCAATACTTACTGATGAACTGTAAACTGCCAGCAGGGAGTATACCATAAAGAGGGCAACAAGACCCCAGATAGCCCTGTCTCCCTTAAAAGTCTTTGTAAGCCAGCCCTGCTGCATCATATTGATTTTTAAAGATTTCTTACAGCTGCTTTAAACTGACGTCCCCTGTCCTCATAATTGTTGAAAAGATCAAAGCTGGCACAGCACGGTGAGAGCAGGACGGTTTCTCCTTTCTTTGCCAGATAATAAGCTGCTTTTACAGCCTCATCCATTGAAGTTGTCTCAACAATAGTTGGTACCCTATCCTTAAAAGCTTCCATGATTTTTTTATTGTCCTTTCCCAGGCAGACAACCGCCCGTACCTTCTGCTTCACCACAGGAAAAAGCTCGGAATAGTCATTCCCTTTATCAACCCCTCCGACGATCCAGACGACATCCGTCTCCATACACTCCAGTGCATACCATGTTGAATTTACATTCGTCGCTTTGGAATCGTTGATGAAATTTATTCCACTGACCTTGATTACAGGTTCAAGACGGTGTTCAACTCCCTGAAAATCAGCAAGGCTTTCTCTGATGACATCCTTGCGGATATTGAGTACTTTTCCTGCAATGGCAGCAGCCATTGAATTGTAAATGTTGTGTCGGCCTTTTAGCGCAAGTTCATGAATGGTCATAAGGTTGGTTTTATTTGGGAAATCAATAATCAGGCTCTTGTCATCGATATATGCTGCCATATTCTTAACTGAGGTGTCAGAAAAAGGCAGAAGTGTCATTCCAAACTCTTTTTTAGCCAGCTCGGCTTTTATTATCGGGTCATCGGCCCAGAAGATCAGAAAATCAGATTTCGTCTGATTCCGGGTAATCCTGAATTTTGAATCAATATAATTCTGAAGTTTATAGTTGTACCTGTCCAGGTGATCAGGTGTAATATTCATCAGGACTCCCACTTCGGCTTTGAAATCAAACATCCCATCGAGCTGGAAACTGCTCAGCTCTATCACATAATAATCATGAGGCCTTTCAGCAACAGCCATGGCAAAACTGTTCCCTATATTTCCCGTCATTGCGACATTCTTGCCGGCTTTATTCAGGATATGGTAAATAAGGCTTGTTACAGTTGTCTTGCCGTTGCTGCCGGTAACACAGATCTTGATGCCTGTTGCATAACGACCTGCAAATTCAATTTCAGAAATGACCGGGATCCCCTTTTCCAGAAGCCTGACAACAACCTGCGTATCCTCTTTAATTCCCGGACTTTTAATTACCTCATCAGCAGAAAGTATCTCCTTTTCTGTATGATTACCCTCTTCCCACTTTATTTTATGACCGGCCAGTATCTCCTTATATTTATCTTTTATCTGACCTTTGTCGGATACGAATACATTAAATCCCTGTTTCAGTGCCAGAACTGCTGATCCTGTACCACTCTCGCCTGCTCCGAGTATAACAATTCTTTTTTTCATTTAACTATCTGATCTTAAGCGTCACAATGCTTATCACGGCAAGTATGATTGCCACGATCCAGAACCGTGTGACTATCTTCGGTTCCGGAAACCCTTTCTTCTGATAATGGTGATGAAGGGGCGCCATCAGGAATAACCTCCTGCCTGTGCCGTATTTTCTCTTTGTTCTTTTAAACCATGCAACCTGCAAGACAACTGACAGATTTTCAGCAAGAAATATCCCGCACAGGATAGGAATCAGCAGCTCTTTCCTGATAATGATAGCAAATACAGCAATGATCCCGCCAAGAGCCAGGGATCCTGTGTCGCCCATGAAAACCTGTGCAGGAAACGAGTTATACCAGAGGAAACCTATTGTGGCTCCTATAAATGCACTGGCAAAGATTACAAGCTCTTCCGAACCGGGGATGAACATGATATTGAGATAATCTGCATAAACTATATTACTGGATACATATGCCAGTATGGCAAGCGCTGACCCTACTATCGCCGACGTTCCTGTTGCCAGCCCGTCGAGTCCGTCGGTCAGATTGGTACCGTTCGAAACTGCTGTAAGGATAAATATGACAATCAGTACGAATACCAGCCATGTCCATGGCTGTCTGTGATCCTTGTCAATGAAGGCAACCAGCCATGAGTAATCAAACTCATTATTCTTGACAAAGGGGATGGTCGTCTTCGTCGATTTTCTTTCCATTGCAATCTCTTCATGATCAAATCCTGATGCCGACTGATCAATCAGCTCTGTTTTCTCTCTTGCCGTAAGCTCGGAAACACTCACTTTTTCCTTAATGATCACATCGTTACTGAAGAAAAGTGTTATGCCAACTATCAGACCCAGCAGCACCTGGCCGATTATCTTGAATTTGCCGGCCAGCCCCTCTTTATGCTTCTTGAAAATTTTAATATAATCATCAATAAATCCGATCAGTCCAAGCCAAATTGTAGTCAGCAGCATCAGAAAAACATAAACGTTATCGAGCTTTGCAAAAAGGAGTGTTGGGATGACAATCGAAGCAATGATAATTATTCCTCCCATTGATGGAGTACCCTGCTTCTGGTACTGCCCTTCAAGCCCCAGGTCCCTTACAACCTCTCCAACCTGTTTTCTCTGTAGAGATTGAATAATCCTTTTCCCTATCAACAGAGAGATTAACAATGAGGTTATCACTGCCGAAGCTGATCTGAAAGAAATATAGATGAACATTCCGGCTCCCGGAACATTCAGTCTGTCAAGATATTCGAACAAATAGTACAGCATCCTCTCTGGTTTTATTTCTGTGACAATGCTTTTTTAATTTCCTCCCTGTCGTCAAAATGATGTTTCACACCCATGATCTCCTGGTAAGTCTCATGTCCTTTGCCTGCAACAAGTATCACATCTCCCTGCTGTGCCATCATTACTGCAGTTTTAATAGCCTCACGTCTGTCGGTGATCCTTATTGTTTTTCGTTTCAGGTCAGGGCCAATTCCAGCTTCCATATCATTGAGTATCAATTCAGGGTCTTCGGTTCGTGGGTTATCCGATGTAAAAATTACCTTTGTGCTTCCCTCAGCAGAGATAGCTGCCATCTCCGGTCTTTTAGTCTTATCACGGTCACCCCCGGCACCGACTACAGTTATAAGCTGCACGCTGCTCTCACGTATCTTATTCAGGGTACCGATAACATTGAGCAGGGCATCAGGTGTATGTGCATAATCAACGATTCCTGTAATTCCTGCATCTCTGATGACTTCGAGCCGCCCGGGTACAGATGTAAGGCTGCTGAGGACTGTCAGTATCTCTTCCCTTCCGGCACCAAGTAGCTCTGATGCTGCGTAAACTGCCAGCAGGTTTGAAGCATTGAAGTCTCCGATAAATCTTGTCCATACCTCCTTACCCATGATCCTTAACCCCATTCCTTCAAAGCTCTGTTCGATCAAACTGCACCTGAAATCAGCCATTCCCCTTACCGAAAATGAATAATGATGAGCCCTGCAGTTTTGCAGCATTACCTTTCCATTCTTATCATCATCATTCACAAGCGCAAATGCTTCCTGCGGCAATGCATCGAAAAATCTTTTCTTGGCGGTAAGGTATTTATCGAAGGTTTTATGATAATCGAGATGGTCGTGTGTAAGGTTTGTAAAGATCCCTCCTGCAAAATCCAGCCCGGCAATACGCTGCTGATCAGCTGAATGCGAGCTTACTTCCATAAATGCATATTCACAGCCTGCTTCAGCCATCTCAGCCATGACCCGGTTCAGCTGAACCGGATCGGGGGTGGTATGAGTTGCAGGTAACTCTTTATCAATAATATAATTACAGACAGTGGAAAAGAGTCCGCATTTATATCCGAGATTAGTGAACATCCTGAAGAGAAGTGTGGCGATCGTTGTTTTCCCGTTTGTACCTGTGACTCCGACAAGTTTCATAGACAATGAGGGATTTCCATAGAAATTTGAAGCGGCCTGGCCAAGAGCTTTTGCTGAATCATCTGTAATAATCCAGCACACATTTTTGTCAGGAGATTCAGGAATCTTTTCACAAATAATGGCCTTTGCTCCTGAACCTAAGGCACTGCCAATAAAATCATGCCCGTCAGTTTTTAATCCCTTCACTGCAATAAAGAGTGACCCGCTGTTTACGTTCCTCGAATCAAATGTGATATTTTCTATACCAGATTCTTTATTCCCTGAAAAGGAAACAACAGAGATCCCCTTTATTATTTTTTCAATCGTCATCATACTACATATTCATCTCAAGGGAGACAACCTGTCCCTCAAAATACCTTGCACCATGTTCAGGTGATTGACTTCGAACCTTTCCTTTACCGCTGTACCTGACTCTGTACCCTGAATTTTCCAGGAGGTAAACAGCATCCCGGAGACTCATTCCGCGAACATCAGGTACCAGTCCTTCTTTCATATTCAATCCTACCAGCCTGATTGTGTCTCCGCTCTCCCTGGTAGCCACCCAGTCGCTGTTTGAACTTCTGCGGTATCTTACATCAAGTGCGCTGAGGACCCGGTTAATATCATCTCTGTAACCGTTGCCGGCTTCCGGTGCTGTCGGCTTTTTGGCTATGTTTTCAGTGCTGCTATAATCGCGGAAGAAATTGGTAGCATATATTTTATCGGATATCTCTTTGAACACTGCTCCTGCAACAAGATTCCCATAATAGACTCCGTTGGAGGGGGCATTAACCACTACAATGCATGAATAAAGAGGATTTTCTGCCGGAAAATACCCGGTAAAAGAAGCCTGGTATGAGATCCTTGCTCCAGACCTGTAACCTGACTTTCCCCTGGCTATCTGTGCGGTTCCTGTTTTACCTGCAATCTTATAGTTCGGATTCTTCAGGTTGGTTGCCGTACCATGTTCAACCACTCCCTCCATCATCTTTTTGGCTTTCCTTATAGTTGATCCTGATGCGATGGAATTAATTATCACATCTGGTTCAAAACGTTTTATTACATTCCCGTTCCGCAATACAGAAGTGACAAAACGTGGTTTCATCATCCTGCCGTCATTAGCCACTGCATTGTAGAAAGTCAGTATCTGGAGAGGTGTCATCTGTACCTCATAACCATGTGACATCATCGGCAGCGAAAGTCCTGACCAGAGCTTATCTCCCGGATATCTGATAAGAGGAGATCCTTCTCCCCTGATCTGTATATCAAGCTTTTCATTAAGTTTCATGGCATAAAGCCTGTTGACAAAATCCTTTGGCTTATTCTTGTAGTGCTCATAAATAATCTTTGATATTCCGACGTTGGATGATTTCTCAAAGACCTGTTTTACAGTAAGTTTTCCGTAACCTTCTTCCTTTGTATCCCTGACTATTTTGTTGTAATACTTTACACTTCCAGTGCCGGTATCAACGATATCCCCCGTGTCAATCACACCGTCTTCAATTGCTGCCATCAGAGAAGGCAGCTTGAATGTTGAACCCGGTTCTGTGCTTTCAGCAACAGCGTAATTATATGATTCATGATAGCTCCCATCGCTGCTGCGTTCCAGGTTGGCAATAGCTCTTATATCTCCCGTTGCCACCTCCATCACGACTGCGCATCCATGGTGAGCACTATGCTTTTTCAGCTGGTCCATTAGAGCCATTGAAGCAACATCCTGAAGATTAATATCAATGGTTGTTACAACATCATTCCCATCCCGCGATGTAACACTGCTGGCATCATCGATTATTATCCAGTCGCCACCTGTAAGTCTCTGTTTCACAACAACGCCGTTCTTTCCTGCAAGATCTTTATCAAATGAGCCTTCAATACCTACTTCAGTCCCTTCACTTCCGAGGTTAAGGTATCCGATAGTACGGGCAGCAAGCTCGCTGTTAGGCAATATTCTTCTGTTCTCAGCCATGGCTACCATGCCTCCCCTGTATTGACCTTCCCTGAAAATAGGGAGCTCCTTAAGTTTTATGAGAGTCTCATAATCGACTCTACGTTTTATGAGAAAATAACGGTCGCCTCTGCGTCTTGCATCGGTGATCACTGCTTTCCATCCTGCAGATGATCTCTCTCCGAGATATCTGGCCAGACCAGCGGATAATCCGTTTATTCCGTTTGACCAGGTCTGTGCCGACATTCCGGAGCTGCGTGTATCCATATAAATCGTGTAATATGGAACTGAGCTTGCCAGCAAACGTCCGTCCTGAGCAAGGATATCTCCTCTGTTTGCCGGCATTTCGCCAGTTTTATAAATATATTTCTCGCTCATGGCAGCCCATTTACCATGCTGCACAACCTGAAGAATGAGTATCCTGACAAGGATGGCAACTGCAAGCAGTGCTATTGTAAAATATACAATGGTGCTGCGCCAAACTATTTCATCCCTGACTGTCATTTCATCACTTTTTATCCACCAGCAATTTGAATGGAGATGTTTTAAGTTCCTCCAGGTTAAGCCCTCTTTCGCGGACAAGATCATAAACTTCCGACTGCCTGCTCAGATACATAAGGTCGGCTGAAGTAGCAAGCGATTCAGCTCTCAGATCCTTTACTTCGCGCTGCAGCCTTGTTGACTCGCGGGTTATCTTTTCAGCATGAAACCTGTTGCCGATATAGATTGCAGCCAGAAGTGTTATCAGCAGGATATACCAGAGGTTTTTCAGAATGATTTTTTCTGTTACCATGGTGCCGCTGAGAAGTTCCTTCATAAAGCTTCCGGTCTTTGCCTGGCTATCCTTCTTCTTACTGGTATTCTTTTTCTCTGCCATTTTTCAGATCTTTTCAGCAATTCTTAACCTTGCACTCCGCGACCGGTTATTCTTTGAAATCTCCTCAGCACAAGGGGTAGTCCCCTTTTTATTCACCAATCTGAACGGAGTCTCAGGGTTTCCATAGAAGTCTTTCTTCTCAATTCCCTCAAAATTCCCTGTGCGCATAAAATTCTTAACTACACGGTCTTCAAGTGAGTGATATGTTATGACGACCAGCCGGCCGCCTTTACTTAGCATAGTCAGAGCCTGAAGCAACATCTCCTTCAGAAAGTCAATCTCATGATTGACTGCTATCCGGAGTGCCTGGAAGACTTTTGCATAGAACTTATGCTCCTGCCTTGGTGGAGCCAGCTTCCTAATCGCTGATACCAGGTCACCTGCTGTCTCAACGGAAATCAATGCTCTCGCTGACACTATTTCCCTGGCAATTCTTCTTGAATTTGTGAGTTCGCCATAGTTATAGAAAACATCGGCAAGCCTAGCCTCATCCATTGTCCTGATAAGTATTGCAGCAGTAAGGGACCCGCTTTTGTTCATTCTCATATCGAGCGGAGCATCATGTCTGAATGTGAAGCCTCTTTCCGGTTCATCAAACTGGTGGAACGATACACCCAGATCAGCGATAAGTCCGTCGATGGAATTTATCCCGTTGAACATGAGGTTATTTTTCAGGAACCTGAAGTTCTGATCAAGGAATATGAAATTTTTGCTTTCCGGGACATTAAGCCGAGCATCTTCATCCTGGTCAAATGCAATAAGTTTCCCGGTCTTAAGTCTTTTCAGAATTTCCATTGAATGCCCTCCTCCACCAAATGTTACGTCGACATAGATCCCGTCAGGCCGGACATTCAGCCCTTCAATACTCTCCTCCAGCAATGCGGGTATATGATAAACCATTATCAGTCAGACTCATTAATATTTCCACCCATTAACTTTTCAGCCAGGTCTGCAAAGGCATCAGCAGGCATATCGATTTTTTCATAGATACCTGCTGCCCATATCTCGATCCTTCCGTCCTGTCCTGCGAGCACTACATCCCTTTCGGCACTGATCAGGTCGAGCAGACGCTTTGGTACAAGCATTCGGTTATTGCTGTCAAGGGTAAGCTCAGCTGTTCCTTTGAAAAAATTTCTCAGGAATTTATTATGCTCACGGTTATAGGGATTGATTCTTTTTCTGATCTTCTCTAGCTGCCTGTTCCAGTCCTCAATTGAATAGAGTACGAGGCAGTTTTCAAATATATCTTTTCTCACCACAAAATGGTCACGTGCATCAGCAGGCATCTGCTTTTTAAATGCCATCGGAAGTATTATTCTTCCCTTGACATCCACCTTGCACATATAATCGCCAATAAATGTGGCCATAAACCCTTTTTTTCAAATAAAAGCCTAAAGTAAATAAAAAATCTCCACTTTGCCCCACTTTGCCCCACTTTTTTTATTTTTGTTGATAACTTTTGAAATGCAATTTCCCGCATGGGTATTGAGCAACGAATGTGGTATAAAATGAATAATTATGGACTTTGCTCTTTTATCACATTTATTCACCCCCTTTTTTCTCCTTTTGATGATATGTACTCACCCCCTTCTTTTTCCTCTATAATATATTGTATTTTATATACTTATATATATTATTATATGACTGATCTTAATAAATTTGATTTTAAAAAGATAAAAGAGCATGCCAGGGAACTTAGAAAGAGCATGACTGATTCGGAGAAACTGCTCTGGAATGAATTGAGAGGCAGAAAACTATCAGGGTATAAATTTCATCGTCAATATCCAATTTTATATAATAGAAATCTGATCAGATATAATTATTTTAAAGCTGACTTTTATTGTGCTGAAAAGAAACTGATAATTGAACTGGACGGACCATTACACGATTCAAATAAAGAATATGACCAGTTCAGAGATTTGGAATTAAAGAATATAGGAATTCATACCTTACGAATTAAGAATGATGACCTGTCTGATATGCATGAATCTCTTCAAATAATTCAATCTTATTTAGACTCAATTGTCTAATTATAAACTGAATATGCGTTTATAGTCACCCCCTCTTTACGAAGTACTACCCTTTATACACATTTTTGTATTTAACTGAGATATAGATCTTTAGAGCTAAAAGAACCAGAATATATTTTCATTCTATTAGAGAATTAATCTTTA
>JALONT010000074.1 GCA_025454795.1 Bacteroidales bacterium | reverse complement strand
GTCATTCCGAATGAATCCGCCGCAAGACGGATGAATGAGGAATCTCCTCCTTGCCCAGTGATTATTTTTGAAATTGTAAAAGATGTGTATAAAGGATAGTACGGCGTAGAGAGGGGGACGGAAGGGGGTGAGTACGTGGAAACTTATATAGCTTTTAAAAAGAGTTTTCAATTTATATTTTTGAGCTATACTTTAATCGGACACTAATATTATCTTTATTTAAAATCAACAATTAATCTATGGGAAGTATAAGGAAACTTAAAAAAGAAATTGAAACACGGGTATATGAGGTGTTATCAGATTGTTTTACATTCTCGGAACTTAATCCGGATACAAAATCCGATGAGATATCAAATATCATATCCGATGCAGTGAATTTCAGGAATGATCTCATGCACAGGGTAAACAATCCTGACAGGGAAGCAGATCCGAAGGGTATTAAAGCTCATTACCAGCTGGTAAACAGTGATCTTGTCAACGGTGTCGATAAGCTTTTTAACAGGCTTAGTTCTGTATCGAAGAAGAAAAAGAAGTAAAGTGTCTGTAAATCCTGGTTCCGCACCCGGTGCACCGGCCTTTCTGATCGAGGTTCAGCAGTTTTATGTTATAGCCGGTTCTTTCGGTTACAGTCTTTCCGCATTTCGGACAAAGGGTATTCTGAAATTTATCTGAAACTACATTACCGGTATATACATAATCAAGGTTTCCTGCGGCTATTTCTGCAAGATTTTTCAGGGTATCCTTTGGTGTGGCCGGATCTTCTCTTTTGTACATCGGGAAGTACCTGCTAAGATGAAGTGGTATATTTTTTCCAAGCTCCCCCGCAATCCATCCGGACTCATATTTCATCTCTTCTTCACTATCGTTTTGTCCGGGTATTATCAATGTAGTAATTTCAAGATGTTTACCTGAGGCCGCTATCTGCTTCAGGGCACTCTTTACGGGCTCAAGATCAGCGCCTGCAAGCTTTTTATAAAAATCAGCGTTAAATGCCTTGAGATCGATATTGAATGCATCAGTGAAGAAGATTATCTCATCGAGAGGCTCTTTATTAATGAATCCATTGCTTACCATTACTGTACGCAATCCTTTCCTTTTAGCCTTAACGGCAACATCGCGGATGAATTCAAACCAGATTAATGGTTCATTGTAAGTAAACGCAATTCCTATATTATTAAGGGACGACTGTGCATCCCTGATAATTTTCTCAGGCTCAGTCCTGTTAGTAAATCCTGCTGTAATCCGCTGCGATATATTGTAATTCTGACAAAAGTCGCACCGCATATTGCATCCGTAGGATCCTATAGATAAAATATTTGTGCCCGGATAAAAATGGTATAAAGGTTTCTTTTCAATGGGATCAAGAGCATAACCGGAGATAACTCCATATGTAAGCAATTCAATTGCTTCGCCGTTACTTTTCCGGACACCGCAAATGCCTGCTTTGCCTGGTGCAAGCCTGCAGAAATGAGGGCATAGAAGACATTCAATTTTATCACCGTAACTTCTGAATATCTGCGGCATGAGAGGTTATTATTTTCTGTAAATTTACTATATTATCTCCGCTTATGACAAGATTAATTAGCTAAAAGATTTAAAATAGTTCACAACAATTATACTAACTTCATGACGAGAATTTTTGACGGTAATAATTAGTTTAATACTATGAGATTGTTTAAAAATTACGCCATTATAATTGCAATTTTCCATTTAATGGCATTTAGCTGTAATTAAGGATGAGGATTCCAACATTGATATTACGGAATACCCGTGGAAATTGAAGTCGATTGATTCGGATGGCGCAGTACTGACTGTTTCTGAAGACGAATATTTCAGAGAACATGCTTATGTACTAAGATTTACGAGTGATTCAACATTCAACCTGAATACAAGTGTTAATTTAGCACAGGGGAATTATTCTTTCAATCAAAAAAACAATATTTCTATTTCAAACTATCAGGAATATACAGAAGTAGCGGCTGTCGATACTTTCGAAAAGAAATTGAATGAATTACTTATTAAATCAATGAATAAGGTGAATAAATACATGATAATTGAAAATATGTTGATTTTTGAAGGAGGATTTGGAGAGATTAAATTTGTTAAAATTTAAAAAACATTAGTGTCCGATTAATTTAAAAACTGAAAATATTAGAATGAATAGTATGTCCGGAAACCCAGAAAATATTTTTATCCCTCACGATCAGATGAAATCTGAATTTATCAGGATTCTGAAGAAATATGGTTTTACGGCAGCAAAAGCTGAACAATGTGCTGATATTTTTACAACAAACAGCCTTGAAGGAGTTATTTCACACGGGGTTAACAGATTCCCAAGATTTGTAAGAAATGTTCAGGATGGTTTTATAAATCCGGCATCAGAACCATCTCTTATTAAGAAAACGGGGGCCATTGAGCAGTGGGATGGCAACCTTGGGGCCGGGCCATTGAATGCAATCTTTGCTACCGACAGGTCAATCTCAGTTGCTGATGAAAACGGGATCGGGCTGGTAGCACTTTCTAATACAAATCACTGGATGCGGGCTGGCGCATACGGGTGGCATGCAGCTGAGAAAGGGTATGTATTTATCGGATGGACGAATACAATAGCAAATATGCCGGCATGGGGTGCCCGGGATGTACGGCTTGGCAATAATCCGTTTGTGATTGCGGTCCCTGACTCAAAGGGAAGCATTGTCCTTGACTTTGCAATGACCCAGTTTTCATATGGAAAGATGGAAGCTTTTGAAAATGAAGGTAAACAACTTCCTTTTCCCGGAGGATTTGATACAAATGGCGAACTGACTGCCAGTCCCGGTGAAATTCTTGAAACATGGAGAACTCTCCCAATCGGCTACTGGAAAGGTGCAGGCCTTTCATTGCTGCTGGATATTCTTGCAGCAATATTATCGGGAGGCCGGGCAACACATGAAATTACAGGAAGCAAAACTGAATATGGTGTATCCCAGATATTTATATCAATCTGCCTTAAACATCTAAGTAATTTTCCTTCAATAGGGGAAACAATTCAGAATATAAAAGACGATATCCACAGTTCAATACCTGAAAGTGAAGGAAAAAAAATACGCTATCCGGGAGAGAATGTAAAATCAATAAGGGAAGAATCACTTAAAAACGGTATTCCTGTAAATCCAAAGATATGGGAAGAAATTATGATGTTGTAGAATATCAATATATTACGCCTTTCTAAACCCGCCCCCGGCCCCTCCACTACCCTATATACACATCTTTTTTGTTTTCCTTTAAGATGTTTCTTAATCACGGGGTTTCACGGAGTTTTCACGGAGGTGTATAAAGATTAAGGCACCTCCAGAGAGGGGAGTAATAATGATGGCCCTTTGAATTGCTACATCTTTTTGCCGCTACGCCCCTGCGCCGCTGAGCCGCTGCGCCCTATTTATAACTCTTCTCTCTTAACCTCAAACGGGATTTTATTAAATTCGGCAAATTCAATTACAGCCTCCTCAACTGGTCCTATAATTTCCGTATAGGTAGTGCCAAACCTTAATGTGATTTTCCTGCTGTTCTTAAGGTAAAAATTTATGTTAAGCGGGAAGAATTCAATCCGCTCGAGATCAGAAAATCCAATATTAATCCTCGGAAGTAAAGAATTTTGTTTCAGCACAATCCTTTCAGATCCTGTTTCGATATATTTTAAAGTTTTACCTGATCCGGCCAGAATCTGGTAAGTGCCGAATGAAACAAGAAATGCTATTGTGATCCAGTGAGTTGGATCATAACTCAATGATCTGATATTGAATATTATCCAGTATATAGAAATGATTATGCAGATAATCCCGAATATGATCTGGAGAATATTAACTATCCTTGAATTCTCCTTTGGTTCAAGCAAGAAAACTCTTTTTTCCATTGTGAATCATTTACTGCAAATTATAAATATCCAGGAACAAAATTTAAAATATAATTAATTATGTATTCTTATATAAGGTTGAAATTACTATTTTTATAAATCATAAAAATAAAATCTACCTGAAAATGAAAGAAGAATCAAAAAACATTACACGCCGGTCATTTATTGGAACAACCGGGGCGGTGGCTGCAGGATTGACTATACTTCCAAGCTCTGTAATCAGCGGAGTGGGAAAAAGGGCTCCCAGCGACAGGCTTAACATTGCTGTTGTAGGTATCGGTGGAATGGGAAACCACAACCTTATTTCAGTTAAGGATACTGAAAACATTGTTGCACTTTGCGACGTTGACTGGGGATATTCAAAAGGAGTATTTGATGCCAACCCGGATGCAAAACGTTACTGGGACTGGAGAAAGATGTATGATGAGATGGGTAAATCGATCGATGCTGTCATTGTTGCAACAGCCGACCACACCCACTGTATAGTTGCATCTACTGCTATGACAATGGGAAAACATGTTTATGTGCAAAAGCCTCTTACACATTCAGTTTATGAATCCAGGCTACTTACTAAACTTGCTGCAAAGCACAGGGTTGCTACCCAGATGGGTAACCAGGGTGCTTCAGGAGAAGGAGTGAACCTTACTGTCGAATGGATCCAGAACGGAGTAATCGGAGATGTTCGAAAAGTTGAAGCATTCACTGATCGTCCGATATGGCCTCAGGGTCTGAATCGTCCTGCAAAAGGCGAATGGGTACCTGAAACACTTAACTGGGATCTCTTCATCGGCCCGGCTCCGATGCGTCCTTATCACAGCATGTACACTCCCTGGAACTGGAGAGGCTGGTGGGACTTTGGTACCGGAGCTCTGGGAGATATGGCTTGTCATATTATGCATCCTGTATTTAAAGGACTGAAACTTCAGTACCCGGTAAAAGCTCAGGGAAGCTCAACACTGCTTCTGACAGACTGTGCACCGAATGCCCAGATGGTTAAACTTACATACCCTGAAAGAGTTGCTCCAAAGGGTTCAAAAGTAAAATATCCACAGGTTGAGGTTATCTGGTATGATGGTGGAATCCAGCCTCCAAAGCCTGCCGGATGGCCATCTGGAAAAAATATGAATGACTCGGGAGGAGGAGTGATATTCCATGGAACAAAAGATACACTGATATGCGGATGTTACGGCGTAAATCCATGGCTGCTTTCAGGCAGGGTGCCTTCTGTACCTAAAACTGAACGAAGGGTAGATAACAGGATGGAACCAGAAAAATGGCTGGCTGAGTATCAGACGAAACCTGCAGGCAAAACACCGGATAAATCTCATGAGATGGACTGGATACGAGCTTGTAAGGAGAATCCTGACAGCCGGGTGCCAAGTAAGTCAGATTTTGCTGAAGCCGGTCCTTTCAACGAAATGGTTGTCATGGGTGTGCTGGCAGTCAGATTGCAGGGTCTGAACAAAGAACTTGAATGGAACGGAGAAAGGATGGAATTCACCAATATCGGCGATACTGAAACTCTCAAGATCTGTGTTGAAGACGCATTCACTATCAGGGATGGTCATCCGACATTCACTAAGAAATGGACCGATCCGATGAATGCAAAACAGTTTGCATCAGAAATGGTTAAGCATAACTACCGCACTGGCTGGTCATTGCCTGAGATGCCTGTATAGTATTAATTAACTTAATATTAATTTATACCTGATATGAAAATTATAAACATTCTTTTATCATTCATGATCGTCATTGGACTTGCCGCATCTTGCAAATCAAAAGGAACTAAAGTGAAAGATGATGGATTTGTATCCTTATTCGATGGTAAGACTACCACCGGCTGGAGAGGATATAATAAAACTGCATTCCCTGAGGCAGGGTGGGAGGTTGTTGACGGAACTCTGCATTGCATAGGTTCAGGTGCCGGTGAAGCAGGGGGAAGCGGTGGCGATATCATTTATGATAAGAAATTCAGCAACTTCGAGCTCTCCATGGAATGGAAGATCTCTGAAGGGGGAAACAGCGGGATATTTTTTCTTGCACAGGAGATCCCTGGCGAACCGATCTATAAATCATCGCCGGAAATGCAGATTCTTGATAATGACAAGCATCCTGATGCACTTCTCGGCATTAACGGTAACAGGAAAGCAGGTTCATTGTACGACCTGATTCCTGCTGTTCCTCAGAATACAAAACCGGCCGGAGAATGGAACCAGGTTGGAATACTTTGTTATCAGGGCACTGTTGTCTTCAGATCAAATGGTGCAAATGTGGTTGAATTCCACCTTTGGACCGATGACTGGAAGAAGATGTGTGCTGATTCAAAATTCAAAGACTGGGTATGGTTTGTCGAAACAGCAAAAGAGGGTTACATCGGCCTCCAGGACCATGGCAATGATATATGGTTCAGGAATATAAAAATCAAGGAAATGTAATTGATCTTCCACGTACTCACCCCCTTTATTTCCCCCTCTCTCAGCCAGTCGACGGAAAGAGGGGAAATTTTAATTATAAAATGCATTGCTTCCCCTTCCTTGCTATAGCACTATCCTTTATACACATCTTTTACAATTTCAAAAATAATCACTGGGCAAGGAGGAGATTCCTCATTCATCCGCCTTGCGGCGGATTCATTCGGAAT
>JALONT010000019.1 GCA_025454795.1 Bacteroidales bacterium | reverse complement strand
TTTAAGTGTCATCGCCGCCTATAAAAGGAACTGATTCATACTATTATTATTAACTTTAGGCACTCTAGTCACTCCAAACTCTAGGCACTGATTAGTTACTATAATTCTAATCATTAGTGGATTTTAAACTTCCAACAATGGAATCTTATATCGGATTCAATGAAAAGAATCTATACTTGAAATTGGAAAAGTGGGGATTTTATTTTATATTGCAAAATTAAGTAATACCAGGTAATTATTTTCACCATAACTAAACTGCTGAATCATATGCAGTATTTGATCTTACCTGGTTTGATCAGCTTGAAAACCTTAAGCTGAATTAAATGAACGAAATATTGAATAATGACCGAATAAATTCTTATTCAATAGATAATTATTTAAAAATATGCAGATGGAAGAAATATCCAAAAAATGGATTGAAGCAATTATTCCCTGGCTTTTAGACCATGGATTAAAAATTATAATAATTGCAGTAGGTGCCTGGTTGCTAAATAAGGTAATATCCAGAATAATAACAAAGGCTGTTAGGATTGCGGTTGTTCCTGACGATAATATGTCTGAAGAAGCAGAGAAAAAACGTGAAGACACTCTCATCAGGATATTCACAGGTGGTACAAGGATCGTTCTACTTCTTATGGCTATACTAATGATTCTTCAGGAAATTGGTCTCGAGATCGGTCCAATCCTGGCCGGTGCCGGAATAGTAGGATTGGCTCTTGGATTTGGAGGGCAATATCTGATCAGGGATATAATTACTGGTTTATTTGTTATCCTTGAAAATCAATACCGTATAGGCGATGTAGTTAATATTGACACAACGGGGGGACTTGTTGAAGACATAAGTCTTAGAAAGACAACATTGAGGGACCTTAACGGAACGGTTCATCATATACCTCACGGGGAAATTAAAAGAGTATCAAACCTCTCGAAAAAATATGCAAGGGTAAATCTCGATGTCGGTATTTCATACAGTTCTGACCTTGAACAGGTTATTAAAGTCATAAACAAAACAGGCAATGAATTGGCTGAAGATCCTCGCTTCAGGGATGTAATAATCAGTCCACCACAGTTTTTACGTGTTGATGATTTTGCTGATTCTGCAATAATAGTCAAGATTCTGGGTGATACTAAACCCCTTAAACAATGGGAAGTGACGGGAGAATTACGCAAACGCATTAAGATAGCATTCGATGAAGAGGGTATTGAAATTCCCTTCCCACAAAGAGTTATTCATCATGCAAAAGAATAAATTAAAATTAATTAAATGAACAGGTATCTTTATAAAGTATGAATTCATTCGACCAATATTTTTTTAAAAGAATCTTGATTGTAGCCTACCGTCTGCCATTCAAACTGATCAGGAAGAAGGAAGAATCTTATATAGTACAGAATTCAGGTGGCCTGGTATCTGCAATACTCTCACTATCTGAAAAAATGAAGTCTGCCCCTGATTCATCATCAAAAATTCTATGGATTGGCACTGGTGAGAAAGAATTAGGCAATGAAACCATCCATACTAATTTTGAGCTCCATCCGGTTGAGATACCACGTAAGATAAGTGAAAGGTATTATAGTGGCTTTTGCAATGATACAATATGGCCATTGTTCCACTACTTTCCATCCCGAACAGTTTACGATAACAGCTATTTTGATGCGTACGTAACTGCCAATAATCTTTTCCTTCAACAACTGAAAAACTTGATAAAACCCGGCGATTTTATCTGGATCCATGATTATCAACTGTTTCTGCTTCCTGAAATGGTAAGAAAAGATTTCCCAACGGCTGACATCGGTTTTTTTCTGCATATCCCTTTCCCATCTTATGAGTTGTTCAGGTTGTTGCCAAAAAAATGGCGTGAATCCCTACTTAATGGTATGACAGGAGCAGACGTTGTAGGCTTTCACACTAATGATTATGCTCAGCATTTTATTAAATCAGTAAAGCGAACACTTGGATATAAAGTCGAACGGAATTTCATAACAGTAAATGATCGGCTTTGCAAGGCAGACGCATTTCCTATTGGGATTGATTTCAAAAAATTTAATGATGCCTGCAATACGCAAAAAACAAATCATCAGAAAGATAAATTGAGAACCTATTTATCAGGCAATAAGCTGCTCTTTTCAGTTGACCGGCTCGACTATTCAAAAGGATTTATACTCAGATTAAGAGCATTTGAGCGATTTCTTGAAAAATATCCTGAATGGCACTTTAAGGTGGTATTTAATATGGTTGTAATTCCTTCAAGAGATAATATTGAAGGCTACCGTGAACTTAAGAAAGAGATTGAAGCTACTGTGGGAAGAGTTAATGGGAAATACAGTACGCTTAACTGGAGGCCCATTATTTATCAGTACAAATCGATTCCTTTTAATGAACTTGTAGCAATTTACAATATAAGCGAGGTCGGACTTATCACACCACTTCGGGACGGTATGAATCTTGTCGCGAAAGAATATGTTACTTGTCAGACTGATCATTGTGGAATGCTTGTACTTAGTGAAATGGCTGGTGCAGCAGTAGAACTTAATGAAGCAATATTGATAAATCCAACTGATACTGAGGAAACATCAGATGCAATAAATAAAGCGCTTAGTATGTCTGACGAGGAAAAAGAAAGCAGAATGCGTAAGATGCAAAACAGATTAAGTCGATATAATGTCTTCAGATGGACAACCGATTTCTTCAATCAGGTGAATGATGTTAAGAAAGAACAGGAACATATGCAGGTAAAATTTATGGATAATAATTCTCTGAACTCTCTTCAAGTCAAATATAAAAATGCTCAGAATCGTCTTTTTCTAATAGATTATGACGGTACTCTGGCTCCTATTGCTAAACTTCCCGAAATGGCTGTCTTAGATGAAAAAACAAGGGATATATTACGTAAGATAATTTCAGATAGCCGAAATAAAGTCGTAATCATAAGCGGCAGGAGGAAAGAATTTATTGAAGAGCAATCTAAAGACCTTAATGCAATTCTCGTTGCCGAACATGGATATTTTATTAAGTATCCAAAAGCTGCATGGGAAAATAACCTTGAGATTGATCTTTCCTGGAAGAAAAAAATCCAGCCAATATTAAATGATTATGTCGACAGATGCAATGGTTCTATGGTTGAAGACAAATATGCTTCAGTTGTATGGCATTACCGAAATGCAGACGAGGAGATTGCAACTTTGAGAATAAATGAGTTAAAAGATGATCTTTCCGAAATATTAAAAAGCGAACCCAAGCTATTTGTACTGGAAGGGGATAAAGTTTTAGAGGTGAAAAGTATATTGTATGATAAAGGGACAGTAGCTTCTGCCTTAATAAGTAAAGTTAATTATGATTTCATTCTTGCATTAGGTGACGACAGGACTGATGAAGATCTATTTAAAGTTATTCCTGATAACGGTTTTACAATAAAAGTAGGAAGCAAACCATCAAATGCACGTTTTAATGTGAGAAGTCAACAACAAATTTATGAAATATTAAATCTTTTTACTGACGCTTCTACTTCAAAAATCAAGTAAGATTCTTTAAACGAATTCCCAAAGTTCATCTTGCCTGTGAACTTTCTGCCATAGTCTTTTGGACATAATTTCATCAAATTCTTTATTATCCATTATGTGCCAGATTATATAAGTCTTTTTCAGCAACGAATGGCAAACAGTTATATTTTTATTCTTCGAAAAGAAGAACAAACTGCAGTACAAGGATCCTCGTTCAATATGAACATCCACGAGTCGTACAATATCAACATATCCATTTTCTTTATACGTATATATATTATTCAATTTTAACACTTTACCTGTTGTGCATATGCAGTCACCTTTGATGAAATACCAGGACGAAAAGAAATGACATCCAAGCTTAAGCAGGCAACCTTTCAACTTTTCCTTCAAATTAAGGATATAGAGTCGTACTTTGTAGTTTGTTTTCATCATAATGTTCAGTTTAAGGGTATCCCCCGGTATCCCTCCCCCTGGTCCTCCCCCCTGGATTAATCATGAGGGTGCTACAGAAAGAAATTCAACAGGGTTTTTCGAATCTTAATTTTAATATAAATACCTGACTGATCTGGATCCGTCTACAAATTCAGGAATAAAAAAATTCCTGGAAAAGAAAAGAATTTGGTTAAAAATTGACTTTCGAAAATATTTTATAAAAATTTATAAAATCTTCCAGTTAAGAGGTTGAAAAACAGCCTATATATGGGTCATTTTTTATAAATTGCGGGGATATGCCTTTTGAGTTAAAACAGGGAAATATTTTGTGGCGGATTTTGCGGATTTTGTGGCGGATTTTGTGGCAGTAACGACAAAACCCCTTGATAATAAAGGGGTTTTGAGGGTCAAGGGGCGGTGCGGACGGGACTCGAACCCGCGACCCACGGCGTGACAGGCCGTTATTCTAACCAACTGAACTACCGCACCAGAAATTTATCGCGTTGCAAAATTAAGCGAATTTTTATTTATGCAAAATAAATTTTGTGTTTTCTATCTACTTAATCGTAATTGTTTCAAAATCAGTTGAATCAACCCACCCTGCACTTTGCCGTGATACTTCACCTCTCATGAACCTGTTAAAGAAATCCCTGTTTCTTTCTTCAGCATAGGGATACTTGTCAAAAATATCTCCCTCCCCCATTATCCTTGGGTCATTTTGCTCTCTCAGTTCATTTTCAAGCTGATAGCGGAAATCCTTTTTTATGTTATGTATTCCGGATCACCTGAAAGATTGACCATACATTCCGGATCAGTAACGATATTATACAATTCTTCCTCAACCCTTTTACCAAAATTGAGATTCCAGATGTCTCCTGCTCTTCCCTTGCGGTTCATTTCCAGGATCATTGTTTTTGTTGGGCTTCCGTCGGTGTTGAGGTACCCTGTTTCAGGATCTCCGGCCGGCCAGCGGTCGCTTTTTAAATTCCAGAGATAGAGGTAACCTCCCTTTATAATTCCCCTTACGGGATAACCTGCATCATCTGGCCGCCCTACATCATGCCTCTCCTGCCCTATCAATAAATGGTCGCGGGATTTCTTTACACTTTTCAACCTTTCGTAAAGAAAATATATCTGCAAAGCTCTTACCTTCAATCGATTGCATGCCGCTTTGTGATTCAGGTATTCCAGCCTCCTCAAGGATTGTAGGGGCGATATCAATAAAGCTGATCAGATCATCAACCTTTCGTCCAGGGTTTTTTATTCCTTTTCCCCACATAACAGCCAGGGGAATATGATTTGAAAGCTCATATGCATTCCCTTTTACACGAGGAAAGGGCATTTCGTTATCGGTAGTAACAAAAACGATTGTGTTTTCCAGCTCTCCCCTCTTTTCAAGCAGGTCAAGCATCTTCACCAGATGACTGTCAGAGTATTCAATTTCGAATCCATAGTCGAGAACATTATTGCGTACTGTATCATTTTCGGGCCAGAATTTAAAAGTCTGCGGAATATCAGAAAGGATCTTTCATCCTTTTTTTACACCTGATCCGTATTCATATTTTCTATGAGGTTCAGTTGATCCGTACCTGAAGCAGAAGGGTTTCCCTGGTTTCCCGGAATTCAGAAAATCTTCAAAGTTTGCCGCATAATAGTTATGCGAGATCCCCGATGCAGGTGGAACAGTTTTATTTTTATTGAATGGAGTACCTGTAAGTTCCTTCGCTTTTCCTGAAGAATCAAGAGCCACGCCCGGAGCCCAGCCTTTAGCTGTACAGCCTGTATAATATCCCTGTGCTTTAAGCGATTCAAAGAAAGTTCTGAATTTTGGGGGAAAGAAAGGAACATGGTTACCTGCCTCCTCAAGTTGCCAGCTGTTTCCTCCGGTAAGCAAGCAGGCTCTTGAAGGCGCCGATTTTGCATTCGGTATATAAGCATTATTGAATAATATACCCTCTCTTGCTACCCTGTCAAAACCCGGAGTCCTTACAAAAGTGTATCCATAAGCACTCATATGCGGCCACGAAATATCATCTCCGATAGCGATGAGGATATTTGGACTAATACTCTTTTCACTACTGCACTGAATGAATGCCAGGGGTGAAAGAATTAATAAACTGGTTAATCTTATTTTGTTCATAATATATATTGAAATAAGGTGTAAAATTTAATAAATTTCTCATTTACAACGCAGATTGACAAATAATAATTCAGATTCTGCGAAGGTTTATGTTTTATCCGGGTATATTCCCTGACTCCCTCAAAAAATCCAGTACAACATCTTTTAAAATATTTGCAAATTTTACATCCGGTATTTCCTTCCTGGAAAAATACCGTGGATATTCACCCTCGAGAAGTGTTATCTCATCAACAGGTAAATTGAACTTACCATAGTAGATATATTTTATATTAGGGTACGCATCTCCCTCAGTGCATACATATTTTTTGAAAAATTTATAATCCTTAAGATCGTAATTTAGTTCTTCTTTTATTTCACGTACCAAAGCTTCTTCAGGAGTCTCACCTTCCTCCAGATGTCCGCCAAAAAGATCCCAGTGCAGTGGAAAAGGAATGCCGGGCTTATTATCTCTCAGATACAGCAGGATTTCACCATTATCATTCTCAAAAATAATTTCTGCGATCTTTTTCATCCGGGTATAAATTATCAAATCTAAAATAGTGCATTTAAATCCACAAAATTACGTCTTGATTTTTTTACTTTCGCCCCAGGTTCAGATAAATGACAGAATACAATAATAATCCATTCATAAAATCGGATATTCTACCGGTGGATATAGTGTTTCATCCATCATGGTGGTACAAACATGCCGGGATAACTTTTGATGAAGATTTCTTTCACCATCCATTAAAACGTGTTGAGGAAGAACAACATATGGAAAAAGAACTTTATGAAAGGTTCGGCCATTATGGTTTGGGTTCAAACATAAATAAATTGCTCCCTGTCATCGGTGGCGACAAAACCTATAACCTCTCAGTTATTGAGAGACTTTCCCGGGAAGCATCAAAGGAAGGTTCGGAAATCATTTCTTTCCACGAATGCTCAATTACCGGTTATACATTTGCCAGACATCTCTCAAAAGAACAAATGCTTGATATGGCTGAATCTGTTCCAGATGGGGAAAGTACCCTGAAACTCATAGCATTATCAAAAAAGTTTGAGATTGTCATATTGGCAGGACTTTTTGAGAAATTGGTATGGATCATGACCAGCTAAAAAATGGCTGCTCAATGATTATTGATCCTTTTGGTGAGATTCTTGCTGAATGTCGGTCTTTCGAGGACAGTTTTGTAACTTCCTTAATTACTCATGAAAAAAATATTCAGGCAGGAGGACATCGATATTTAAAAGCAAGACGCCCGGAACTTAACAGGGAAATAATTGGCCAAAATCACAAATCTGAACAAACTGTAGTTTGGCTTAACAGTGAAGAGAATACTAAGTACTAACACCGGCAAGCAGGCAAAGGTAAGTAGCTATTTACCTGTATGTCACTCTTAATATGCCAGTTACCGGGACACTTGTTTATTTATTTGTTTACTGGCATTAAATGCAAAAATAATGACCGGCAAACAGTATCTTTGAAACTTAATTTAAAACAAAAATATTATGAGCATGTTTTGCAATCAGTGCCAGGAGACAGCCAGAAATACAGGCTGTACAATTAATGGAGTTTGCGGTAAGAAAGAAGACACTGCTAACATTCAGGATTTATTAATCTATGCTTGTCAGGGTCTTTCTTATTTAACTATCGAAGCCCGTAAGCAGGGAATTGATACAAATGCAGAAAGCAGACATATTATGAATTGCCTTTTTATGACCATTACAAATGCCAATTTCGATGACAAAGCAATTATTCAGGCAATTAAGGATAGTAATAGTTTTCGTGAAGCTTTGAAAAGTAAAGTAAATCTCAGCGAAAAGCATGATGTAATTGATTGGAACAGAGTTGAAAATCCAGAATTCTACGAAAAGGCGAAACATGTCAGCACTTTATCCTATGATGCTAACGAAGATATTCGTGCATTGAAACAATACACTCTGTTTGGCATTAAAGGAATATCAGCATATGCAGAGCACGCCTTTAATCTGGGGTTTGAACAACAGGACATCTATGATTTTATGGAAGAAACTCTCGTGATGATTACCAAATCCATGGATTTGAATGGCATGTTGAGTTGGGTAATGCGGACGGGAGAACATGGAGTTAAGGTTATGGCATTACTTGACAAAGCTAATACTTCAACATTTGGTAATCCTGAGATTTCAAAGGTTAACATTGGAGCAGGTAAAAATCCGGGAATTCTTGTCAGCGGTCATGACCTGAAAGATTTAGAACAACTCTTAATTCAAACTGAAGGGAAAGGAATTGATATTTACACACATTCTGAGATGCTGCCTTCACATGCCTATCCTTCATTTAAAAGGTATAAACATCTTGTTGGCAACTACGGGAATGCATGGCACAGGCAACTGGAAGAGTTTGAAACTTTCAATGGTCCGATTCTGTTTACAACAAACTGTCTGGTTCCGCCACGCAAAACAACTACATATAACGACAGGGTTTTTACAACAGGTGCAACGGGAATGCCTGAATGGAAATACATTGATAAGAAATTATCAAATGGTCACAAAGATTTTTCGGAGATAATCGAATTAGCAAAGAAATGCCAATCCCCGACAGAAATTGAAAATGGGGAAATCATCATTGGCTTTGCACATAATCAGGTTTTATCTCTTGCTGACAAAATCCTGGATGCGGTGAACTCCGGTGCAATAAAAAGATTGGTTGTAATGTCGGGTTGTGATGCCCGTCAGAAAAGCCGGGAATACTATACAGAATTTGCAAAACAACTCCCCAAAGATACCGTGATCCTTACTTCAGGTTGTGCAAAATATCGCTATAATAAATTGAATATGGGCGATATTAATGGTATTCCAAGGGTGCTGGATGCCGGACAGTGCAATGATTCATATTCATGGGCATTGGTTGCGATTAAACTAAAAGAAATCCTGAACCTGGACGACATTAATAAATTACCTCTTGTATTCAATATAGCATGGTATGAACAAAAAGCGATAATTGTTCATCTGGCATTGTTGTACCTTGGAATAAAGAATACACATATAGGTCCTACATTACCCGGGTTCATGACACCTGATGTTTTAAAAGTCGTTCAGGACAAGTTTGGAGTACAAACGATCACGACTGTGGAAGAAGACATGAAAATATTTGAATTTAATTATAATCTATCTTAAATATTGCCTGTTAATAAACATATCCAGTCACCTCATCGCAAACAGAACCCTGATTAGTTTTTGATTTTATTATAAACTGTTACGATGAAAACAAAATATCTTTCTATTGATATTGACGATTATATTGCAGCCTTTCCTGTTCATATCCGGCACATACTGGAAGAACTGAGATCTGCAATTAAAAAAGCAGCACCAGGCGCTGAAGAAAAGATAAGTTATCAGATGCCCGCTTTTGAACTTAAAGGTATTCTGGTCTATTTCGCTGCTCATAAGAATCATATAGGCTTTTATCCGACATCTTCGGGTGTTGAAGTATTTAAAAAAGAATTGTCAGGTTATAACAATTCTAAAGGGGCGATTCAATTTCCCCTTGACAGACCTTTACCTATAAGCCTTATTACAAAGATTGTAACCTTCAGAGTGAAAGAAAACCTGGAAAAAGCCGAAACTAAAGCAAAAAGAAGTAAATCCGGAAACAAAAATTGAAAGGTCCTTTTAAAATGATAAAATACCGTCACCCCGGAGGCGGGCTCATGATAGCGGAACTGATGGTTATTTACAGGCTATCACTCCTTTGAAGTAACCTATCGATTCGGCTATTCCTGCAAGAGGATCATTCATATCCTTTTCAAACTCGAGGCTGCATTTTCCGCTGTATTTGATTTTCCGGAGAGTTGCAACAACTTTCGGGATATCAATAATTCCCCTTCCCATTTCAATAGTCTTTCCTTCTTTTGCTGCTTTATCGACATCCTTGATATGAACGTCGAAAATGCGGCTTTTGTATCTCATTATGTCGACTGAAGGATCCTGTCCGTCGCGGGTTGTATGCCCTATGTCGATGCATATCCCTATCCTGGGATCCAGGTTGCTGATATGATTCCAGATGTCTGTGGCATTGGGATATAACGGATTATCAGGTCCATGGTTATGAATAGCAAGACGAATATCATATTCCTTAATTCTCTTCTCCACATCGGGAAGAAGCTGATATTCCGGAGCACCAACTATCATTTTTACTCCTGCCATTTTTGCATAGGCAAACGCCTGATCTACTGACTCCCGGGTTTTCATATAGATGACTCCGACAGTGTAGACCTCTATACCTGCATCCTTAAACTTCTGCAGAACTGCAGAGATCTGTTCCTGGGTACTGTTTAGCGGCATGTGGAAATCTTTGAGAGACAGGTATCTAACACCTGCCTTTCCCATCATTTCAATGGTCTTCTCAACATTGAAATTTTTAAAGGTATATCCTGCCATGCCTATTGAAAATGTATCAGGAACTGTTGATTTTTTTGGAGGTAAAGACGAGAGGGTAGAACCGTAAAGTGAAGTGGCTCCGGCAGCCAGAATTCCTGTGCCGGATAATTTAAGGAAGTGACGACGTGAGTTCATTGCTAATAAAATATTCGTTATAGATTCATTTTTCTAAAAAAGCCAGGTCCGGATATTGAATAATTATCCAGTGCCTGGCTCTATAAGTTTGTTTGGCTGCATTATTTATTCCCGGCGTCCTCAATAAGTTCCTTAAGATCTGAGTTATTGAATTCATTCATGAACTTGTTAGCTTTTTTCTTTGCTCCCATTCCAACAAGGAGGAAGAGGACAAGAATTGCTGCAAGTACGATCATGACAATTTTTGTTGTTTCCGGTTTTGCTTTAAGAGCTTCCACAAGAGCATGGTAGAGAAGGTAAAGAGCAAAAATATTGACTGCCAGACCAACTAATAAACCGGCAGTAAGATTCAGGCCTGAAACAAAGCCAAGTAATGCGCTAATCGGCATAATAACCATAATAGCAGCTGTTACTCTTACGCTTGCTTCAAAATCTGTATTCCCCTTGCATATCGCAGAAATGACAAGGATAATTACAGCGCTGATGAACAGGCCGATAACGGCACCGACAATATACCAAACGAACATCATTATGCCAACTGCTCCTCCAAACATTCCACCGGTTGCTCCACCCAGTTTCAGAATGCTCCACAGAAATGCAATAATTCCTGCAACTGCGCCATAGATAACTGCTTTGATCAAAGGTTCTGCAATTCCTCCGGTGGTCTTCATTGTTGAGAAGTAGGCCTTTGGAGTTACAAGGAGATCCCTGGACTCCTTAATAAGTGCATTTAAATCGAATGTAGAGTTGCTCATAGTTTAATCAATTAATTGGGTTATAGTTAATCAAAAAACACTGATCTGAAAGAATTCAGAATTCCAAGTTAAAAAAAATTTGCTTACCGGAATAAGAATTTCCAACAATTTATTGAAAACCGATATCCTGACCTGAGAAATATTAAATGATAATGAATATCAGATTACCTGAAAAGAAACAGTTCCCGATCACTCAAGATATGTATAACCATATAATCCTGACCGGTAATTCGAGAGGAATTCTTTTCCTTCTTCAAGAGAGATAATGCCGGCTTTAACAGAACTTGTAACCCATGATTCAACGGTGCGTACCATTTTTTTCGGATTATACTGTACATAATCAAGAACCTCTGCAACTGTTTCTCCGTCGATTACCTGGTCAATTTTATATCCGTTTTCATCGACTGAAACATGCACTGCGTTGGTATCACCAAAGAGGTTATGAAGGTCTCCAAGTATCTCCTGGTAAGCTCCTACCAGGAAGACTCCCAGGTAATAAGATTCTTTTCCTTTCAGAGCATGAAGTGGAATATGATGAGATGAATTCCGGGTAGAAATGAAATTATCAATTTTCCCGTCCGAGTCACATGTCATATCCTGGATGGTTGCCGAAACACCAGGTTCTTCGTTAAGGCGGTGAATTGGCATTATCGGGAAGATCTGATCTATCGCCCAGGAATCTGGAAGCGACTGGAAGAGAGAAAAATTACAGAAATATTTGTCTGACAGTATCCTTGAAATCTGCCTCAGCTCTTCCGGAACATGTTTTGTGGTATTGGCGATCTGGTACACTTTGCGTGCAATTGACCAGAAAAGAGTTTCTATCTGAGCCCTGGTTTTCAGATCAATGAGTCCCAGGCTAAACCGGTCGAGTGCTTCTTCACGAATTTGCTGTGCATCATGCCATGTCTCAAGCATCCTTGGCTGGTTGAAATTATCCCACAAACTGTAAATCTCCTTTACAAGCTCATGATCATGTTCATTTACAACCTCCTCCGTATCCCATGCCGGAAGAGTAGTTGTCTCAAGAACCTCAAATATCAGAACAGAATGATGTGCCGTAAGGGAGCGTCCTGATTCAGTTATAACATTCGGATGTGGAATATTATTTTTATTGCTGGCATCTACGAAAGTACTGACAGAGTCGTTAACATACTCCTGGAGTGTATAATTTACGCTGCTTTCGCTGTTTGAGGATCCCGTGCCGTCATAATCTACACCCAGTCCTCCTCCGATATCTACAAATTCCACATTAAATCCAAGCTTGCGGAGCTCAACATAAAACTGTGATGCCTCACGCAGTGCTGTCTTGATACGCCTGATCTTGGTCACCTGGCTGCCAATGTGAAAATGAATCAGTTTAATACAATCTCTCAGTTTATTCTTTTCAATGAAATCGATAGCTTCCAGAAGCTCACTGGATGTAAGTCCGAATTTACTTATGTCACCGCCCGAATCTTCCCATTTACCACTCCCCACACTTGCCAGCTTAATACGTATCCCAAGGTTAGGCTTTACTTTCAGACGTTTCGATACTGCATAAATAAGTTTTAATTCATTCAGCTTTTCAACAACAAGAAAAATACGCTTGCCCATTTTCTGCGCAAGCAGTGCAAGCTCAATATAATCTTCATCCTTGTATCCGTTACAAATTATGAGAGATTCAGGATCAGTGTTGATTGCAATAACCGCATGCAGCTCAGGTTTTGAACCGGCTTCCAGACCTATGTTGAATTTTTTACCATGACTGACTATCTCCTCCACAACAGGTCTCATCTGATTCACCTTTATAGGATATATAATGAAATTCTGAGCCTTATAGTCGTATTCCTCGGAGGCTTTTTTGAAGCAATTCGATATGCTTATGATCCTGTCGTCCAGAATATCCGGAAAACGGAGAAGAACCGGTGTTGAAACATCAGTAAGTATTAATTCATCAAGCAGTTCCTTAAGATCAACTGAGGCTCCGTTTTTCTGCGGAGTCACAAGCACATTCCCCTTTTCATTGATTGAAAAGTAGTCAACGCCCCAACCATTGATATTGTATAATTCAGCTGAATCCTCAATACGCCATTTTCTCATGATCAGTTATTTGTACGGATTAATTGATATTTAAAGATCAGAAAAATATAAATTTTTTGCAATGTTATTAAAATAACACGAATAAGGGGCAGGATTGGGGAAATATTTGTCGTGCAGGGTTTGCCCTCCGCAGCCACCCTGAACTTGTCGAAGGAGGGTCATGCAGGCTAATCAGGTTGTACAGGAGGTGCAGTCATGAATGGCATAGTATTTAAATCAATCGGTTCAATGATCTTATACACAGGATACGGTAAAAATCCTTCACCCCATTGTGGCTGCAGGTACCTGTCAAAATAATTCCATGTTAAAAGTCCATCATTAGACTGTGGTTCAAGCAGGTATGCAGCAAGGTTTGCCAGCGGCTGAGCAGTTCTGATCACAAGTGTGCCTGCCGGGAAATTGACGGTCTCCTTCAGAAACCTCCCGGATATGGTATTGGTGTAATGGCCCTGGTTCAGCTTTGAGGATCCTGTAAGTTTGTCTGTTTCAAATCTTTCGACATTAATTCTGCTGACAGCAGCAAGTTTTTCTATCCTGATACCCTGTTTTGTCAGCAGATCAATCACCTCAATATCATTAACCGTAACCAGGTATGCAAATGGAAATCTTACACTTTTTGAGGGATAAAAGTCAATAAAGTAAGGAACAGAAACCGTTACCTGGCGATCTGTTTTTCGAAAGGGTGGCCAGACATTCGAATCGGGTGCAGGCTCAGCTTCAAATGTTTTAATCGTCACAGGTTTCGGAAGAGGCCTGACTTTATACTCTATTGCAAATGAATCTTTTACAGTCGGATTCAATCCCCGTTGAACATTTCTGTTATCGCTTTTCTCAATAATCTCTTTGATTTCAGACTTATGGGCTGACGCATAATCCGTAAGCGATTTAATAAGGTAATAACAACCCCGGACGCGCGATTCAAAATCGGCATAGACATAATTCTCGTTAAGGATCCCCAGTCTGTTCCGCAATCCGTAATAGTTGGATAAGTACCGCGGATCGGCAGCCTCATAATACCATCCCTTTTCAGGATCCATCATATCAATGAACTCACCATAGAAGCAATTTTCGACCATATACTTATTTAATAATGTGCCTGACATCTCAGGAATCATCTTTTCCTGCATATAATGGATCAGTGAATTATCACCATTTGGATTGACCATCCATGTAAACGTCACAGGTTCTATATGATATGATCCATCTGTAGTATGACAGTCCATGAATACGGCAGGATCCCATGCATTGAAGACTTTTGTTATTACACCCTGGACTTCAGGCGATTCTGCTTTCATTGCATCTCTGTTCAGGTCAAGGTACTGTCCGTTATACCGTACTCCTACTCCGTTTACAGGACCATTCTGGTATGTTCTGTTAAGAGGACTGATTTTTTCATTCCCGTCGGGGTTGATGTTGGGACAGATCAGTAAAATCACATCTTTTAGAATTTCCGGATTTCTTTCTGAGAGAAGATCCCTTGCAAACATCAGTGAAGCCTCTTTCCCTTCTACTTCACCGGCATGAATATTTGCCTGTATATAAATTACAATTCGTCTGTCATTATTGCGCTTCCCGGGCGATTCCGGCAGAGGATTACCTATTATGAGAAGTGGGATATCATGACCTTCTGAAGACTTTGCTATATTTTCAACCCTGATATACTTTGATGATTTCTTAAGATGGTCTATAAAAGCAATAACATCATTATAATCTGATGTTGATTTGAAATCAGAACTTTCTGCAGTTGTTTGAAATTTTACCTGTCCGTTTAACTGAAGACAAAGGATAACTAAGGCGGAAAAGAGAGTAGATATCAGTTTCATTTGTGTTTTTTTCATGTTTTTAGTGTTTAAAAGTAGAAAATATTATAAAATGTAAATAATTATATTTAATTTAGCGCCCTAATTTTTAAAAACAGAATACAATGAACAAAGGAACAGTAAAATTTTTTAATGTGTCAAAAGGATTCGGATTCATTAAAGATGCAGATTCAGAAAACGAATATTTCGTACATGTTTCTGGTCTGGTAGACAAGATCAAAGAAAACGATGAAGTAACATTTGAACTTGCAGAAGGTAAGAAAGGAATTAATGCAGTAAACGTAAAACTGGCTTAATTACTATACTAAGGATTACAGAGCCGTCCCGAATTCTCGGGACGGCTTTTTTTTTGACTTCGCCGCTAAATCCCCGCGAGACTTCGCTCGGGGCAAGCTCTAAAGGGGACTTTTATATATTTTATAAAACCCCTTAAGAAGGGTTTGGGGTAAAAAAACTTGCAGGACATTCACGACCTGCAAGCTAATCAGTTCAAAGCCGATTATATTTTTAGTGTCAGTATTTTATTTTCTTTCGGCTTTCTTAGCTTTTTTAGCGGCGCGTTTTTCTTTCAGGTTTTTTGTAGCCTGTTTCTTGACTTTTGTTTGTTCTTTAGCTTTTTCGTGTGACATGGCTTTTTAATTTAAATTTAACGACTATACAAGTATCCAAATATAAATAATCCAGATAATCAATATTCTTAAGTTTTTAACAGGAGGCATATCATCCAATGTACTTACCTGCCTGCTTATCAAGGAGCCAGATTTCTTTTCCATGAAGAGGAACAATGAAGGATGCCGGGAAGGTCACCAAATCGGCTCTTTTATTGAAGATCGAATCAATAATCTTTGCTTTGTTTTGTCCGGTCACAAGGAAAATAACCAGATCTGAATTGTTAATAACTTTCCCGGTTATCGTAATCCTCCTCTGTCCTGTTACTGGATGAACTGTTGCTTTACATATATCATCACTATCCAGAAGCTCCATATTCCGGGGAAAAATTGAAGCAGTATGGCCATCATCTCCCATACCAAGAATAATGAGATCAAATGCAGGATAATTGTTTTTAGTACGGACGAAGGCTGTTATTTCCTCCGAATACCTTACAGCTTCCCTTTCAGGTTCATCCTCCCCTCTGATCCTGTGAATATTCTTTCCGGGAATTTCTATTTTGCTTAAAAAGAACTGAAATGCAACACCGTAATTGCTCTCCGGGTCCTCCGGAGGAACACATCGCTCGTCGCCCCAGAAAAAATGTACCAGACTCCAGTCAACTGATTTAATGTACTTTCCGGCAAGAACTGAAAATAATAGTCTGGGAGTATTTCCACCTGATAGTACTACAGTAAAAACAGATCGTTTCTTTTCTGATTCTTTGATCATATTAACCATGTCTCCTGCAAATGCTTCTGCAAGTGATTCAGGTGTCGGGTAAATTTTATATAACCTGTCCATCTCACAACTCACAATACAAACCGTCATCTGAAAGGTTCTTGCAGGGATAGCGCCAGGTAAGACCACATCCTTCTATCAGATCGTTAGAAACAGATGGGCCCCATGTGCCGGCCGGGTATCCATAAATTTTGATCGCCGGATTATTTGCCCATGCTTTCTGTACAGGTTCAATGAATTTCCACGCTGTTTCAACCTCATCATCACGGGAGAAGAGGGTTGAATCGCCGATCATGACATCGTACAGTAGTCTCTCATAGGCAGCAGGGACCCTCATGTCAGCGAGATCTCTGTAATGAAAATCCATGTTTACATTCTTAACGTTGAACCCTGAACCCGGATCTTTCATATCGAATTTCAGGAGAATGCCTTCATCAGGCTGTATCCTGATAATCAGCTGGTTTGAAGAAACAGCACCGATTTCGCGCTGGAAAAGATGATGCGGTGTCATTTTAAAATGGATAACGATCTCTGTCACCCTTGTTGGCAGCCGCTTGCCGGTTCTGATATAAAACGGAACTCCTCCCCACCTCCAGTTATTTATGAAGAACTTTACAGCAACAAAAGTCTCTGTCCTCGAATCCTTTGAAACACCTTTTTCGTACCGGTATCCAGGAACACATTCACCCCGTATTGTAGATCCTGTATATTGTCCCCTTAAAACTTGTTTTGGTACATCTGCTTCCCTGACTGGCTGCAGTGACTGGAAGACTTTCAGTATCTCATTTCTGATTGCATCAGGTTCAAGTGATGATGGTGGCTCCATAGCTGTCAGACCGACCATCTGGAGAAGATGGTTCTGAACCATATCCCTTAGTGCACCTGAAGAGTCATAATATCCACCGCGCCCTTCCACACCAATGTTTTCGGCTGACGTAATTTCAACCCTATGAATATAATTTCTATTCCATAATGGTTCAAATATACCATTGGCAAACCGCGTAACAAGCACATTCTGAACAGTTTCCTTACCAAGATAATGATCGATTCTGTATATCTGGGTCTCCGAAATCAAACTGTGAAGCTTTTTGTTCAGCTCTCTTCCTGATTCAAGATCATAACCAAAGGGCTTTTCAATGATAAACCTCCTGAATCCGTCACTCTGATCAGCCAGCCCTGCTTTTGCAAGGTTTTCGGAGATGACCGCATAGAGGCTTGGAGGAGTCGCCATATAAAAAATATAATTGGGAGCCATGTCATAATTCTTTCCCGTAGCCAGCAGAATTCCCCTTAGTTTTTGAAAATCGGCAGGTATCGCATTATCCATGGCAACGTAATTCAGACATTCTGCAAATTGATCTATCTGATTCAGTTCGGGTTTTTTCTCTTCTGAAAATGAAATAATACTCTCCCTCATTTTTCTTCTGAATTCATTATCAGTAAAGGAGGTTCTTCCAACACCAAGAATTGCAAACTTTTCGGGAAGAAGTTTCTGTACCTTAAGGGAAAATAGTGCGGGAATCAGTTTGCGTGATGTCAGATCACCGGATGCGCCAAATATTACAAGAACCAGATTAGCAGGGTTTTCCATGTTCAGATTATCAGTTTATAGAAATTATTCAGGACGGGCATTTTTGATAAAATTATAGTATACCGGAGAATGTAGCAAATAATATTTCGAATTGTTCCGATCTGATATATATATATACCAATGTAAAAAGAGACCTCAATGTTGAAAAATAAAATTATAACTTATTAACCAAAAGCTTTCATTTTGTTGATGTTTTTAACTTATTTTGCATAAAATACAATTTTATATAACATATCTGCATTATATTATTACAAAATGAAGACAAAACGGCCCGGGAGCCAGGGACTTTACAGAGAAGATTTTGAGCATGAGAATTGCGGAATAGGGTTTGTAGCCCATCTGAAAGGGAAAAAATCACATTCGATAATAAGCCAGGGGCTCGACATTCTCAGAAATATGACTCACAGGGGAGCTGAAGGAGCCGATAGCAAGACAGGTGACGGAGCCGGTGTTATGATCCAGGTACCACGCGATTTTTACCTTATACAAGGATATGCTCTCCCTCCTGAAGGACAATTTGGGACGGGACTTGTTTTTCTGCCTCAGGACAAATCAGATGCTGCAAAATGTGAGGAGATTCTGCTCAATATCATTAAAGAGGAAAATGTGAACATCCTTGGCTTCAGGGAGGTACCAAGGAATAATTCAGTCCTTGGTGATATATCACTGGCAGCTGAACCATATATCAGACAAATATTGCTCGGGGCTGATATACGGCAGGATGAACTTGAAATCAGATTATATATTATCAGGAAACGGGTTGAAAGGATCATCCGGGAATCAGAGATTAAGCAGAAAAGTTTCTTCTATATTCCAAGCCTCTCTACCAAAGTTCTTATATATAAGGGCATGCTCACATCAATACAGCTTGGAGAATACTTTTTGGATCTCACCGACGAAAAGCTTCAAAGCGCCATTGCCCTTGTACATTCACGCTTCAGCACCAACACTTTTCCCAGTTGGGACCTAGCACAACCTTTCAGGATGCTGGGACACAACGGTGAGCTGAATTCCATAAAGGGCAACAGGTTGTGGATGCAGGCAAGAGAGTCGATTCTTAAATCAGAAAAACTGGGAGACCTGGCAAGACTTTACCCTATTATTGAACCTGATAAAAGTGATTCAGCTTCACTGGATAATGTTCTGGAATTTCTTGTAATGAGCGGTAAATCATTACCATATGCAATGTCTATATTGATTCCGGAGTCAATAAATGCAAAGAATCCGATCTCCCCCGGACTCAGGGCATTTTATCATTACCATTCAACATTCATGGAGCCATGGGACGGACCTGCCTCTCTTATTTTTTCCGATGGAAGGTATATCGGAGGCATGCTTGACAGGAACGGGCTTCGTCCATCGCGATTTGTTATAACAAACAGCAACCTGATTGTTCTTGGATCAGAAGCCGGAGTACAGTCATTTCCTCCTGATGAGATCAGGGAAAAAGGAAGGCTGAAACCCGGGAAAATGCTCCTGGTTGATACAAAAACCGGGGAAATACATTATGATAATGAGTTGAAGGCAAAACTTGCCAGCGAATACCCTTACGGAGAATGGATCCAGAAGAATATGGTCAATCTTGAAGAAATTGAAACCGGCCATATTGAGACACCTTCACTGGGACTTGACTATAACAAGTATGTAACCTCCTTCAATTATTCTAGGGAAGATATTGACAGGATTATTAAAGAGATGGCCGCCACAGGCAAGGAACCGATCGGATCGATGGGAAACGATGTTCCTCTGGCGGTGCTCTCGAAGAAGTCATACAGGCTTTTCAATTATTTTAAGCAGAATTTTGCCCAGGTCACCAATCCTCCGATCGATCCTATCAGGGAGGAGCTTGTTATGACTCTTTCAGGTTATCTCGGATCGCTCCAGCATAACCTTCTTGAGACATCTCCTCTTCATGTAAAGATGGTACGTTTCAGGAATCCGGTTATCTCAAATACATATTTTCAGGTTGTAAAGAACCTTAGCTACAAGGGATTTTCAGCTGCCAGTCTTTCAATCCTTTTTGATGCCACAAAAGGTGCTAAAGGATTACAAAACGCTATGGATCAGCTTTGTCATGATGCTGAAAAAGCAGTTGATGAAGGGAAAAATTATATTATCCTGTCTGACCGAGGCATCTCACTCAATAATGCTCCCATCCCTTCGCTGATGGCCGTTTCGGCAGTACATCATTACTTAATAATTAAGCGTAAGCGGATGCAGATCGATATAGTGGTGGAGAGTGCAGAACCCCGCGAAGTGATGCACTTTGCCCTTCTCTTCGGATACGGGGCAAGCATCATTAATCCATACCTGAGCTTCGCTATTATAGACAGACTTGTTAAAGAAAAAGCAATACAGCTCGATTATCAGAAAGCTGAAGAGAACTATATTACATCTATCAACAAGGGCATCCTCAAGATAATGTCAAAAATGGGAATAAGCACTCTCAGAAGCTACCGCTCATCCCAGATCTTTGAAGCTGTAGGGATACACCAGGATGTAATCGGGAAATATTTTGCCGGCACTACGTCACGAATCGGAGGCATTGGTATGCATGAAATTGCTGAGGAGATCCTTATACCCCACAAAAGAGCATTTATTGAAGAACCTGAATCTGAGATACTTACAGAAGGATTTTATTCTTACCGGAAGTACGGAGAGCATCATGCATGGAATCCGGAGACAATAACTCTGCTTCAGTGGAGTACAAGAACAGGCGATCGTGTAAAATTCAGGGAATACAGCCGCCTTGTGAATGAGGATACAGCTAAGCCCGGGTTCATCCGCGGATTGTTAAGAATGAAAAAGAATCCTGATCCGGTTCCGCTGGAAGAGGTTGAACCGGCAGAGAATATCATGAAGCGGTTTGTAACAGGTGCAATGTCATATGGATCAATAAGCCGAGAGGCTCACGAGACAATAGCAATTGCCATGAACATGATCAAAGGACGAAGCAATACCGGTGAAGGTGGAGAGGATCCTGAAAGGTTCAGATCACGTGAAGACGGATCCAGCACAAGAAGTGCAATCAAGCAGGTAGCCAGCGGTCGTTTTGGAGTAACTACCGAATACCTTATAAATGCCGATGAGATTCAGATTAAGATTGCCCAGGGAGCAAAGCCCGGTGAAGGTGGTCAGCTCCCCGGACACAAGGTTGATAAGATCATAGCAAAAACACGTTATTCAATCCCCGGAATTACACTTATCTCCCCTCCCCCGCACCATGATATCTATTCGATTGAGGATCTGTCTCAGCTTATTTTCGATCTTAAGAATGTAAATCCGAAGGCAAGGATCAGTGTTAAGCTGGTTTCGGAAAGCGGTGTAGGGACCATTGCTGCCGGAGTTACTAAAGCAGGTGCTGATATTATTACTATAAGCGGTTATGAAGGCGGTACCGGTGCAAGCCCTTCATCATCAATCAAACATGCAGGGCTGCCTATCGAACTTGGACTCGTTGAAACACAACAGACTCTGGTAATGAATAACCTGCGACGCAAGGTGATGCTGCAGGCAGATGGTCAGCTGAAAACCGGCTGGGATATTATAATGACCGCATTGATGGGAGCCGAGGAATTTGGTTTTGCTACGGGTGCACTCATTGTTTTAGGGTGCGTAATGATGAGAAAATGCCATCTTAATACGTGTCCTGTCGGCGTTGCCACACAGAATCCTGAACTTAGAAAAAGGTTCCATGGTAAAGCCGATTACCTGGTAAACTTTTTCCGTTTTCTTGCTGAAGATGTACGGGAGTATCTTGCCGAACTCGGTTTCCGAAGCCTTGATGAAATAATCGGGCGATTCGACCTGATGGAGCGTAATCCGGAGGTTGATCACTGGAAAATAAGGAATATTGACCTTTCAGGTTTTCTTTCCCTTCCTGCCGAATCAGAAAACAATGCGATGCACTGTATTGAAAAACAGGAAGACAAGATTGGTCATATTCTTGATCTCGATCTGATTGAAAAAGCAGAAAAAGCTCTTTCAGAGAAACAGAGTGTTGAGATAACGGGAACAATCAGGAATACTGACAGGGCTACAGGAGCCATGCTTTCAGGAAGGATTGTATCCATGTATGGGTCAGCAGGTTTGCCTGAAGGAACAATAAGATGCAGATTCAAAGGATCTGCAGGACAAAGCTTCGGAGCATTTTTGTCACCCGGAATCGAGTTGTTTCTTGAAGGAGATGCCAATGATTATCTTGGAAAAGGTCTTTCCGGAGGAAGGATAATAGTCGTACCTCCTGCCGGATCATCCTTTGAAGCTGACAAGAACATCATTATCGGGAATACTGTTCTATATGGTGCTACCCGTGGTGAAATTTATATATCCGGTGTCGCGGGTGAAAGATTTTGTGTTCGCAACAGTGGCGCTACTGCAGTTGTAGAGGGAGTCGGCAATCATTGTTGTGAATATATGACCGGGGGACGCGTTGTTGTACTGGGAAGCACTGGAAGCAATTTTGCTGCAGGAATGAGCGGCGGTATTGCATATGTTCTGAATGAGTCCGGGAATTTTGATTATTACTGCAATATGGGAATGGTTGAGTTATCACTCGTAGAGGACCTCAGTGATCTGGAAGAACTATCTGATCTTATATCCGTACATTACAGGCTCACCGAAAGCAAAAAAGCAAAGATGATAATAGATGATCCGGATAAATATTTTCCGATGTTCATAAAAGTCGTACCCTATGATTATAAGAAGGTTCTTCAGGAGCAGAAACTCGAAGAGCTGAAGAAGAAGATAGCTGGTGTTGAAATGGATGTGGAATTCGGAACAGGTAATTAATTTAGGCTAACAAATTGTCAATCTGAGCATTATGGCAGACATAACAGGATTTTTAAAGATAAAGAGAAAGGAAGCAGGGAACAGGCCGCTTCACGAGAGAAAATGCGACTTCAGCGAGGTGGAGCAGGTATTAAATAGTGAGGACAGAATGCTTCAGGCATCAAGATGCATGGATTGTGGTATACCATTCTGCCATTGGAGTTGCCCTGTCGATAATCTCATTCCGGAATGGAACGATCTTCTTTATAAAGGTGAATGGAGAGCAGCATACGAAAGACTGACCGCCACAAATAATTTTCCTGAGTTTACCGGCAGGATATGTCCGGCAAGTTGCGAACATGCATGCGTGCTGAATATCAGCCAGGAACCTGTAACTATACGCGAAAATGAAGTTGCAATTGTTGAAAAGGCATTTACTGAAGGTTACATCAATCCATGCCCTCCAAAAAAACGCTCTGATAAAAGAGTCGCTGTTATCGGCAGCGGTCCGGCAGGAATGGCCGCAGCAGATCTGCTGAACAAGTCGGGACATAATGTTACTCTATATGAAAAAGATGAAAAAGCCGGTGGTCTGCTGAGATTTGGTATTCCTGATTTTAAACTGAGCAAAGCAACCATAGACAGGCGACTGAACCTTATGATAAAAGAAGGACTCAATATCCGTACCGGTATTAATATCGGGAAGGATATTCCTGCAAAAGAGATCATTGATCAGTATGATGCTGTCTGTATCGCCATCGGTGCCGGACATCCGCGAAATCTGACTATTGAAGGACGTGAATTAAGAGGGATCCATTATGCAATGGATTTTCTTTCCGCCCAAAACAGGGTAAATTCAGGGTCACTGCTATTAAATGAAAACCAGATAGTTGCAGAGGGCAGAAAAGTCCTGGTAATTGGCGGTGGCGATACAGGATCAGATTGTGTAGGAACATCTGTACGTCAGAAAGCAGAAAGCGTTATACAGATTGAGATATTACCCAGGCCTGCCTTATACCGTCAACCTGAAAATCCATGGCCATATTTTGGCAAAATTCTTAAAACAACGACCTCCCATGAAGAGGGGTGTGAGAGAATGTGGAACCTGTTGACATTAAGATTCACAGGGAATGATGGTCAGGTTACGGGTGCTGAAGTCGAAGAGGTCGAATGGCAGATGAATGATGGAAAATACATTTTTAAACCTGTTCCAGGCAAACGCAGGATACTGGAAGCCGATCTTGTACTTCTGGCACTTGGATTTGAACACCCTGTACTGGAAGGGCTTTTAGCAGAACTGGAGCTTGACCTTGATAAGAAAAAAAACATAAAAACAGATGATTCACAGATCACCAGCCACCCGAAAGTATTTGCAGCAGGAGATTCGGTATGCGGGGCCAGCCTTGTTGTAAATGCGATTGCATCAGGAAGAAGAGCAGCAATGGAGATTGACAGATACCTGCGGAATATATAAATAATTGCTGACCGGAAGATTCCGGTCAGCAATACCTTTATAGTTATGTTCTGCTCTAAATGAAACTCTAATTGTTGTCTGCCAGACTTCGCATATCCTTTACTGTCGAGATCAATCTTATCAATTCTGATCTGTAACCATCTTCATCTTCTCCTCTTGCTGACTTTGCAAGCTTTGCAGCTCCTTCCAGTGTGGAACTTCCCTTGAATTCTGATTCCCTCAGGATCATTCCGAATTCAGCAACAGCTGCAGCAAATCTCAGGTTTTCGGATGCTCCTTCAATTTCATCACCATAAGCCTTTACAGGCTTCTCCATCAGCATACTGGTGTGACCATCCGGTTTTTTATAGCGCACCTTTATAGTTAGCAGCTCATCAGAATAGTCATCATCCATTACTCTGTGTGTGGACTGGTATTTAAGCGGATCAATCGAAGGTCCTCTTTCATCTGAACCTGCCGGAACGATTTCATAAAGTGCTGTGACCATGTGTCCTGATCCCATTTCACCTGCATCTTTTGTATCGTCGTTGAAATCCTCATCGTTAAGCAGCCTGTTTTCATAACCGATAAGTCTGTATGATTCTACTTTTGAAGGATTGAATTCAAGCTGGAATTTCACATCCTTTGCAATGGTAAAGAGCGTTCCTCCGAATTCACGGACAAGCACTCTCCGGGCCTCCTGAAGATTATCAATATAGGAATAGTTTCCGTTGCCCTTATCGGCAATGATCTCCATCTTATCGTCTTTTACGTTACCCATTCCAAATCCTAAGACAGTAATAAAAACACCAAGCTCACGCTTCTCTTCAACAAGTCTTTCCATACCGCCGTTACTGGATTCCCCGACATTGAAATCACCATCAGTTGCAAGTATGATCCTGTTATTTCCGCCTTTTACAAAATTCTTCTCAGCCTCATTATATGCAAGTCTCAGACCTGCACCACCGGCTGTTGAACCACCAGCCTCAAGATTATCTATCGCACTCATTATCACTTCCTTCCTGTTCCCCGGAGTCGACTCAAGGACAAGTCCTGCTGCACCTGCATAAACAACTATTGCAACATGGTCCTGAGGACGCAGTTCATTTACAAGAAGTCCAAATGCCGATTTAAGGAGCGGAAGTTTATTTGGAGCATTCATAGAACCTGACACATCTAACAGGAATACAAGGTTTGATGAAGGTAGTGAAGATTTGTCGATGCTTTTCCCTCGTAATCCAACCTGTAAAAGCTGATGGCCTCTGTTCCATGGGCAGATAGCAAGCTCTGTAAAGACTGAGAATGGATGTTCACCTCCTGGTTCAGGATAATCAAATTTGAAATAGTTGATCATCTCCTCAATCCTGACAGCATCAGCCGGAGGTAATGATCCTGTATTGATAAATCTCCGGATATTCGAGTATGAAGCATTATCAACATCAATTGAGAAGGTTGACAACGGATTGTTCTTCACATTCTTATATCCGTTTTCATTAACCGATGCATAACCTTCGGTATTGAAATTATTATTGTACCTCCGGAAATTTGCTCTCGATTCATAAACTGCCCCTGCTGCTATCGGGGCAAACACTGAAGCTTTGTCTTTTTTCACTTCATATCCCGTAACAAGCATTTCGTCCATTGCGACTATTTCCGTGCTCATAGTCACATTAATAGTGTTCTTTCCGGCGATTTTTTGTTCTACAGTAGTATAGCCTGAAGAAGAAAATACAAGGATCTTGTCCTGATCATTTACCGTGATCCGGTAATTACCTTTCAGATCAGTGATGGTTCCTGTCGGAGCGCCCTTTACTGCTACATTAACTCCTGCAAGCGGATTTCCCCGGTCGTCGGTAACTTTTCCTGTTATTGTCCTCGATTCAATGAAAGCGATCATTGCAGAAGCAAGGATCAGTATTACAAAAATTTTAAAACTGTTTTTCATGATTTCTGGAATTTTGGTTAAACGTTTTTCTAAAGGATGCAGGGAGGATCGGAATTCCATAAATTATTACTGGATTATTTTCTTGTAAGTATTTTTAAAGTCATTAATAGGAAGAATTATGGGCTGAAGCCCTATTATCAGGGTATATCACTTACCCCGGACTTAAGACCGGAGTTATTGATAATCAATTAATTATATACTTTAGTCCATAACATTAATGTTACTACCCGGATATTTTATTCAATAGCTAAACACATTTTTATTTGAATTATCTTTAAGGATGATTTTCAGGCTAAGCGGAAAAATATCAAATAATGATACCGATGAAGAGCTGGTAAAGGCATTCAGTACTTCAGGCGATCCTGAGGTTCTCGGTGAACTCTATTCAAGGTATATGCATCTTGTATATGGCGTTAGTCTAAAATACATGAAAAACAGAGACGAAGCCATGGATGCTGTTATGCAGATATTTGAAAAACTGGTAGATGAGATCCCGAAACAGGAAATTGAGAATTTCAGTTCCTGGTTACATGTTGTTACAAAGAATTACTGCCTTATGCAATTGAGAGCCAAAAAATCGCATGATGAAAAACATAACAAATGGGTAATTGATCCCGGAAATTTTATGGAATCCGGCTATGATCTGCATCCTATAGACAAAGATGAACCGGATATGGAAAAGGCACTTGCAGATTGCATAGAAAGGTTGAAAGAAGATCAGAAGGAATGTATCAGACAGTTTTATTATGAGAACAGGTGCTATAACGAGATCGCCGGGAATCTTGGTCTTAGTGAAAAAAAAGTGAAGAGTCATCTTCAGAATGGAAAAAGAAATCTGAAACTTTGTCTTGAAGAGAAAGATGAAAGAAAAAGATAAAAACAGGAAACCGGATCTCTCTGATTTTATAAATTATCATAAGAGAGACATGACCTATTTGCAAAGGAATGCTTTTGAAAAGAAGCTTCAGAAGGATCCTTTTGCAGAAGAGGCAGAAGAAGGATTTTCAGAAATCTCACCTGAAGAAGTAAAAAGCGACCTTATTCTCCTTGAGAAAAAGCTGAAAGTACGATCTTCCCGTGGCAGTAGAGTGATCTATTACCGTATAGCTGCATCAATTGCGGTAATCATGGTTATCTCATCTGTTTTTATTCTGACTGAAAGGAACAGGCCGAAAGAAAGAAAAGCCGAAATCGCTTTAAACCAGATACCCCTGGAAATTCCTGAATCTAAAGCAATTATTTTACCTGAGGTACTTCCATCAGAAAATCTTCAATTACCTGAAAGGACCACAGAAAAACAAAAAGCATCCCTGGATAAGAAGGTTCGGTCAGTTGCTTCACAACAGTCCGATGAACTGGTTCCTGTTTCAGGAATTGCAACAGAAAATAGTGCCGGGGTATCAGAAAGCAAAGATGATGTCAATCCTGTAACAGATTCTATAAGGATAGAGCCCAAAAAATTCCTGGCTGCAGCAGAGGCTGAAGTCCGGGAGAAGGATGATCTTGCAGCACCAGCATTAAATGAAGTGATGGTAACTGGTTATGGCGTCTCGAAAAGTTCAAAAACAGCAGCAGCAACAGCAGAAGTAGTAACTAAAGCTGAAAATGAAAAAGTCGGGTATACCCCTCCCTCTCCTGAGAACGGGAAAGATAACTTTGACAAATATATTGAAGAGAATATAAGGAAGCCTGCATCGTTAATTGAGGGAGAAAGGGCTGTTGTTGTAATGTCTTTTAGCGTAATGAGCTCCGGAGTTATTCAAAATATTAAAATCATAAAAAGCCAGGGACAGGAATTTTCCGACGAAGCTGTGAGACTTATAAAAGAGGGACCCCGGTGGAAACCTGCAGAAGACAATGGAGAAAAGATCAATGATGAAGTGAGGATGAGGATAATCTTCAGGTAAATGCGCGTGATGTGCAGCAAATCATTAGCAAGTCTTACAATACACTCCTGTCCTGCCTGTGTTTTTATTTTATCAACCGGATTCTGCCCGTCAACCTGACAGATAACCAAAAAAGATGGAATCAGGATCAGGCACATTGGAGAACATATTTTTCTCATTGTTTTACAGGTATTTACCTGACAAATTAAATCATATTTTATGCTTCTAAAGGTAAATAAACAATTGATCTGTAAAGAAATAAGATTCAGAATCAAAGTTTCAGAATTTTATGACTTCTTAATGTATCTTAGTGCTTTTAAAATTTTATTATGGTTCAGGATCCTGTCAGAGCTGGAAATGCCCTGAAGAAAATATTCACTTTATAATAACAGATTACAGAACAATATTTTATGCTAAAAAAATTAATATGTCTTTTAATATGGATTCCGGCAACCTCTTCAATATATGAAACTGCTTGCCAGGTGATGGACTCCAATACTTTCCGCATTTTTACGAGATCAAGCTTTTATTCGACTGAAAGAGCCGGAGAAATGCTGCTCCATATTCCTCAGAACCATATTTACAACAATTTAACTGTACTTCTGAAAATAAATAATGATAGTGCCACTTCATGGGTTGGCAAACCAGTCAAAAGAATCGTCAGGATACCTTTAGCATTGAATTTACAACCAGGTAACTATCAAATTATTGCATATATATCGGTTCCAGGAAGTAAGCTGAAGTATACAGCATCTTCAAGCCTTACCATCCTGAAATACAAACCTAACGAAGTCAAAACTGACAGGTTAACTGGGGGCCTTATCGTAAACAAAAGGCTATTTTTTCCCTTCGGATTTTACTGTTATTCACCCGTTTACCCGACCCTTCCTGAAGAAGAAGTTGTAAAAGGATTTAACATGATCTCACCCTATCAAAAGATACTTCCTGAGACACTAATGGAGCGAAAAGCATATATGGACAGGTGTGCTGAACTGGGTATGAAGGTTCATTTTAATCTATTATCAGTATCAGGTGGCGGCGGGGTCGGATCAAAGATTGAGGGACTTTCAGATATGCAGAAGAAAGAAAGACTTATTAACGAGATCAATACTTTCAAAGACCATCCAGCCCTGCTTGCCTGGTATATAGCTGATGAGCCTACGGGAAACAATATCGCACCGGATTCCCTTTTGAAAATTTATGAACTTATTAAAAGAATTGATCCCTGGCATCCTGTATCGATTGTGTTTATGGCTCCGTTCTCATCAGCAAAAAAATATTCTGATGCACTCGACATTGTCATGGCTGATCCTTACCCCATACCAACAAGTCCGGTAACTATTGTAGGGGATGTTGCCGGCTCCCTCTACAAAGAATTCAGTGGTAAAAGACCTCTCTGGATAGTTCCCCAGGCATTTGGAGGTAGTGAATGGTGGGAACGGGAACCTACACTCCAGGAGCTCAGATCGATGACCTACCAGTCAATAATAAATGGCGCAAGAGGAATACAATACTTTATAAGACAAGGGCTTAACTTATTTCCGAAGTCTACTTCATCATGGGGAGAGTGCGGAAGAATGGCTTCAGAAATAGCTGAACTTACTCCATGGTTGTTGTCGGATGAAGAACCGGTTCCTGTAAGATCCGGAACACAGAATATTATTGTAACATCGGCAATCCATGACGGCCAGCTAATGATAATGGCAGTTAATAAAACGAATTCTCCGCAAAGAGCTGTATTCACCATTTCAGAATCCTTTACAGGTAAAGCACATGTAGTGTTTGAGAACCGTTCTATAACAGTCAGCAGTGGATATTTCTCAGACAATATTTCTGCATTTGGTTCGCAGGTATATATGATAGGCATCAGGCAGAAGAAAGAGACAATAAAGCCATGGCCTGATAACCTTTATGTTGATCCGGGATTTGAGGACATTTCCAGTACCGGAGTACCAGCCTCATGTTATGCCAGAAACGGTGGCGATCGCGGTGCAACATATTTCCTTGATTCACGTGAACATTTTGAAGGCAATCATTCCATAAGGCTTGTCACTCCTGAAGAAAACGGATCTGTTAAGCTCCGATTCTTCCCCATAAACGGAAGAAATGGAGCGACTTATCTGATATCGGTAAGGGCAAAAGCTGATCCGGAACAGGGAAATGTTCTAAAAGAAAACTATGAAGACCAGGAATTTGAAGTGTCGCTTGGGGGGCTCGGGGTAACAAGATTTACACTGAGCAGCGACTGGCAGGAATATTTAACATTTGTCACAATTCCATATTACAATGACCAGCCTCCCCGTACAAATATAATCCTTCATATGTCATCAGCAGGAACCGCATGGTTCGATATGCTGCAGGTTGTCGAATGTGCTGATATTAAGAGAAGTATTAATCCGGAGTTGACAGGAGAATGGTAGGAGGAAGCCGGAAGCCGGAAGTCGGAAGCCGGAAGCCGGAAGCCAGAAGCCGGAAGCCGGAAGCCGGAAGCCGGAAGCCGGAAGTCGGAAGCCGGAAACCGGAAGCCGGAAGTATCCTGACTGTCAGCCATCGTTATATGCTTATTATAAGCTTTTTACCTCATTAACCAGATTCTGCAATGTGCTTTTTGCATCACCGAAGAGCATCCTCGTTTTGTCGTTAAAGAAGAGCATATTTTCGATAGCTGCATAACCTTTACCCATACCACGTTTCATCACGATAATATTTTTTGCATCACGGGCTTTAATGATAGGCATCCCGTAAATCGGACTGGAAGGATCATCTTCGGCTGCCGGATTTACGACATCATTAGCACCTATCACAATAAGTACATCAGTATTGGGAAGATCTGGATTTATCTCATCGCTTTCAATAAGCTGTTCATAAGGTACATCAGCCTCAGCAAGCAGTACGTTCATGTGTCCCGGCATACGTCCTGCAACGGGGTGAATAGCATATTTCACCTCCACTCCTTTCTCTTCGAGAAGCTTGTCAAGCTCATGACAGATATGCTGTGCCTGGGCAACAGCAAGACCATAACCGGGAACTATGACTACTTTCTTTGAATAACTTAAAAGTACAGCAGCATCTGTCAGTGAGATCTCTTTCACTGATCCATCCACAGTTACATTAGCCGATCCTCCACCGCCGAATACACCAACTATTACGTTCAGAAGCGACCTGTTCATTGCCCTGCACATAAGCACAGTAAGTATAGTACCTGCCGACCCTACAAGAATTCCTCCGGTAAGCATTGCCTGGTTATTGTATAGGAACCCCCCCATTGCAGCAGCCACGCCGGTAAAAGAGTTCAGCAAAGAGATCACAACAGGCATGTCAGCGCCTCCGATAGGCATCACAAAGAGGACCCCATATATAACTGCAACAGCAAACATTATGTAAATCAGAGGTGTTAGTTCTGACGTTGTCTGAACATCGCGTGTCATTATAAATACGATAAAGCCGATAAGCACAAAAAGGATGGTGAGGTTAATATACTTCATGGCTTTTATTCTCATGTCGCCGATCCAGCCATCAAGTTTTCCATAAGCGATCATACTCCCCGCCCATGAAACTGTTCCGATCATGAGACCCAGAAGTATAGCCAGAACATGCCCGTTTGCAATTCCCTGTTCTGCAATGAGCTCAGGACTTACATTTGGAAACTCTATCATTGAGATCAGGGCTGCAGCCGCGCCTCCCATTCCATTAAAGAAGGAGACAAGTTGCGGCATGGCAGTCATCTTGACTTTTTTTGCAATTACCCATCCGATAACTGTGCCAATGGCTATTGCAATGAGTATCCAGGGTATGTTTCCAATAGGTTTACCATCTTTCGTGTGAAAAAGTATAGTCGCAATTATTGCAAATAACATTCCGAACGCAGCCAGGATATTTCCCCTTCTTGCAGTTAGCGGATGGCTTAACATTTTAAGACCCAAAATAAAAAGTACCGAAGCAATAACATAAATAATCTCCAAAACTGAAATTCCGTTATTGATTTGAGATAATTGATCCATTATGTTGATCTTTAGCGTTTTAAATCAGGTTAACTATTTCTTCTTTTTAAACATTTCAAGCATCCTGTCAGTAACGACAAAACCTCCGACAACGTTCAGGGTACCAAGAACTACTGCCAGAAATCCGAGGATCATTGATCCAGTCGTGTCTGCATGTCCCATTACGATTATGGCACCAATGATCACTACACCATGAATGGCATTAGCACCTGACATCAATGGCGTATGAAGTATTGCCGGTACATGGCTGATTACCTCAATTCCAAGGAAGATTGAAAGGATGACAATAAAAATAGCCTCCCTGTGCTGCAAGAAAAATCCTAAAGTATTCTCCATGACCAAACCTATTTGATATTAAGCATTTGTCTGACTCTCTGACTCACATATTCTTTATTATGCACTGCTGTTGTTCCATTGATGATATCGTTCTGCATGTTAAGATTCAGTTTACCATCCTTATCAATCATGATCTTCAGCAGGTTATTGATATTGTTCCCGAACATTTTGCTGGCATCTGTTGGCATATCGGAAGGATAATCTGATTTCCCGACTATTGTCACACCGTTTACAATAATGCTCTTGCCGTTCTCAGTGAGCTCACAGTTTCCGCCTGTTGAGGCTGCAAGGTCAATGATCACTGAACCTGGTTTCATTCTGTTAACAGTCTCTTTCAGCAGAAGCACAGGAGCCCTTTTACAGGGGATCTGGGCCGTTGCTATAACAACATCAGCCGCTATGGACCGCTTCTGTATAAGCTCCAGTTGTTTTATCTTAAATTCTTCAGTCTGCTCAACAGCATAACCTCCAGCAGCAGCATCCTCCCTGGCACCTGCTACTTCAATAAATTTTCCTCCGAGACTTTTAACCTCTTCTTTTACTGCCGAACGTACATCAAAAACTTCAACAATAGCACCCAGTTTTCTTGCAATAGCAGTTGCCTGCAGTCCTGCAACACCTGCTCCGAGTATAAGAACCCGTGATGGTTTTATGGTACCTGCCGCAGACATAAACATCGGAAAAAATTTAGGTATCATGGAGGCTGCATGAAGCACTGCTTTATAACCTGCGACTGTCGCCATTGATGACAGAATATCCATTGCCTGGGCTTTTGTGGTTCGCGGTACAAGATCGAGGGCCAGAACTGTAAGTCCCTGTGAACGCGCCTTTTCCAGCCATTTGCTGTTTTCCACCGGATTCAGTACCGAGCAAAGGACCTGTCCTTCCCTGCATAGTTCCAAATCATCCTCCGGGATAGGATTTACAGTAAGAACAAGTGCAGCTTTTGAAAGTATATCATCCCGGGATGATGGTGTGATACCTGCTCTCTGGTATTCACCGTCAGATGCAAAAGCTTGGTTGCCTGCCCCGGTTTCGACGAGCACTTTCACGCCCGGTTTTATCAGGTGGGCAGCTTCTCCGGGGAGCATAGCCACTCTGTTTTCGCTTCCGGACTCCTTGAGTATTCCTACAAGCATAAAGTCAGGTTTAATTTTTCGTCGAATATAGCAAACAAAAACAAATCAAGCAGTATTCTGTAGACAAACTATTAATATGTACAAGCCCAACTGATTATTTATTATTTCCCAAAGAAACTCTCAAGCCAGAAGTTGTTTGTTTCATTTCGTACATGAAAACTTTTTGGTCCTCCCCATCCGTGACGGCCATTTGGATATAGCATGAACCTGAATGTTTTACCCTCATCCTGTAGTTTTGAGATAAAATAAATTGAGTTTTGCATATGAACATTATCATCCATATCTGCATGATAGATATAAATCTTTCCCTTAAGGTTTTTAGTATAAGAAAGTACTGAGCCATCTTTATATCCTTCAGGATTATCCTGCGGAGTATCCATGAAGCGCTCTGTATAAATATTATCATAAAGCCTGTGATCAGAAACCGGCATACCGGCTACTCCATGAGTCCAGTAGTCTGCACCTTTAGTCAGGGCCAGACATGTCAGATAACCACCATATGATGTTCCTGTAATCCCGATCTTTGAGCCATCCACAAAAGGCTTTGCAAGAAGCCATTTCACAGCTTCTTCATAATCAATTATCTCCCATTTACCAAGGCATCGATACATGTAATCAAGACCTTTCTTGCCGAAATGACCGGAACCCCTGTGATCGATAGTGAATTTAATAATACCATTCCTGGAATACCATGAAAGATTGGTCCCCTGCCACTTGTTCGACACATTTTTGGAATCGGGACCTCCATAAATGTCAAATACAACAGGGTATTTTTTTGAAGGATCAAAGTCCAGAGGGTATGTGACAATTGCAGGCATATCGAAGAGACCATCAGCAGTAGGGATCTTTACAAATTCTGCTTTCGCATGTTCCGCCGGATCAAAAGCCGGCTGTTCAAATTTATATATCACCTTCATCTGGTTGCCCTTTTTATCATAGGCAATTATTGAACCTGCACTGACTATACTGTTCCATGTATCGATAAAATAACTTCCTTCAGGTGAAATACTTATATTGTGTGTACCATTCCCTTTTGTTATCTGCAGCAGGTTTTTTCCGTCAAGTCCAACTCTGAATACATGATTATCTGTCGATTCTGAACCGGTAGCGGAGAAATAAACAACTTTTTGATCTTCGTCGACACTGTTGATGGAATTTACCCTGAAATTAAAATTTGTAAGCTGCGAGGTCAGTTTTCCATCCCATCCATAATAGTAAAGATTCTCCCATCCGCTTTTATAGCTCCTGATTATAAAACCGGTTCCATTTTTCATCACATAAATATCTTCCCGGAATTCGACCCATGTATTATTATTCTCATCATATATCCGTTTATAATCCCCTGTCTCAGCATCAGCAAGAATGATCTGCAAATCGTTCTGGTCACGGTTTACAACCTGTACTGCAAGTTTTTTGCTGTCGGGTGTCCAGAAAGGCCATGCAATATACTGATCAACAGAATAATCTGTCTTGATCCAGGTGGTTTTACCTGAAGAAATATCTGCGATTCCCATTTTTACTTTTGGATTCGGATCCCCTGCTTTAGGATAGGGAACCACTTCAAGAGTACCATGGATTCCATCTGCCTCATCAAGACGGTTCAGTGTAAAAACAGGCACATCAGTTTCATCGGTCCTGAGGTAGGCTAACTTTTCCCCATCAGGAGACCACCAGAAAGCCGCATACCTGCTTGCCCTCGTCAGAATCTCTTCCATATAAACCCAGGCAGAATAACCATTATAAATTCTATCAGATGCATCGGAAGTGAGTCGTATCTCTTTATTATTGACCAGATCAAAAACAAAGAGATCCTTGTTTTTGGTATATGCAATTTTATTGCCGTCCGGAGAAAAACGGGCATTTACTTCAGAACTTATGTCGTTTGTCAGTCTCCTGAGCTCTTTATCTCCTTTATGAAAGTAAAAAAGATCGTTGTCCCTGAAAATAACCGCTCTTTTCATATCAGAGCTTTCAGCATCGTTCATTCCGATCGTTTCACCTGCCGGAAGTGACTCTATCAGTAATTCTCTGCCTGATTTCGGGGGAGTATAGATGATGCTTTTACCTGTTTTGATATTGACACTCATGGTGACAAGTTTCTTTTCGGCATCAAAATTCCGGATCAGGTAATGAGTATCGTCAATCCATCCAAGAATGGCAACCTGGTTGGCCGTACGGATGGGCATTTGCGCATAAATCTGATTTACAGATATATATAGCAATGCGAATAAAAAGCTGAATCTTCTGAGACTTAGGATCATTTGTATGAATATTAAATCTTTAACATTATTATTTGTGAGATCAACAAAAGTAAGAATTTTACATAATTATAAAGGAAAGGGTTAACAGGTAAAACAACATTAATGAGTTTTTAACAAACATTTCATACTTTTACAGAACTTAATGGAGGGGAAGGGTATAAATAAAAGATCTTTTCAGGAAAGAGGCTGGCTTAAGCTTGATAATTGTGCAAAACTTTTTCCGGCAATTACTTCATCCGAGCTCACGTCTGTTTTCAGGGTGACTGCATATCTGAAGGAACCTGTAAAATACTCAGCTATCAGGGATGCAGTTGAGATCACTTCAGAAAGATTTCCCTATTTCAGTGTCTCTCTTGGAAGCGGTCTGTTCTGGCATTTCCTCGAATTTAACAACAGACCCCCCAGGATTCTGGTTGAAGAGAATATCCCCTGTACTGCATTTGCAATAAAAAGAAATAACGAGCCTCTATTTCGTGTGCTTGTGAAATCAAACAGGATATCAGTGGAGTTCATACATATCCTTACCGACGGATATGGTGCTTTCGAATACTTTAAATCACTGCTTTACACATATCTGACAATATCAGGTAACCATATCAGAACATCGGAAGGGATAATACTGCCGGAGACTCCGTTCTCTGAGGAGGAAATCGAAGATGGTTATAATAAATTCTTCCAGAAACTGCCGCCTCCTGATAAGCTGGCGAAAGCATGGCATATACCATTCAGGCTCAATAAGAAGCCAAGACTGAAAGTGATCAGGGCTGAAATGGATGTTAATGAATTACTGGAGGTTGCACGAAGCCACAAAGTTACGATTACTGAATATATCGTTTCAGTTTATCTTTTTTCGCTTCAGAAAATCTATCTGTCCGAAAAAGAGAAAGGGAGAAAACAAAAGGGCAATGTTTTAAGGACTGAAGTCCCTGTTAACCTGAGAAATAAGCTTCCCAGCAGGACTATGCGGAATTTTTCTCTTTTTATTCTGCCTGAAGTGGATATGAGGCTTGGCACATACACCTTTGAGGAAATGGTAAGAATGATCCACCTGTTCATCCAGGCAGAATCCGACATAAAGCAGATAGCCAGATTCCTGTCGTCGAATGTGTCGCATGAGAAACAACTTATTTTAAGGATAATGCCGCTGTTCATAAAGCGAATGGCTATTTCAGCCGTATACAAGGGACTGGGATCAAAGCGCTTTACCGGGATAATCACAAACCTCGGATCAGTAAAGGTTCCCGTGGAAATGCAGGAACTTATCGAATCATTTGAGATTATTCCTCCTCCACCCAATTTAAAAGTTAAAGTTAGCTGCGCAATGGTATCTTTTAAGGATAAGCTAAGGCTCTGTTTTTGTAACATAACTCAGTCAAATGAGCTTGAACGACATATTTTAAAGCATCTTTCAGATTCCGGAATCCATATTAAAATATTGAATAACAACTAAATGAGTTTGTCATGAATTTATGCAGTAATTGTGGTGTGGAACTTGAGGAGAACCTGAAGCAGTGCCCGTTATGCGGAAAAAATCCCGGGGATCCGGTCAGCAGGGTTGCCGGGACCGTGAGTTATCCATCCGATATTATTCATCTCCATAAGAAAGAGACCAGGAAACATATCTGGGAATTAACAGGTATCATTGCATTCTCAGGAATTGCTGTCTGCACAATCGTCGACCTGGTTATTGGAAAAGGAATTAAATGGTCACTCTTTGCAGATATATCGATTATTTCAGCATGGTTATTCCTTACGTGTATTTTGCTTAAATTCCGGAAACCATGGATGCTTATAACAGGACTTTCAGCAACGGTTCTGTTTATGCTTCTTATGTTTGACCTCATCTCTGTAAAAGCAACATGGTTTATCCAGATAGGATTGCCTGTTACCCTGGCATTAGTTTTTTTTGTATGCCTGTCTGTTATATTATATCAGTATGCTCGTTTTAAGGGTTTTAATATTCTGGCCATTATCTTCCTGTCTGTTGCAGGATTCTGTATCATTACTGAAATAATTATTGACAGGTATATTCTGGGCCGTGCCGATGTGCGATGGTCTTTAATTGCAGCAGTCTCCATTTTGCCTATTGCACTGGTTCTGCTTTTCGCACATTACAGGATGAAAAAAGGAAATAAGCTCGATAGCTTTTTCCATGTATGATAAAGATATTCTGAATTATTTTGCTCTTCCCGGATTCTAACCTGAAAAATGATCCTCCTTTTAAATGGTTTTTGTATATTAGAAAACAAAATTATTTTACTTCTGTTTTTTGATTAACACAAATTCCCGGAACTGCTCTATAAAATATCTTATTTAGAAATGTTTAAAATTACTGTTATTTTATTAACAATGTTATATTATTAACAATTAATTTTCTAATTTTGTATCGTAAATAGTCTGGTTAATGATCTTGTATTATCATTCACTTGTAAATCAAGTAAATATGAAAATAATTAAATCGCCTGCCGAACTAACAAGAATAAAAACTGACATCATAAAGAAGATGTCAGAAAAAGAAAAGTTACGGATAAGGGTCCATATGGGAACAAGCGGGCTGGCATCCGGAGCAAAAGAAATATATGAATTTATGAAGGTGGAACTTGAAAAAAGGAACATAGATGCGGCAATCATACGTACCGGTGATATGGGGTACAGCTTTGCAGAGCCTACTATAGAGGTAAAATTACCAGGTGAAGCACCGGTTGTTTTTGGGAATGTCGACAAGCTCAAAGCTGACGAGATTATTGAAAAGTATATCAAGAACAGGGAGTTAGTTGATGGGGTACTACCTTCAAACTTTCGCACTATTTAACCGTGGAGGATAAAACATGGCAAGAGTAAAAATGCAAATTTTAGTATGCGGTGGCTCGGGCTGCTACGGGAATAACAGCGAAGCATTAATTGATAATCTGAAGCTTGAACTGGAGGCTAATGCTCTCGAGAATGACGTACATGTGATCAGATCCGGGTGTTTCGGCCTTTGCAGCCTTGGCCCGATCGTCAAGATAATTCCAGGCGATGTGATTTATACAAAAGTTACACCGGAAGATGCAAAAGAGATTGTAACCGAACAAATAATGAAAAACCGGAAAGTTGAACGACTTCTGTACAAGGATCCGGTTACAAAGAAATCTGTCGCTACCGAAACTGAGATGACTTTACATAAGAAACAGCTCAGGATTGTCCTTAGGAATTGCGGCATAATTGATCCTGAAAATATTGAGGATGCTATTGCACATGATGCTTATGAAGCCCTTGCTAAGGTGCTTACAGAAATGAAACCACTTGACGTTATTAAAATAATAAAAGACTCGGGTTTAAGGGGCAGAGGTGGTGGCGGTTTCCCTTCAGGTCTGAAATGGGAGATCGCTTACAAGAATAAATCAGAAGAGAAATATGTTGTATGCAACGCCGATGAAGGCGATCCCGGAGCATTCATGGACAGGTCAGTCCTTGAAGGAGATCCGCATGCAGTTCTCGAAGCTATGGTAATATGCGGTTACAGTATCGAAGCACATAAGGGACTTATCTATATCCGTGCCGAGTATCCCCTGGCAGTTGCACGTCTTAAAACTGCTATAGGTCAGGCAAGGGAATACGGGCTACTTGGTAAAAATATAATGGGATCAGGTTTTGATTTCGACATTGAGATCAGGTATGGGGCCGGAGCATTTGTATGCGGTGAAGAAACTGCACTTATTCATTCAATGGAAGGTTTGCGGGGAGAACCCACTGTGAAACCGCCATTCCCGGCAGAATCAGGGTTCAGGGGTAAACCCACCAACGTCAATAATGTAGAGACATTTGCATGTATCTCACCTATAATACTTAAGGGAGCAGAATGGTTTGCTTCTATTGGCTCCGAGAAATCTAAGGGAACAAAAGTATTTGCCCTTGCAGGAAAAATTAACAACGTCGGATTGATTGAGGTTCCAATGGGGACTACTCTTCGTGAGGTGATATATGAGATTGGTGGAGGTATTATGCATGGCAAAAAGTTTAAGGCGGCCCAGACCGGAGGTCCTTCAGGCGGATGCCTCACCGAAAAGCATCTTGATATTCCGATCGATTTTGATAACCTGATTGCTGCAGGTTCGATGATGGGATCAGGTGGCCTTATTATAATGGATGAGGATAACTGTATGGTATCAGTTGCCAAATTCTTCCTTGAGTTCACAGTTGAAGAGTCGTGTGGAAAATGTTCACCCTGCCGGATCGGAAACAAGCGTTTGTATGAGCTCCTGGAACATATAACCAAAGGTAAAGGCACGCTGGCAGATCTCGATCGTCTTAAAAATATGAGCCTGGTAATCAAGGACACTTCTCTTTGCGGACTTGGTCAGAGTTCACCAAACCCGGTTTTATCAACACTCGATAACTTCAGGGAAGAGTACGTGGCTCATGTGACTGCAAAGAAATGTCCTGCAGGAAAATGCAAGGACCTGATGGAATACTTCATCATTTCAGCAAACTGCGTTGGTTGTACAGCATGCGCTAGAGTATGTCCGGTTGGTGCTATCACAGGGGAAAGGAAAGAACCTCACCTTATCAACCCGGCAATCTGTATCAAATGCGGTTCATGCATGGGAAAATGCAAGTTTGACGCGATCATCATTCAGTAATCAAAGAAGTATTGGAAATGGAAACAGTAAAATTGACAATAGATAACAAAGTCGTTGAAGTACCAAAAGGCACAACAGTAAATAAGGCAGCCAGACAACTTGGTATAGAAATACCAACCCTGTGCTATATGGAACTACACGACCTTAATATAGAGAATAAGCCTGCAGGTTGCCGTATTTGCGTAGTTGAGGTCCAGGGCCGTAGGAATCTGGCCCCTTCCTGCGTGACAAAATGCGAAGAAAACATGGTGGTAAAAACTCATACCACAAGGGTTCTGAATGCCCGTCGTATGGTTATGGAATTTATTCTTTCTGATCACCCGAAAGATTGTCTGATATGTGCAAAATCAGGTAACTGTGAGCTTCAGTCAATGGCTCATCAGCTGGGTATCAGAGAGATACCCGGACAGGAGATTGCATCTATATCGACATACAGGAAAGACACATCACCCTCAATTATACGAGATCTCGATAAATGCATTATGTGTCGCCGCTGCGAAATGATGTGCAACACCGTGCAGACTGTCGGTGCATTATCGGCAGTAAACAGAGGCTTCATGGCTGCTGTAGCTCCGGCATTCGAGCAGAACCTGGAATACTCTACCTGCACTTATTGCGGTCAGTGCGTTGCAGTCTGTCCTACAGGCGCCCTGACTGAAGTCGATCACACACCGGATGTGCTGAGAACACTTGCTGATCCGACAAAAACTGTCATTGTACAGACAGCACCTGCTGTTCGTGCAGCACTGGGAGAATTGTTCGGTATGGAACCAGGAACTCTGGTAACAGGTAAAATGGTGACTGCTCTGAGAGCTCTCGGCTTTGATTACGTTTTTGATACCGACTTTGCAGCAGACCTTACAATTATGGAGGAAGGAACCGAACTTCTCGACAGGCTTAACAGGCATCTTAAAGGCGATAAAACAGCAAGGCTTCCTATACTTACATCATGTTGCCCGGGATGGGTTAACTTCTTTGAAGAATATTTTCCTGACCTGAAAGATGTTCCTTCAACAGCCAAATCACCTCAACAGATGTTTGGTGCTATTGCAAAAACCTATTTTGCCGAAAAAATAAAGGTTGACAGGAAGGATCTTGTTGTTGTCTCAATTATGCCTTGCCTGGCAAAAAAATATGAATGCCAGAGGGAGGAATTCTCAACAGATAATAACAGGGATGTAGACTTCTCAATATCAACCAGGGAACTTGCTTCATTCATCAAACAGGCAAATATTGATCTGAATAACCTTGATGATGGAGAATTTGATGATCCGCTCGGTGAGTCAACAGGTGCAGGAGTCATTTTTGGCAACACGGGAGGAGTAATTGAGGCAGCGGTACGAACAGCTTATGAGCTGCATACCGGTAAAAAACTTGAGAGACCCGACTTTACAGAACTGAGAGGGCTTGAGGGAGTCCGCGAAGCCACAATTGATTTCAACGGAATACCATTAAAAATAGGTATTGCACATGGACTTGGGAATGCCAGAAAGCTGCTTGATGATGTCAGGTCAGGCAAATCTCAGTATCATGCAATTGAAGTTATGGCTTGTCCCGGTGGATGTATCGGAGGAGGAGGACAACCCCTTCACCACGGAAATTCTGATATCATTAAAGCAAGAGCTGCAGCAATTTATGCTGAAGACAAGAGCAAGCCCATCAGGAAATCACACGAAAATCCTTTTATAATAAAATTATATGAAGAATTCCTTGGTAAGCCCAATAGCGAAAAAGCTCACCATCTGCTTCATACTCATTATTTTGATAAAAAGAAGAAAATTGTGGTAAAACAATAATTTACCGTTAGATCCAATATAAAATTCAATGCTATGTCAAGTATTAAGATAGAATTGAGACAGGAAGATGTCACAAAGATTAAGGAGATCTGTGCATCTTTTAATAATGATCCGCAGGAGCTCATTAACGTTCTCCATAAATGTCAGGAACACTTTGGATACCTTCCTGCTGAAGTACAGGAGGTTGTTTCAAATGAGCTTGTTGTACCGGTAGCAAAAATTTATGGCGTAATTACCTTTTATTCATTTTTCACAATGACCCCGAAAGGGAAACATCCTGTCAGCATCTGCATGGGAACTGCATGCTATGTGCGCGGGGCCGAAAAAGTTCTGGATGAATTCAGGAAAGAACTTGGACTCCAGGTTGGGCAAACCACATCCGACGGGAAGTTCTCTCTTTCCAGCCTGAGATGCGTCGGTGCATGCGGACTTGCACCGGTAGTAATGGTGGGTGATAAAACATACGGACGCGTGGCACCGGATGATGTAAGAAATATTCTAAAAGAATACGAATAGAACTTTTTCAAAGTGGTTTTTAAGTTCAGATGAAAGCCGGGGTTGTTGTCAGCTCCGGTTTCTCTTTCCCCGGTAACTAGTTTCCGGTAACCTGGTACCGGCTTTATACCAGAAAAAATACTCCTTCTGGCGTTTTTTATCTTCCGGTTTTCTGGCTACATATACTTTTTTGCCTGAATATGGATCAAAACCTGTATAATATATATGTGTCGAAAACGTCATAGGGGTCGGGGTGAAATCCTGGACCTGCTCAGGTCTGATCCCAAGGCTTTTAACCTCATTTGACAGATCCTGCATATCCTTATCAGTGCACCCGGGGTGCGATGAAATGAAATAAGGAATGATTTCATACTTAAGTCCTTCTCTTCCGGTTATTCCATCAAATCTTTTTTTAAGCTTCCTGAATATTTCAAACGGGAACTTGCGCATCAGGCTCAGAACAAAAGGACTTGTATGCTCAGGTGCCACTTTCAGCCTTCCCGAGACATGGTTCTTAATCAGCTCATCGAGATACTCATTTTCGGATCTGCCGGCATTTTTATTCCACTCCGGGAGAAGCAGGTCGTATCTTATACCGCTTCCGATAAATGCCTTTTTTATCCGGGGTAAACTATTGACTTTCTTATATAGCTCTGTTAGTTCTTTATGGCTTGTATTCAGATTGGGGCATACACCCGGCCATATACAGGAGGGCCGTGAGCATTTGCCGCATAAATCCATGTTTTTACCCTTCATCCTGAACATGTTGGCAGAAGGACCTCCAAGGTCAGACAAATACCCTTTAAAATCAGGAAGTTGCGATATTTTATCTATCTCGGAAAGGATCGACTTTTCCGACCTGCTTACGATCTGCTTACCCTGGTGGGCTGCTATGGCACAAAAACTGCAGCCACCAAAACATCCACGGTGAATGTTGACCGAGAATTTTATCATTTCATATGCAGGGATCGGCCCTTTTTTATAATACCGCGGGTGAGGAAGATACATATAGGGAAGATCAAAGGAACGATCAGCTTCAGCCTCATCCGTGGGTGGAAAAGGAGGATTGACAATGACAACCGATTCTCCGGATGGTTCTGTGAGTCTTGCTGCTTCAATCTTATTGGATTCTTTTTCAAAATTCAAAAAGTTTTCAGTGAAAAGTTTCTTGTCTCCAAGACACTTCTCATAAGAATGCAGGATAATATCTTTCCACAACTTCTGGTGAGGAAGCTTTTCATTTTTTGATATTGCTACAACAGTCTGTGGTACCGTCTTCAAAGATGAAAAAGGTACTCCTTTTTTCAACAGCCTGATTACTTCGCGTACCGGCTGTTCTCCCATTCCGTAAATGAGCATATCGGCACCGCTGCTCAGCAGAATTGATGGTTCAAGCTTATCTTTCCAGTAGTCATAGTGAGTAAGTCGGCGCATTGAAGCTTCGATACCTCCCGCAAGTACAGGCACATCAGGGAATAACTCTTTCAGGATCTTTGTATACACAATCGTAGGGTAATCAGGCCTGAAACCTGCTTTCCCTCCCGGAGTATATGCATCGTCAGAACGTAACCGGCGGGCTGCAGTGTAATGATTGACCATCGAATCCATGTTTCCTGCCGTTACACCGAAAAAGTATTTTGGCCGGCCCAACTTTTTAAAATCTCTTAAATCATCTTTCCAGTTGGGTTGGGGAACTATTGCAATCCGGAATCCTTCATCCTCTATAATCCTTCCTATAACAGCCGGTCCAAAAGAAGGGTGATCGACATAGGCATCGCCGCTGAAGATGATAACATCAGGATGATCCCAGCCCAGGGCTTCTATCTCTTTTTTTGCAGAGGGGAGCCATTTGTCAGGAAAATTGGACTGCTTTTTCACTTCATAAAAATACTGAAAATTGCTATCTTGCTATAAATAATACTATTTATCATAATGTCTGTCAGAGAAGTAATAAATATATCAAAAATAGTTACCGGCAGGAAAACTGTTTTCAAATCATTACTATATCTGTTTCTTGGTTTTTTCATCTCACATTCAGGATTAGCACAGGATCCTGTGCAGAGACCCGGAATAGGGCTTGTACTTAGCGGAGGCGGGGCACACGGGATTGCTCATGTGGGAGTTCTGAAAGTCATGGAGGAGGCTGGATTAAGACCTGACTTTGTCACCGGGACCAGCATGGGAAGCATAATCGGTGGATATTATTCACTTGGATACAGCGCCGACAGTATGAAAAAGATACTTAAGATAATGGACTGGGATCTCATCCTATCTAATACAATTCCGCAGGACAAAATAATTTTCCTTGAAAAAGATCACTTTAATAACAGTATCATGTCGTTCCCTCTTTTATTCAGGAAAGTTAAACTTCCATCCGGTCTTATCTCGGGACAGCAGCTTGAGAATTCGCTCAGCTATTATGCCTGGCCGGCGGCCGACATAAATGACTTCTCAAAACTGCCGATCCCGTTCATGTGTGTGGGAACCGATCTGATCACAGTCAGGGAAGTTGACCTTAAGACAGGTTATCTGGCTGACGCATTGCGCGCGAGCTCAGCAATTCCAACAGTATTTGCACCTCTGAAAATAGATACCGCCCTGTTAACAGACGGAGGTTTGATCAACAATTTCCCTGCTAGAGAAATTAAAGACATGGGAGCAGATATAATTATAGGATCGTATGTAGGATTCCATAACTATGAAGAAGAGGAACTTAATAGTATTGCAGGTATAATCAAACAGTTAAGTTTTTCCAGAAGTATTGATAACTTCAACGAACAGAAGAAACTGGTCGACTTGCTGATATTACCTGACATAAAGGGCATCTCATTACTGGAATTCTCTCCAGTAGATACAATCTTTCAGAGAGGTTATAAAGCTGCACTTCCTTATAAAGAATATTTCAGAAAACTGGCTGATTCATTAGACAGATATGGAGGTCAGAAATCTCCGGGAAGTCTCCTGGATAAACAATACTATTCATTTGACAAGGTTGAGATTATCGGTAATAGCACCATTCCTGACAAACAGATACTTGGTATACTGGATATTATGACCGGTGAGCTGGTCGACAAATCCAACCTTTATGAAAAGATAGAATTACTTTACGGGAAAGCCTGGTTCGATAAAGTAAAGTACAAGGTTGAACCGCGCAATGATTCTCTGATCCTTGTAATTGAATGTGCTGAAAAACCAAAGTCTATGGTTGATGGGTCAGCTCATTACGACAATTCCCTTGCGGCAGGTATTTTATTGTCTTTTTCAATTAAGAACCTTCTGACGCCCAGATCTGTGATTAATCTTGATTCTTATCTTGGCCGGTATTACAGGATACGAAATTCATATCTTCAATTCATCGACAGAAATCAGAAGTTTGGAGTATCACTAGATTTCTATGCTGATAATACCTTGGTCCCCAAGATTAATCTGAAAAATGAAACGGGTGACGTTATCAGCAATAATCTTTCTTCAGGAATTGGTATTAATCGCATGTTTGGTTTAAACCAGATGATGAGCATTTCTTTTGATTTTGAAAAGCGATACCTGATGACCCGCTATGTTTCTGAAATTGATTTAAAATACATTTCCTATAATTATATTACAACAAATTTTGATTATAAAATCAATACCCTTAATAGCAGACATTTCCCCGACAGGGGAATAATAGTTGACATTTCAGCAGGTGCCTCAGATCTTACTTCAGGTAGCATTAAGAAAGGTTTGTCCAGAAATGTATACAATAATAGCAACCCCGGAGGTTTTTCATTTGACAGGTTTTATACTATAAGAGGAAATTATAAGCAATACTTTACATCAAATGACCGATTTACAATTTCTTTAAGCGGTGATGCACTTTACATTACTGATTGTGACTCTGCTTCATCACAAAACAATTTCTTTCTGCTTGGTGGAATAAAATCACTGAATGAAAGATCAGTCCCGATGGTTGGCTTTCATCCAAATGAAATACCTGTTAAAAAGATGGCAGGGTTTGGAATGGAGCTCGATTGGGAAATATTGAGAGATCTTCATATTAATCTGACCGGCAACATCTTTGCGGCCCGGGAGGCTGACAGAGGAACTGGATATTCGCTTCTTGCAGGGTATGGCATCGGTATCGGTTATATGTCACTAATGGGACCTTTGAGAGCAGGTATTATGCAGGGATTTTACAAACAGGAAAAGTATTTCAATCAGATTAAGGCATATATCAGTGTCGGTTATCAGTTCTGAAAACCTTTTAACAATTATACCTGATCATGTCATATACTTACTGATGGCCTGATTGTTGCAGATATGCCTATTATAAAAGATGAATGATATTTTGTCATCTTGATCTTTCAGCGGAGACAAATTATGGATATAAAGAAAACATTACAGCAGCATAAGCAGCTCTGCACACTGGTTTCAGAAAGAAAAATCAAACAAAGCCTTGATATTCTGTCTGTTATGATTGCAGGTGCTACGTCAGGAGATCTGCGGGACGAGTACGAAAACCTGGTCATGACCTACAGGAATATGCTCACTTATACAATCGAAGGCATCAATGACCCGGAGCGAAACAAGATATATATAAAGCTCATCCAGTCTATACTGGAGCTTTCCGACCAGGTGAGACAGGACATATTGTCACATAATTCAGGGTGGAATACATACTGGGTAAAACAGCAGACTGAAAAAGAGCAGAAACTTACCGGTAAAACAATTGTTGAGACTGTTGATGACCTGATGTTCAAATCTGAGCTTGATGAATGGCTGAAGCTGAGTAATGAGATCAACCCTGATCCCGAATCAGTGATCGCCAGAAAACACAAACAGCTTATAAAGAATATTTTTAACCACCTGTGGCTTACTGATTACTACGGTGAGGCTGAAGAGAGCCTGATAAACATTATCCTTAATTCAGGCAAATTCAGGTGGTATGAGTCTTGCATATTCACAACCGCAATAACCCTGAGCTCTTTCAGAACATGGCAGACGGAAAAGCTCCTTTACCTGATCAGGATATATGAGTCCGGGCAGGAACAGGTAATGGAGAGGGCACTTTCAGGGCTGATTCTTAATCTTCATTATTATAATACCAGGGTTATGCTTTATCCCGAGATCAGCACCAGGATAAGTGAAATGTCAAAGGTCCCTGGCTTCAGGGAACATTGCAGAATAATCGTTTTGCAGACAATCAGGTCAAGGGAAACTGAAAAACTAAGCAAAAAGCTCCATGAGGAGATCCTTCCGCAGGTAGCAAAGCTAAAACCCAGGATCGAGGAAAAACTTGATCTTGATAATATTCTTCCAAAGGACAAAAATGAAGAAAAGAATCCTGACTGGTCAGAGATGTTCAGCGATTCTGAAGAGATCTTCAAGACAATGGAGGAGCTGACAAAGTTGCAGATAGAAGGCGCTGACGTTTACATGTCGGCATTTGCAAATCTTAAGCATTTTGATTTCTTCAAGGATTTTCAGAACTGGTTTGTGCCTTTTTATCCCGACCATGAGGTCGTTGATGAGATTTTCAGGGATGAGATACTCGGACCGGGAACCAATGAGATGGCTGAAGCGATGTATAAAACGCCATTTATCTGTAACTCGGACAAATACTCTCTGATCCTGAATCTCAAATATCTTCCGTCGACGCAGAAAAGCATGATGCTGAAAGTATTCAGGATGGAGCTCGAAGGTCTTCAGGAGATGGATGATGATGATTCTGTTGCAGATCCAAATAAGAAATTCAGGACAAACGTGACACAGTACCTGCAGGATATTTACAGGTTTTTCAAGCTTTCACCATACAAAAAAGAGTTCGAGGATATTTTTTCAGGAAAGCTCGATATTTACAATTCTGAATTTTTCAGGCTTACATGTAATGCAACAGAGGCAGAGGCAGGTCTTGCAGATTATTTCTTCAGCAAAGACTTTTATGATGATGCCCTTTCACTTTACCTTAAGCAGGTTAATGAGAGACCTGATGATTCGCAATTATATGAAAAAATCGGATATTGTTACCAGGAAAATTCTGATTATGAGAATGCTTTAAAGTTTTACCGGAGAGCGGAGATGATCGACAGGAAAGTCTGGACAATAAAGAAGATAGGGTTATCTCTCCGTCGTCTGGGTAAAAATGAAGAGGCTCTTGAGTATTATCTCCAGGCCGGAGATTTGGAACCTGATAATCTGCATACGTCAATATTGACTGCCCATTGTTTTCTGGATCTGAAAGAATATGAACAGGCACTTAAGTATTATTTCAAAGTAGAATATAAGGATCCTGGCAATATTAAGATTCTCAGACCTATAGCTTATTGCTATTTTGCTCTCGGGAAATTTGAGGATTCGGGAAAATATTATGAAAGATTATCTGCCGGCAAACTGAACGCACATGATCTCATAAATATGGGGCATCTGGCTCTGTGTATGGGCAAGAAGAAAGATGCTATTGACCTTTACAGACAGAGTATTGCCAGTGGAGAGCTTAGTAAAGAAAAGTTTGCAGCAATCTTTGCTGAAGACCGTAATCTGCTTATTTCCCTGGGCACAAATCCTGATGATCTTCCAATTCTGCTTGACTACCTGTTATTTATTATCGGGTAAACTATTAGTGTCCGGCTGGGGGTATGGAGGTCTTTCGGGTGGTGGCATCTGTCTTCGTTCATGACCTGGCCTTCCGCCATGGTCTCTTCTTCCGAAGTTTTGATAATAGAGAGAATCATTGCCCCGGTTCTTCCTTGACTTCCTGATCATTTCCTGGCGTTTCTGATCCATCTCTTTAAGTCTTGCAAGTTGTTCATCTGTCAGCCTGGAGTCGAGTTCCCTTCTGAATTCCTTCATATTTAAATCAAGCTCTTTTCTGAAATTACCCTGAAGCTCGCTGTTCAGCCTGGCATGTTTGTCAAGTATTTTCCGGATTTCAGCTTTTTGTTTATCATCAGGCTGGATGGTTTTATAAAATCCTTCCCTGAAACGTTCTTCTGAGAAGTATAAACGCACGGGTTTAAGCTTATTAAACCTTATCTGAGCGGAAGTAAGCATCCCAAGAATAAATCCGATCAAAAGTGTAAGAATTACAAGTAATATTGGCTTTGCTTTCATATTTTCAGAATTAGTTGCCTGTCAGCAGACAAATGATACTTTCATCAATAGAATCGCTTAATCCCAGGATTGAGTTTAATGAGAATGATCCTTCCATAATGAAGATTGAGATTAGCAGAAGGACTATCGCAGCAGCTCCGGTGAGTGCTATCCTGCTAAAAGCATAGTTCATGCTTCTGACAAATTCAACATGACGGATCACAGCTGATGAAGCAGAAAAGAGTTTATCAGTTACCCTGGCACTGAATTCCCTGCTAAAATCGTAAGAGAGACCCGCATCCTGCAGCTGCCTGGCAGCTTCAGCGGGATCATTATCAGTACTTAGGGAGTCGATAAGTAGTTTTTTTATCTCCGAAGGTTTCATATCATTAAAGTTTTTCCAGTATTCCTTTTAGTTGTTCCTGAGCTCTTGATAATCGGGAAAGAACTGTTCCGAGAGGCAGATCGAGAATATAAGCAGTTTCCCTGGTCGAATAGCCATGCAGCATCCTCATTGCCACAATAATGCGGAATTTCGGATCGAGACTCATCAATGCCTTGTTCACAATTTCTGAAGCATCCCGTTTAACCTCATTATCCTCATCCGGTATATCATACTTGTACACTTCGTCATCACCCTTTTGTGAAAACATTGAAAAGAATCTTTTTCTTCTCTTTATCTCATTCAGGGTAAGGTTGATTGCAATTTTCTGTATATAAGTTGACAATTTTGCTTCTCCCCTGAATTCTGACAGCGAATAGTATAGTTTTATAAATACCTCCTGTCCGATGTCTTCTGCAAAAGCCGAATCTCCGAGCATCCCTTTGACTGTTCGTGCTACCATTTTCTGATAACGGTTCACAATCTCTTCAAATGCGAGCCTGTCACCTTCAATGGATGCCTTAATCAGTTCATTATCGCCAGTTTGCCTGTACGATTCCATCATTACAATTCAGATTATAGACAATTAACCTGGTCCAATTATTCCCGATTGTTATTTTTTATTAACATTGGTACTTCCTGCATGTTTTACGGAAAGGCAGGATATCTTCATCATTGTCCGGTGACCACCTCAGATGCCAGCTTCACTTCATAATCCCTGGTAAATCTTACCGGGTAAAGTTTCTGATTCTCAAATCCGTCATTTATGCTTTTCCTCCGGAAGTCAAATTCAGTATGCAGCAGGTCCGGATTATGTATTTCGGGGTGTATTAAAAACTCATTTCCATGTATTGCAAGTCCGCTCAGGAAGTAATATGCGACATCATATCCTATCCATGCATAACTCATCTCACCGGGTTCAGTAAGAAATTTCTTCCGGAAAATAGTACTGAAATGCATGACATCCTTTTTTGAGTAATCAATCCAGTAAGGTGAATAGATCAGAAGGTCCAGATCAAAAAAGTACTTTGGATCCAGATTAACAAGCCCACGCATGGCAGGATATCCGAATACGTTTACATTATATTTCCTTGAAAGGGCAAAAATATTCATCAGTGCTTCGCTGATAACAGGAGCATCCTCGGTTGCAATGACAATGATATTTTCAGTATCATAGGAAAGTGTATGTCCCAGCCTGTTTATTGAATCATTATCAAAAGCTGATCTGCTGAAAAACATGAATTCTTTGAATTTAATCTCCTCATAGGGAAGCCTGTTGCTCAGCTCAGTAATGATTTTTTCCTTGAATCTTTTCACATCCGGGTCAACTCCGGCCGAATCGGTATGGATAAAGACAATATTCTTATCGTAGTATTCACTGAGTTTTCTGGCCAGTCGGTTCTGAGCGACCTCCAGTGATGCATTTGCAATGAAAAGACCAGGATTACCGGTCAAAGCTGAATTATTAAAAAGAGGTACCGGTGATACAACAGGTATTCCCAGATCGCGTGCATAATCTGTAATAATCTCCAGGTTGGATGAATAGACAGGCCCTATTATCAGATCCATCACTGCCAGGGATCCTTTTCTGATAAGCCTCCTTAACTCAACCGTATCATTTTTTATATCAAATACATGAAGATTGATATTGAGTCCAAGGGTCCTGAGAGTATCAGCAGCAATCAGTATTCCCTGGTACATTTCGATGAACCCGATGCTCCTGGGATATATCCAGTCTTCAGAACGGCTCACTAATTTATAAGTTTTTTTACCCTTGACTATTTTTGATGAATCGATATCGGTTCTTACGGCATTCTCCCTTAGGTAAAAAGGAAGGAGGACTGCAACATCGAAAGATCCTTCCAGATTTCTAACAGGTATATAACCAGCAGGTCGTGGAAGGATCACAACCGGTTCTTCCGAAACAATTTTTGCAGTATCCGCTATCATCTCTTCCGGCAATGGAATTTCAGCAACTTTTGGAACAGGTATTCTAAGATAATCACCGACCTGGGGAAACCTGATATTTCTGTTTTCTTTTCTCAGATCCTTAACGCTGAGACCATATTTTTCAGCAATTGAGGAGAGTGATTCTCCCCTGAGAACCTTATGAAAAATATAGTTTCCCTCCTGAACAGCAAATTCCTGCCTGTCTGTCATAAATTCTCTGCGCGGGACAGCAATCTCAGCACCAACAGGCAGCTTTGTTACATCTCTTCCTGAATTTGATGAAATAATTTCATTCTCAGATACACCGTAAGACTTAGAAAGTTGATAAATGGTCTCTCCCGGCTGAAGCTTATGATAAATATATTTCGATTCATCCTTTCGGGTTCTGACAGGTTCAGACCTTACTGAAGGAGTATCCGTTATCTCCCTTACAGGGATCCGCAATGCCTGTCCTTCATTGATTCCATACACAGAAGGAGGATTTTCCTTTGTAAGTTCCTCCACTGTTATCCCGTATGCTTTTGATATTGAGTAAGCAGTCTCTCCTTTTTTTACCAGGTGCACATAATATGGTGTACCAGAAATGATTACCTTTTCCTCTGACCGCTCAACAACTACCTGAGAAAAAGAAGGTAAAAGAATAATTAGAAGAAATACAGATATGAAAAAAGCTCTGCATGTGATCTTAATGTTCATCATTGTTTATTTATAATGTTGCCAGGAACTTCATGCAATTCATTTCTATCCTCCCGGTTACATCGGATATATCTGCCCTTATGAATTTCTCGCCGGTAATCTTTTCATATAGTTCAATATACCTTTTCGAAATCTCATCGACAAACTCATCTGACATCTCCGGAACTATCTGTCCCTCCCTCCCCTGAAATCCATTAGCCATAAGCCATTCTCTTACAAATTCTTTCGATAACTGCTTCTGCGGAAGTCCTTTATCAAATCTATCCTGATAACCATCGGCATAAAAATAGCGCGATGAATCCGGAGTATTTATCTCATCTATCAGATAGATATTTCCGTCTCTTTTCCCGAATTCATATTTGGTATCAACAAGAATCAGGCCATGCTTAGCAGCAATTTCTGATCCTCTAATGAAGACTTCCATGGCATATTTCTCGATCAGATCGTATTCCATCTCAGGGACCAGTCCTTTTGAAATGATATCATCGCGTGAAATATCCTCATCATGATGCCCCTGTTCAGCTTTGGTTGTCGGAGTGATTATCGGTTTTTCAAAGCGCTGGTGCTCTTTCATCCCTTCAGGGATTTGTATCCCGCAGATTTCCCGTGTCCCGGATTTGTATGCTCTCCAGGAACTTCCTGTAAGATAAGCTCTTACAATCATTTCAACCGGATAAGGTTCACATTTATAGCCGATTGTGACTGTCGGATCGGGAGTGGCAATCTTCCAGTTGGGTACAATATCATTTGTTGCATCGAGAAACCTGGCAGCAATCTGATTCAGTACCTGTCCCTTATATGGTATCCCCTTCGGAAGAACAACATCGAAAGCTGATATCCTGTCAGAAACGACCATCAGCATATATTTGTCATTAATGTTATAAACATCCCTTACTTTTCCCTTATAGATGTTTTTTTGCCCGGGGAATTTAAAATCTGAACTTACAATTGTCTTTGCCATATTCTATTTTTTTTGTTTTTTCTTCTCTGAGGAACTCTGTGATTTCTCTGTGTAACTCTGTGTAATCTTTTTGTTTCACAGAGGAAATCAGGAGATGACACAGGGTGCCACAGAGTGTTTTATAATTAATTTGTTGTGTTTCCGTATTCTTCATTTTCATAAGCCTTTACGATCCTTTTTACAAGCTTATGTCGCACAATATCTCTCTCGTCAAATTTTATTATTGATATCCCGTCAATCCCGGAAAGTATTCTCATAGCCTGGAGAAGTCCCGAATCATTCTTCCTTTGCAGGTCGATCTGTGTGGTATCGCCAGTCATAATGAATTTGGAGCTTACACCCATTCTGGTCAGGAACATTTTCAGCTGGCTGATTGTAGCATTCTGAGCTTCATCGAGGATAACAAAAGCATTTTCCAGGGTTCTTCCTCTCATAAAGGCAAGAGGAACTATCTGCACTGTCCCATCCTCAAGCCAGGTTTCCAGCTTCTTAAATGGAAGCATATCGTGAAGTGCATCATATAAAGGCTGAAGATACGGATCCAGCTTATCTTTCATGTCTCCTGGTAAAAATCCAAGCCTTTCTCCTGCTTCAACAGCAGGACGTGTGAGGACGATTTTTTTTACTTCTCTCTCTTTCAGTGCTCTCACTGCCAGGGCAATGGATGTATATGTCTTTCCGGTACCTGCTGGTCCTTCAGCTATGATCAGGTCATTTGTTTTATAATCATTTACCAGCTGCAGCTGATTTACTGTACGTGCCCTGACCGGCTTACCACTTGTACCGAAAACAATAACCTGCTCGAACTCACCTTTTGATGCTGATTTCATATGTTCAGCATCGAAGAGATACTTCTCAATATCCTGTTCATCAAGCCGGTTAAATTTCCTGTAATACTCCACGAGCTCATTAAACTTCTCCGCAAAAATGGTTATCTCTGCCTCCTCTCCCATGCATTTTATTTCATTGCCTCTGGAAAGGATCTTGATTTTCGGAAAAAAGCAGCGAATTTTATCAAGCAATGAATTGTTTGTGCCGAAAAAGACGACAGGATCAATATCCTCAAGAAAAATTACTATCTCTGTCATTAAAAATTAAACTATCTGACACACACTGCCATTTGCCTTATTAACCATAAACCCGGTAAAAGTTCATAAAAAAATGATTCCGGGAGCAGTACAAAGTAAGTTTATTTTTCTTTAGAAGATTATCTTTGTTATAAGTTTTTTCATATGCCTGTAGTAACATTAACAACTGAATGGAAGCCTGAAGACATCTATCACGGGATCATTAAAGGGAAGCTTTGCAATATGTGTCCGGGTGTACAAATAATTGACAATGCCTGCAGCATTCCCTCCTTTAATATTTCACATGCCTCATTTGTAATCAGGAATACCTATAATAATTACCCTGAGGGTACAATACATATTATCTGCGTTCATTCTGAAGCTGTTAAAGAAGAGAATTATCTTATAGTAAAAGCAAAGGGCCACTATTTCATTGGCACGGATAATGGAATTTTTAGCCTGATCCTAAACAGTGAGCCTGAGGAGGTAGTAAAGATCAATCATAAGAGTAGCTCCGATGAGCTTGAGATTTTTGCAAGGGCTGCGGCTGACCTGGTATCGGGTAAAACCCTGCAGCAACTTGGCAAACCATTTAAGAATATCATCGAAAGAGTACCTCTCAGGGCAACGATAGATAAAGACGTTATTATCGGAAGTATAATATTCATTGATTCCTACGGAAATGCAATTTCAAATATAACCAGGGAGGTGTTTTTAAGGGTTTTTGAAGGGAAAGAGTACCGTGTCCTGATCCAGAGCAACAAAAATTATACAGATCATATCCTCGAGAAATACAGTGATGTCCCGGTAGGTGAAATGCTTGCAAGATTCAATTCCCTGGATTTACTTGAGATCGCAATTAACGGTGCCAATGTCGCTGAATTACTGAGCCTCAGTGTCGGTTCCGTTTTACGAATTGACGTTTCTGCAAAAACTGCCTCGCCTAACCGCTTGTTCTAAAATTATTTACTGATGGATGATAAACAAAAAAGTTCTGAAGAATTTGAGAAGCTCCTTAATATTATTGACAAGCTCAGAATAACCTGCCCCTGGGATATGAAACAGACATATGAGAGTCTGAGGAAGCTGACAATAGAGGAAACCTATGAGCTGGCAGATGCAATATTTTCGAAAGACAATGACGGGATAAAAAATGAACTCGGCGACCTGATGCTGCATATTGTGTTCTATGCAAAGATCGGTGACGAGACCGGTTCTTTTACTATGGAAGATGTACTTAAAGGTATAAATGAGAAGCTTGTTTACAGGCACCCTCATGTTTTCGGAGATGTAAAAGTATCAGGAGCATCTGAAGTTGAGCAAAACTGGGAGAATCTGAAAATAAAGGAGAATAATGGGTATAAGCCTGTACTGTCAGGTGTACCTGCTTCTTTACCAGCCATTATAAAAGCCAACCGGATTCAGGAAAAGGTGCGTGGTGTTGGATTCGACTGGGAAAATCGTGCGCAGATCTGGGACAAAGTGATGGAAGAGATCACCGAGCTGAAGAATGAGGTAAAGGATCTCAATACTGAAAAGATTGAATCAGAACTGGGAGATGTTATGTTTAGTCTGATCAACGCTTCACGTCTTTATGAAATTGATCCGGAGGCTGCCCTTGAAAAAACCAACAGAAAATTTATAAAAAGATTCAATTACCTTGAGAATGAAACGATTAAGAAGGGTATCTCACTTCACGATATGAGTCTCGATGAAATGAATGTAATCTGGGAGGAAGCAAAGAAGGAGGATTAGAAATACACGTACTCACCCTCTTTTTTCCCCCTCTCTCCTGTCGGAAAGAGGGGGATAGTATCTGCTAAATAAAAATACCTTCAATTTTTGCTTAACCTTTTAGTTAAAGTTATAACGAACTCATATTTAATGCCTTACTCCCCCTCTTTGCTTAAGCACTACCCTTTATACACATTTTTGTATTTAACTGAAATATAGATCTTTAGAGCTAAAATAACCAGAATATATTTTCATTCTATTAGAGAATTAATCTTTAACACACATTAATGTGACATTAACCTCCATGATTACAGGGCAAACATTAACAATTCTTG
>JALONT010000003.1 GCA_025454795.1 Bacteroidales bacterium | reverse complement strand
GATTTTTAGCTGTAACGAGCTTTTTCGGGGTTTTTTCTTAAAATTAATGAGAGTTAACTATTTGTCAATCAATAGTTTTCAGTATTTATGAACATCCCTGATTAATAGTTGATCAGTGTATTACAATAAGTTTGGAATCTGAGCCCCCTTCAGGGGGCAGGTTCCGCTTCAGCGAGACCGGGGGTTTTTACTTTCCTGATATTTTCAATAAATACATCAAACAGATAGTCAGTATCAGTCGGTCCTCCTGAAGCCTCCGGGTGAAACTGGGTAGAGAAGTACGGTTTGGTTTTATGCTTCATTCCCTCGTTGGTCCTGTCATTAATATTTATGAAAAGAGGATCCCAGTCTTTCCCGAGAGTATTATTGTCAACAGCAAATCCGTGATTCTGTGATGTGATGTAAGCTTTGTCAGTACCAACCTGGATCACAGGCTGATTGTGGCTACGATGGCCATACTTCAGCTTATAGGTATCCGCACCTGAGGCAAGAGCCATAAGCTGATTGCCAAGACAAATTCCAAAGACAGGTGTCTCTTTTTCGAATGATCTCTTAATATTATTAATGGTAATTTTGCACATCTTGGGATCACCAGGGCCGTTCGACAGAAAGAGTCCATCGAATTCCTCTTTGTGAAAATCGTAATCCCATGGAACTCTGATGATTGTTGTATCACGTTTCAGAAGATTCCTTATAATATTATATTTGACCCCGCAGTCAACAAGCAGGATCTTATATTTCCCCGAACCGTAGACCTTCCTATCATGAGTGCTTACTTCGGCAACAAGATTCACCTTATTAGGGTCATAAAAAGACACTTCAGTTCCCTCCGGCTCTACCTTGCCCAGCATTGCACCTTTTTCGCGTATCCTCTTTGTCAGGGCTCTGGTGTCGATCCCGTAAATTCCGGGGATCTTATTTCTCTTAAGCCACTCATCGAGGCTCTCGGATGCATTCCAGTGGCTGTATTCAAAAGAATAATCGGAGACAATAAGTCCAGAGATATGAACTGAAGAAGATTCATAAAATCTGTAAAGATCATTTTCCTCACTTTTACCGGGTGCTCCGTAATTGCCAACCAGGGGATATGTAAGGCAAAGAATCTGCCCACGGTATGAAGGATCTGTAAGACTTTCCGGATACCCTGTCATGGCGGTATTGAACACAATTTCACCAGCAGCTGCAACGGGAGCTCCGAATGATCTTCCGAAATAAGACGTTCCGTCTTCAAGTGTTAATTTTACCTTTAATCTTTCAATCATCAATTATTCATAATACAATTTTTTCATAACTCATAACTCATAACTCATAACTCATACTTCTTACCTTAATGCTGCAACAGCCTTCTCTATCTGTTCAAGTGCTCTGGTTATGGTCTGACGGGTCGTTCCCAGGTTCATTCTCATGAATCCTTCACCTCCTGGGCCAAAAGTGGAACCCTCATTCATACCTGCTCCGCACTTTTCGATAAAGAATTTCTGGAGCTCTTTTCCAGGCATTTCAAATTTACGGCAATCCAGCCATATCATATAAGTGGCTTCAGGTCTTACAGGAACTATTTCAGGGATCAGCTCACGGCAGTATTCCATAACAAGATCAGCATTCTGGCTGATATAGATCATAAGTTCATCAAGCCAGTCATATCCTTCAGAATAGGCAGCTATTGAGGCAATTGTGCCAAAGATATTACTGTTCCCGATATGCAGGTTTTCAACTTTTTTGTTAAAGTATTTTCGCAGAACCGGATTGGAAATGATAACTGAAGAGGTTCCAAGCCCTGCCAGGTTAAAGGTTTTACTTGGGGCTATGCATGTTACTGTGATTTCGGCAACCCTGTCAGATATTTTTGCAACAGTTGAATGGCTGAACCCGGGAAGCACAAGGTCGTTATGGATCTCATCAGAGAGGATGAGAATACTGTTTTTGAGACAAATATCAGCCAGTTTTTCCAGCTCTTCCGGAGACCAGACCCTCCCTACCGGATTATGGGGATTTGAAATGATTATCATCTTTGTGTTTTCGTTCACTGATGCAGCCAGTGAATCGAAATCCATTGTCCATCTACCGTTTTCCTCAATAAGATGGTTATAAACAAGATTACGGCCATGACTCTCGACTGCCGAAAAGAAAGGAAAATAAACGGGAGGCTGAACAATTATTGACTCTCCCGGGCGCGTAAATGCCAGGGTGCAAAGGTTAAGTGCCGGGACGATACCCGGGCAAAAACAGATCCATTCTTTTTCAAGCTGCCAGTCATGTCTTGCTTTGAGCCAGCTGATTATTGAGCTAAAATATTCCGGTGGACGAAATGAATATCCGAAGATCTCATGACTGAGGCGGTTCCGGAGTTTGTCAACAATAAAACCGGGAGTTCTGAAATCCATATCAGCCACCCACATAGGTATAACATCCTTCTTTCCGAATATCTCTTCCCGCAGATCGTATTTAATACAATCGGTACCTTCCCTGATAACCTCCTCATCAAAATTCCAATGCATCAGATAATAATATAAATTCAGGGGGTTAAAGATATAAAAAAAGTTTGGAGTGACTAGAGTTAAGAGTGACTAGAGTTGGGTTCTGAAAGTATATTTTGATATTTTATCATAACTTTAGTCACTTTAGTCACTCCAAACTCTAGTCACTTATTTTTTTTCAATATATTTATTACTTTTATGGGCAGTTTTATCAATTATATTAGAAATAAAAATAATCAGTATGAAAAAGATCATTGCACTATTATTACTTCCAATACTCTTAGTAAGCTTCTCAGGCATCACCTCATGTAAAAGTGGTAAAACCAAGGAGTCTAATAAAGAACAGAAATTAGTAGAGATGGAAAAGATCAAGACGATCGAAGGGGAGATAGAATCCAATGTATATCCTTTACCTACATCTGCTGAGGTAATTAAGATGCTTACGGACCTTGAGGTTGGGTACATTTTCGGGATCTCAAACCCTGTTGAGAATGCAAAAAAATATTTCAGCACCTCATCAAAAGCAATCAATCTGGGAGTATTTGGTGCGGATCTCAGCTATGCGACTCTTTATAATATACAGCAGGAGGTAATTAATTACCTGGATGCAATAAGGTCTCTTTCGAATGAACTCAATATGTCGAAAATATATGATGAAACCTTATATGACAGAATAAAGCAGAACTTTGACAACAGGGATGAACTTGTAAAAGTGCTGACATCAGCCTTCAATGATACTTACACTTATCTGGCTGACAATGACCAGCAAACCATGGCTCTGCTGGTTGTCGGAGGTGCCTGGGTTGAAGGGATGTTTCTTACCACCCATGTTTCAGAGGCTGCATATCAGGTCGCCGGAATCTCCAAGAATTTGTTGGAACAGAAAAAATCATTCGAACTATTCTTGGAATTATCAAAACCCTATGAAACAGATCCGATAGTCAGTGATTTTATTAAAAAGTTGTATCCTGTTAAAAAGGTTTATGAAGGTCTGGGAACCAGTCTTACAAATCAGAATATAATGGATTTAACCAAAGCCATTGAAGAAGTAAGAGGGCAGATAGTACAATAATATAGTTTTACATATTTGACCGCAAAGCAACTTCCTTTGCGGTCTTTTTTTCCGATGATGTCTATATGAGGGAATCTGTCTTATTAGCGCTGATCCATATTTTTGCCATTGTCTCTACCGTTAATCCTGTCGGGATCACATCAAGAGGCAAAAAAATTCTTCGCACTTACCTCAGAAGATATCTAAACAGGGAACTCGAAGAGGAATATTTTGCTCTGTTTGAAAATAATCTCGAGTTTTATTCAAATGAATTAAAAAGCCTTGATAAATCCGAACTGGCTGATGAAGATTCGCTTATTTCATTCCAGATCACTAACATATGCAGACAGATAAAAAAAGGACTATTCCTGGAAGAGAGAATGATTGTGTTCCTTCAGCTTATCGAGTTTGCCTTTGAAGACGGGCTTGTCTCTGATCAGGAAAGAACCATCATTGATATTGTCTCCCGTACATTCAATATTTCCAAGAAAGAGTATAACAACGCAATTGCCTTCATGATAGGCAGGTCATATGATGAGATATCGACCGATTGCGTCCTGATCATCGAAAGCGACAATCCTGAATTCTCAGGAGCCGGGCAGTACAAGAATTATGAGGAATGGCGTCATATCAGAGTAAAGGGATTTAAGGGTCATCTGGTCGTATTATATATTGAAAGCACAGGAACACTTCTCCTTACTTATGATGGTCCTCTTGCACTCTACTTCAAGAGCAGGGATATTATTTCATGCCGGCCTTACCTCCTTGAACGTGGGGTAAATATAAAAGGACAGGGTATTGAGCCGATTTACTATTCCAGGATTTTCAAGAAGTTCGTTTCGAGAAAATTCCCCGAGCTGATAAAATTCGAAGGTCATAATATTGAATACCTTTTTAAAAACTCCGATAACGGTATCAGGAAAATGAGCTTCAGGGTTGAGTCTGGAAACATGATAGGAATAATGGGTGGCAGCGGAGTCGGGAAGACAACAATGCTCAACCTGCTTCATGGAAAAATTAAGCCGGCAACAGGTAACATATATTTAAATGGATATGATATCTATTCCGATACTGAAGAGATAAAAGGGATGATCGGATATGTTCCCCAGGATGATATGCTTATTGAGGAACTGACAGTTTACCAGAACCTTTACTTCAATGCCAGGCTCTGCTTTGGTGATTACACCGAGGAACAATTGAACAGTACGGTTGAAAAAGTCCTTCGCGATCTCGATCTGTATGAAATCAGGGATCTTCAGGTCGGTGATCTGCTGAATAAAAAAGTAAGCGGGGGCCAGCGCAAGAGACTTAATATAGGTCTGGAACTCATGCGCGAACCCGTGGTACTCTTCATTGACGAACCTACATCCGGCTTATCATCTTTTGATTCAGAAAAGGTGATGAGCCTCCTTAGAAATCAGGCGTTGAGCGGAAAACTGGTTTTTGCCAATATTCACCAGCCTTCATCTGATATTCTTAAGTTGTTTGACAGACTCTGGCTTCTCGACAAAGGCGGTTATATGATCTACGACGGTGACCCTGTGGAAGCTCTCGTTTATTTTAAAACTGAAACATCACAGGCAAATGCAGCAGAAAGTGAATGCCCCAGCTGCGGTAATATTGAAACAGACAATATCCTTCATATCATCGAAGTAAAAGTTATCGACAATAGCGGATTACCAGGAAAAAACAGGCAGGTAACTCCTCAGGAGTGGCACGAAAAATACAGGGGGAAAATGATGCCTGTACTGACTGAAACGCCTCAGAAAACTCCGGTTACCCCTGGCAACTTTAAAGTACCTCAAAAATCTGACCAGATCAGGACTTTCATCAGGCGAAACATTATCAGGAAGCTTGCCGACAGGCAGTATATGGCCATCAATTTACTCGAAGCACCTCTGCTTGCACTCATCCTTGGGTATATATCAAAGTACAGCGAGAACGGAATCTATCTCTTTTCAACTAATAAAAACTACTGGGTATTCCTGTTCATGGCTGTCATAGTTGCCCTCTTCATCGGACTGACTGTAAGCGCTGAAGAAATATACCGGGACAGAAAGATACTTGAAAGGGAGAAATTCCTTAACCTGAGCAGATTAAGTTATCTTATTTCGAAGATCAACTTTCTTTTTACTTTATCCGCAATTCAGACCCTGACGTTTGTCATCGTGGCCAATCTGGTTCTGGGTGTCAGGGGAATGCTCCTGCAGCAATGGCTGATACTTTTCTCCACAGCCTGTTTCGGTAACATGCTGGGATTGAATATATCTGCCGGCATGAGAAGTGTGATAAGCATTTATATTCTTATACCGCTTATTCTTGTTCCCCAGCTGCTCTTAGGAGGAGCGATGATAAAGTTTGATGAGCTTCCCGGATCATTCAGCGGGAAAATCTATGTGCCTGTAATTGGAGATGTCATGGCAACTCGCTGGGCTTATGAGGCAATAACCGTGGAACAGTTCAGGAGCAACGATTATGAAAAGCCTATCTTTAATGATGCAATGGAGAAGAGCCGGAATGACTGGTATGCGACATTCCTGATCCCTGAACTGAAGGCTAAAGTAGATCAGTGCATCAGATGGGGTAAAGATCCGGATTACAGGGAGTATTCTGAAAATAATTTTGTAAAGCTAAATTACCATATTAATGAGCTTGCAGAAGTTTCCGGAATCAGTCCCGGCAAATGGATCAGCAGTGTAAATTATTCCGGATTCAACGATATTATAGCTGATGATACCAAGCTCTATTTTGACAGCCTTAAAACAACTTTCAGAAAAAACAGCAGGATATTATCCGACCGCCTGGATTCTATACATGAAGAAAGGAGAAAGCAAATGGGAGAGGATAAGTATCTCAGGATGCGCGACAGGGATTACAATGAAAACCTTGCAAATATTGTCCTGAACAGGTACAGCACGAGCCAGAAATATGATGCTAAAGACAGGATTGTTCAGAAAGCTGATCCGATCTTCATGGCCCCGGATTCAAAATGGGGAAGAGCGCACTTCTTTGCACCTTTTAAACTTCTTGGTAATATGAAAGTACCTACATTACTGTTTAATATGGCAGCTATCTGGATCATGGTTTTAGCGTTATTCGTGACATTATATTATAATGTACTGAAGCGTTTCATTGTCTGGCTTGAATCGCTCAAAATACCTATCTGGAGAAAATTCGGACGGGAGCTTCTACAGATATGATTTTTTGTTAAAAGCATTAAACACTTGAATAAAGATGAAAAGAATGAATTTCATTTACATGTTATTTATAAGTGCCTTAGTTTTTTCTATCATGGGATGCATAAATAATAATATCGACTATTACTCGGTTTTGACTTTGAAAAAATGCAGAAAATAGACGCCCATTTTCACTACAATACTTCCGATCCCGGATATATTGAATATGCAGCTAAATTGAATTTTAAATTGATTTCAATAAATATAGATGCCGGGGTTTCGATTGATGAACAGTTGGAAATTACCAGTTCGATGAAGAAGCTTTTCCCTGATGAATTTGCCTTTTTCGGAACTTTTTCGGTAGACAGTTTTGGCACAGATAGTTTTACACAGCAAACAATTGACCGGATCGATCGGCGTTATTTCGAAGCCCATCCGCAGTATCATATGTACCTGCAACCGGAAGCCCCTTCATACCAGACGCAGATAGATGCCCGTGATAATTTATTGAAGCAGTATCCGGGAATTGATTTTACAGGCGCTCACCTTGCAAGCCTGGAGTGGAGTGTTGATGAACTATCCCAAAGGTATGAAAGCTACCCTGAAATGAATGCTGACCTGACTGACAGAATCGGGCATTTGCAATACCAGTCCCTGAAAGACAGGGAAAAGATCCTCAGGCATTTCAGCTTAAAATATATTGTTTATACAATGGGAAGCAGTGGGAGTATTATTAAAAATGCTGAAGAGTCATCATATACTAAAGTCCCGAAAGAACAGGTCGCTGATACGGTAGGCGCGGGAGATGCTTTTACAGCCATTTTCATCGCTGGAATTCTAAAAGGAATTCCATTGACAGAAACACACAGGAAAGCTACAGAATTCGCAGCTTATGTATGCACCGGGAAAGGGGCAACCCCGGGTCTGACACATAATATTTTTTAAATAAACTTATATGATCAAGATGAAAGCACCACAAACAAAACAATTTGTAGTCATCCGAAGAAGACGTTATCTGATTTTTCTTTACATAAGTATTTTTGCTTTGAGTTTGATGGCCTGCAATTCTAAACAGGGAACAGAAAAACAAAAGAGAAGTACCATTGATTCAACTGCTGAAGTAAATAAATCAGATCTGACAAACATAAAAATCGGGTATTGTACTCCATCTCATAATGCACCTTTTTATGTTGTGCTTACACAATACATTCAAAAATATACTGAAGGTTATGGAATGAAATTCCTTTCTGCTGACGGGCAGGATGATATAATCAAGCAAATAACATCACTTGAAGATCTGATTGCCGCCGGGGTAGATGTTTTAATACTGAATCCCCTTGACCACAAAGCCCTTGTGCCTGCTGTAAATGCTGCAGTAAAATCAGGCGTACCTGTATTCATTGTTGATAGCGCAATTGATCCAACAGCAAATTATATTACATCTGTCCAGGCAAACAATGAGGGGAACGGAGAATTAATAGGAGAATGGATAGTGAATAAAATGGGAAGAACCAAGATAAAAGCAGCCTTGATAAGTGGCAGTCAGGGTAATCCTGTAGGAAAAGAGAAGCGGCTGGGTTTCGTACGCGGTTTTGCTGAAACACAAATGATGACCCAGGGTAAAGCAGACCTTACAATCGTTTCGCAGGGATGGGGCAACTGGACTAATAATGGCGGACTGAAAGCAATGGAAGATATACTTGTTGCATACCCTGATATTAATCTGTTGGTAGCTGAAAATGATGCTATGGGAATGGGTGCGCTGAAAGCGATTAATGAATCAGGTAAAGCTGATAATATACTCGTTGCAGGTTTCGATGGACAAAAAGAAGCATATGAGTTGATTAAGGAAGGAAAATTCGGTGTAACGGCACTTAATAGTCCCGGAGAGCTGGCAAGATTAGTGGTTGAGGCTGTGGTTAAATATCTGAATGGCGAAAGGCAAATTGATAAAATAATCTATACCGATGCAGTTATAATCACAAAAAATAACGTGGATAAGTATTATGATCCGAAGGCTATTTTTTAACTTGAATATTCGATAAACAATCACGAGCAAAAGGTCTGAATCTTCAGATCCCCTCCTGGAAGGGGAAAGGGGTGGGTTCGGACAAAACACGGAATTCAAATCAGCGCCAACGACAAATGGGCTGAATATTAGTTGTTTACAATAAAAGTAATATTGTGAATAGGGTTGAATTAAGAAATATTTCCAAATCATTCGGTGGGATTGCTGCATTAAAAAATGTCACATTAAAAGTCATCCCGGGCGAAATCCATGCACTCATTGGAGAGAATGGTGCCGGTAAATCCACCCTGATGAAAATACTTTCAGGTGCTTATACTAAAGATTACGGCCAGATATTTATTGATGGCAAAGAAGTCCAGATTAAGAATACACATGACAGCAAGAAACTGGGAATTGGTATAATTTACCAGGAATTTTCACTTGTACCCGGATTATCGGTTGCGGAAAATGTGTTCTTAAATCAATTAGACACAACAGGTTTCTGGATGAAGTGGGGTAAAATGAAGATGAATGCAGAAGCACTCATTAATAGTATTGGTTTCAGCATAAATCCCTCTTTAAAAGTAGGTGACCTTAGCATTGCACAGCAGCAGATTGTGGAAATTGCAAAAGCATTATCTGAGAACGTGAGAGTGCTGATCCTTGATGAACCCTCTGCAGTGCTGGGTCCGCAGGAGATTCAAAAGCTATTCGATACATTGAAAAAACTTAAAAAAGAGTCCGTCGCTATTATTTATATTTCACATCACTTAAGTGAGGTTTTTCAGATTGCCGACCGGATAACTGTTCTGAAAGACGGAACTTCCAGCGGGAGTTTTCCGGTATCTGAAACCGACAGGGATTCAATCATTAAGTTAATGCTGGGAAGATCGCTTGATGCAATGTATCCTTTTCGTGAAACAATTATTGGAGAAGAAGTATTAAAAGTAGTTGGCATTCATGTCGCAGAAAAGGTAAAAGGTGTTTCACTCTCGATAAAAGAAGGCGAGATAGTTGGAATTGCAGGTTTGGTCGGCAGTGGTCGCAGTGAAACTGTAAGGGCTATTTTTGCTGCTGATAAGCGGAAACAAGGAAAAATATTCCTGTATGGAAAAGAACTTCAACTCCGGTCTCCCCGGAAGGCAGTGAGTAAAGGAATCGGTATGGTGCCGGAAGACAGAAAACAGCACGGAGTGATTCTTTCATTGACTGTAAAAGAGAATATCAGTCTGACTAATTTTAAAGGGATTACTGATCATTTTGGTTTTATCAATGTGAAAAAAGAGAGGAATAACACAATTGAACTTATCAGAAGACTGGCCATAAAAACGGAAAATGAAGATCAGGAAGCGGGTAAATTAAGTGGAGGAAATCAGCAGAAAGTTTCTCTGGCAAAATGGCTTAACCGGGATTGCAGAGTGTTACTTATAGATGAACCTACACGTGGTGTTGATATTGGAGCAAAAGTCGAGATTTATAACCTGATCAATGAACTTTCACAAAAAGGAGTGGCAATAGTTGTTATTTCTTCTGAAACTTCAGAATTAATGGGTATTTGCGATCGGATAGTTGTAATGCACAAAGGACAGGTTCAGGGCGAACTGGCTAAAAAGGAATATTCTGAAGAGAATATCCTGCGTATGTCTATCGGAGAAGTTGAAAATGCAACATCCGGGCAATTGACTTCATGATAATATTCTTAATTAATATTCAGGTTAATCTTATAAATATTAACATTATATAAAATGAACTTTAAAATCAGTTTAAAAAGATATTTACAATTCATCATAAAGTATAATACGGTATTTATCTTCCTGATTATGCTTGTGGTTTCGGCAGTTGTGTCAGATGTGTTTTTTACCTCAACTAATTTATTCAACCTGATAAGACAGGTTACTCCCGTTGGAATCATTAGCATGGGTATGTTACTGGTGATCCTTACAGGTGGGATAGATCTTTCAGTGGGTTCGATCGTTGCCATGGTTGGCGTATTGTGTGCCTTATTAACCCAAACGATGACGTTACCTCTTGCAATTATAGCATCTCTGGCATGCGGACTGCTGGTAGGAAGTCTGTCAGGTTATCTGGTTTCAGTACACAAAATTGCTCCGTTTATTGCGACCCTTGCGTTAATGTCAATAGTAAGAGGACTTGGTTTCATTTTCTCAAAGGGTGCTCCTGTTCTTGTAAGTGAAAATGCTTCGGTACTGACAGACTTTGGTAGTGGTAATTTTTTAAGTATTCCCAATCCGGCATTTATTCTGATTTTGACATTTGCCATTACTGCTGTTCTGTTGAAATATAATATTTTTGGACGTATTATTATAGCCATCGGCAGCAATGAAGAGGCTGTACGGTTATCGGGCATAAAAGTATCTGCCTATAAGTTTAGCGTGTATGCAATTGCTGGAGGTCTGTCGGCTGTTGCAGGTATTATAACAACAGCAAGAACAGCAGTAGGCTCTCCGGTTATGGGAGTAGGAATGGAGCTGGATGTAATAGCGACTGTGGTAATAGGTGGTGCAAGCTTAAGTGGTGGTAAAGGCTCAGCAATTAATACGCTTCTGGGAGTATTGATTTTAGGAATGATTGGTAATATCATGAACCTGATGAATATTCCGGCCTATTCACAGCAGGTTATTAAAGGATTGATCATAATATTCGCTGTGTTGTTACAGCGATTCCAGGGGAGTAGTAAGTAGTTGTCGATGAAAAGGGTAATAAAACTAAATGCAAAAAACCTCTCCCTGCTTCCCAAAGAGGTAGCAATCCCTGCTTATGACAGGTCAAAAATAAAAACCGGAATTGTTCATATAGGTATTGGTGGTTTTCACAGAGCACACCAGGCATTTTATACAGACCAGGTTCTTCACAGAAACAGTGTAAAAGATTGGGGAATTTGTGGTATAGCATTGCTCGCTGGTGACCGTAAAATATTTGACACTTTATCGGATCAGGATGGTTTATATACCTTAATGACTACTGAACCAGACGGTACTTTAACTGCAAGGGTTATAGGTTCTGTTGTCGAATATCTATTTGCTCCGGATAACACAAGTGCCGTTCTGGGAAAAATAGCAGATCCTGATATTAAGATCATTACACTTACCATTACAGAGGGAGGTTATAATTTCAATGCAGCTACGGGTGATTTTTTGAATGATGAACCTTCAATTCAATGGGACCTGAAGAATCCAAAAAATCCTAAAACTGTCTTCGGATATTTAACACAGGCGTTGAAGCTTCGCAGAGACAGAGGAATAGCAGGTTTAACCATTCAATCCTGTGACAATATTCAGAAAAATGGAGACACAACAAGGAAGATGCTTCTGGCTTATATTAAAGAAGCCGAACCAGGATTGATTGACTGGATCGAAAAGAATATTACTTTTCCTAACTCCATGGTTGACAGAATTACTCCTGTAACAACACCTTCCGATATTGATAATCTTAAATCTGCATATGGTATTGAAGATAAATGGCCTGTGGTTTGCGAACCTTTTATACAATGGGTTATTGAGGATATATATACAAATGGCAGACCGGAATGGGAATACGTTGGAGTTCAATTTGTTACAGATGTCGGGCCATATGAAAGAATGAAAATAAGCTTGCTGAATGCAGGACATTCGCTGCTCGGTTTGCCAGGAGCCCTGCACGGATATTCTTATATTCATGAAGTCGTTCATGATCAGTTGTTTGCAATATTTCTTTGCGATTTTATGGATAAAGAAGTTACTCCTATCCTTGATGAAGTCCCGGGCATAAATCTTGATGCTTACAAAAAGAGTCTGATTGAAAGGTTCGGAAATTCTCAGATCAAAGATAAAGTTGCCCGGATATGTCATCAAAGTTCAGCTAAAATTCCCAAATTTCTATTACCTACTATTATGGAACAGCTAAAAGCCGGAGGCCCTGTAAATCGTTCTGCTTTAGTTATTGCTGCCTGGTGCCGCTATTCTGAAGGGATTGATGAAGTAGGTAATAAATACCAGGTCGATGACGAAATGAAAGAGATCCTTCAGGAGAAAGCTCTTCTTTCACATAAGGATCATCTGGCGTTTTTGAGGATTGAATCAATTTTTGGTGATCTGATTAATTCCGGAAGATTCACTGATACTTATATTGATGCACTGTTGAGTTTATATAATAAGGGGGTCATTAATTGTATCAAGGATATAAATATTAAATAATCTGAATTAATAACGAAGCTCGAATATTTATTTATTTTTACGTTTTATTGAACCTTAATACTAACTTAATCCAATTTATTAATGAAAAATTTTTTGATGATCTTGTTATTCTTTGCATCAATCTCAGTTTTTGGTCAAAGAGTAACAATCACCGGGACAGACGATTGGCGTCTGTATTAATCCGGTGGCTCCTGAAATAATGTATGCAGTTGTTCAGTACTATGGGATCTATCGAACCACTGATTCAGGAAAAACATGGAGCATGGTTGGGAGAAATTCGATGGATAGAATGCAAATCGATGTCACTCCATTTCGATAAATCCTCATAATACAGCTGAAGTATGGTAGCACATTTCGGAAATTCTTTTTCAAAGACAGTGGATCCTGTGGCAACTGAATATCTTGGGAATAAATTCAGAAATGCTAACCTAGTTAGAAATGGTAGTTTTGAAGATTCGGATAAAACAGAATTCCCGGATTACTGGAATAAAGATCAGCCTCCCGTACCTGATAGTGAAACAGAAGTGGTTTCATTGCCGACTGATATTGTAAACAGTGGGGAAAAATCTGTCCATTTTAATTTGACAAAAGCCTGTGTTGATGCTCCAAGTTATTTTCCGGCCGATTTAGCACAGCTTAAGATTCAGGAAGAAGGAAAGATTCCAGTAGATTCTGTATTGATGACATCAAGGAGACCCGGGGAGACGCGAAGCTGGATTTTCCAGAATATTGACCCCTATTTTTGCACTCTTTTATGTGAAAAGTCAATTGAGATTTCAATGGACGTCTTTATCAATGACCGTAATCTTCAAAGCTGGTGGGATAGGGGAACTGAAACCGGCGAAGTCAGACAGGATCCGCCACAGTTATTTTTAACCGAAATCGTTTCAAAAGACGCCCTTGGCTTAAGAATTACTTTAACAGGTACAGGTATTTATTCCGAACCAATGGATATTTATGTCGATAACATTTCATTAAAACTTAAAGCAGGCTAATATCCCTGAATGTTGTTCCTTGCTAATTAAATTGTTTAATATTAATAACTTATGAAAAACAGATTCTTAAATACCTTTTTGGTCATCATAATTTTTCTTTTAGTCGCACCAGAATTTAGAGCGCAAAAAAGTAATGTTGAACTTAATAAATTAAGGACCATTCCGGTAAAGCACTATATTTTCAGTAAGACTGATATGGATGCCAGTATCTGGAGCGCAATGTATATTGCCTCAAATAATAAAATATATATCGGCTTATGCACCCATGCTGATGCAGCAAATGTTTATGAATTTGATATCAGCACCAGTACGATGAAACATCTGGCCAACCTTACAATCCTTCTTGATGAAAGAGGAAAAGGAATATGGACAAATGGTAAAATCCATGTAAGAATGCAGGAATTGGATGGTTATGTTTATTTTGGCTCATTCTGTGAAGATAATGGCCCCCCGGCTATTGATGCAAATAGTTATAACGGCCCACGATGGTTCAGGATTAATATGGAAACGGGAAGGGTTGAACCATTAAGTAAGATTAACAGCTTTTGGGGTTTAACTGGTCAGACAATGGATAAGATGCGTCGAATAATCTACGGATTAGATGAAATAGGACATTTATCACGATATTTTATCGATGAGGATTATACTGAGGATATGGGCAGAGTTGACAACTGGGATATTTGCCGGACAATCTTCATTGATGAATCCGGGAACGTTTATGGCAGTTACCCGCCAGGAAGAATATGGAAATATGATGTTAATAAAGACAGGATCTTTAATCTTGAATTTTTAAGATTGCCTGTTACTCTTGATTCCCGTACAATGGCCAATCCCATGCTGGACCGCCGGGCGCAGTGGAGATATATTGAATGGGATCCGGTGGACAAAGTGGCTTATGGCATCATTGGTGGCAGCAACCTTTTATTCAGGTACGATGTAAATAAAGGACAGGAAGGAGAGATCACTCCCTTGACATTGATGTGTGCTCCTTTTTATCGCGAGGGACGATTTTTTGATATACCTCACGCTACGCTGGCTATGACCATTAATCAAAAAGACAGAAAAATATATTATCTGCCGGTAACATCCGGTGATTTTGATTATGGACTTGTAAACAAAGATATTGGCACCGAAACCAGAAAGTCCGATTCCCCAATTGCTAAACCCCGGACAAGTTCATATATGGTTACATATGATCTGAAAACCGGAAAAAGAGAGGACCTTGGCATTTTAAAGCCTACTGATGGCTCATATGCCAGCGGGATGGGTGCTGCTGAAACAGATAAAGATGGTAAGATCTGGTTTGTGGGATTGTTTGAACAGACTGATGAGGCGCTGAAGATCAATGGTGGTTTCCGCAAAGCCATGGGATTGGGCTGCTATGATCCTTTTACGAAAAACTAATATCAACGAATAAATAAATTGTAATGATGAAATCAGCAATTAAAAAATATAGCATTCTGATAGGTCTTATTCTAAATTTTTATTCAGTCAGTGCCCAGCAGTGGATCAATCCTCATTTTGATACTCACCGGATGGATTATCGAGATTTAGGTTATCCTGAGCAGAATTTAATTCCTGCAGATAACTCACGGATAACTGCATTGATGACACATTCCAACGGCTTCATCTATGGTGCAACCAGCGGGAAATCACAATCGTATTTTTTCTTTTATAACCGATTTATAAATAAAGTTAGACCATTGGGTAAAATTGGCAATGAAAAGGGCGTTTATCATTGCATACTGGAAGGGAGTGACGAGGAAATATATATCGGGACCGGACTGAACATGTTTGCCCCATTAAAATTTACCAGTGATTTCCCGGTAGAAGTTGAAGGGATTGAAAAACAATTATGGAAGGATATCAAAGCTCCTTACGAATCTTATCCTGGCGGACATATCTACAAGTACGACCCAAAAACAGGTGATGTTCATAGATATACCAATGAAGATGCTTCTCCGCTGGAAGACCTGGGCATACCTGTAGCCAATAATACTGTATATGCAATGACCTTCAGTCCTGAGAAAACCAAGATATATGGACTTTCATATCCGGATGCTATCTTTTTTATATTTGATCTGAAAACCAGGACCACTAAGAAATACGGGGATATTATGACTCAAAAAGTATATGGGGGTCCTGAGAGGAACTGGAGATCTGTACCCCGCGACCTGTTTTGTGATCCGGCAACAGGCGAAGTATATACTTCAGGAGACAATGGTTTCCTTTTAAGATTCGATCCGAAAACAGACAAACTCGAACTCACATGGATGCGATTGCCGGGGGAATACTGGGAAAGCATGAAATCATGGGATTATCCTGTTATTGAACAAATTATAAGAGATCAAACTACAGGCAGAGTATTTGCCTCAACTCATGACGGGTACCTGGTTGAACTTAATTTTGATCAGGAAAAGGTGATTGTATTGGGGAAACCGCGCATTATGAGGAGAATGAGGGCTATGAAGATGGGAATTGATAATAAAATCTATATGATAACCGGGGAAATTGAACGCTTCTGTAAATTACACAGTTATGATATTTCAGGTCAGGAAGGTTTCCGTGAACTGGGAAACTTTGCAGTAGACAGGAGCCCATACTATTCTAAAAGGTCTTATCAGTTCGATGCCATGGCCATTGGTCCGGATGGAACAGTTTTTTGCGGTGAAAGCGACCGGGATGGTAAATTATTTTTTTATATTCCGGGAAACGATGAATTCAAAGGAAAGCTTAACCCGACCAATCCGGTGGTTGACAGACAAAGAAAGGATACACCGGCTTTAATCCAGGAAGCTTTGTGACAGATGGAACAAATTCATTTGGATAATTTAATATCTTGGACTCCTGGTTTCTAATAACCACCTGTCAGATGAGCAGAGTAAGGTCAAAAAAAAATCTTGGTCAGCATTTTTTAAAAGACAGGAGCATTGCTGAAAGAATTGCCTGCACGCTGACAGGGTCAGGATATGACTCGGTGCTGGAAATCGGACCTGGAATGGGGATGCTTACCGGATTCCTTATGGCAAGGGGATTCAATGATTTCCGGGTCATTGAAATTGATAATGAATCGGTTCACTATCTGAAAGAGAACTATCCCGGACTTAAGGAGATAATTAGAGGCGATTTTCTATCAATGGATGTCGATTCATATTTCCCGGGGAAGGTGGCAGTTATAGGAAACTTTCCGTATAATATTTCAAGTCAGATCCTTTTTAAAGTACTGAAGCACAAGGAAAGAATTACAGAGGTATGCGGGATGCTCCAGAAAGAGGTTGCTGAAAGGATCTGTGCTCCACCGGGGACAAAAACCTATGGAATTATAAGCGTGTTGCTTCAGGCATATTATTCTGCTGAATACCTGTTTACAGTTTCTGAGCATGTTTTTTCACCTCCTCCGAAAGTAAAATCAGGTGTCATAAGGCTCAGGAGAAACCAGGTTACTGAACTTGGGTGTGACGAGACTCTGTTCACAAGGGTTGTTAAAGCCGGCTTCAACCAGAGGAGAAAGACCCTGAGAAACTCCGTTAAGTCAGCATTTAAGCTTCAACGGGAAGATTATGAAGATTTTGGATTACGGCCCGAACAATTATCTGTAGCTCAGTTTGTTAAGCTTACCAACTGGGTTGAAAAGAACAGGATACTAAGTGAATGAATAACCGATAGCCTCTACGGGATTCATTTTTGCTGCACTGTATGCTGGTGCATAGCCGGCAACAATCCCGATAATTCCGGATATGACAACCGAAAGTATAATGTTGGTCATAGTAAGATACATATTCAGCTCCCAGAGATAATTTACAACCAGGGTTCCAATAAAGATAAGTAAAACTCCAAGCAGTCCTCCGATCACGGAAAGGAGTACCGACTCAATGAGAAATTGCTGAAGGATAAATGATGATTTAGCTCCGAGTGCTTTCTGAATCCCTATCTGATTGGTTCTTTCCCTCACTGAAACAAACATAATATTTGCTATTCCGAAACCACCGACAAGAATGGCAAAGCCCCCTATTACCCAGCCCCCCAGGTTAATACCGGCAAAAACGCCCTCAAAACTCTGCGAAATAAGGTTTGCCCTGTTTACAGAAAAATTATTTACCTCATCAGGCTGAAGTCTCCTTGCGGCCCTGAGAATCATAATTGTTTCATCGCTTAATTCCTCAACAGATACTCCATCCTTTGCCTTTATCATAAGTGTGGCGTCCAGAAAATTATGCCTCATATTAATAAAAGTTTTGGCAAAATTATATGGAACAATTGTCAATTCATCCAGTCCGCTGTCGGTTATACCTCCTTTACCTTCCTTCTTAAAGACGCCGATAACATTTGTTTTGTTACTTCCTATTATTATCTGTTTGCCAATAGGATCAGCCTTATCAAATAACCTATCAGCTAACGCAGCTCCTACTATTGCAACATTTTTACCGGAGGCTGATTCTTCAGGTGAGAAATAACGGCCTTTCTCAATTTCAAATGATCTTAAATTCTCATATTCATGAGTAACCGCCATTACATATACGTCGTTTGCCAGATTCTTCCTGTACTTTATCTGTTTCGGCTGATCTACCGAAAAACATGCAGATTCAGTTCTTGAAGATTTGTTCATGACAGCCTCGTAATCATCCTTCGAAATTACCGGCCATTTAATAATATCCCACCATTTTACATCGTTATTGAATCCCCATGGCCATTTATGAACATAAATAACATTTTCCCCCAATGAAGAAATACTATCGTGAATAGATTTTTCCATCCAGTCAAGAACTGTAAAAACCGATATAATTGAGAAGATACCGATGGTTATCCCAAAGAGTGAAAGGAAAGTTCTTAACTTATTAACCACAACAGAGTTAACAGCAAACAGAAATCCCTCTTTTAACAGCGCGAGAAACTTTTTCAAGTATAAATAAATAATTTGATATTCAAAGATATGAAAAATCACAAGTTTGTGACAGGTTTTTTTCTTAATTGCGGAGTTACCGAGAATCATGGGTATAAAATATTGAGGTTAATAAAAAAATATCTATTTTTAATCGCCCGAAAAAACTTTGTCTGGCAATCATAATTAACATATAATGAGTGATAAAAGGATAAGCAGCGCTTTAATTTCTGTCTTCTGTAAAGATGGGCTTGATGATATTATAAGAATCCTTCATAAACTGAAGGTTAAGATCTATTCAACAGGAGGTACATACAATTACATCAGGGATTTTGGGATTCCTGCTGAAAAGGTTGAAGATCTTACTGCTTATCCTTCGATACTTGGCGGAAGGGTAAAAACACTTCATCCTTCAGTTTTCGGCGGAATCCTTGCACGCAGGGAAAATCCTGAAGATATTGAACAGCTTGCAAAATACAGGATCCCTGAAATAGACCTTGTGATTGTGGATCTATACCCATTCGAGCAGACGGTTCAGAACGTAAATGTCGAAGAAGAGATTATTGAAAAGATAGATATCGGAGGCATTTCCCTCATAAGGGCTGCTGCAAAAAACTACAATGATGTTGTGATCGTATCAGACAGGGAGCAATACCCTGCTCTTTTGACACTTCTGAAAGAGAGAAATGGAGTTACAACACTAAGGGAAAGACGCTTTTACGCTGCTGAAGCTTTTAAGACATCATCAAACTACGATACGACAATCTTTAAATATTTCAACAGGGAGGCCGGGATACCGGTTTTCAGGGAGAGCATAAATGTATCATATCCTCTCAGGTATGGCGAGAATCCTCACCAGAAAGGCATCTTCTTCGGCGACCCTGACAAGCTCTTCAACAAGCTTCACGGTAAAGAGATATCATACAACAACCTGCTTGATATTGAATCTGCTTTAAACCTGATTGATGAGTTCCCGGAAACGACTGTTGTCATCATCAAGCATAACAATGCATGCGGGGTTGCTTCCCGGAACAATATTACTGATGCCTGGAATGATGCACTTGCCTGCGATCCTGTCTCTGCCTTCGGCGGTGTAATTGCAACAAATGTTACAGTTGATGAATCAACCGCTGCAGAGATCGACAAGTTATTCTTTGAAATAATTATTGCTCAGGACTATTCAGGCAAAGCGCTTGAAATACTAAAGCAGAAGAAAAACAGGATCATTCTTAAGAGAAAGGAACAGATTAAGAACAAGTTTTCTTTCAGGTCACTACTTAACGGTGTTCTTTGGCAGGAGCGTGATAACCACACTGAGAAGGGCAGTGATATGAAACCTGTTACTTCAAGGGTACCTGAAGCTGCTGAGATCGATGACCTGGTTTTTGCAAATATCATTGTAAAACACAGTAAATCAAATGCAATTGTACTGGTCAAAAACCGGCAGCTATGTGCAAGCGGTATTGGACAGACTTCAAGGGTAGATGCTTTGAAACAGGCTATTGAAAAAGCCGGATCATTCGGATTCGACCTGAAGGGATCGGTGATGGCCTCAGATGCTTTTTTCCCGTTTGCCGACTCAGTTGAGATTGCTCATAAAGCAGGCATTACAGCTATTGTCCAGCCCGGAGGATCAGTACGTGACCAGGATTCGGTTGCTTACTGTTCAGCCAATGGAGTGGCAATGGTATTTACAGGTGTAAGACATTTTAAACATTAATATAATTTACTCATTCAATGGGACTATTTTCTTTTTTAACGCAGGAGATTGCTATAGATCTTGGGACAGCAAATACTATCATAATTCATAACGACAAGGTAGTTGTTGATGAACCATCAATAGTTGCAATAGATAAAAATTCAGGGAAACTTATAGCAATAGGGGAAGCAGCCAGGCAGATGCATGGCAAGACACATGAGAATATAAAGACAATCAGGCCTTTGCGGGATGGTGTAATTGCTGATTTCAACGCTGCCGAACTGATGATCAGAGGAATGATTAAAATGATTAACAAAGGGCCCCGGTTTTTTTCTCCATCATTAAAAATGGTTGTATGCATCCCTTCTGGCAGCACCGAGGTGGAGATCCGGGCAGTACGGGACTCTTCAGAACATGCAGGCGGGCGGGATGTCTATATGATTTATGAACCAATGGCTGCAGCTATTGGTATCGGACTTGACGTGGAAGCTCCTGAAGGATGTATGGTTGTTGATATCGGCGGGGGAACAACCGAGATAGCAGTAATCGCTCTCGGTGGAATAGTTTGCAATAAATCAATCAGGATTGCAGGCGACGGTTTTACTGCTGATATCCAGGCATATATGAGGCATCAGCATAATATAAAAATTGGTGAAAGGACTGCAGAAGATATTAAAATCGGCGTCGGAGCCGCATTGCCTGATATAGAGAACCCTCCGGCAGACTATGTTGTCAGAGGTCCGAATATAATGACTGCACTCCCGATTGAAATTCCAATTTCGTACCAGGAGATAGCTTATTGTCTTGATAAATCATTATCAAAAGTTGAGGCGGCTATTCTTAACGTTCTTGAACAGACACCTCCCGAACTCTATGCCGATATTGTGAATAAGGGTATTTACATGGCTGGCGGCGGTGCACTGCTCAGAGGGTTTGATAAAAGACTTACAGACAAAATAAACATTAATTTCAATGTGGTTGAAGATCCGCTTCATGCAGTTGCACGGGGAACAGGGGTTGCACTTAAGAACGTAGATAAATTCCCGTTCCTCATGAGATAATCTGTCTTTGTGAATGAGAAACCTGCTGAACTTTCTTGCTAAGTATAATCATCTGATCATCTTTCTGATACTTGAAGGGATAGCAATTTATTTGATCAGCAACGGGAACAGTTATCAAAATGCGCGAATAATAAAAGGGATCAGAGGTTTAACAACAGGAATAGAAAAGAAGGTTAGCAACACCAGGACCTATTTCCACCTTCGGGAAATAAGTCAGTCCCTTGCAAGAGAGAATGCAATCCTCAGGAATACCCTGGAGCGCTCCGTCAACAGGAATGATCTTTCTTTTTCACCCCTGGTCGACACGATACATCAGCAACAATATTCTTATTCTACTGCTGAAGTAGTCAGCAATTCTGTTAACCGGCAGAAGAATTTCTTTACGCTGAACAAGGGAAGGGAACAGGGATTATCCGTTGATATGGCTGTTACTGATGGCAAGAACGCAGCGGGAGTCATTGTGGGCTGTTCGGAAAATTATTCTGTCGTGATGTCACTGCTCAATCTCGATTTTAAATTAAGTGCAAGGATAAAATCAAATGGATATTTCGGATCGTTGAGCTGGGATGGCAGGGATTACAGTCATGCTGTTTTAAACGAAATTCCTCAACATGTGACTTTTGGTATAGGTGATACTATTGAAACCACAGGGTATTCCGCAGTATTTCCTGAAGGAATTCTGGTCGGAACGGTGAGTGATTTTGAAAAGATCGGCGGCGATTTTTACAGGATTGAGGTTTTGCTTCTGACTGATTTCAAGAAGCTTCATTTTGTTAATGCAATTGGCAATCTGAAAAAGAAGGAACAAATTGAACTTGAAAAACTATTTCTATGATCAACAGAACTCTGAAATTTGGTCTGTTCTTTATAATATTGGTCCTGCTTCAGGTTCTGTTATTCAATAATATACAGTTCAGCGGATATATAAATCCATACATTTATATAATGTTCATCCTGCTTCTTCCTGTGGAGATTCCCGGATGGTTACTTCTGATTATTTCTTTTTTTACCGGGCTGACGATTGATTTCTTTTCAGGATCTCCCGGTATGCATACTTCAGCAACAGTTGTTGCAGGTTTTGTACGTCCTTATATTCTTAGAGTCATATCACCCAGAGATGGTTATGAGCCGGGAGGCAATCCTTCAATGTTTGCATACGGTGTAAGGTGGTTCCTGATTTACACCATTGTCATAGTGGTTGTGCATCATACCGCCCTTTTCTACCTGGAAGTTTTCCGGTTCACAGATTTCTTCAGGACACTTCTCAGAGTATTATTAAGCTCACTTTTCTCAATAACCTTCATTCTTCTTCTGGAATACATCAGAAAATGGAAATAGCCGCCAGGTCATGAAAGACATATATGTCAGCAGGAAATATATCATTATCTCACTTATCGTGCTTGCATCAGTAGCACTGATTATAAGGCTTTTTATAATTCAGGTCGTAAAGGATACTTACAGGATGTCTGCCGATAATAATGTCCTGCGTTATGAAACGCAGTATCCGGCACGAGGGCTGATCTATGACCGGAATGGAAAGCTGATCGTATCAAACCAGGCAGCATATGACATAATGGTTGTTCCCGGGCAGACAGGGAAAATGGATACAACTGTTTTTTGCAATGATCTGGAGATATCAAAGGAAATTTTCAGAGAGAGACTAAAGGCTGCCAGGAATTACTCACGGAGAGCCCCCTCAGTATTTCTGAAACAGGTATCGGCTGAAACTTATGCCCGGTTTCAGGAAAAAATGTTCATGTATCCCGGGTTTTATGTGCAGTCGAGGACACTCCGGAAATATTCAAAACCGGTTGCAGCCCATCTTCTCGGATATGTAAGCGAAGTAGACGAAGCTTTAATTAAGAAGGATCCCTACTACAAGCCGGGTGATTATATTGGCAAGCTTGGAATTGAGGAAGCATACGAAAAAGACCTAAGAGGAACACGCGGTGTAAAGATATATTTGGTGGATGTTTACGGCCGGATAAAAGGATCTTATGATAATGAGTCACGCGATACGCTGGATGTTCAGGGTTCTGATATCATATCCGGAATTGACCTTGATCTCCAGGAGTATGGGGAACTCCTGATGCAGAACAAAAGAGGCAGCATAGTTGCTATTGAACCAAAAACCGGAGAGATGCTTGCATTTGTATCTTCTCCGAACTATGACCCGGGATTACTTGTTGGAAGGGTGCGCTCTGAGAATTTTGCCAGGCTCCAGGCAGATACAATGTACAAACCCCTTTTTAACAGGGCTTCAATGGCAAAATATCCACCGGGATCAACTTTCAAGCCGGTAATCGGACTGATAGCTTTGCAGGAAAAAGTCATTGTACCATCAACAATGTTCGGTTGCAATAACGGATATCTTTTTGTTGCCTGCCACTCTCATTCTTCACCTCTCGACCTGGAAGGTGCAATTATGAATTCATGTAATGCATACTTCTGCCAGACCTTCAGGAAGATTCTTGAGAATCCGCGTTATGGCACAGTGGGAGAAGCTTATGAGAAATGGCGGAGTTATCTTACAGATTTTGGATTCGGGAAAAAGCTGGGCACAGAATTTTCCAACGAACTCCCGGGTTTAATTCCATCTTCAGAATATTTTGACAGGTATCATGGGAAGAACAAATGGAAAGCGCTAACGGTAATATCCATGGCGATCGGACAGGGAGAGGTTGAAACAACTCCGCTTCAGATGGCAAATATGACTGCTGCAATTGCCAACAGGGGATATTTTTATACACCTCATATTGTCAAATCAATTGGCACCGGACATAAAATCGATCCAAGATTTACTGTCAGGCACGAAACAGGTATTGATTCGTCTAATTTTGAAGAGATAATACTGGGAATGGAAGCTGCCGTGAATGGCGGAGCCGGAGCAACAGCGCGGATAGCAGCCTTGAACGGGATAATTGTTTGCGGTAAAACAGGCACAGCCCAGAATCCGCATGGTAAAGACCATTCTGTATTTATTGCATTCGCACCTAAGGATAATCCCACGATCGCAATTGCTGTTTATGTTGAAAATGTAGGCTTTGGAGCGACCTATGCTGCTCCTTTGGCGACTTTAATGATTGAAAAACACCTGAAGGGTGTTGTAACAAACAAACCGATGGAACAGAGAATGCTTGACCTTAACCTGCTTAACCAATCTCCGGAAACAGAAAATGAAGCGCAGCGTTAATATATGGAACGGGATCGATAAAACTACGATCCTTCTATTCCTGCTGATGGTTACCATGGGCTGGTTCAATATCTATGCTGCTGTATATAATGAGGAACATAAGGAGATCCTTGATCTTACCCAGAGATATGGCAGGCAGTTCATCTGGATACTTGCGACGATTGTCTTGGCAGTATTTGTTGTAATTATCGACAGCAGATTCTATCTGTTTTTTTCATGGTTCATCTACGGATTTCTCATCTTGCTGCTGGTGCTGGTCCTTGTATTCGGGAAAGAAATAAACGGAGCAAGGTCATGGTTCGAATTCGGACCTGTGAGTTTCCAGCCTTCCGAATTTGCTAAATTCGGTACAGCCCTTGCTCTGGCAACGTTTCTGAATAACCGCAGGCAGGAGCTGACAAGGCTTAAAGTTATTATTCCTGCTGTCGGGATTATCCTGTTGCCGGCATTGCTGACAGCATTACAGCCGGATATGGGTTCAACTATCGTCTTCTTCGCATTCTTATTAGTTCTTTTCCGTGAAGGGATGAGCCCCTTTATTTTTGTCTCGGGACTGCTCATGGTCCTTCTTTTCTTCCTGACACTTTTGCTGGACAACCTTTACCTCGAAATAGGTCTTGTTACGATAGCAATCCTTCTGACATGGTTTGCTACCAGAAGATGGAAACTCTTCTTTGCGGGGCTTGGAATTTTTATCTTAATCAGTGGTTCGCTCTATTTGCTTGATTATTATGTAATTGGATCGCTTGGCAATGAGCTTGTTCTGTTAATTTCACTTATCCTGTCGGGAATTGCTTTCGCTTTTTATATATACTCAAAGAAAGCAATAGCTGTACTTATTATTTATACTTTTCTTCTGGGAAGTATACTCTATATCAATTTTGTTGATTTTGCTTTCAATAATCTGCTTCGGACACATCAGAAGGAAAGGGTGGAGATCATGCTTGGCTTCAAATCTGATCCTCATGGTATGGGATACAATGTTAACCAGTCGATCATCTCTATCGGATCAGGAGGATTTACCGGGAAAGGATATCTCCAGGGGACTCAGACGAAATTCAAATTTGTACCGGCGCAGAGCACCGATTTTATTTTCTGTACAGTCGGGGAGGAGTGGGGTTTCCTGGGGTCATTCATCGTTATAGGAGCATATCTTTTTCTACTGCTCAGACTGATCTTCCTGGCTGAACGACAGAGGTCGGTATTCTCAAGGATTTATGGTTATGGAGTCATTTCAATCCTGTTCATCCATTTCTTCATCAATATAGGAATGGCTGTTGGCCTGGTGCCGGTCATAGGTATCCCTTTACCGTTTTTCAGCTATGGTGGAAGCTCCCTGTGGGGATTCACGATATTGCTGTTTATTTTTCTGAGGCTGGATGCAGGACGAACAGAATATCTGGTGTGATCAGAACGGGATTGTAATCCTGTGTGAGATCTCTACGCCAAAATCCTTTTCGACATAATCTATAAGCTGCGGAAAAAACTCAAGGAAATCATCCTGAAGCGAATAATAGTTTTTCTTGAGTGCACGGATTGCAAACCTTGTTTCAGAAGGAAGGGTTGACCGTTTGCTTAATGTCTTTAATACATGCCGTATACCATTGACAGTCTGATATGATTCGATCCAGTTGTTGATTATGAAGAACGGCATCATTTCCTTTACATTTGCCGGCAATATTTCATAGTTGTTCACCAGAGCCCTGTAAAAATTATAAGTTACACTTTCAAGAGGTCTGCGCGAAAACAGATTCCATTCCTTTGTAAGGAAGTGATCATAAATGATATCAGTAATTACCCCTGAATATTTATGGTACTTCCTTGAAAAAAAAATTTTACTCCTGTGAACTACCGGGTGACGGTCAGTAAAACCATCTATGTGCCGGTGAAGTATAATGCCTTTACGAATAAGGTCCGGATATTCCAGATAATCACGTCCTTTTACATAATCTCCTATGTAGTTTCCGATGATTATTTTGTCGGAATCACCGGACAGGTATATGTGTGCCAGGACATTCATTAGATGTTATAATAGTACAAAGAATTTGCCAGATCACCTTTTATCTCCGGATCAATTTCTTAAACATTTTTAACGTTGTATTAACAATAAATATAACAGATAGTATTACAGAATGTTAGCTTATAAAAACGATATATAAAAAAATCCCTTAAACACTCGGAATTACGGTATGCAAATTATACATTTGTCGAATCATTTTATAATGAAACTTCTCTAATCACAAAAATAAATTTTTAAAAACAAGGAGGATTTATGTTTAAGAAAAATGTCATCATAATTGGTGCAGCAGGAAGGGATTTCCATAATTTTAATACTTGTTTCAGGGATAATGAGTATTATAATGTTGTAGCTTTTACGGCAGCACAGATCCCCGATATTGAGGGAAGAAAATATCCAAAAGAGCTTGCCGGAAAGCTTTATCCTAAGGGCATCCCGATTTTTACTGAAGAAAATCTTCCGGAACTCATAAAAAAATATAAAGTTGACGACTGTATTTTTTCATACAGCGATGTGACCTATCAGAAAGTAATGGCTGTCAGTGCCATTGTTAACGCAGCTGGTGCAAATTTTGTTCTGCTGGGGCCCAATGATACAATGGTGAAAAGTACAAAACCCTTAATTGCTGTCGGAGCTGTCAGAACCGGCTGCGGAAAGAGCCAGACATCCAGGAGAGTTATTGAGCTTTTAATGTCCAGAGGACTAAAAGTGGTTGCAATTCGCCATCCTATGCCTTATGGAGATCTTAATGCCCAGAAAGTTCAGCGGTTTGCAGTCCTTAAAGATCTTGAAAAACATAAGTGTACTGTTGAAGAGATGGAAGAATATGAGCCTCATGTAGTCAGAGGAAATGTAATTTATGCAGGTGTTGATTATGAAGCAATCCTTCGCAAAGCAGAAAAAGATCCTGCAGGATGTGATGTTGTTATATGGGACGGAGGCAACAACGATTTCCCGTTCTATAAACCTGATCTTATGATCACGGTCGTTGATCCGCACAGGGCAGGACATGAATTGAAGTATTACCCGGGTGAAGTAACGTTGAGGATTGCTGATGTGGTGGTCATCAACAAAATGGATAGTGCAGCACCCGATGCGATTCAGATAGTGCGTGAAAGTATTGAAAAGGTAAACCCGAAAGCAATCGTTATTGACGGTGCATCACCGATAAAAGTTGATAATCCTTCATTGATTAAAGGCAAGAGGGTACTTGTTGTGGAAGACGGGCCTACTCTTACTCATGGTGAAATGAAACTCGGTGCAGGAGTTGTTGCAGCCCGCAAATTCGGTGCTTTGGAACTCGTTGATCCCAGGCCTTATACAGTGGGTAAACTGAGCGAAACATTCAGACTTTACCCGAATATCGGAACACTGCTTCCCGCAATGGGATATGGTGAACAACAGCTGCGTGACCTTGAGAAAACCATCAATAACACAAAATGTGACAGTGTGATCATTGCAACACCGATCGATCTTAACAGGATTATTAAAATAAAGAAACCTAATACCAGGGTCTACTATGATCTCCAGGAAATAGGAGATCCGAACCTTTCACAGGTTATTGATGATTTTGTAAAGAAATTTAAACTTAAAGGGAAGAAATAAGGAAGAACTTACACTGAGGAAATCCGGAGAACCACAGAGGTCCACAGAGCTTGAATTATTATGGCTCTGTGTAACTCTGTGTCTTCTCTGTGTAGCTCTGTGATAGTTCTTTTATTCTTATCTGCGGACTCTTGCATTACCTTTCCAGATGCTCCAGACCTGCTCCTCATCGGCGGGCTGACCGTAGTCTGTTACAACAGTTGTCGCCAGGGCTCCTGTAGCCCATCCGAACTGGATCCACTTCTCCGGTTCCCATCCTTTAAGAATAGCATAGAGCATACCGCCCACAAACCCGTCACCTCCACCGATACGGTCGAGGACATGTATCTCGCGAGGCTCAACTACATGCCAGTTTTCTCCTTCAAGCATAATAGCACCCCAAAGGTGTTCGTTTGTACTAATTACCTCCCGGAGGGTGGTTGCAAAAACAGAAGCATCAGGAAATGCTTTTCTTACCCTGTTTATCATCTCCTTGAAGCTGTCTATTTTTGCTGCCAGATCTTTACCTCCCTCTTCTGGACCCTGAATACCCAGACAAAGCTGGAAATCTTCTTCATTGCCGACAAGGATATCTGAAATGCCGGCAATTTCTTTAAATATGCCTGCAAGCTCTTTCTCACGATTCTTCCAGAAGGAGGCACGGTAGTTAAGGTCAAATGATATACGGGTTCCGTACTTTTTTGCTGCTCTCGCAAGCTCAAGGCAGAAGTTGCTGGTTTCCGGAGATAAAGCAGCAATCAGTCCGGAAAGGTGAAGGATCTGAACACCCTCTTTTCCGAAAAGCCCTGGAAGATCGAAGTTCTTGACATTCAGTGTTCTACCCACCTCCCCGGCACGGTCATTCTGAACCCGGGGACCCCGCGAGCCATATCCGCTGTCGGCAATATTGAACTGATGACGGTAACCCCAGGGTCCTCCCTGCTCAACTTCAACCCCCTCATAAGCAATATGACGGCTTGCAAGGTTATCCTTTATAAAACGTGCTATCGGACTGTCTTTTACAAAGGTCGTGAGTATCTTGACCGGTAGTCCAAGAAATGATGATACACTTGCTACATTGGATTCAGCACTAGTAGCCTGCATATGAAATGTATCGCTGCAATGAACAGGCTGTCCGTTTGCCGGAGTTATGCGAACTCCCATACTGGTTGGCACCACAAGCGACCATGTAAAGTCTTTTTTAAGTTCTATTTTCATATTGTTTAAAATTATAATATAAATTAATTATTTGTGTATCAATAGAATAAGAACCCACCCCTAACCCCCCGCCGAAGCGGGGCAGGCTCTCCGGGGAGGGGATTCTTTGTCGTAACTCCCTTCAACCCCACTCAACCCCCTTCAACATTTATTTCAATCTTTCTTTTAATTTTTTTCCGGCTTCTTCAAATCCGGTCTTGTTAAGGAGCGCAAACATATTCTTCTTATAGGCTTCAACCCCGGGCTGGTCGAAAGGATTTACATCAAGGATATAACCGCTTACAGCACAGGAGAGTTCAAAGAAGTAGATAAGCTGTCCGAGATAATACTCATCAAGTTCCGGCACATTTATATTTATTACAGGTACATTACCGTCATTATGAGCCAGTACAGTCCCTGTTTCAGCGTTATGGTTCACTTCTGAGAGTCTTTTACCGGCAAGGTAATTTAGCTGGTCAGAGTCATCTTTTTCCAGGGGAATGGTTAATTTCTTCTTCGGATTTTTTACTGAGATCATCGTTTCAAACAAGATCCGTTTACCCTCCTGAATATATTGTCCGAGAGAATGCAGATCAGTTGTAAAATCTACTGAAGCCGGGAAAATGCCTTTTCCTTCTTTGCCCTCGCTCTCTCCGAAAAGCTGTTTCCACCACTCGGAGAAATAATGAAGTTTTGGTGTAAATCCAACCAGTATCTCAACCGACCTGCCGGTCTGCAGTATCAGGTTACGGGCAGCAGCATACATCAGGGCAGGATTTGTTGAAGCAATCTTGTTCTTACGGATCATCTCTTCCATGGACTTTGCGCCCTTTACAAGAGTCTTTATATCGAGTCCGCTTACCGCAATTGGCAGAAGGCCGACCGGAGTAAGGACCGAATATCTTCCTCCGATATTATCGGGGATTACAAATGTCTCATATCCATTAGTCTCAGCCAGGGTCCTCAATGCTCCCCTTGAACTATCAGTAATCGCAATTATCCTGTCTGCTGCTGCAGGTTTACCGACTTTCTTTTCAAGATGATCCTTTAGTATCCTGAATGCAAGGGCAGGTTCCGTTGTAGTTCCGGATTTTGAAATTACAATTATTGAATAGTTTTTGCTACCCAGGATTTCAAGCAGATCGGCCATATAATCTTCACAGATATTATGGCCGGCAAATAGTATTTCATGATGTTTTGGTTTCAGTTCGCGCGAAAAAGTATGTGTTAGAGCCTCTATTACTGCTTTTGAACCCAGATATGAGCCTCCGATACCGATTACCACGGTTGTATCAGATATAGATCTTAAATGCATTGCTGTCTTTTCAAGCTTGCTGAACTGCTGAATTATATCATCAGGAAGTGACAGCCACCCCAGAAAATCATTTCCAGTGCCTGTTCCGGCATTGAGTGATTCGAGATGTCTTACCGATTGCTGGGCAAGTGCAATGACCTCCTCGTAAGGGACAAATCCGCCTGTATTTTTCAGACTGATACTAATGCTTTCTTTCATTCCTGTAATTATTTTCAGAGTTAATTACCGGCTGTAAAGTTAAAAAAAACCGTCAGAGTTAGCCCCTGACGGTTTACAATAAAATGGGAAATATATATATGGGAGAAGCTACTTTTTGTGTACTCCTCCTGCGCTTGAAGAATGGGCATCAACATATTCAGGATCACCTTTATAATTGACATCACCTGCACTCGATGCATTAGCTTTAAGTCTTTCAGTTACATAAATATCTGCATCGCCGGCGCTTGAAACTGAAATCCTGGCTTCCCTTACCTTCAGATTATATGCATTCAGGTCGCCTGCGCTGCTCAGGTCGGCATTCAGAATATCTGCCTCTCCTGATAATGTAATATCCCCGGAACTGCTGCCATTTAAATCAATATTTTTAGCATATACCTCCAGTTTTATATCACCTGCACTTGATGCAGATAATTTCAGGTCATCTGTTTTTACAGGAGTTTCACCGACAACGTCACCTGCACTGGTTGTACTTACTGAAAGTACCTCTTTCATAGTTACATATACCTTTTTCGTTTCTGCATCACGGATATAGGCATCGGAATAAACGTTCAATGTACCATTCCTGACTTCAGTCTTAATATATTCATGAAGGTTTTCATCAGCTTCTACCGTGATACTCATCATGTCACCCTGGCTAAGGTACACATCAATACCTGTGCTGACTTTAATTCCTGAAAATGAGCCGGCTGGTCTTTCTTTTGTTACGACATTATTATTTCCATAAACTGTTTTGCGGATCTGACCGTTTGCAAAAACGGTGATTCCCAGAAGCAGAACCATAATCGTCAGATAATTCATTGTTTTCATCTTCTTCCTTGTTTAATTCAATGTTTTCAATCTAAAGACAGAGTAGAAAATGAATTGTTGCATTTGCAGGGGGTAAATTTTATCCGGGGAGAAAACCACTCAGTTTGATTTAGATTGTATCTTAGTATGGTTACATTTTATTATCTAATTTCATATTTGTAGAACCACTACTCAATAATATATTGAAATATATTTGGTAGATTGGAATATATTACCTATCTTTGTAGCTGTATTACTTAATTAAATATTTTGAGAATAACATTAAAACATATCGCTTTTATTCAAACCGGGGTCTTTGCTAAGCCAGTTAAGGAAGGCCAGATTGTGTACTTGCAGGCAAAGCACTTTGATGAAAATGGAATCCTAAGAAGCTCTTTATACCCTGATTTAAAAGAAGAAAGCATTTCTGAAAAACATTTATTACACGACGGTGATATAATTTTTGCTGCCAAGGGAACAAAAAATTTTGCAGCTCTCTACGAAAGTAAAAACTTGCCTGCAGTAGCTTCCACTTCGTTCTTTGTGATTCGTTTAAATGAGGATTTCCAGGATAAAGTTCTTCCGGAGTATTTGACATGGTATCTCAACAGGTCATCATCTCAGAATTATTTGAAAAGTCAGGCAGTAGGAAGTTCTATAGTTTCCATCTCAAAATCTGTAATTGATGAATTGGAATTATCTATCCCGGATTTGGATACTCAAAAGGCGATTCTAATAATTACCCATCTCAGAAACGCAGAAAGAAAACTGCAGCAGCAAATTGAGTCTCTGCGGGAAAAACAAATTCAACAACAAATAATCAACGCCATAAAATAAGTAACATGACAAAAAAAATAACACAAAAAGATATTAACGACGCCGTCTGGAAAGCATGTGACACATTTCGGGGAAGCATTGACCCCAGCGTTTATAAGGATTATGTTCTCACTATGCTTTTTGTAAAATACCTGAGTGATGTACATGATGATAAGTATGAATCTCATTTGAAAAAATATAGCGGCGACAAAGAACGTGCAGATCGTGCCATGAAGCATGAACGTTTTGTGGTGCCGGAACACAGCCATTTTAACTATTTATTTGATCACCGGAACGAGCTTAATATCGGCGAGTTAATAGATATTGCATTGGAAGATCTGGTAGAAGCCAACCGCGACAAACTATATAGCGAAGATGGTGCAGGAATATTCCAGAATATAAATTTCAACAGCAGTGTATTGGGCGATACAAAGGATAAAAATACCAGGCTGAAAAACCTTCTGCTCGATTTTAATAAAGAAACGTTAAACCTTAAACCGTCACATCTTGAAGGCACTGATATCATTGGTGGTGCGTACATGTTCCTGATTGAAAATTTTGCAAGCGATGCCGGGAAAAAGGCTGGAGAATTCTTTACGCCAAAAGAAGTATCTACCCTTATTGCTAAACTTACCAAATCAAAACCAGGTTCACGTATTTGCGACCCGACTTGTGGATCAGCTTCGTTGCTGATTAAAGCCGGTGAAGAGGTTGGCTCAGACAATTTTTCACTCTATGGACAGGAAGCCAACGGAAGCACCTGGGCACTGGCAGTTATGAATATGTTTTTACATGGTTTTGATAATGCAACAATTCGATGGGGAGATACAATCCGAAACCCGAAACTGAAAGAAGGCGATGCTCTGATGAAGTTTGATACCGTAGTTGCTAATCCTCCTTTCTCATTAGATAAGTGGGGAAAGAGTGATGATAAAGAAGAAAACAAAGCCAGCGACAGCTTTGACCCGGAAACTGACAAATACAATCGCTTTTGGAGAGGCACGCCACCTAAAAGCAAAGGAGATTGGGCATTTATTAGTCACATGATTGAAACTGCATACGAAGGTAAAGGGAAAGTTGGAGTCGTTGTACCTCATGGAGTTTTATTCCGTGGTGCAAGTGAAGGGAAGATCAGGCAGAAAACAATTGAAGAAAATCTACTGGAAGCAGTCATTGGGTTACCTGCAAACTTGTTTTTTGGAACTGGTATTCCGGCCGCAATCATGATTTTCAACAGGGCAAGAAAAGATAAAGGGCAAGATCCTGTTCTATTTATCGATGCCAGTAAACATTATGAATCGGCTAAGAACCAAAACAGACTACGACCAGCAGATATAGATCATATTGTGGATACTTATCGTAAATTCAATGAAGTCAGGCTCCCCTCCCCGGAGGGGTTGGGGGTGGGTATTATTGAAGATAAATTCAGTTTTGTAGCAACATTCGCCGAAATAAAAGAAAACGATTTCAACCTTAACATTCCACGATATGTTGACACTTTTGAAGAAGAACCTGAAGTCGATATTGCTGCTGTTCATGTTGAAATAGAGAAACTTGAAGGGGAGTTAAAAACAGTACAAGCCGAATTGAATAAGTACTTAAAAGAATTGGGAGCAACAAAATAATTTAATCAAATGGACAATAAATTATCAAATCCTAATCAGACTATTTTCGAACAAATAAAAAGGATGGGTGAGAATAATTCTGAATACTGGACTGCCAGGGATTTAGCTAAGGTTTTAGAGTATTCGGAATATCGGCATTTTAAACCTGTAATTGACCGGGCAAAAGAGGCTTGCAGCAATAGTGGTTATGCGGTGTCGGATCATTTCGAGGATATCCTCGATATGATCGAATTAGGAAAGGGTGCCAAACGAGAAACTGAAAATGTAAAACTTTCCCGTTACGCTTGTTATCTTATAGTGCAAAATGCTGATCCGGGTAAAGAGGAGAACCATTCAGGAGCTTGGCGGCACAATGCCAGAGAATTTACCTGTAGCAGGTAGTATCAAAAAACTTGATAAGAAGGATAATCCGAAAAAGCTAACCGGTAAAAAGAAAAAATGAAACTACAATATGCTTCCGACTTGCACCTGGAATTCCCTGAAAACAGAGAATTCTTAAGAAAAAATCCCTTGCTGCCCGGAGGCGATGTCCTATTGCTTGCAGGTGATATTGTTCCATTTGCGGTAATGGATAAGCATGCTGATTTCTTCAGTTACATATCAGATAATTTTGAAACTACATATTGGATTCCGGGTAATCACGAATACTATAATTCTGATATCTCAACCCGGACAGGATCATTTAATGAGAAAATAAAAGAGAACCTGTTTCTGGTGAACAATGTTTCTGTTCTTCAGGAGAATGTGAAATTTATTTTCTCAACCCTGTGGACAAATATTAGTGCGAGCAATCAATTTGAAATAAGACAAAGACTGTCAGATTTTCATACAATTAAATATAACAACAGAGGTTTAACTCCTGATCATTATAATTTTCTTCATGAACAATGCCACGCTTTCCTGAATGATGAAATTTCTAAGGATGGAACTGAGAAAAAAGTCGTTATTACCCATCATGTTCCGACATTCATGAATTATCCTGAAAAATATAAAGGAGATAGTCTTAACGAAGCTTTTGCAGTGGAGATGTATAATGATATTTTAAGATTGTGTGCTGACTTCTGGATTTTCGGTCACCATCATTGCAATACACCTGATTTTCAGATCGGAACAACAACGCTTGCCACTAATCAACTTGGGTATGTAAAATATGACGATTGCCCGGGGTTTAGCACAAAAAAGATAATTACTATTGATAATGATTAACTGTATTGAAATTCAGTATAATAGCGTAGTTTCTGCACGATCGCATGATCGAAGAAATCATGCATCTTTAATGATATTTTGTTAACTTACAGACAGATGAACAATAACAACTCAACATATAAAGACTCACCACTCGGCAAAATTCCTGATGATTGGGAAGTGAAACATTTTGAAGATGTTGCTGACATTGATAATGAAAGCTTGAATTCTCTGACTGCTAAAGATTATGAGTTTGATTATATCTCTTTATCAGATGTTGATAGTGATGTTTTTAAAATTGAAACTACTAAACAGGTCTTTGCAACTGCTCCTTCTCGGGCTCGGAGAATTGCTCATAAGGGTGATGTTTTAATGTCAACTGTTCGTCCAAATCTTCAGGGCTTTTCATTTATACGAGACGATGTTAAAGATTTAATTGTCTCCACAGGATTTGCTGTAATTACTGCAAAAAAATGTAACAATGAATTTCTATTTCAGTATCTCTTTAGTACCGGAATTTCAAAACAATTTTATCAATTATTAGTAGGGTCAAATTACCCTGCAATAAATTCATCTGACGTTAAAAAACTTAAACTTCCAATCCCTCCCCTCCCCGAACAAAAAGCCATAGCCCATCTCCTTGGTCTGATGGACTCAGCTATTTACACCAACAATCAGCTAATTGCTAAAAAAGAATTGCAGAAAAAATGGCTGATGCAAAATTTGTTAACAGGGAAGAAAAGATTGAAAGAGTTTGGTGGGGAATGGAAGGAATATATATTGAAAAACTGTTTTCATTTCATCAAATCCTATTCAATCTCAAGAGATGGACTTTCCAGAGAGCAAGGCAAACATTATTGCATTCATTATGGAGATATTCATGCGTATTATGAAACTGATTTTATTGACTTTAAAACCCAATCAGGTATTCCAAGAATAAATGACAATAAGGTTAATGTAAATACAGGAGATTATTTACATGATGGGGATATTATAATTGCAGATGCCTCAGAAGATTATGAGGGTGTAGGAGAGGCAGTTGAAGTCATAAATATTCAAGATAAGACTGTTGTTGGAGGTCTGCATACTATTGTTTTGAGAGACTTTTCTGGAGTTACTTCCAGTCTATTCAGAGCATATTTATTTAATAGTGAAAGAGTAAGGAATGAATTACGAAAGAAGGCAACAGGGACATCTGTCTACAGTGTAACCAAAACAACATTGGAGTCTTTGGTTTTTAAGTTGCCACCCTTGAATGAACAACGCTCCATTGCAATGACGCTACAAGCGGCTGACAATGAAATACTACTTCTCAAAGCCAAAACAGAAAAACTGAGGGAGCAGAAAAAGGGGTTGATGCAGGTGTTGCTGACAGGGAAAAAACGATTAAAGGTTATATTGTAGGGACATGATATGGGTAGGGAAACGACATGGGCAGGATTACGATACGGGCAGGGAAACTACATGGGTAGGATTTGGGTAGGGACACGACATGTCGTGTCCCTACGCCTACAATACCGTTGTGACCGTAGGGACATCACATGTGATGTCCCTACACCGACATTACCGTTGTGGCCGTGACATCACATGTGATGTCCCTACACCGACATTACCGTTGTGGCCGTGACATCACATGTGATGTCCCTACGACGCGGACCCGTACGGACATCACATTTGATGTCCGTACACACCGATGCGGAAATTACCATACGGACATAACATGTGATGTTCATACAGATAATATTGTAACCAGGAATAAAATGAATAATTACAACCCAAACATTCACCACCGCAGGTCATTCCGCCTGAGAGGATACGATTATTCTCAGGCCGGATTGTATTTTGTTACGATTTGTGTCAAGGACAGAAAATGTCTATTTGGGGAGATTTACGGCTCTGACGCAGTATGGGTTAAAAATTTTCAACCCCCACAGGAAATGATATTAAATGACGCCGGTAAAATTGCGGACAATTGTTGGTTGGAAATTCCAGAACATTTCCCTAACGTTGTTTTGCACGAACACATTGTAATGCCAAATCACATTCATGGTTTAATTGAATTAAAACGGATTGATGCCATACCTGATAATTCTGACCACAATCGTGAACACAACCATGGCGATAACCATAACCAATTCTCAAAACCGATTCCGGGATCCATTTCGGTTATTATTCAACAATATAAATCATCTGTAACACGATTTGTCAATAAAAACAATGTTTCGCATTTCAGGTGGCAATCACGATTTTACGAGCATATTATTCGGAATGAAAAATCCCGTCAACAGATTACAGATTACATCCTAACGAATCCAAGAAATTGGCAAGAAGATAAATTTTTTAACGAATAAGATAAATTCCCTGATGTCGGGAAAATGATTCAGATAAAACAAAAAAAAATGGATACACCAAGTTTCAAAGAGGACCATATTAGTCAGATACCTGCCTTGCAGTTATTGCAAAAGATGGGTTACAAATATCTGAGCCCGGCAGAAACCGAAAATTTACGAGGTGGCAAAACGAGCAATGTTCTGCTAGAGGATATTCTGCGGAAGCAGTTGAAGGAGATCAATTCAGATAAAAGAATAAGTTCAACAAAGACAACTTATATAAGCGATACTAATATCGAAAACGGAATTCGTGCTTTAAAAGAATTACCGATGAACGAAGGTTACATTGCTGCCTGCGAAACAGTTTACGACCTTATTACATTGGGAAAAGCATTTGAGCAGAACTTTGACGGTGATAAAAAAAGTATTACGCTTCAATATATCGATTGGAATCCTGAAACATTTTTAATAAATAATGTTTTTCATGTAACTGAGGAATACAGTGTAATGCGAAGCGCCAGTAAAGAGCATTACCGGCCTGATCTGGTTTTGTTTGTGAATGGTATTCCTATTTGTGTGATTGAGTGCAAACGTCCTGATATGAAAGAACCATTGGCACAGGCAATTAGTCAGCATCTGCGCAGCCAACAAGAAGATGGAATCCGTGCTCTGTATGTTTATGCACAGGTGATTATGAGTGTAGCTACCCAGGAAGCCGCTTATGCAACCAACGCTACACCTGAGAAATTTTGGTCAAAGTGGGAAGAAAAATTTAAAACCGTCGAGGAAGAAAATAAATATAAAACCGAACTGGAGAATCTAAAAAATCAACCACTCCCAATAGGTCAGAAAGACAAATTGTTCAGTGAACGATTTAAATACGTGAGGCAATATTTTGATGATCTGGGAAAAGAGCATATTCATCCTACAATTCAGGATAAGTATCTATATGGCTTATGCAGACCGGAAAGACTGATGGATATTATTTTTAACTTTATTCTTTTCGATAATGGCGAGAAAAAGATTGCTCGTTACCAGCAATTTTTCGCTATTAAAAAATCCATGAATCGTATTCTTCAGTTTGAAGATGGACGGAGGCAAGGTGGCGTTATCTGGCATACACAGGGCAGCGGAAAATCATTAACAATGGTAATGCTTGCACAGGCAATTGCGTTGGAAAAATCAATCCGTAATCCCAAAATAGTATTAGTAACTGACCGGACTGATCTGGATAATCAGATAACAGGCACATTCAGGAAGTGCGGAAAGTTCGTTGAGAATGCCACAACCGGTCAAAGATTGGTTGAACTGTTAGAAAGTAAAAGTGATGCAGTCGTTACCACAATCATAAACAAGTTTGTGGCGGCTATGAAAAAAATAACCAGGCCATTGGAGAGCCACGATATTTTTGTGCTGGTTGATGAAGGCCACCGGACTCAGTACGGAACCTTTAACATAGAGATGCAAAAAACATTGCCTAACGCCTGTTTTATTGCAATGACAGGAACTCCTCTTTTTAAAAGAGATAAAAGCACTGCAGCAAAATTTGGAGGCATTATTGATGCCTATACAGTCGATCAGGCTGTTAATGATAAAGCAGTTGTGCCATTGTTATATGAAGGGAGATTGCCCAGACAAATTGTGAATGCAAGTCCGCTGGATACATTTTTTGAAATGGTTTCAGAACCATTAACCGTTTATCAGAAAGCAGACTTTAAAAAGAAATTCAGTCGTGCTGACCAGCTGAATGGTGCTGAACAGAAAATATATGCCACCGCTTGGAACATTAGCAGACATTTTCGGGACAACTGGCAAGGGACTCCATTCAAGGCCCAACTGGTTTGTGATAAAAAAATAAACGCCATCTGTTACAAGGATTTTTTAGATGAAATAGGACTTGTATCCACTGCAGTTCTTATTTCACCATTGGATGAAAGAGAGGGAGAAGAAAGCGCTTATGAAAAATCTACTGATAAAGAAAATCGCTTTTGGAAGAAGATGATGGACGAGCATGGTAATTCAAAGACCTATGAGAAGAATATCATCAGTCGTTTCAAGAATCAGAAAGACCCTGAAATAATCATTGTCGTAGATAAGTTGCTTACAGGTTTTGACGAACCCAGGAATACAGTTTTATACCTGACAAGAAATTTGAGGGGACATAAACTATTACAGGCAATTGCAAGGGTGAACAGAATTTATTCTGATAAAGAATTTGGATACATCATTGACTATTATGGTGTGATTGAAAATCTGGATGATGCAATACAAATGTATTCTTCATTTGAGGATTTTGACGATGATGATCTGATAGGAACCCTCACAAATATCAACGATGAAATAAGAAAATTGCCTCAGAAACATTCGGAGTTGTGGGATCTTTTCAAAACCGTTACAAACAAACGCGATGCTGAAGCTTATCAGTTGTTGCTAAAAGATGAAGCTGTAAGAGTTTTATTTTACGATAAGCTTGCAGTATTCGCAAAAGGTTTGAAGCTGGCACTCTCTTCTATTCAGTTTTATAAAGAGGTTGATGAAAAAACGATTACGCGTTACAAAGAAGATCTTACAATGTTCCTGAAACTTCGTATAGCAGTTGTTGAAAGGTATTCTGATGAAATTGACTACAAACAATACGAAGGACAAATTCAAAAACTTATTGATACACACATCACTACCGATAAAGTGGAAGTGATTACTGAACTGGTAAACATCTTCGAAAAAGATAAATTTCAGGAGGAAGTTGAGAAAACAATAGGGAAAGCGGCAAAAGCAGATAAGATAGCAAGCAGAACTTCAAAACATATTTCTGAGAAAATGGAGGAAGATCCTGCCTTCTACAAAAAGTTTTCACAGATGTTGCTGGAAGCCATTATGGAGTATGAATCAAATCGCATCAATGAAACAATATATTTAAACAGAGTTCAGGAAATCATGAATAATGTTTTGGCCCACACCGACAGTGATATTCCCGAAGCATTAAAAGACAAAGATGTTGCAAAAGCATTTTATGGTCTTTGTGTAGAGTCTCTGAGTGAAAATATTCAGGATAATATTGTAAGGAGAGAAATTTCAACACAGGCAGCATTGAATATTGACGAGTTGATTCAAAAGGCTGTTCTTGATAATAATAAACCAATAATTGACTGGCAATATAAAACGAATATTACGGGAAAACTGCAAATTGAAATAGGCGATTATTTAATTGATGAGGTGAGAGACAAATACCATCTGGCTCTTTCATTTGGAGAAATGGATGAAATTACAAATAAGTGCATTGAAGTTGCTAAAATACGTTACAGGTAATGACATCCACTATTCAATTTGGTTCAAAACAAATAAATTTTCAGTTGGAATATTCCGATCGGAAATCTTTAGGTATTACAGTTAAACCAGACTTATCTGTATTAGTAAAAGCCCCTGTTGACACATCTCTTGAAAAGGTTAAAGAAAAACTCCGGAAGAAAGCTCCATGGATAATCAGACAACAAAGTTTCTTTCTTTATTTTCATCCCAAGACTCCGGCAAGAAAATATATTTCCGGTGAAACTCACCTATATCTCGGCAGGCAGTACCGTCTTAAGATCATTCAGAATAACTTTGAATCTGTGAAATTGAAAGGGAAGTATATTGAAGCTACAGTAAATGATAAATCAAGTGCTGAGTATTTAGTTGGTGAATGGTACCTACAAAATGCAAAATTGAAATTAAGAACAATAGCTCAGCCACTTATAGACAGTTTTAAAAAGTACAATATTGAGCCGTCATCAATCGTGTTGAGAGACATGCCAACCAGGTGGGGAAGTTGCACACCAAAAGGTAAAATTATTTTAAATCCTGAATTGATTAAAGCGCCTAAAGGTTGCATTGAATATGTAATCATCCATGAGCTCTGCCATTTAGTTCATCATGACCATACACAGAAGTTTATAGACTTGCAGACGAAAGAAATGAAGGACTGGGAAAAATGGAAAATGAGATTGGAAAAACTACTTGCATAAGAATCCCTATATAAAATATAAGTTAATAGCTAATGCCACTTGAAAATCTTCAGTCCGATTCCGAAGAATAGAGCGCCTGTTGCAGTAAGTGTTAAAATAGGTATGGCAACCTCCTGATAACCGGCTCCTTCATTGAAAATACTTCTGATTCCATCGGTAAGCATTGTAAGAGGGAACTTCTGAATTACAGGAATGCTCCAGTCGGGGAAATTGTGATAGCTGAAAAAGATTCCTGAAAGAACCATCATCGGCATTACTACAAAATTTATCAGGCCATTACCAACTTCTGTATTTGAAGTATGGGATGAAACAAAAACAGCAATACCTGCAAACGCAAAATTTCCGGCAAGGAACATCAGGACCATCGCTGATATATCTCCCTGGATTGTCATATTGAAAGTAATAAGCGCAAACAGTAGCAGGACCAGTGCTTCTATGAAATTCATTGTGACTCTGACAGTTATCAGGGCCATCAGAAAGTGGGATTTTTTCATAGGTGTTGCTACCAGCCTGCGCAACAGTTTCTTCGATCGTTTTTCTATAATGCCATAACTGATACCCCACATACTTGACATCATAACACCCATCGTAATCAGGCCGGGGACAAGGAAATCAATATACCGTGTGCCAGATAAAGTAAGAGGTCTTATTTCTGAGGCCTTCCCTTCCGGGAGTACCTCTCCGTCACCAATAATCCCGCTTAGCTTCATATATGTAAGCTCTGCATCAGAATTAAGAGGATCAAAATGATATTCTGTTTTTCCTTCACTTTCCTTAAGGATCAGATTAATCGTACCCCTTTTCAGCAGGACCATAGATTTATCCCAATCCATTGGGTAAAACAGAAAAACTGAGTTTCCCAGTTTTTCATCTCTGATCTCAAATTTCCAGTTATAATCATCTTTATCCACCGGCAGGCTCTGTTCACATTTTTTGTCGAGGAAATAATGAAGGTTTGCAGAGTCCTTATCCGGGGCCAATGAATCTGAAATAACCGCCACCTTTCGGATGACATCAGCTTTTTTTGAAAAAGCAAGACCAAGTCCCAGAGTCATAAGGATCGGGAACAAAATTCCCCAGAAAAGGACACCGGGTTCCCGAAGTATTTCACGGAAAAGGGATAAGGTAAGCAGCCATAACTGATTTAATCTTAGCAGTTTACTCATAAATCCTCCTCCCTGTAAGTGAAACGAACAGATCATCAAGGTTCCTGTATTCCTGAAGAAGCTGTACAGTTGTGCCTTCCCGGAGGATAACACCATTGTCCATTATTATGACATAATCGCATAATCTTTCGGCTTCCTCCATATAATGAGTTGTAAGGATCATCGAGGTCTCAGATTTATTCTTGAGTCCCTGCAGAATTTCCCATATCTCCCTGCGTGCGTTGGGATCAAGTCCCGTTGTTGGTTCATCGAGGAGGAGAATTGCGGGGGAATTGATAAGGGCTATGCCCAGAGCAAGTCTTTGTTTTTGTCCCCCCGAGAGATTGACAACGTATGATTTTCGTTTTTCTTCAAGACCTACGATTTCGATGATTTCATTGATCCTCTGCTTTCCGATGTTGAAAAAAGAAGCAAAGAGCTGTAACGTTTCTGTCACTCTCAGTTTGTCAATAAGTCTTGTTTCCTGGAGCGCAAGCCCGATGATCCTGTGTAGTTCATCCTGATGGCCCTTCCAGTGTTTACCCATTATTGTGATCTCCCCTTTGTCGGGTTTCTGGATTCCTTCAATCATTTCAACGAGAGTGGTTTTTCCAGCTCCGTTGGGTCCCAGAATGGCAACAAACTGCCCTTTAGAGATATTCAGACTAATACCCATTACGGCCTGCACAGTTTTAAATGACTTCCAAACCTCTTTTACTTCAATTACCTTTTCGGTTAACATACCTTATTTAAACAGATGTAAGATGACAATTGTTTAGCGAACTGGCACAACAGCACACTAAGAAAGGATTATTAAATTTAATCATTATTTGGTACCGAATAATCTGTCCCCGGCATCACCAAGTCCGGGAACAATATATCCGTGTTCGTTCAGTTTTTCATCAAGACCTGCAAGGTAGATCTGTACATCCGGATGATCTTTGAGGATCTTTTTTATCCCTTCAGGAGCTCCAACAACGCAGACAAGCTTGATGGTCCTGGCGCCATGATTCTTTAGTATCTGTATTGCTTCACTTGAACTGCCACCTGTTGCAAGCATTGGATCGAGTAACATAACCACTGCATCAGGAAGGTTGTCGGGGAATTTGGAATAATATGTTTTAGGTTCGAGGGTCTCATGGTCACGGTACATTCCGATATGCCCGATCTTTGCAGTTGGTATCAGGTTTGAGATACCTTCTACCATCCCAAGACCTGCTCTAAGAACGGGTATTAGTACAACTTCCCTTGCAAGCTCCCGGGTTTTGCATCTGCCGAGTGGAGTTTCCACTGTAATATCTTTTTGCGGAAGGTCGCGCGTAATCTCATAAGCCATCAATCCGGAGATCTCGCCAAGAGTTTCCCGGAAATCTTTCGTATTAGTCTCCTTCCGTCGAAGCAGGGCAAGCTTATGTGTAAGAAGCGGATGTTTTAACAGGTTAAGCATAATAAAATCTATTTGTAATGTTCATCTTTCTCCTTTAATGACAGAAATCCTTTTGGCATAGGAGATTCTATGGTGATTATTTTCCCGGTTACCGGATGAGGAAACGACAAATGATATGCATAAAGTCTTATCTGACGCAAATAATCTTCTGAAGCACCATATTTGCGATCGCCCACAATAGGGCAGCCAATATCTGAAAGATGTACCCTGATCTGATTTTTCCGGCCGGTTTTCGTACTTAAATCAAGGAGCGTGTAAGTATTTAAGCGTCTTATGACTTTGTAGTGAGTTTCACTATATTTAGCCTCGGGTCGTTCAAAAGTCGAATGAACTTTTTGTGATTTATCTTCAATGAGCCAGCTTTTAATGGTGTCTTCTTCCTTTTCCGGGAACCCTTCTACCAGTGCATAATAATGTTTTTCTGTCTGATCCCAGTGATCTTTTATAATATTCATTACTTCGTGGGACTTGGCAAACAGCAATACTCCCGACACCTCCTTATCAAGACGGTGGACTACATGGGCCCTCTCTTTTCCTTTGCTCATGGTCTTCAATACCAGCGAAACAATCTCCTGGATACTTCTGCTGCCATCAGTGCTCGAGGTTGAGATTCCTGCAGGTTTGTCAATTACAATTATATTCTGGTCATCATATAAGACAGGGAAAGGAAGGCTCGACCTGGCTGTTATTCCTGAATGAGAACTGATTTCGACAATATCGCCTGATTTTAATGACCAGGAATGAAGAGTTACAGGTCTGTCATTAATCTTTATTGCACCGCTTTTCAGCAGTTTTTTTATTCTTGTCCGGGGGGAATCCGGGTATGCTTCGTTAAGAAATTCTATAAGAGTTAATGATTTTTTAACTGTTATTCTCACTTCCTGATATTTAACTTAAGAGTTCGCATTCAGGCATTCTTGTTTTTACCTTTACGCCTGTGAGCTGTTTTGCCACTGAGCCGTTACTTCAGCCATTTTTCAACTGCCTCAGGACTTAATCCGTTGAGCCCCAGTTTATTTTTCTTATTGAAGCCGTTAAGATCATTCGCCAGTTTCCCGGCTTTCTCTACTTCTTTAAGTTTTTCAATTGTTGTATAACCAAGCTTTTTCAAAGGCTCCACCCACTCTTCCGGGACCCCAAGATCCATAAATTCCTCCTTTTGACTTTCGGCTTTCGACTTTTGACTTTCAGGCTTCATCTGCGGGAAGAATAATACATCCTGAATTGATGGTTGATTTGTAAGAAGCATGGTAAGCCTGTCAATCCCCATTCCCATCCCAGATGTGGGCGGCATGCCATATTCCAGGGCTCTTACGAAATCGAGATCTATGAACATCGCTTCATCATCACCTTTTTCGGACAGCCTCAGCTGATCCTGGAACCGTTCCATCTGATCCATGGGATCATTAAGTTCTGAGTATGCATTGGCAATCTCTTTACCATTTATCATCAGCTCAAACCGCTCGGTTAGTCCGGCCTTGCTCCTGTGTATCTTTGTCAGAGGCGAAGTCTCTGTGGGATAATCAATTATGAATGTAGGTTGAATGTAATGATGTTCACATTTTTCTCCGAATATGGAATCAATAAGTTTTCCTTTCCCCATCTCACTTGAATGAGGAACATTAAGCCTGTCGCACACTTTTCTCATCTCATCCTCACTCATCCCCGAAATATCAATCCCGGTGTTCTCTTTAATCGCGTCAAGCATGCTGATCCGTTTAAATGGAGGATTGAGGTTAATAGTATGTTCACCGTAAACAATCTCAGTTTTGCCATGAAGATCAAGAGCAGCCTTTTTAATTATTTCCTCGGTGAAATTCATCATCCAGTTATAATCCTTGTAAGCAATGTAAATTTCCATTACAGTAAACTCAGGATTATGATTCCTGTCCATTCCCTCATTACGGAAATCTTTGGCAAATTCATAGACGCCTTCAAATCCTCCAACAATAAGACGCTTCAGGTAGAGCTCGTTCGCAATCCTCAGATAAAGAGGAGTATCCAGGGTATTATGATGTGTTTTAAATGGTCTTGCGGCAGCTCCTCCGGGGATAGGCTGAAGGATTGGTGTTTCGACTTCAAGATAGCCCCGTGAGTTAAACAGCTCGCGCATCGACTGGATTATCTGCGTCCTCTTACGGAATACATCCCGGACATGAGGATTGACGATAAGATCCACATACCGCTGGCGGTAACGCATCTCAGGATCTGTAACCGCATCGAAGAGTATGCCATCTTTCTCTTTTACTATCGGCAACGGACGGATACACTTGCTGAGAATGGTGAATTCTTTTACATGTACCGTTGTTTCCCCCATTTGGGTTTTGAAAACAAATCCTTGAACACCAATAATATCACCAATATCCAGATGATGCTTGAATATGATATTGTACATTGCTTTGTCTTCCCCGGGGCAGATGTCATCGCGACGGAGATAAATCTGGATCCTGCCTGAAGAGTCCATAAGTTCAGCGAACGAAGCATTACCCATGATCCGTCTGCTCATGATCCTCCCGGCAAGACAGACATCCTGGAAATTGTTCTTTTCAGGATTGAAATCGTCAAGAATTTGCCGTGCAAATACATTGGTTTTATATTCAGCTGCAGGGTACGGATCAATCCCTGCCTTTCTTAATTCTTCAAGAGACTGTCTTCTTATTTGCTCCTGTTCGCTCAATAGGATATTACTCATGACCAGCATAAATTTGTGCAAATATAGAAAAAATCAATCTTACAGGATACCATCAGATTATCCTCCCATTGATCTGATTTCTTCATCGAATCTGTCACGGATGGCCCTGGTTAAGGGGCCCGGATGACCATCACCTGTAGTTATCTTATTTATTGAAATTACCGGTGCAATTTCAAAAGAGGTATTGGTTATGAAAGCTTCACTGATCTCATTCAGCTTATTCTCAGCAACTGGTGTCTCGATAACCCTGATCCCGGTTTCCCTGGCGATCCGTATTATATTTTTCCGTGTTATTCCTGAAAGAATGTTTTCGGATTCGGGATGAGTATATAAGACCCCGTTAATTACAAAAAACACATTTGAATGTGCACATTCGGTAATCATTCCATCCCTTACAAAAATACATTCATAGCAATCCAGATCACGCGCTTCCTGGAAACTGAGAATATTCGGAAGAAGAGATACTGATTTGATGTCGCATCTGCTCCATCTTATCTCCTTCCTGATTATAACATTAATTCCTGCTGCAATAGCCTCTTTCTCAGGATGAAATCCTCTGGCAAAAGCATAAACAGTCGGGAGAACATCAGGACCAGGGAATGCATGTGATCGTTTTGCAGCTCCTCTTGTGACTTGCAGGTAAACCAGCGATGGAATATTTTGTAGATTATTTCGTGTTATAAGCTCAAAGGCAACAGCAGGAAAAGATTCAGATTCAGGCCAGCTTAACCGGATCTCGTTCAGACTCCTTTTTAACCTGGCTATATGTCCGGGCATATCATAGAAGAAACCTTCGTACCATCTCACTACTTCATAAATACCGTCTGCAAAAAGAAATCCCCGGTCATCAGGACTGATTTTTACTTCTTCTTTGGGAAGGAACTTTCCGTTGAAATATGCTGTACTCATACTAAAAGGTATAAAGGCGATAAGGTATAAAGGCGTTAAGGTGTAATCCTCTATCCAAGGTCCTTCAGAAATGCAACTGAAGCTCCTGCTACAATAAAGCCAACTACATAAATTACCAGGACAACAATTAATAAGATACCTGTATACACATAATAAGATCTCAGGTTTCTAAAAGCTTTATGAAGTTCATGTTTGTCGAGAGTCTTTACTGCATTTGATGTATGTTTTGAAAACCTGAACAGATAAAGTACCGGGAAGAAGTAGAGTACTGCAAAGATCAGGATTATCACAAAAATAAGCCATTCCGGAAATCCGACAGGTGAATCACCGGCTTTGAAAACTGCCAGGAATACTCCTGCGAATAAACCAATGATTACCATAATTCCTGTAAAAATAAATCCGAGAATGGCAAGAAACATTGTCCATTTACTGGTTATGTTCAGATCTTTAAGGGTATTGTCTTCAATCTCAATTTTTTTAATTTCGGGTAAATTATCCATATAATCTATCACTAGTGTCCGATTAAAATTTAAAAATTCAAAATAACTTAGTGTTTTTCAGCAATTTTAAAAAGCTTCTTTTCAAAAAAGGGGCTGAAATTATATTATTGATTTATTTAATAAAATATAGTGATTCATATGTTTTTCATATGTACTCACCCCCTCCTTCGCTAAGCTCAGGTATCCCCCTCTCTACGCCGTAGAGTGGGGGACGTGAGGGGGTGAGTGCGTGGGAATTTGAGTAGCTTTTAGAATGAGTTTTCAATTGTTGAAAAATTTTATCTGTTCAGAGTTAAAGTTTTTCAGATCAGGCAAATATAATATATTTTTGGCTTTATGAAACTCCCGGTTTCTTATGGCTTATTCAGAATGAGTTTTTCTCCTGACATAAAGCGATCCACATATTAGCATCCGGAAACACAGAGTTTTTGTACCTTTGAGTCTCAATAATTATATAGATGGAACGACTCAGGCGATTACCGGCATGGTTTAAAATGCAGAGGGCAAGCGGGGAAAATTATTCCAGGGTCAAAAGGCTTGTTGAGAATAATCATCTTCACACAATCTGTACAAGCGGTAACTGTCCTAATATAGGTGAATGCTGGAATGCAGGCACGGCAACTTTCATGATCCTCGGCGATATCTGCACCAGAGCATGCAAATTCTGTAATACGAAAACAGGAAAACCGCTGCCCCCTGATCCAAATGAACCTCAGCGTCTTGCAAAAGCAATTAAGACGCTGAAACTCCGGCATTGCGTGATAACATCTGTCGACCGGGATGATCTTCCCGATGGCGGATCATCATTCTGGGCTGAGGTGATCCATTCTGTGAAAAGAATAAATCCGGGAACCACAATAGAGACTCTCATCCCTGATTTTGACGGCAATCCGGAAAATATACAAAAGATAATTGATGAAGGCCCGGATGTTATTTCTCATAACATAGAAACAGTTCGAAGATTAACTCCAATAATCCGCACAAAAGCAAAATATGACAGAAGCCTTACCGTTATAAAATATATTTCTCAGATGGGGAAAACTGCCAAGTCGGGATTTATGCTTGGACTCGGGGAGAAAGAGGATGAAATATATGAAACCATAGATGATCTTTTCCATGCAGGATGCAGAATTCTGACTCTTGGGCAATATCTTAAACCGTCACCGGCTCATATTGATGTGGCAGAATATATTTCTCCCGACAGGTTTAATGAATACAGGGAATCGGCACTTGAGAAGGGTTTTGATTTTGTGGAAAGTAATCCACTTGTCCGATCCTCTTTTCATGCTGAGAAACATGTAAGATCCGGTTAATATTTGTTATATTACAACAGCAGAAAGAGAGGATATTATTTGAGCTATAGCGTTAAATATGAGGACATTGGCCTGAAGGATTATAAAGAAACCTGGGACTATCAGGCTGAAGTCTTTAAAGAACTTGTGGATAACAAAAAAAATGGTGCGGAAAGTAATTCGAAACCTGGCACTTTGATCTTTGTTGAGCACCCTCATGTATATACACTTGGAAAAAGTGGCTCAGAAAACAACCTGCTTCTGGATTATATTCAGCTCCGTGCAAGGGATGCAAAATTCTACAGGATCGACAGAGGCGGAGATATTACCTATCATGGTCCGGGTCAGATTGTCGGATATCCGATTTTTGATCTGGAGGCAATCAGGATAGGTTTGAAAGAATATGTTTTCCGCATCGAGGAGGCCATATTAAAAACCATCGGAGAGTATGGTCTGTCCGGCTCACGGCTTGAGGGGGGAACTGGAGTATGGCTTGACCCGGATATTCAGGGAAAAGCAAGAAAGATATGTGCAATAGGAGTTAAGGCCAGCAGATTTGTGACAATGCATGGATTTGCCTTCAATGTTAATACCGACCTTGCTTATTTTAACCATATTAATCCCTGCGGTTTCACAGATAAAGGGGTCACATCCCTTGAAAAAGAGATGGGAATGAAACAAAATATTGAAAAAGTAAAAAACATAGTCAGAAAGAGACTCGGGGAAGTCTTTGATCTGAACTGGACTAATATAAATATCTGATGGAAAAAAGATGGGTAATTAAGGAGAGGGGAGATATTGTGGTTGTAAAACAGCTGGCAGAAGCACTGGGTGTATCTGAATCACTTGCAAATCTTATGGTGCAAAGGAGTATAACTTCTCCGGATGAAGCCAGGGCATTTTTTAATCCAGGTCTTGATTACCTTCATGATCCTTTTCTGATGAAGGATATGAATATAGCGGTCGAAAGACTATCAACTGCAATCAAAAAAAATGAGAAAATACTTGTTTACGGCGATTATGATGTTGACGGCACCACGGCAGTAGCCCTTGTATATTCATTCCTTAAAGAACAGTATTCAAATGTGGAATATTACATACCTGACAGATATAAGGAGGGTTATGGCGTTTCATTCCAGGGAGTAGATTTTGCTTTCCAGAACAACTGCAAAGTAGTCATAACTCTCGACTGTGGAATAAAAGCAGTTGAAAAGATCGGGTACGCAAGGACAAAAGGGATCGATGTGATAGTCTGCGACCACCATTATCCCGGCGATGAGATCCCTAAAGCGATTGCTGTCCTTGATCCCAAGCAACCAGGATGCAGCTATCCCTATAAAGAGCTGTCAGGATGCGGTGTAGGTTTCAAGCTTATTCATGCATATTCGAAGATACAGGGTACTCCTTTCAGCTCAATTGCCCATTACCTTGACCTTGTTGCTGTGAGCATAGCATCTGATATTGTTCCCATAACCGGAGAAAACAGGATCCTGGCATATTTTGGTCTTAAACAACTGAATGAAGCCCCGAGGACAGGTTTAAAGGAGATTATAAAGGAGGCTGAAGTATTCAGAGTCCTTACAATTGAAGATATTGTATTTAAAATCGGTCCAAGGATCAATGCTGCAGGAAGGATGGAAACAGGAGGCAAAGCTGTGGAGCTTCTTATCTCCAGTGATACAAAACTGGCCACGGGTTTCAGCAAAGAGATCAACAGCTTCAATATCGAAAGAAGAAGTGTCGACCGCTCAATCACCAGCGAAGCAATGAGGATGATATCTGAAGATCAGCGGAGAGTAAATTCAAAAACGACAGTCCTTTACAACCCATCATGGAAAAAAGGGGTTATCGGCATAGTTGCTTCCAGACTCATCGAAACCTATTACAGACCAACCGTCATCCTTACTGAATCGAATGGTTTTGCAACCGGTTCTGCAAGATCGGTCCAGGGTTATGATCTTTACCAGGCAATAGAAGCTTGCTCCGACCTGCTTGAAAGTTTTGGAGGACATATGTACGCAGCAGGACTTACACTGAAAAAAGAGAACATCCAGCAATTCATTGAAAGGTTTGAGCAGTATGTGAACGATACTATATCAGAAGATCAGCTCTTACCAAGGATTTTCATTGACACCGAACTCTCCTTCTCTGAAATAAACGAAGAGTACTTTAAAGTTATGAGCCAGTTCCAGCCTTTTGGACCTGAAAATATGTCCCCCATATTCATTTCCAGGAATGTCTTTGACAGCGGAACCGGACGCATGGTAGGATCTAACGGGGAACACCTCAAACTTGAACTTTGCCAGGAATCAACAGGAACAATGACTTTCCCTGCCATAGCATTCGGACAGGCTGATTACTTTGAATATATTAAAGGAGGTAATCCCTTCGATATCTGTTATTCATTGGAGATGAATGAATTCCGTGGCAGCAGGAACCTGCAGCTTAATATCCGCGATATAAAAACACCGGATAAATAAAGCTTTTGAGGCTACGGATGGCAAAGCCCGCAGCCTGTACTCCCTGCATGACTGCAAGACTGCATGACTGCATGACCACATGACTGCACGACCGCAAGACTATTCAGAACCAAACCCGGAATTGCATCTTAACTTCATCCCTGTCCTGAAAATCGTTTACATTTTCAATCAGGGAGGTAATGCTGTATTTGACTCTCAGTTCAGCATAATCACCCACTTCCCATTTTAACATTGCATAGCTTCTGCTTCCTTCACCTGAAAGAGCCGGGATACTAAAACTGTAGAGAAGGTCATTTTCATAAGTGTAAAGCCTTGAATCCCAATCACGGGTACTGAATATACAGTACCTGAACCATAGTGTAACGGGTACTTGCCGGCACCTCCAGATTAAATCCTGCGATAACAGTGTACCCTTGCTGCCGGATGGTTCTGCAACTTTATGATCGATACGGGTGGCAGCTGAAAGGGATTCATTCGGTGAATATTTTATCTGAACTTTGATTGTCCTGCTTCTGTTCTCTTCAACACCTGCAATACCAGTGGTTTCAACATTATTGTACATTGAGTACCTGAAGTAATAAGAGAGGTCAAATGTGATTTTTTCCGATGGAAGATATCTCAGACGGATCTCCTCCTTTTTTCCCAATGATGGGAAGCTGGATCTGTATCTTAGCCATGGATGTTTGCTTATATCGCAACCGGCACTTATAAAGAAATGCCTGGCTGCTTCAAAAGTAAAGTTGCCGAGCAATCCCTGTTCATTACTTGTGGAAGAACCGCTTCCAGGTCCATTACCGTGGAAGGTAGTAAATCCCGGAGTATAGTTTCTGTAAAGGAAATTTATTGAAAGCCTGTCTGAAGGTCTTAAGGTTATACCCTGAATGAGAGCAAAATTCCGGGGAAAGTTCATGGAGAATTCCCCATATAATAATATTCTGTTGATCAAACTGTTATAATAAGCTGAAACAATTCTGTTTCGGGTTCCTTCGAAATCGAAAAGCTTTTCCGGATTCTCTTTCTCAGAATTAAAAGGAAGGGAAAACCTGTTTTCCGACAGGCTCAGTCCTGCCTTTACGGAGCTGAAATTACATGTAAAGTTCATTCCATAGGTATTCTCAGTCAGCGCATCTCTTTTAAGCATGGATGATGAGGTATTGTGCAGTCCGGAGAGATAAAGGTTTTCAATGAAAAACATTGACGTATCTGATACTGATCCAATGGCTGCGTCAATTTTATTTTGTGACCAGAAAAGCAAAAGCCCGATTTTCCGGAAGGCGAATTCGGCCGCCGCACCCCTGAAATAGTTATTTTCATCAGTTGAAGTGTAGGCTTTTATTTCGTCCCTTCCCGGCATATAACCTGGAGCCGTCAACGATATAGCTGTTCGGATTCCGGTATTAATATTTGTGCCTTGCCCGAACCTTGCTGCAAAATCACCGACAATTATCTTCCTGATGATCCCTTTAGCTGACCAGGCAAGATGTGCGGAAAGGAAATCAGGAAGCGGCGGGGATCCGGTAAAGAATGTTTCTCCCGGATCTTTTTCAAATGTAAAACCTCCTTCAAGATGTCCGGCAAGGAACCTGTACTTAGTCAGGATTTTCAGGGGGGAGCCCGGAGACGCAGTGTCTTTTTCTCCGGGTTTGAAGATCAGATTGGATAACAGGGTGTTTCTTATTCTTATTGAATCACTGATGCTGAATGTGCGGGCTTCAAGGGAAATAAACGGTATAACCAGTTCGGCACTCTGACGGTCGAACCCGGGAATGCCGGCTAATTCATAAACGGATACTATCTTTCCGGAGGACCTGACATGGTTTGCCAGTGCTTTAATTTGAAAATCAGATAGAAAGAAAAGACGGGATATTTCTGTTTCATCGTCCGAGTTGATCCTGACAGGATTATCTGCCAGCTCCTGAAGCTGTTCGATAAAGAGCGATGCAGCTTCAGGATCCGATTCTTCTGATGCCATATCCTCGGCAATATTTATTATTATTTCCGAGAGCTTTTCATTCTGGCAGAAAGAAATGCCGCTAAGAATAATAGCAGTGATAAATAAGATTGCTTTTCTATAATAAGTAAATCCAAATTTAACCGCTTTGAATAATATTATATATTTTTTTGTCAAGATCAACTGGAGATTTATAGTTATTCTATTGTTACACAGAGTTCCACAGAGCAGGCGCAGAGTTCCACAGAGATTAAAAAATAAATCTCCTGATTCCATTTTTAAGTATGGTTACATTGAAATTTATCATTAATCCGATTTGCTTTCTTGAAAATTTCATATAAGTCAGAATTTGCGCCTCATGCACAGGATTAAATTCATCGACAACTTTTAATTCAAGAACAACAGTATCTTCAATCAGAATATCTATCCGATAACCGCACTCTAGCTTTACATCTTTGTATACCACAGGTGTTGGTACTTGCCTTTTTATGCTTAATCCAACTTTTTTTAATTCAAAAGACAAACACTCTTCATAAGCAGATTCCAGTAATCCAGGACCAAGGATTTTATGTACTTCGATTGCACATCCAATAATTTTCCGGGTAATTTCATTTCTTTCCATAATATTATTATATAGATACTTCTTTGTCTACTCTGTGGTTCTCTGTGTCTTCTTTGTGTTTCTCAGTGTAAGTTCTTTATATCTTCCTTAGCGGACTTTGTTATTCTTTGCGACCTTTGCGGTTAATGGATTTTACGCTTTTGGATAATGGGTTTCATTTTATTGGCTAATGGATTTTAAAAATTAAGGAAACGGATGAGGTTACCCCCAATCTTTCATGAGTTGCAAAACTAAGATCGAGCTTTATTGATTTAAAGAGGTATCCCGTTCCGAATGTGAATGATGTATTTTCACTGCTGAATCCACCTCTGAGCCAGAATTTCTTAAATGCCTCATACTCGAAGCCTGTGCGGAGAATCAGCTTTTCTCCCGAACTCATTTCTGCCTCCGCACCGGCATACAGGACTTTGCTAAGTTCAATTCCCGCGCCAGCTCTTAGTGTAGAAGGTAAAGAAGATTTTCTTAAAGAATTAGGTACAGGATTAAATATATGTATCCCGACCCTGATCTTCTCTGATGGTATGATCAGCAGACCTGCTTCATATGTAAGTATTCTATTGTTATCATATTCTCCAGATGTCTTTTCAGAGAAATAGTCGATCTGGACACCTGCGGAGATCTTATCGGAAAGGGCCATACCACATGAGATCCCTCCCATTTCTCTTCTGAAATCCGGATACCCGAAATGTGAATAAACAATACCCAGAGAAGTCCTGTCCGCCGCGATGATCATTCCTGCAGTCCGGGTTCCAAGTTCACTGATGCCGAACCTGTTTTCGTAGTTTGCACCTGCAGAAAATGAATTGTTAAAGCCAAGGAGTGCCTGGTTTCTGAACGATGACCAGAAACCGTTCCCGGTAATGCAAAACGATCCCATTCCTGCTTCTGCGGCTCCGGCTGAAAAGCGGTAAGGATTGCCGGAAGCGGTAACAGACAGAAATAATAATAAAATAGAAACAGAAATTTTCAGCAGCGAGCTCAACTGTTTCAGTATAAACTACTAAGATACAAAAAAAATCAATCCAGATGACAGGATTGATTTAAAATTTTAACTCTGTGTTTCCTCTGTGTCTCCTCTGTGGCCCTTGGTGTAACAAAAAAATCCAGGAACTTTCACAGAGATTACACAGAGAAGGCACAGAGTTACACAGAGAAAAGCAACTAATTGGTTTTGAAAGGAAATTTGACTTTTTTCAGTTCTTTATTTGCTTCCACGATCTTCTTTTTCAGGCTCTCCTTATATTTTATAACTTCCTGCATGACAGCTTTATCACCTGCGCCTATGATCTGGGCAGCAAGGATGCCTGCATTCTGTGAAGCATTGACTCCCACCGTTGCAACCGGTATTCCGGGAGGCATCTGGAGTATTGAAAAAATTGAATCGAGACCTTCAAGCGATGCATTGATTGGCACGCCGATGACAGGTACCGGGGTCATGGCAGCGATTACTCCGGGAAGATGAGCCGCCATTCCGGCTGCTGCAATTATCACTTTAATCCCTCTCCCGGAAGCTTCCCTTGCAAATTTACCAACATCCTCAGGGGTTCTGTGAGCCGAGAGGGCATTCATCTCAAAAGGGATTTTAAAATCGTTAAGGACCTGGGCCGCTTTCTCCATTACAGAAAGGTCGGAGGTGCTTCCCATTATTATACTGACCAGTGGTTTCATCATAAACAAATTATTTTAAAGGTATAATGCAACCTCCTTAGTGTACATTATTTGTGTTTTTGTAAATAATATAAGGAGGTTTCATCCTGAATAATTAAATTTAACTTACTGATAAGGACAAAAATACGCTATTATTTTTATATTTTCGCACTGGCTTGCAGTTCAAAAATTTCCAGCATGAAAGAAACTGTCATACTTGATAAAAAATTCATGGAGATGATCTCCGGCGATGAGATCAATAAAAGAATTGAAGAAATGGCAAAAGAGATAAACCGCGACTTTAAGGGGAAAGAGGTGGTGTTTCTGGGGATATTGAACGGGGCATTCCTGTTCACAGCAGAACTATTTAAAAAAATTGACCTGAAAGCCAGAATATCGTTTGTAAAACTTGCCTCATATGAAGGAACAAGATCTTCCGGATCGGTAAAAGAGCTGATCGGATGGAATGAAGATATAAAAGGGAAAGTAATAATAGTCCTTGAAGACATTGTTGATACCGGTCACACTTTGGAAAGAATTATCGGGGAGCTCACTATAAGAAATGTCGCGGAAATAAAGGTAGCAACACTGCTTTTTAAACCCAAAGCATACACTAAAAAGATTCCGATCGATTATATCGGCTTTGAGATACCGAATGATTTCGTAGTTGGTTTCGGACTCGATTATGATGGATACGGACGCAATCTTCCATCTGTTTACACTCTGATTAAATAATTCATAATTCATAATTCATTATTCATTTAATCTATGGTTAATTTTTTAATTTTTGGTCCTCCCGGATCAGGTAAGGGAACACAGTCGGTAAGACTTGCTGAAAAATACAATCTGACACATCTTTCCACAGGCGATATGCTTCGTGCAGAGATCTCAGCCGGCACGGAGCTTGGTAAGAAAATGAGTTCAATTATGTCAAAGGGGGAGCTTGTTCCTGATGAGGTTGTGATTGAAATGATTGCTTCAAAGATAGACAGTACAAAAGGATGTGCAGGTTTCCTTTTTGACGGTTTTCCAAGGACTGTTGCACAGACGATTGCTCTTGAAAAGATGCTGAATGACAGGGGCATGAAAATTGACAGCATGCTTGTCCTTGATGTCGATCATGATGAGCTGGTTAAAAGGCTGATTACAAGAGCGGAGCTTTCAGGAAGACCTGATGACAAAGATCCGAATGTAATCGAAAACAGGATTGATGTCTATAAGGAAAAGACTGAGCCCATTATTGACTACTGCCGAAAAAGGGGGACATACCAGCCGGTTAATGGCATGGGAAGTATTGAGGATATCTTTGAAAGACTCAGCAGGAATATGAAAAGATATTTGAAGTAAATATAAGGAGGGGGAGACAGGGTGAGTGGGAGAGTGGGGGATTAAAGTTTCACCCCCTCACCCCCTCACCACTTCTCCCCATCAAAAAAATAAACATGTCAGGATCAAATTTCGTTGATTATATTAAAATCTTCTGCCGTGCAGGTGACGGTGGTGCCGGATCAGCACATTTCAGGAGGGAGAAGTTTGAGCCCAAAGGTGGACCTGATGGAGGTGATGGTGGCAGGGGCGGACATGTTATTGTTCGGGGTAACAGCCAGATGTGGACACTGTTACACCTTAAATACCAACGGCATATTTTTGCAGATCACGGGATAAGTGGCGGAGCACAAACGTCATCAGGCGCAGACGGAAAAGATGTGATCATTGAAGTTCCGCTTGGTACAATCGCAAAAACTGTTGAAGGAGAGGAGATAATATTCGAAATCACCAACCACGGTGAAGAAAAAATTCTTGCAAAGGGAGGCAGGGGCGGACAGGGTAATGTACATTTCAAATCTGCTACAAACCAGACTCCGCGTTATGCCCAGCCTGGTGAAGATGGTGTTGAAGACTGGTTCATCCTTGAATTGAAAATCCTTGCTGATGTAGGCCTTGTGGGTTTTCCCAATGCCGGTAAATCGACCCTTCTTTCAGTCGTCTCTGCAGCAAAGCCAAAGATCGCCGATTATCCTTTTACAACTCTTACCCCCAATCTCGGGATTGTCAGTTACCGCGATAATAAATCGTTTGTAATGGCCGATATTCCAGGCATAATTGAAGGAGCTCATGAAGGTAAAGGGCTTGGGATCAGGTTCTTAAGGCATATTGAACGAAATTCAATATTACTGTTTGTCATACCTGCCGACACCAAAAACGTCCGGGAGGAGTATGAGATACTTCTCAATGAACTAAAATCTTATAACCCTGAACTGCTTGACAAGAAACGGGTTCTGGCAATCTCAAAGTCCGATCTCCTCGACGAAGAGCTGATGATCGAGACCAGGAAAGACCTTCCGGATCTTCCGAGGGTATTCATTTCATCAATAACAGGTCTGGGATTGACAACTCTCAAGGATTTGCTCTGGAAAGAAATGACAAATTATAAATAATCCCTTTATGCTTGAACATTTTGATCAACAGCTTTTCCTTTTTCTGAATTCCATAAATTCACCATTCTGGGATAAAGTCATGTTTGTAATAAGCGGGAAAGTAATCTGGGCACCGCTCTACCTTGGAATACTTTTATATATAGGTATTAAGTACAAAAAGAAATTCTTTTTAATACTTCCATTTATTATTCTTGCAGTTGTACTGGCAGATCAGGTCTCTGTTCAGTTGTTCAAGAATCTGTTTCAGAGATTACGGCCGTGCCACGAACCTTCACTGGAGAGGATGGTTCATCTTGTAAATGGTGAATGCGGCGGGCTCTATGGATTTGTATCCTCCCATGCATCAAATTCATTCAATGTTGCCCTTATAAGCCTGTTGTTAATTAAGAAGAGATGGTATACTATCAGCATTATTTCCTGGGCAACAATTATAGGGTATAGCAGGATCTACCTGGGCGTTCATTACCCGGGAGATGTTTTCTTCGGCTCTATCCTTGGTGCACTTATAGGATGGAGTTTGTATAAGCTTTATGAACTGACTGATAGAAAATTCAATGTTCTGTCTCAGCCTCCAGTCAACTGATCCCTTCTTCAACCTCGCACTCGAAGAATATCTTCTTAAAAACAGGAAGGAGGATTTTCTTGTTTTGTACATAAATACTCCCTCTGTAATAATTGGTAAACACCAGGTTGCTCACAGAGAGGCAGATACAAAATTTGTGACAGAGAATAATATTCCGGTTTTAAGACGGATCTCGGGAGGCGGAGCCGTTTTTCATGATGAAGGAAATCTCAATTTTTCCTTTATCTCACAAAGTAATGAAGGTAAACAGATCGATTTCAGAAAATATACACTCCCGGTAATAAAATTTCTTTCTGTGGTGGGTGTTGAAGTAAGGTTTGAAGGCAAGAATGATCTTAAGGTTAGGGGTATGAAAATTTCAGGTAATTCAGAACATGTTTTTCGTAACAGGGTTCTGCACCATGGCACCCTGCTTTATGATGCACGGCTCGATTTTCTCAAAGGCTCATTAAGAAAGGATCATTCAAAATATTTAACGCGTGCTGTCAGTTCCAACCCATCTCCGGTAATGAATCTGAAAGAACTGATCCCGGAGGTAAAGGATATAAATGATCTCAGATCGCAGATGGTGATTTTCTTCCTTGATGAAAATGGTTATAAACTGATTGATCTGTCAGTTGAAGAAAAAAATGAAATTAAATCACTCTCCATTACAAAATACCGGACACGTGAATGGAACTATGCATATGGTCCTGAATATCATTTTAATAACCAGTTTGAGATAAACGGGATACAACATACCTGCCACCTGTTCGTTAAGGATGGGATCATCCGGGAATGTGAGATTAAAGGGTCAGATACCATAAGTGGCGCAGGAGAAAACCTTATTGGCTGCCGGCATATGGTTGATGATATGCTGGAAATATTTCAAAAAGTAAAAATAGAACAAAAGGAAAGTATAATTTATAATTATTTCTGATTCTGGAATAAATAATTAATTTGCTGATCCAATCTCAGTGTTTCCTCTGTGAAACTTGGTGCAGGTTCTATTTTGCTACACAGAGAACCACAGAGAAAACACAGAGATCCAAAGTGGAAGAGATATTGTATGGATATTTTAAAATCATTATTAGTCTGGCTGGTTGGATTTACATTTATTGTGGTATTCTTTCCGGTAACATTTATTATATGGCTGCTGGTTCTGCCATTCGACAGAAACCGCACCGTAGTCCACATGTTGCTTATATACCAGGCAATCATCATTTCAAATATATTACCCATCTGGAAAGTAAAGGTCGAAGGAAGAAATAAAGCTGTTAAGGGAAAAACCTATGTAATAATCTCCAACCACCAGTCGAGTCTCGATATTCTCCTGGTTAACTGCCTTCGCTACCGGTTTAAATGGATCTCAAAAATTGAGATTAACAAAGTGCCCATTCTCAGCTGGTACCTTAAGATGGCTGACTACATTACTGTCGACAGGGGAGATAAGGATAGCAAGGAGAAGATGATGGAGGAGTCTTACTCTTGTCTTCAGAAGGGTATTTCAATAATGCTTTTTCCTGAAGGAACAAGGTCTTCAGACAAAGAGATCAGTTTTTTCAGGAGAGGTGCTTTTCAGCTTGCAATTTCAACTAATACGCCATTACTTCCCGTGCTGATTGACGGTAGCGGAGATGTTTTGCCAAAGCACGGGCATATTTTCAGAGGACTTCACAAAATAACCATCAGGGTACTTGATCCGGTTGAACCATCAGCCTTCGGAACAAAAGATTGCGATGAACTTGCATTGAAATTCCAGGAGATGATGAAAGATGCACTTCAGGAGTTGAGGAACGAAAACCGGTTGCAATGACTTTAAACCCGGCATATAGAAGGATTCTTCATAAGATGGGTTATTACAACTACCAGCAGGGATTAATTTATCGTCATCTGAACCAGGATAAAGGATGGATAAGTCATGAGCAACATTGCAGAAATTTTATCATTAAGGCTCTCGATTATTATAAACCCGGAAAAGTGACGGTTTATGGCAGCGGCTGGCTACTGGACCTTCCTCTTGCTGAGATGGCAGAAAGAGTAAACAGGATCTCCCTCGTCGATATTATTCATCCGCCTGAAGTGATAACCCAGACTGCAGGTTTTAAGAATATTCAGCTTGTTGAAGAAGATGTTACCGGAGGATTAATTGAAGAGGTCTGGAAAAAAGCAGGAAACAAAACATATTTTAACAGGCTCACTTCTCTTAGCAGTATATCTATCCCTGAATATCAGCCTGTTGATGACCCGGGTTTGACAATATCACTTAATATTCTTACACAACTCGAGACCCTGCCGGAGAAACTTTTAAAAAAGAAGAGCAGGGTATCCGAAGAAGATTTCATGAACTTCAGAAAGGAGATTCAGCTCAAACATATCAAATTCCTGGAAAAGCATAAGTCTGTCATTATATCAGATATAGCTGAGGTTTTTACAAGGGTCGGTGGAGATTCTTTTCAGAATAATACCGTTGTAACTGAACTCCCCGCAGGTATGATAAGGGAGGATTGGATATGGGATTTCGATCTTTTAGGGGATGATTATATTCAGAAAAAATCAGTTTTAAAGGTCGCTGCAATAATGCTTTGAGATGGAGAGGGAGAAAATAAAGAATATATATCAGGACCTTATTGATGAAAATGAGGTTTTGGTGGGGACACTGAAAAGAAGACTTTTTATTATCTCCATATTCCGTCTTATAGTATTTGTGGCAGGATTAATATCTGCAGTCCGGGCATTCAGTGATTCAGTTACTTTGGGGATAATAATACTTTTCTTATCTGTCGCCTTTTTTCTGATGCTGGTAAAATACTATATTTTGCTTTCCGAAAAAATTCAATTCGTAAATAACCTGATCAGTATCAATACCTCTGAGTTAAAAGCTTTTGACGGTGACTATTCTGCTTATAACGGGGGATCTGAGTGGAAGGATCAGGAACATGATTTTTCAAATGACACAGACCTGTTCGGAGAAGACTCCCTTTTCAGATATCTTAACAGAACAGTAACAGGATACGGCAGGGAGATACTTGCAGGCTGGTTATCTGATCCGTATTTACTCAGGAATTTTATAACAGCAAGGCAGGAAGCTGTTAAAGAGCTTGCTGCGAAGATCAGATGGCGCCAGGAGTTTATGGCGCATGGCCTTGGGAAACCGCTTGAAAAAGAAGATATTGAAAGTCTCAGAAAATGGCTGGCGGAAAAAGAGAAAATTTTTTCATCATCCCTGATGAAACTGATTGTCCTGACATCTCCTGTTATAACAATTATCATACTGATCCTGGCCTCAGTAAAGCTGATTCCATTTAATTTCTTCGGTCTTCTGTTCATTTTAAACTTGTCAGTTGTGGGTGTTTACCTGAAAAGAAGTAACCAGATACATTCCAGGGTATCCGGAAAATACCTTTTCCTTTCCTCATTCGAAAAACTGATCTCTTCATTCGGAAATGAGCAGTTCAGGTCACAGATTCTGACCGGGGCTTCCGGAAAATTATTTTCAGGAAACATATCGGCATCGATGAAGATCAGGGAACTTAAGCAGATATTACAGGCATACGACAGCCGCCTGAATATGTTTGTAGGTCTTATCCTTAACGGACTGGTTTTATGGGATTTTCAATGTATAGTCAGACTTGAGAAATGGAAGCATGAGACAGCAGGGTTACTTCCGTTATGGCTTGAAATAATCGGAGAGGTTGACAGTCTTATCAGTCTGTCAAATCATGCCTGTAATAATCCCGGATACGTGTTCCCGGAAATATCAGACGGGGAGCCGGTAATTGATGCTATAAATCTCGGGCATCCGCTTATAGATGAGAAAAGCAGGGTTTGTAATGATTTTTTAATTGGACATAAAGGCTTGATTTGCATCATAACAGGGGCTAATATGGCCGGTAAGAGTACTTATCTCAGGACGATAGCCGTAAATATGATCCTTGGTATGGCCGGGACAACGGTATGTGCCGATAAATTTAATTTTACACCATGCTTCCTGTTTACAAGTATGAGGACCACCGACTCACTGAGCAATAATGAGTCATACTTCTATGCTGAATTGAAAAGACTTAAGATCCTGAAGGAGAGACTTGAGTCAGGAGTGGAGCTCTTTTTTATTCTTGATGAAATACTTAAAGGAACAAACTCAACAGATAAAAGCACCGGTTCAAAATTATTTCTCGGGAAGCTTGCAGCTCATAATGGTACAGGGTTAATTGCAACACATGATATTTCACTGGGGGATATGGAAAAAGAATTCCCCGGGAAGATTTTTAACAAATGTTTTGAGGTGGAAATTGATGGTGAGAATATTTCATTTGACTATAAGTTACGTGACGGAATTACTCAGCACATGAATGCAGGTATACTTATGAGACAGATGGGGATTATTTAAAATATTACCATTTATTAACACTTCTGCTGACAATGTAATTGTCGGTCAATCAGTTAGATATTTTATTTACTGTCTTTTTGTCATTTACCCTGGTATTAAATTCAAACTCATTGTTGAAAAATTGCCGGCTGCGGGCTTCCTTAATTAGTTATATTTGCGCAAAATTTCTGCAAAATGTCAGTTGTAGGATATTCTGAAGAACATATTAAAACCCTTGAGTGGCGCGAACATATCAGGTTGAGACCTGGTATGTATATAGGTAAGCTGGGCGACGGTTCATCGCAGGATGACGGCGTTTATGTTCTGCTGAAAGAGGTGATGGACAATGCCGTCGATGAGTATATGATGGGTTTCGGGAAGAAGATCGATGTCTCGATAAACGGAAAAGAAGTGCGGGTTCGTGATTATGGCCGCGGTATTCCTCTTGGAAAGGTACTCGATGCCGTATCGAGGATGAACACCGGTGCAAAATATGACTCCAGAGCCTTTAAAAAATCAGTTGGTCTGAACGGTGTAGGGGTAAAGGCAGTAAATGCACTTTCAGCAAAGTTCGTCATCCGGTCAATGCGCGACGGGCAGATCAAAGTAACAGAATTTGAGCATGGTGTTACTATTAAAGATCATTCCCTGAAACAGACAAATGAAGAGAACGGAGTCGAGGTAATATTCCAGCCCGATGAAGAGTTGTTCGGCAACTATTTCTACATATCGGAATATGTAGATTCCATGCTGAAAAACTACGTATATCTGAACTCAGGACTGGTAATCAATTTCAACGGCAACAAATTCTTTTCAAGGAATGGGCTGGCTGATCTTCTGAACGAAAATATGAACAAAGAGGGACTTTATCCTCTTATCCACCTGAGGGGTGATGACATCGAAGTGGCATTTACTCACGGAGTACAGTACGGTGAAGATTACTATAGTTTTGTCAACGGACAGAACACAACGCAGGGAGGTACACATCTTATTTCATTCAGAGATGCGTTAGTGAAGACAATAAGAGACTTTTATAAGAAGGATTATGATGCTGCTGATATAAGGTCGTCGATAATTGCGGCAATCAGCATCAAAGTTGAGGAACCCATTTTTGAATCGCAGACAAAGACCAAGCTCGGGTCAAAAGATATGGGACCCAACGGCCCTTCTGTAAGAAATTTTATCTCTGAATTCCTGAAAAAACAGCTCGATGATTACCTTCATAAGAACTCTGAAACTGCAAAGATCATTCTCCAGAAGATTCAGGATTCTGAAAAAGAACGGAAGGCAATTTCATCGATCCAGAAGCTGGCAAGGGAGAGGGCAAAAAAAGTAAGCCTTCATAATAAAAAGCTTAGAGACTGCAGGGCGCATTATAATACAAATGACACAAATAAACTCGATTCGACGATCTTCATTACTGAGGGAGATTCGGCAAGCGGTTCAATTACAAAGTCAAGGAATGTAGAGACACAGGCTGTATTCAGCCTCAGGGGTAAACCTCTCAACACATACGGTCTGACAAAAAAAATTGTATATGAGAACGAAGAGTTCAATCTTCTTCAGGCTGCACTGAACATTGAAGAGGATATTGAAAACCTTCGTTACAATAACGTCATAATTGCAACTGATGCTGATGTTGATGGTATGCATATCCGGTTACTTCTTCTTACATTTTTTCTTCAGTTTTTTCCCGATCTTGTCAGGAAAGGTCATGTATATATCCTGCAGACACCTCTCTTCAGGGTAAGAAATAAAAAGGAGACTAAGTATTGTTATTCTCCTGAAGAAAAAGCAAAGGCTATAAAACTTCTGGGACCGAATCCGGAAATAACGAGGTTTAAGGGACTTGGTGAAATATCCCCGGATGAATTCAAGTATTTTATCGGGAAGGATATGAGGCTCGAACCAGTGAGAATGAAGAAGAATGATGCAATAAATGATTATCTGGAATTTTATATGGGGAAGAATACTCCTGAGCGGCAGGATTTTATTATAGATAACCTGCGGATTGAAGAGGATATAGTTGATGAACAAAAGTAATTTTACCGGAAGCTCCAGTCACGATAATGGAAGATTTTGAACTTGAGACAGATAAACCTGAAGGAGGTGGAGAGATCCAGCAGGGTCATGCTGCACTGCATTCGGTAACAGCACTTTCAGGGATGTACCAGGACTGGTTCCTCGATTATGCTTCCTATGTCATTCTTGAGCGTGCAGTTCCTCATCTCTTTGACGGACTTAAACCTGTTCAGAGGCGCATCCTTCATTCAATGAAAAGAATGGATGACGGAAGGTTCAATAAGGTTGCAAATATAATCGGGCATACAATGCAATTCCATCCTCACGGGGATGCTTCGATCGGCGATGCTCTTGTTCAGATCGGAGAGAGGGATCTTCTGATAGACACCCAGGGTAACTGGGGAAATATCCTCACCGGAGACAGCGCTGCTGCTGCCCGTTATATTGAGGCACGGCTCTCAAAGTTTGCCCTTGATGTGGTTTTCAATCCTAAAACGACAGAATGGAAGCTCTCATATGACGGACGCAATAAGGAACCGGTCACTCTGCCTGTTAAATTTCCCCTTCTTCTCTCTCTTGGTGTTGAGGGTATTGCAGTCGGTCTTGCTTCAAAAATACTGCCTCATAATTTCAATGAGTTGATTGATGCAACAATTGAACATCTGCAGGGCCGGGATTTTGTCCTCTATCCCGATTTCCCGACAGGAGGGATGATTGACATTTCGAAGTACAATGACGGACAGCGCGGAGGAGTCATAAAGGTAAGGGCAAAAATCGAAAAAGTTGACAAAAAGGAGCTGATAATCACAGAGATACCATTCGGAAAGACAACATCATCTCTGATTGAGTCAATTATCAGGGCAAATGATAAGGGGAAGATCAAGATCAAAAGGATCGATGATAATACCGCCGCCAATGTCGAAATAGTGATCCAGCTGATGCCGGGAGTCTCTCCGGATATGACTATCGATGCCCTTTATGCTTTTACCGATTGTGAATTTTCAATTTCACCCAATACATGCGTTATTGCTGACAATAAGCCCTCATTCATGGGAGTCTCCTCGATTCTGAAACACTCAGCCGAAAGGACAGTTGAATTGCTGAAGACGGAACTTGAGATCAGGAAGGGAGAACTTCAGGAAGAGTGGCATATATCGTCACTGGAAAAGATATTTATTGAGGAGAGGATCTATCGCGATATAGAAGAGGTTGAGACCTGGGAAGGTGTGATCAATGCTATCGATAAAGGGCTGAAGCCATTTAAAAAGAAATTATTGAGGGAAGTCACAAGAGAGGATATCATTCAGCTTACTGAAATTAAGATCAAGAGGATTTCCAGATATGATGTCAAAAAAGCTGATGAGCATATCAAAGGACTTGAGACAGAACTTGAGGAGGTAAAAAATCATCTTAAGAACATTATACCATACACCATAAATTATTTCAAGCAGATAAAGAAGAAATACGGAAAGGGAAGGGAAAGAAAAACCGAAATAAGAAATTTTGATACAATTCAGGCAGCCAAAGTTGTTGCAAATAATGCCAGGTTATATGCCAATTTCAAGGAAGGGTTTATCGGAACCGGTCTGAAGAAAGATGAATTTGTATGTGAGTGTTCCGACATTGATGATATAATAGTCATAAGAAAAGATGGCGTTTACCTTATAACAAAAGTGGCGGATAAGGTATTTGTGGGCAACGATATCCTGTATGCCCAGGTGTTTCTGAAGAATGATGAACGCACAATATATAACGTTGTTTACCAGGATGGGAAGGATGGTCCTATGCTGGCAAAACGGTGTGCAATCACAGGACTTACCCGTGACAAGGAATACAATCTGACAAGAGGCACCGCAGGTTCAAAAATCGTTTACTTCAGTGCAAATCCCAACGGAGAAGCCGAGGTCATAAGGGTGTATCATAAGCCGAAAGCACGTCTGAAGAAGCTTGAATTTGAATTTGATTTCGGACAGCTTAACATAAAGGGAAAATCCTCAATGGGGAATATCCTGACAAAGAATGCCGTTCATAAGATAGCTTTGAAAGAGAAAGGATTATCAACACTAGGCGGCAGAAAAGTATGGTTCGACGATGCTGTCTTCAGGCTTAATGTTGACGGCAGAGGAAATTATCTCGGTGAATTTGGAGGTGATGATAAGATACAGGTGATAACAAAGAACGGATACTTCAGACATACGGGATTCGACCTGTCGAACCATTTTGAGGATAATATCCTTAGTATTGAAAAGTATAAGCCGGGAAAAGTTTATTCGGTTGTTTACTGGGATGCGGAACAGAAGTTTTATTATGTCAAGAGATTTATGCTTGAGGAGTCGGAGAAACTCCAGTGTTTTATTAATGAAGATCCGGAATCAAAGCTGATAAGTATTACAGAAGTAGAGTATCCGCGATTCGAAATACAGTTTGGCGGAAAGCATAAAACACGTGACAATGAAATTATTGAAGTAGCCGAATTTATTGGAGTGAAGAGCTATAAAGCAAAGGGAAAGAGACTCACCAGCTTCATGGTTGACAATATCCATGAATTAGAGCCGGTAATAAAAAAGGAGAGCGCTCCACTTGTTACTGAGAAGGATGATGAAGAGAATGAGGAGCCAAAGAATCCCTCAAATGAGGACCCTGCACAGATGAAGCTAGAATTGTGATGCCAGGGAAAGGACTAGTATATATTATCGGCTTTATGGGCAGCGGCAAATCAACCGCAGGAAGAAAGCTGGCAGCCATACTCGGATGGAATTTTATAGATCTTGACAGGAAAATCGAAGAGAGAGCGGGTAAAACAATTCCTCAGATATTTTCACAGGAAGGGGAGGATCATTTCAGGATGATCGAAACCGAAGTTCTGAAAAGCATGAAACCACTCTCAGAGACAATTATATCTACTGGCGGCGGAACTCCCTGTCATGGTGATAATATGGATTTTATGCTTGCAACCGGACTGACAGTTTATCTTAAAATGACACCGGGTCAGCTGGCAAGCCGCCTGCTTGAATCATCGGGAGAAAGACCGCTGATCAAAAACATACCGGATGATCATCTTCACAGCTTCATTGAGAAAAAACTTGCCAGCCGGGAAAGATGGTATAGCAAAGCCACTGTTATAATCGAAGGTATTAATCTGGATATTAGTCTTTTGACCTCAATCATAAGATCTAATCAGAAAAACTGACCTGTATATCCACTTTTACATTTACGCTTTACGAAAATCACTGTTTTTTGACGGTTCGTCAAAAAATGATTTTGATATTATATTAAATAGGATTAAATTGTTAATTTAGTGTGCCTTTATTAGCCTTTGGGAAAACTTATGAAAGACAGATTTCTTACCCTCCTTGGGATTGAATCCGGAGAGGAGTCTATGGTATCAGTACTCTTGTCTCAATCTGTTTTCCTGGGTATCTATTTCGGAGCCTTTGATATCAGTGCACATTCACTATTCCTTTCAATTTTTGACGAAAAAATGATGGCAAGAGGATATGTCCTGTCAGGTCTGGCAGGAATAATCCTTACCTCTGTTTATACCCGTATGCAGACAAGGATGATCTTCAGAAATTTTGCGACAGGGAACCTGTTCTTTGTCGCTTCTCTTACACTGATTCTCTGGTTCCTTCTGCTTCTGGCTCCTTCAAGAGGTGTCATCTTCCTGGTCTTTATTATGCTGGGTCCTCTGAATATTCTGGCAATGCTGGGTTTCTGGGGAACAGTGAGCCGTCTGTTTACTCTCCGACAGGGAAAGCGTTTATTCGGTCTTGTCGATGCCGGATTAATTATTGGTATTATCATCAGTTGTTATGCCATACCGGTTTTACTTTCTCTGAATTTTGAGTCACATAATATTCTGCTTATTAGCTCAGCAGCTGTTCTGTCCGGGAGTTTTATCCAGATTATTATCGGGAAAAGGTTTCTTTCAGCACCGGTAAAAAGTACCCAGGAAACCAGAACCATAGGGAAGAAAAAATCATTGGGGGAACTGTTCCTCGAAGATTCCTATATCAGGATCATGGGTCTTTTCATTGCCCTCTCCGTGATGACAGCATTCTTTGTCCAGTATTCATTTATGGCTGTTACACGTGAACAATATCCTGCCGAGGAAGATATGGCCCGCTTCCTTGGGATCTTCACCGGTAGCATGATGATATTTACACTGCTGATAAAGCTGCTTGTTTTCTCATACCTGATAAGAAATTACGGGCTGCGTACCTGCCTGGCCCTGTCGCCTGTCCTGGTTGCAGCCTTTACAGTTATTGCAGTAACTATTGGGATGATTATGGGCTACACTCCGGCCACAAGTGGATTTATGCTCTTTTTCATGATGCTTGCCCTGAGCCGTCTCTTTTCCAAGTCGATTAAAGACTCAATTGAATCACCGTCGCTTAAAGTAATTTACCAGACAATTGACGAGAAAAACCGATATGAAGTTCAGTCTTCGATGGACGGTACAGTAAATGAGATGGCGGCTCTTGCTTCCGGACTGCTCCTGGCAGGACTTGGAATCCTGAGCTTCATTAAACTTATACATTTTTCGCTGGTACTCTTCATAATAACTCTCCTCTGGATTTTTGTTGCTGTAAAGCTATATACAGGATACAGGAAATCTATAAGGAAAGCCCTGGAATCCGGTGGTCAGGAAAAACACGATATTAACCTGCAAACGGGGGATAAAGTATTAAAAAGCAGGTTTTCTGCTGCACTGGCATTTAACAATGAATACTTCAACCTGATATCGGGCAACCACACCAGTATGACAAAAGATAGTAACAGCCTCCTGGTCAGTAAGATACTGGAGCATGCTGATAAGAATAGGGATATCAGTTTATTACCGGCACTAAGGTTCATAACTTCCCATTCCGGAGCTGATGCAGAATCACGGCAGAGATCAGCGGTTATTGCTGAAAGTCTGGAAATTTTGCTGACAGCAGGGCAGCAAAAAGAAGATAAGATATTAAATGCACAGAAGATACTTGCCGGAACCAGACAGCCCCAGACAACCCAGATACTACGACTTCTTAGAGATAATTCCCCGGAGTCGAAGAAGCTTGCGATCTTTATGATAGGCAAATTCAGGATTACTGACATGATCTCTGAAGTATGTGAATGCCTGAATATTCCCGGACTTGAATTACAGGCAGCCAGTGTTCTGAGAGGCTTAGGAAAAAATGCAGATGAGGCTCTGTCGAGGTATTATCTCATTTCAGCCGGTAACCCGGCCATAAGTAAAACCATTCTTCAACTCATGAGCGATAATTGCCGGAAAGAGAACCAGAGTTTCCTTTTTTCAAGACTTTGGTCCAACTCACGGCAGATCAGGGAAGCAACAGCAGGATGGCTTATTGATTGCGGGTACAAAGCACCAGAGGAGGAGAAAGACCGGCTCCATCAGCTTATTACTGACATAATCGGGATAATGGTCTGGAATCTTTCAACAAAGATCTGTCTTGAACGGAATAATGAAACCCTGGTCCTTGAAGCATTGCACAAGGAGATTGAACGGTGGAACACTTTTCTCTTTAATATTCTTTCAATTACTTATGATTCAGGATCAATACAGAGGATAAGGGAGAATCTCAGCAGTGGCACAGTTGAGAGTGTTAACTACGCTCTTGAGATGATAGATATGGTAATCGATGATTCCATAAAACCAAAATTGATTCCTCTCCTTGATATCATCTCTGATGAAGAGAAAGTAAAGAATCTTTACCAGTTTTTTCCGGGTGAAATTCATGAGAAACAGAAGCTTATGGAGGATATCATCAACCGCGATTATAATCTCCTGGGAATATGGATCAGGGCCTGTGCAATCAGAAATATGCCTGAAATTGAAAGAGAGCCGCTTAAAGAGTCCCTTGTTGCTCTTCTCTTCAGCCCGGAAACAATCCTGAAGGAAGAATCGGTAAAACTGATTGCCAGGTCCGGCAAAGAACTTTATAAATCTGCTTCTGTCAGAATTCCTGTGCAGTCAAGAAGACAACTTGATAAAATAGTATCCGATGAAACAAACGAAAATGAATTATTGTATGAGAAAGTCAGGTTCCTCTCATTCTGCATTGAAGGTATGATTGAGGAAGATCTGCTCTGGCTGGCAGGGAAACTTGAATATTCAAAAGAAATCAATCCGGAACTTCTAACTGATGAAGGAGGATATATTATATGGAGAGGAGATCCTGAGAATGTGGAAATAATTTACGAAACTCAGACAAAAGACGGAGAGAGACCAGGAAAGAATGTCAGAGGTTACTGTTACTTGCTGCCGCTGAGATTTGTAGAAGAATATAATTACCTGTTCCCTGAGAAATCTGGTGTTATTTTAAAATTTATTGAAACTAACGTGAAATAAAATAATCAGTAATGGCAAAAAGCAGAGAGACAACTATTTTCAGGCAACTAATTCTCAATATTGTTATACCAACATTGCTTGCTCTTCTTGTTTTTTCAGGGATTAATTTCCAGAGGACCCGTTCAATACTTACCACAGGTACATATGAAAAGAACCAACTTCTGTCGAACGAAGTCAAAAAGATCCTTAAATTCCAGGATATTACCTTTAAGCTGATTGATGAGGAGATGGAAAGCAGGATGAAATCACTTAGTAACCTTCTTGTCGACAAATACTTTTTAAACACAGACAACATCGATAAACTCGACCTCAGGGAAATTGCAAATAAAATAGGAATGGATGAAGATAACGAGGATATATACATCATACGGAGAGACGGGGTTGTTGTTAATACTACTTTTCAGCAGGATTTTGGCGTAAACCTATATAGCCTGGGTGAAAAGTTTAAAAATTACCTTCTTGACGTTTTCAGGACAAAAGATTTTGTGACCGAGCTGTTTGCAATTGAGGCCAAAACCAAAAGGCCTAAAAAATATACCTACCAGCCAACGAAAGACAGAAAATATTTAGTTGAGCTGGGAGTGTATTCAAAGAGAGCAGATGAGATTATTGATATAATAGAGCAGACAAAAGTTGACATTAAGAATGAATCCAGAGGTATTATTGATGTTGAATTGTTTCTTATGGCAGATGAACCCTTCACCATGAATAAGAATGTGAAGGAAGTTCCTGGTCACAAAGAACTGCTGCTGGCAGCTTTTAAAAACAGGGATACAACCGTTATTGAGCAAAGCGGAGACTTATGGTACCAGTATCAGTATATGTACATGGAAAGATCATCTTCCAATCTTTATGAGGGTTCTGTGGTAAGGATAATCTCAGATGTTACTGCTCAGAAAGCTCTTTTCAGGAAAGAGGCTTTAAGGTTTATTCTGATCTTTGGCATTACGATACTCATTGTGGCATATCTTATTTACCGGAAGACACGTTTAATTACCCTCCCCATAAAAAAACTGGTTGAGAATGTCGACAGGATAACAAACGGGAACCTGAGAGAGAGAGCGAATGTTACCGGCAATAATGAGATCACAAAGCTTTCGGAGAAATTCAATATGATGATAGCACAACTGGAAAGCTATTATTATGAGCTTGAGGAAAAGGTTAAGGAGAGAACCTTAAAAATTGAAAAACAGAAAGAGGAGATTGAAGAGCAGAAGAAACATATAATGGATAGCATATATTATGCGCGCCGGATACAGAATGCCATACTTCCGTCATTCAATCTTATTAGTAATCACCTGGAGAATTACTTCATACTGTATCTTCCTAAAGATATAGTCAGCGGTGACTTTTACTGGGTACATGAAACCGAAGAATTATTCATGGTGGCTGCTGTTGACTGTACAGGTCACGGGGTCCCAGGAGCATTCATGTCCATAGTCGGTTTTAACCAGCTCAATCAGGCTGTAACAGTTAAAAAAGCAAGGTCGGCAAGCGTAATCCTCGATGAACTCAATAAAGGGGTTATCACTACGCTGAACGAAAATACCAGTAACGGTTCAATCAAGGACGGGATGGATATGGCACTGTGCGTCTTCAATCTTGAAGAGGGGAAGGTTGAATTTGCAGGCGCCAATAATCCTCTCTTCATTATAAGGAATAATGAGCTCATAAGATATAAAGGCGACAAATTCCCGATCGGGGCTTTTGAAGGAAGCAAATCCCAGTTGTTTGTCAACAATGAAATTGAACTTATCCGGGGAGACACCCTCTACCTGTTTTCAGACGGTTATGCTGACCAGTTTGGCGGACCTGAGAACAAGAAATTCATGTTCAAAAGATTTGAAGATTTGCTGCTGGAGATTCACGATCAGCCTGTGGAAGTTCAGAGGGAGTCTCTGAAGACCAGACATTTGGAATGGAAAGGAAACAATGACCAGGTTGATGACATCCTTGTAATAGGTATTAAAATTTAGTAAAGCAATATATTTTAAACTATGGCATCAAACAAAGAGACCCGGAATTTCAATCCCTTTCCCGGGCTCAGACCGTTCGCACCGGAAGAAAGCGATCTGTTCTTCGGACGTGAAAAGGAGAGCAAGGAAGTTTTAGATAAACTTCTCAGGAACAGGTTCATTACAGTTATAGGAGCTTCCGGAAGCGGAAAATCATCGCTTATTTACTGCGGCGTACTTCCGGAAATTAGAGACCTGGGACACGATGATTCTTCACTATGGAGGATAATCACTTTCAGACCGGGAAATGATCCTCTGGGCAACCTGGGTAAATCCATAATCGACTATATGGCTGAATCGGGTCTGGAAAAAGTCGGGATGGATAATCTTCTCTTAGACATACATCTGAATTCCGACGGGATAACTTCTGCCCTTAAGAAACATTTAATAAAAGGCAATGGAAAAGTTCTGCTGGTCATTGACCAGTTCGAGGAGCTGTTCAGATACAGCGCTTTAAGCCAGGATGGAACAAACGGGAGACAGGCTGCAGAGTTTGTTGAAAAAATTGTTAAAGCAGTCAGCCAGCCTGATTCAGGAGTCCTTGCGATCATTACCATGCGTTCTGACTTTATAGGGGAATGTGCACATTATCAAGGATTTACGCAATTAATAAATAACAGTAACTATCTTGTCCCTCATATGGACAGGGAAAACTACAGACAGGCTATTGAAGGTCCTGTGAATTATGCGGGAGCGTCAATTGAAACAAAACTTGTTGATACAATTCTTGATGATATAGGTGAAAGGACCGATCAACTGCCAGTCCTGCAGCATGCTCTCATGAGGACATGGACCTACTGGCAGGAGCTTGATGAGCCTGATCGTCCTTTAAGTTTTACAGATTATGATGCGGTTGGGACCATGAGCGATGCAATGTCGAGACATGCCAATGAAGCTTATGAGGAGCTTGATCTGGGCGGCAAGGAGATCTGTGAGAAAATGTTCAAATCTATTACTGAGAAAGGCACTGATAACAAAGGAATCCGACATCCTTCATCTTTTTCAACAATCAAATCAGTAGTTCAGTGTACGAGCGAAGAGCTTTCTAATGTTGTTGAAAAATTCAGGGTCCCCTCGAAATCTTTTATAACACCCAGGCAGGATATTACTCTGAACGAAGATTCCATCATTGATTTGTCCCATGAAAGTCTGATGCGATTGTGGGATCGACTTAGGGAGTGGGTGGATGATGAGGCTACCGCGGTACAAATGTACCTTCGTCTTTCTGAAGCATCTGCTATGTACCAGCAAGGGAAAACAAGTCTCTGGAGACCCCCTGACCTTCAACTTGCAATAAACTGGCGCGATCAGCATAAGCCAACGCTTACGTGGGCTCAGCGTTATGACCCTGCCTTTGAACGTGCCATGGTGTATCTGAGGACAAGTGAACGTGCTTTTCTCGATGAGGAGGAGGGCAAGATCCGTCTGCAGAAACGACAGATCCGAAGAGCCAAAATAGTAACTATTATACTTGGTACAGCAGCAATCATATCAATAGGCTTCATGCTTTTTGCTTTTGTTCAGAAAATTGCAGCCGACAGGCAGACTGTACTGGCCGAAAGAAATGCTGCTGAAGCAAAAAGGCAGGAGCAGATAGCAATAGTGCAGTCTGACTCAGCCCAGCGGGCAAGTGTCCGGGCAGACCTTAATGCATCAATAGCGAAACAAAATGAAGCTGAAGCATTGAGGCAGAGAGAAAATGCTTTGAGACAACAGACACTTGCTGAAATAAACGCAGAGGAGGCAAAGCGACAGGAACAGATTGCCCTTATTCAATCCGATTCTGCAAAAAGAGCAAGTACCAGGGCTGACCAGAATGCAGCCATCGCCACAGAACAGAAAATCAACGCCTTGCGTCTCAGAATGCTTGCTATAGGGAAATCAATGTCGGTAAAATCACTTCAGGTCCAGGGGCAAAAAGATCTTCAAACCCTGCTTGCATATCAGGCATATCTTTTCAATAGGAATAATAAAGGTGCTGAAAATGACGCTGATATATATACTGGTCTTTATAATGTTGCCCGCCAGTACGGAAATGCAGACTATAAGGTTTTCAAGGGACATAGTGGTCAGATTAAAAGTATTGCATTTGTACCCGGAAAGAAGGAATTCTATACTTCCGGCGATGACGGACAGGTACTTAGGTGGTCGACAGAAGGTCAGGATCAGACATATCAGGTTATCTATTCAGGAGCAGAAATTATTGAAGTGCTCGCTGTAAGTCCGGATGCTTCCTGGCTGGCATGCGGTAGTGCTAATTCCTCAATACGCATGATACCGCTGAAAGGGAACACAATGCAATATGAACTTATTGGTCATAAAGGCAATATCAAATCACTAATATTCTCCTTCGATGGTAAATCACTCTATTCGGCATCACTGGATGGAAAAGTACTCCAATGGGATCTTACTACAAGAACCAGTAAGGATATGACAACAGGTTCAATGAAGATCACATCTATTGATATATCGTCGAACGGAAAATACCTGGCAGGGATAAATAAAGTGGGTGATACAGGGAATGTAATTCTCTGGGAGCCAGAAAACAGCTCTGCCGTTTTCAGGATAGAAACTACAGGTAAAAATATAAAGGTGATAAGGTTCAAACCCGAAGAAAATATCCTTGCCATTGGCGATATAAACGGGAATGTTGAATTATGGGACGTCATTACTCGCAGAAAGATTTCAGAAGTCAAAGCACATACAGCACAGGTGAACGACATTCAGTTTAATCCTGTCCTGAGGCAAATGGCAACCGCAAGTAATGATAAGACTCTTAAGATATTCAATATTAATGATATAACTGATCTTACCGAGCCCCCCATAACCCTTTCCGATAATGAGGGTTTCGTACTTGTGATGCAGTTCAGTCCCGATGGACAATTAATCGTCTCCGGGACATATGAAGGTACCCGGAACCTGGTGAGCCGTCCTGCCCATGTTGACAACCTTGTGAACAATATATGTACACTTGTTACGAGGAATATGACTCAGGACGAATGGAATACCTATGTGGGAAGGGATATCCCACTTGAAAAGACATGCATAGATCAGGGTTATAATATTAAAGTTAATTTAGTAAGATAGAAGGGATCATGGAAATGAAATCCGGATATATAAATTTAATGGTTTTAAAGTTTCTGATGGCTGCTTTCATCCTCTCATTTCCGCTTATTGTTTTAGCGCAGGAGAAAAGTACCTGTGCAGAGAATCTGAAAGCGTCACAGTTACTCTTCGACAAAGGACAGGTTGAACAGGTGTCTTCCATGCTTCGCGAATGCATGAAATCAGGGTTCAACAGGGAGGAACAACTTTCTGCTTATAAGCTGCTTATTCAGTCGTATCTTTTTGAGGATAAGCTGGAACAGGCCGATTCTGCCATGCTGGCCTTCCTCAGAAGTAATCCTGAGTATCAGCTTAGTCCGACTGACCATTCAAGCTTTGTTTTCCTTTTCAATAATTTTAAAGTTGAGCCTCTGGTTAAGATCTCTGTCCATCTTGGAACTAATTACCCTTTCCTCACTTTAACAGACAGTGACCCCGCGTCCGTTGCAAGTGAAAAGAGCTCAAATAAATACAGTTCAGGTCTCCTGAACTTTTATGGCTCAATAGAAGCTAAATTTGAGATAAGGAATAATATTGAAGCCAATATCGAAGTTGGGTATTCACAACTGTCATTCACAAATAAAAGGGACTTCTTAGGGATTGGAACTACTTCATATATCGAAAATCAGAGCAGACTTGAAATACCGTTGAGTGCAACCTTTAATTTCAGGAATTTTGGAAAGTTTACACCTTATGCGAGGCTTGGAGCAGGACCGGCATTATCGCTCGGAACAATAGCCACAGCCGATTTTAAACCGTCAGATCTTAATGGCACTTCTCATACAGGATCGGATATTAACAGGGAAGCATCAAGGATTTCTCTCGACTTGTTTGCGCAGGCGGGAGCAGGTATAAAGTTCAAAACTCCCGGCGGTTATATCTTTTCTGAATTGCGATCAGGTTTTGGATTCTATAACCAGGTAATTCACGCAGGGACCTCACCGGAAGAGCAGGAACTGGCATTCTACTACTATTATGCTGATGATGCATTTAACCTGAATGCAATAAACTTTACTATCGGCTACACTCAGATATTTTACAAACCCTCAAAAAAGTAACCGGAAGATATGAGAAGAATTTACATATTTATTGCAGTAATGTTATTTCTTACCTCATGTGAGAAGAATTCAACTGAAAACATTCCGACACTTAAGCTGTATGGGGATGCACTTGAGGATATAGGCTATAGTATCTCGATGACTGAAAACGGGTATTACATCGGAGGGCAGTTTACTGAAGTAACCAGGAATAAGGCGAATTACATCATAACAGATAGTTCGGTGAAAAGGATGGCAGTTATTAAAACTGACAAAAATGGGAACCGCATCTGGAAACGAAGTTTTGGTAATAACGCTGCGGTCGGAACAAAAGTACTGGCATTGCAGGATGGATCGGTTATTTCAACAGGATATGTATTGGATACTGCTATTGCAAATCAAAAGGATATTTATATTGTGAAAGTCTCGGCAGACGGGTTGAGTTCCTCAGAAAGGATCTATGCTGAACCAGGCAATCAGTATGGCATTGATATTCTTCAGACAGCTGAAGGATTTATGATTCTGGGTTCAACCGATCAGGCCCGCGAAGGAATTGCTGATTCTATAGGTAATGCTTCGGGGAAGAGTGATATTTATCTGCTGAGGATTGATAATAATCTGGAGCCGCTGGGTGCGATAGCAAATGGCTGGCCCGGGAATGATCAGGCAGTTGCTATCAAGAATGATATAAACGGAGGTTATGTAATTACAGGAACTACTGACAATTCATGGCCATATCAGGATTTCACTAATATATTTATTCTGAAGACCAATCTCTATGGAGAGCCGACGATGATCAAGATACTGGGAACAACGGATTACGAATATGCGTCTGATTTAGAGGTGCTTGATGATGGATATCTCATAGCAGGAATTGTTGGAAATGAAGAATCTGATCAACGGGTTTACCTTACCAGAATTCCTGAAGACATATTTAGTTCCCCGATTTATACATATAAATTCAAGGTAAGTTCAGCTTATTCAACTGCATCCTCATTTGCTGTGAGAGCAATAAGCAGGTACAGTACAGATTTATTTGTTCTGGCTGGACAGGCAGGAACAGGTACTTCGGCAAAGATGCTTATTTTCGTTACAGATGCTGAAGGGAAGCAGGTTTCGGGTAAAGAAATGATAACCAGTGCCACCGGAATACAGGTTGCATACGATGTAATATCGGATGAGACAGATGAAATTGTAGCTGTTGGTAAAAACAGTTTTGAGAACAACACAATGATCAGTCTTTTTAAAATCAGGTTTTAATACCTGAACATACTTGAAGTTAGCAGATATTGGAAAAAACTTTGAAGATGAAGACAAACGTACTTATATTAATATTTACTCTGTCACTGCTTTCTGCGAAGGTGGCAGGGCAGTGTTCAACAACTCTGACATCAGGTTCAAATGATCAGACAGTATGTATTAATGTAGACATAACATCAATAACATGGACCACAGACGCTACCTCAATAACATCAGCAGAGCCTCATGGTTTGCCTTCTGGAGTGACTGCCACCTTAGTTTCTGGTACTTCCTTAACTATCAGCGGAATACCGTCTGAAGCAGGGTCTTTTAATTATACTGTAGATTTATCTGGTCCTGATGCTGGTGACAATTGTTCTGTAACAGGAATCTTAATTGTTACTCCGGCCGCAGGAACCCCTTCCGCCCCGTCTGGCAGCACATTTGTATGTCAGGGATCGGGCACAACAGATTATACAACATCAGCGACCAGCGCAACCAGTTATACATGGACGGTCACCGGAACAGGTAATAGTATTTCAGGTTCCGGCACAACAGGAACAGTAACATGGGATGCTTCTTTTACAGGAGAAGCAACAGTTAGCGTAATAGCAAACGGTTGTGGTACATCGTCATCAGTATCCACAACAGTTACTGTAACTCCAACAGTAGGTACCCCTTCATCTCCATCTGGCAGCACATCGATATGTCAGGGATCGGGCACAACAAATTATACAACAACAGCGACCAGCGCAACCAGTTATACATGGACGATAACAGGAACAGGCAATAGTATTTCAGGTTCCGGCACAACAGGAACAGTAACATGGGATGCTTCTTTTACAGGAGAAGCAACCGTCAGAGTAAGAGCAAACGGTTGCGGCACATCCGGTACCATATCTACAACAGTAACGGTTAATCCATTAACTGAGGATCCGGTCTTTACAGCAGGAGCAACAACCCTTTGCAAAAATCCAGAAAATGAAACCTATACAGCAACAGCTTTATATAGTACTTCAATTGTTTATTCAGTTGATCCCAGCGGAACCAGTCCAGGTAAAGCAGGACTAATTGATGCAAATACAGGAGTAATGAGCTGGAGAGATCAGTTTACCGGAGTGGCAACTATTACCGCAACTGCAACCGGGTGTGGAACAACAACTGCTACAAGAGTGGTTACAGTCTATCCTTCAGCCCCTGCCATACCAGGTACTATCACAGGAAGCTCCCCTGTTTGTCAGGGCCAGTCAGGTGTGAGTTATTCAATAGATGCAGTTACGAATTCAACAAATTATGTATGGGCAGTTCCAGCAGGGGCAACTATTAAATCAGGACAGGGAACAACCAGTATCATTGTTGATTTCTCTGCTGCAGCTGCTTCTCCTCTTAATATAACTGTTCAGGCACAAAATAATTGTGGATTTAGTGGTCCACAGACAAAATCGGTGACTATATACCCAACACCAACAGCAACCATTTCCGGTACAACCACTGTATGTCATGGTGCCGCTCCTCCTCATATTACTTTTCATAATCCCCAGGCATTTGCTGTTACAATTACTTATAACATAAATGGAGCAAACCAGACTGCCATAAACGTTGGTGCCGGACAAGATGCAATTGTACAAGCTCCTACGACTACTGACGGAGCATTTATTTATATTTTGGTGAGCGTAGCTTATCAACCCGGGGGAACATGCTCAAATAATATATCAGGAACGGCAACGGTGACAGTAACACCGATAGTAGGAACTCCAACAACTATAACAATTTCAGCAGGGAGTGATCCCACTTGCCAGCTTACCAATTCCTCAACAACTACGACATATGCAACAACGGCTGTTAACAGCACAAGTTTTATCTGGTCGTTAAGCAATGGATCGTCCGGATCAATAAACTCTGCTGGTGTTATGACCTGGGCAAATGGTTTTTATGGCAATGTCGACATTCAGGTAAAAGCTACCGGCTGCGGAACTTCTGCTCAGGTTGTAAGAAGTGTATTAATTAACCCATTACCGGATCCCTCATTTTCACTTAATCCTTTTTATAACATAAATGGTGGAGCGGCAGTTCTTGTTCCTGTCCAGTCACCCGGAATCTTTTCAGGTGATGGAGTATCGGGGAGCAAACTATATCCCAATATTGCGGGACTGGGAGAACATACAATAAATTACTATATCAAAGATGCCAATGGTTGCGAAAATGATCTTAATAAAAAGACAATAATTCAGGACGCGCAGGGAACCTTTACAGGCATTCCATCTTTAATATGTTACAGGGACACAACATTTTTTGTTACAGTTACGGGATTGCCAGACAGTATAACTGTTAACAGTTTTGTTAACACCAAAAATTCCGTAATTCATACAACAGGCTCAACAGAAGTAGAATACAACGTCCCTGCGGCCGGAGCTGGAAAAGACACATTAATATTTTCCTATAAACTTAATAATGTTGATTACCAGTTTTCAAAATCTGTGAATATTGACTCTCTTGGCAAGGTTGAAATCTATAATCTGTTCCCGGGTGATAGGATATGCAATAACGTTTCTCTGATTGAGCTGAACACATCCAGGCCGGGAGGAGTCTTTACGGGTCCTGTTCTCGAAAATTATCTTGATCCTTCCAAAGTACTTGGAGATACATCAGTAACATATAAATACACAAATAAAAGTACAGGTTGCTCAACTGACACAACAGTTCATTTCACAATAGTTAAATCTCCGCAGGTCTCATTCATGCCTGAGGATGTCTGTATTGTAAAACTGGGTACAGACAGCACTTATTTTATGAATACAACTAATATGGATACAACAATATCCTATGATCCGGTGCAATCATGGTATTGGAGATTCTCGGAGCTTGGAGCCAAACCTGATAGCAGGAAAGAACCGGGTTTCCTTTATAAATCAGGAGGTATTCATTCGGTATCACTCAGGGCAACAACTGTAAGCGGCTGTACATCTAAAGCAGATTCAGTCTTTGATATCGGGATAAGGCCAAAAGCTGACTTCTACTGGACCAATGATTGTTATTTTCCCGGGGAGATATTAAAACTGTATGATGCTACAAAGGATTTAAATGTAATCTCCCGGACATGGAACTTCGATAATGGAAGTCTGATAACACCAATCCTTAATCCTGAATATCCTATGCCGGATACAGGTTTTGTTAATGTAAAATATATCATAGAAACAGCATATTCGAACTGCGCTGACACAGTATTAAAGAATATCTATCTGCACCCCACTAAAAAATTAACAAGGGACGATTTTTATTTTGAAAATTTTGAAGCAGGAAAAGGCGGGTGGGGAATAGATAATTCAGACACTACAAACATCTGGCAATTCGGAACTCCTGACAAATTGATGATAAATAAAGCAGCCTCGGGTTCAGCGGCCTGGTTTACCAGCTGGGATACTCTTAAACAGAGCAATGAGCATTCATCTGTAGTTTCTCAATGTTTTGACTTTACCAATATTCAACGCCCGATGATCGCTCTTAAAACATTCAAGAGATTTGACAAAAAATGGAATGGGGCCGCATTGCAATACAAAACAGATTATAATAACACCTGGAATTTAGTGGGAACCCTGGATGACGGGATCAGCTGGTATAATTCAACCGAGATAAATGGCAAACCCGGATGGCAAAAGACAGGCTGGACAAAAATTGGAGAACCTGACAAGACATGGGTAGATACACGGCATGAGCTTGATTCTCTCAGGGGAAAGAAGAATATCAAGTTCAGAATTACCTATGGATCAGATGGTTCCACCCCCGAGAATGAAGGTATCGCTTTTGATGATGTGTGGATTGGCGAGAGAAGCAGAAAAGTATTGCTGGAACACTTTACCAATACGGCTTCCAAACGGGGGAGTAAAGCCACAAAGACTGTTAATGAAATAATTAATGGCAGAGAGAAAGATGTCATTAATATTCAATATCATACCAATTTCCCTGGCGATGATCCTTTCTTTACATATAATCCGGGTGATGCAAGTGCAAGGATCTTTTCATATGGTCTTTCAAGAGTGCCCTATTCATTAATTGATGGAGGGTACAGCCAGGCTGATTATGCAACTCTTTCGGATAATATAACAGAACCTCTCGACAGCAATGATCTTTCAAGAAGAAGTTTGATGGATACCCGTTTTAATATTTCAGTTTTGCCAAAAATTGCCGGCGAAGTTCTGAAGATTAATTGTACCCTGACTGCTGTTGATGAATTCAATTCAGATAACCTTATGCTCTATTTGGTTGTAACTGAGAAGAAAAACAGCGATCATACGGGTGCTTCCGGAGAAAAGGACTTTTATAACGTATTCAGGAAATTTATTCCCGATGCCGGGGGAATAGAACTTGTCAATAACTGGACTAAGGGAGAGACCTATTCTATTCCGGAACAGACCTGGATAATCGAGAAAATTAAGCAATCTTCAGATATTGAGGTTATAGCTTTTATCCAGAACAGCCAGACAAAACAGGTCTATCAGGCCAATTCGGAAGCATTAACTACTTTGAAATCAGCTAATAATAATTTAGTGCCGCCGGATGAAGTTAAGGACGGAGCTGAAGATACCTCAAAGGAAACAGCCACCTGCTTCAGCATGTATCCGAATCCTGCGGTTGAAAAGTTGACAATAGAATTTAATAACAATCTTGCATCTGGTGCCGATATCAGGATATACGATTTACAGGGAGTGGTTTTATCAACATATAAAGTTGCTTCTGGAGAGTCAGTATTCACTATTGAAAATATCAGGCTCAGGGAAGGTATTTACCTGGTAAGGATTACATGCGGAGGTATCAATCCCGGATTCAGAAAGCTGATTGTTTCGGGGAATTAAAGAACAAAATAATGGGATTCCGAGGGTTTATTCAAAAACCCTTGCACTCATGACGATATGACAAATTAAAACTTCATTCGGAATGACAGGGTACTTTATTTCTAAGAGGGGAGGGAAGCAGTGGCGTTTCGTATAATTCTTCCTTGACTATTCCAACTCCAGTTCGAAACGCCACTGCTTCCCTCCCCAATCCACAAAAAGTAACCATGTCATACCGAATCCGCCAGCCGGCGGATGAGGGATCTCATCGTATTATAAACCAATCGGTTACAAAATGTTGTCATTAGTAGCGTCAGCGAGGAATCTCTTTCTATTTCCTGACTGTAGCCTTGATTTATTAGTGAAAATCGAACTTTTAATATTCTGTTTGTACTTGAAATAATTATTTATCAGATTCATTTTAAATCTGCATTAAACTACTAATCCTTTTTTTATCTATTTTTGCACCCTGTTCAGAAAACCTGAACAAGGATGTTTTATCTGTGTTGATTGTAAACAAGAACTTAATTAAAAGATGAATAATAAAAAAATAATCTTAATGATACTCGACGGATGGGGAATCGGCGATGGTTCCAGATCTGATGTAATCAGTTCTGTTCCAACCCCGGAGATCACTGCATTGAAAAAGAATTATCCGAACTCTCGCCTCTTTGCATCCGGTGAAGATGTCGGACTTCCTGAAGGACAAATGGGCAACTCGGAAGTAGGACACCTTAATATTGGTGCAGGAAGGATCATTTACCAGGACCTGGTTAAAATAAACAAGGAATGCAAGACAGGAGAGCTCCGGAAAAACAAAATTCTGACCGAAGCATTTTCGTATGCCCGCAAAGATGACAAACAGGTCCATTTTCTTGGGCTGATGTCTGACGGAGGTGTTCATTCGCTTGACAGGCACCTGTATGCCCTCTGTGATATGACAAAAGAGTATGGCCTTAAGAAAGTGTTCATTCATGGCTTCGGGGATGGTCGTGATACAGATCCGCGCAGTGGTATTTTATATATGAAAAACCTTCTTGATCATCTTAAGATATCAAATGGTATTGTTGCATCATTTATAGGAAGATATTATGCAATGGACCGGGACAAAAGGTGGGAAAGGGTAAAGGAGGGCTATGACCTCATTGTTGACGGAAAGGGAATCCCTTCGACTGATATCCTTGACGCAATGCAGAAGTCATACGACTCGGGAGTCACTGACGAGTTCATGAAACCGATAGTTATTATTGACAGCACCGGGAAACCTGTTGGACTAGTAAAAGAAGGAGATGTTATCGTATTCTTCAATTTCAGGAACGACAGGGCAAAAGAGCTTACAATCGCTCTTACTCAGAAAGATATGCCTGAACATGGAATGAAAACTCTCCCGTTGTATTATTGCACAATGACCCCTTATGATGCAACTTTTAAAGGGCTGCATGTGATTTATCCTAAGGAGAATGCAGACAATACAATAGGTGAAGTAATTGCAGTTGCCGGAAAATCTCAACTCAGGATTGCGGAAACCGAGAAGTATGCACATGTAACTTTTTTCTTTTCAGGAGGAAGGGAGGAGACTTTTAAGAATGAAGAAAGGATCCTTGTTCCTTCACCGAAAGTTGCCACATATGATCTTCAACCTGAGATGAGTGCATACCTTGTTAAAGATGCTGTAATTAAAGCCATTGATTCGGAAAAGTTTGATTTTATCTGTCTGAATTTTGCAAATGGTGATATGGTAGGCCATACTGGTGTTTATGATTCAATAATGAAGGCAGTTGTCACTGTTGATGAATGTGCCGGTGCCGTCGTTAAAGCTGCGCGCACAAAGGGCTATGATGTTATGATCATTGCCGACCATGGTAATGCCGACAAGGCAATTAATGAGGATGGCTCTCCAAATACCGCTCATTCTCTTAACCCTGTGCCATGCATACTTGTAAGCGATGATTATAAGCTTATTAAAGAGGGGATCCTTGCGGATGTGGCACCTACTTTACTGACGATTATGGGATTACAGATCCCAAAGGAAATGACAGGGAAAGTATTAATCTAGTTTCTCTTGTTCTCTCTGTGTCTCTCTGTGCCTACTCTGTGTCCCTCTGTGTGACAAAAAAAGAACTTGCACAGAGCTACACAGAGAATACACAGAGTTCCACATAGAATTTAGAGAATGATATAAATTGAGATGCTTAGAATAAAAGATACCATTTTCAGTTTTGATGTTCTTGAAAAAAAATTCAGATGCGATCTTCCGAAATGTCTCGGAAGCTGCTGCAGATATGGCGACTCAGGAGCACCGCTGCTAAATTCTGAAGTACAAATTCTCAATGAGATCTGGCCTGTATTAAAGGAGTATCTCAGACCGGAAGGGATAAAGGTAATTGAAGAAGGCGGGACAGCCATAAATGATTTTGAAAATGAGAAGGTAACACCTTTAATTAATAATGAAGAGTGTGCCTATACAATAATGAAGGGCAAAATTTTTATATGCGCAATTGAGAAGGCATGGACGGAGGGAAAGATTTCCTTCCGGAAACCTCTTTCTTGTCATCTTTTCCCGGTAAGGATCAAGCACTTTTCGGATTTCAAAGCAGTGAATTACCAGGAATTGGCTATATGTTCCGCAGCCTGTGAAAAAGGGAAAGAGGATGGCGTTTATGTTTATGAGTTTCTTAAAGAACCGTTTTTAAGGGCACTTGGTGAAGATATATATAATGAATTGTGTATTGCAGCGGAAGAGATGAGGAAAAGATAGAATTCATTTCTTCCTTTTTCACATTTTTACCTGAAAATTTTATCATTTCTTATTGAAAGCGGAACATCTTTAAAAATCTTTTCAAATAAATTTAGGGAATACCTTTAATTTATAAAGTATATATAATGATAATAAAAATTGTAATCGTAAAACAGCATCAAAGACTGATAAATACTGATTTACAAAAAAAAAATCACTTGTTTTTGTTTGTTAAATAAAAAAAGTATCTTTGGCACGTTAAGTTAAAACCTAAAACTAATTCGTATGAAGAAACTATTTCTGCTGATTGCTTTGTTTGTGTTTGCGGGTGCTTCAACCCTGGTGGCACAGACAAAAGTTATTACAGGTACGGTTACCTCTTCAGTTGAAGGGGAAGGAGCTATTCCCGGAGTATCTGTTTCTGTTCCAGGTACTACGATCGGTGCCTATACCGATGTAAACGGGAAATACAGCATACCTAATGTACCACAAAATGCAACTGTTCTTGCTTTCTCCTATATCGGGATGAAGAGACAGGAGGTTCAGATTGGTGGCCGTTCTGTTGTAGACGTCGTAATGGAGCCTGATATCATGGGTTTGAGTGAGGTTGTTGTAACAGCCTTAGGAATAACCCGCAATAAAAAAGCTCTGGGTTATGCTGTGCAGGATGTAAAAGGAGAAGATCTGACCAAGGCCCGCGAGGCTAACGTTATTAATTCTCTTTCCGGCAAGATTGCTGGTGTTAATATTACTTCCAGTTCAGGTGCAGTAGGTGCATCCTCAAGGGTTGAATTACGAGGTGCATCATCAATTACGGGAAATAGTCAACCATTATATGTAGTTGATGGAATACCAATGGACAACAGTAACTACATTCTTTCAGCTTCATCGGATGGCTCACTTAATGGCGGGGGATTTGATACTCCCAATGGTATAGCCGACGTAAGTTCTGATGATATCGAATCAATTTCCGTGCTCAAAGGCCCCAATGCGGCTGCCTTATATGGTGTAAGGGCTGCTAATGGTGTTATTGTTATTACCACCAAAAAAGGCGTAGCCGGAAGGAAAGACATTGGGATCTCAATTAACTCCACTACTTCATTTGAAACTCCTTTGGTAATACCTTCATTCCAGAATTCTTACGGGCAGGGGCCGAACAAAGATTTCTTCTATTGGGTTGATGGTACAAGTGACGATGGCGGTGTCGATGAGAGCTGGGGTCCTCCTCTTGACAGAGGTTTATACTTTACCCAATGGAATTCTTATACTGTTGACGGGGCTCCATTGCCCTGGGTGTCAAAACCTGATAATGTCAGAAGCATATATAATACAGGTGTTTCTACAACAAATAACGTTTCCCTTACAGGTGGTACCGATAAGTTAGGGTACAGGTTATCTATGGGTTACGCAGATCAAACCGGTATTATTCCCACAACAAATATCCAGAAATATAATATAACCGGTAATGGAAGCTACAAATTTACCGAGAAATTAAGCGCTTCATTCAATATTAATTACATAAAACACACCAGTGATAATCTGCCGACAATCGGATATACAAGTGAAAACCCGCTTCAGCAAACTATGTGGTCAGGGCGTAATGTTGATTTTGCAGCATTAAAGGATTATAAAAACCTGCCGTTAGCTGCAGCCGGGACACCTGCTGAAGGCACTCCGATTAACTGGAACACTCAGTTCCAGAATAATTTATACTGGGTGCTCGACAACAATAAGAACGCTTTGGACAAGGACAGGGTTTTTGGAGCCCTGAACTTTGCATACGAATTCACTAATTATTTGAAAGTATCCGCTAAAACCAGCCTTGACCAGTATTCACAGCTGACGACCGAAAAGAAAGCTATCGGGACCAACGAATATCCGGATGGCTATTATCGAGAAAATGCAAGAAGATATTTGGAATCTAATACTGAAATATTAGTGAGTTTCAATAAAGCTCTTTCTGAATTTATTGACTTCAGCTTTAATGTTGGCGGAAATACCATGTACAGAAAATATTCCAGATTATCAGGTACTGCACCCCAGCTTGAGCTACCAAATCTGTACTCTCTGTCTAATGTTAAAGCGGGAGTTACTACCAATCTCAGCAACTATTTTGATGAGGAGAAAATAAACAGCATCTATGGTTTTGGATCTGTCTCCTATAAAGATGCAATATTTATGGAATTTACCGGTAGAAATGACTGGGCAAGTGTTTTACCGGTCAGTGGAAACTCATTCTTCTATCCCTCAGTTAACCTGAGTGCTATTATTACCGATCTGTTACAGATCAATTCGCCAATTCTCACCTATGCAAAGTTACGCGGAGGCTGGTCAAAGGTTGGTAGCACAGGTATTCTGAGTCCATATCAGCTTGAGCAAACATTTGTTTACAGAGATGATAAATGGGGTGATGTTACTTTTATGTTTAATCCTGATTTATTAGCTAACTCAAAAATTAAACCTGAAGCAAAAACTTCGACTGAAATTGGTCTTGAACTGAGATTTCTTGAAAATAAGATCCGGCTTGATGCCACTTACTATGACATGAAGAGTTCAGATCTGATTGTTGATGTTGAAATATCTGCAGCTTCGGGTTTTGTCTACGCAAAAGATAATGTGGGAGAAATGACAAACAAGGGTGTTGAACTAACATTAGGTTTAACCCCGATAGCAACAAGTAAAGGTCTTAAACTGGATCTGGAATTTAACTTCTACAAGAATTATAATAAAGTTACTTCATTAGGAGGGCTTGAAACACTGATTCTTGGCGGTCAATGGAACGTTAATGTGGAAGCCAGGGAAGATCAGCCATACGGTGTAATATTTGGTCCCGGTTATCTGAAGGATCCTGATGGAAATATAGTTCATAAAGACGGAGTCCCGCTTATTGATCCGGATTATCAGATCTTAGGTAACTATCAACCCGACTGGAGAGGTGGTGTTTCAATGAATCTTACATATAAAGGATTTACATTAAACTCTACTCTTGATGCCAAGATTGGCGGTGATGTTTACTCAATGACAACAACCTGGGGACGATATGCCGGGGTTCTTGAAGAAACACTGCTTGGCCGTGAGACCGGTCTTGTCGGAACAGGAGTAAAACTAGCTGCTGACGGAGTAACCTATGTACCCAACGATGTGGTAGTTTCTGCCAAGAGGTATAACCAGATTGCATTTGATAATGCCGTTGCAGAAGGGTCAGTTTTTGACGCATCTTATGTAAAGTGGCGCGAGATAATAATCGGTTACAGCCTGCCCTCAAAGTGGTTAGTAAATTTCCCGATAAAGAAAGTTTCTCTGTCATTTGTAGGACGTAATCTTGCAATTATTTACAAAAATGCACCTCATATTGATCCTGAAACTGCTTTCAGCTCTCAGAATTCTGACCTGGGGATGGAGTTTGGTCAGATCCCGTCTGTGAGAAGTTTGGGATTTAATCTGAATTTGAATTTCTAAGCAACCTGAAAAATTAATATTATGAAAAATATAAAAATATTTCTATCGGTAATTCTTGCAGGTTCGTTCATATTTAATGGATGTGATAAAGGATTTGAAGAATTGAATAAAAATCCAAATGAACCTACTGTTGTTCCTTCCGGCTTAATACTTGGCACCCTTATTGCCAGTTGCGGGAACTACACTTACAGTACATTTGTTGGAGGCGACATGGGATCATGCTGGTCGCAACAATGGGCTAAAGTAAACTACGAAGATGAAGAGAGATACAAAGTACGCCCGTCAGTTATACAGGATTATTGCTGGAAGGGAATGTACGAGGATGTTGTAGCTGATGCAAGATCAATGGAAAAACTGGCTAAGGCTGAGGGTAATGATCTGAGTCAGGGAGTTGCACTTGTGATGCAGGCTTATGGCTTCTCTCTCCTGACCGAAATGTTTGGAGATATTCCATTTTCAGATGCACTTAAGGGGGAAGATGGTAATCTTACCCCAAAATATGATTCTCAGGAGAGCGTTTATGCCGGAATTTTTGAAATGCTGGACAACGCCAATACTCTTCTTTCATCATCAAAAGGTGAAATAAATGTTAATAATGATCTGTTATACGGCGGTGACGCGGCAAAATGGCAAAAATTTGCAAACTCACTGAAATTCAGACTGCTGATGCGCGTTTCCAAAAAGAGGACAGGTGTTGGTGCCGAATTGCAGGATATAGTTACAAACCGGGCTGTTTTCACTTCAAACAGTGACGATGCAGGCGTAAAATATCTGACAGCCGACCCTAACGCAAATCCGATATTCGAATCCATTGTTTATGGATCACGGTTCGAGTATAAAATAAACAAAGTGATGGTTGATATGCTTGTTTCATTAACAGATCCAAGATTACCTGTTTATGCTCAGAAGAATAACAATGATGAGTACAGGGGAAAACCATCCGGTATTGAAGAAGTTCCCAACAAGGATTGGGATTACGATAATGTTTCGGCAATCGGGGAAAAATATCTTGATCCTGAGTTTCCCGGCTTCTTTATGACTTATTCTGAACTTATGTTTTTAATGGCAGAAGCGCGGCAGAAAAATTTTATCTCTACCGGCACTGCAGCTGGTTACTACAATAAAGGAATTGAAGCATCATTTATATTTAATGGATTAATTGATGATTATGCTTCATATATTGCTCAGGGTAATGTTGCTTATAATGCCGCCACGGGCTTGCAGAAAATTGCTGAACAGAACTGGATTGCATTATTTTGCCAGGGCATAGAATCGTGGACAGAATGGAGAAGAACAAAATATCCTGTTCTTACCAAAGCAATTGATGCTGTCGTAGATGAAATTCCTTCCAGATACAGTTATCCGGTAATTGAACAGTCTGTTAATGCTACAAACTGGGAAGCTGCAAAAACTGCGATGGGCAGCGATGATTTATTAACCAAATTCTGGTGGTTAAAATAGTTTGAACTTATAAAAAAAAATGATATGAAGAAATATTTATATATCTTAAGTTTAATAGCCTTCACAGCATTCTTTTTCACTCAATGCGATTCAGAGGATAATCTGATGACCGGAGATGCAAAAGAAGGAGGGCTGATGGATATCATAACCCCATCCCTGAATTATGTAGTGGGAAATAGCGGGGAGTATAAATTCACAGTAAAGGTCTATCAGGGACCCGATAAGATCACAAAGATGAAATTTTATAAATCTTTTTACAGCGTCCTTGACGATACTGTGAAAGGTAAACCTTGGTCAAATGAAGTCCTGGAGACTACTCTTGACGTTACAAACATGGAAACCCATCAGATGATATCACCGGGCTATTCATATGCAGCTTTGATCAAAAATCTTACCCTCAACGGTAAAGCCTTGCCAGCTAATGATGGGAACCTCAGCATTGGTGATGCCTTTTATTTCCGTGTAGTTTCTGAAACGACGGGCGGAAGAGAAGTTGAACAGGCTGTAAAGGTTAAGATGACTGTCGCTACCAGGTTTGCCGGTAAATATAAACCAATTGCTGCAGAGTACTACAGGATAGGAGTACCTACTTATTATTTAGCAGACTGGCCTTCTGAGGTTACAGTTGAATCTGTTGATGCTATCACATATAAAATGACTGATTTCGAACCATTCCTCGGCAATACACTGTATTTTCAGATTGATGCAGCCGGGAAAATCACTTACCCGGAAAAGTGGAAAGATGTGGCACAGATTATTAATGATCAGCCCATAATCACATGTGAAGGTAGTCCTGTCGATATGATTACAGTTCATTGTGCTACTTCCAACAAAATTGTTAAGGACGACATTAATGGCAGGGATCAATTGCACCAGTCATACGGGTATTATACTCCTGGCTCTGGTCCGAGAACATTCTACCAGGTACTTGAAAAAATTGTAGAATAGCTTTAACCTTAAAACTTTTAAACATGAAAAAGATATTTATATATAGTGTTTTGTTCGCATTGATGATGATCTCCTGCGACAAAGAAGATTTTACAGGTTATAGTACTATTGTACCTACTGCACCTACGATTACTGTGACCGGGATACCGGCAAATATTAATTTTGTTGAAAAGGATTCCACATTCACCTTTAATGTAACAATGTCTGTTGCTCAGGTTGTGGATGTTGTATTAGTTGCAAAACAGATTTCAGGTACTGCAAAAGAAGGTGAAGATTTTAAGATTCTGAATGATGCAGGTAAACTGACGATTCTGGCCGGCGCAACAACCGGACAGTTTAAACTTAAAATACTTGCTGATGATGTGAAAGAAGTCACAGAAACTGCTACAGTACAGATTGGAAATGAGACTACTGCAAATGCTGCATTTACCCCGGTTAATGTGACATTTACCATCCAGAACTCATCGACAGATGAATTATCTGTTGATATGTCATGGGATACTGATGTGTTAGATGCAGTCGGAGTTGATCTAACACCAATTGAGGTTGCGGATATGAGACTGCTTATAGTTGATTCAAACGGCGATATTGTTGACGGTGCAGATGGTGCAGCCTTTGAGAGCTGGGCAGGTTTTAATGCTCTTCCTGATGGTGTTTACAGGGTTGCGGCCGATTTCTATGCCACATTGGATTTTGGTGATATAAATGCTCCAGTGACATTGAGTTTATCTCTTGAGTTTAATCAACCGGGAGTAATAAATAATGAAACTCTGGACTTTCCGGATGTTATGACAAATGAAAATCCGTGTGATGCATACAGAACTTATCTTGCCACAGTTACAAAAGCGGGGACCTCGTACACTATTGAGAAAAGTGTCCAGGCTGAATGGTCTGCTGACTTTGCGAGCCTCCAAGGACCATGGACGGGTACAGATCAGTATGATTTTAATTATGATGTAAACATAACTCTGATAGATGATACACTGTTTATTTATGGTCTGGGAGTCGATATGATTGAAAATTATTGGGGTGAACCTGTTACTGCACATGACGCTGTTCCTCTGTTATTTGATTGGTCCTCATTGGGTGCCGTTGAGATTGAAGATCAGTATTACTTTACAACCGTATTCTCTAAAGTTCATTACGACTATAACATTGTTGGTACAGGCAAGCTAAGTCTGTGTGGAGCAGAACCGGTGTTAACAATTGAATACGACATAAAATATTCAGAAGATGGTTGGAGTATCGGAGAGTACGTTGGCGGCCTCTTTGTTGCAACATTAACTCCTGCTTCCACCGGTAAGAGCATATCAATCAGCGATTCGAAAAATATGTCATCCGTGATGAGTAAATTGCCACAAAAACCAGTTCGTTAAATAGGCTGGATGATAACTTAAAAAGGGTGTCCCAAAAGGACACCTTTTTTGTATGGGATAAGTCTCAATAATCGATCTTCAGATTCACCAGCTCCACCCTTGTTGGGGTGGTTTTGATAATCCTGAAAACCAGGTTTCTGATACGGATAATATCATTGATCCCTGGTATGCTGCCATGATGATAGAGTATCATGCCTGCAAGGGTTTCATAATCATCCTCTTCAGGAAGACCAAGGTGATATTTCTCATTAAGATAATCAATTTCAAGGCGGCCGGAGAAAACATATTCATTATTACCTATGATCTTCTCAATAAGCTCATTGGTGTCATGCTCATCTTCAATATCCCCGACAATTTCCTCCAGGACATCCTCAATGGTTACTATTCCGGAAGTCCCACCAAACTCATCAACTACAAGGGCAATATTCTTTTTCTCATCAACAAATACTTTCAACAGTTTATTCGCAGCCATAGTCTCAGGAACAATGGCCAGCTTTCTGATGCTGGATTTAATATCGGGAGGATTTCTGAAAATATCCTTGAGTTCAAAATACCCGATTATATTATCAATGGTTTCATTATAGACAAGGATCCTCGAATGTTGTGTTTCAATGAACTTTTCCTTAAGTTCTGCAACAGGGGAGCCACACTCAACAGCATCGATCTCTGTCCTGGGTACCATGCATTCCCTGAGCTTAACATTCGAGAAATCAAGGGCATTCTGAAAAATCCTGATATTATGATGAAAAGGTTCTGACTCTTCAAGGCTCTGTTTACTAAGATTAACAAAATGATCGAGATCGACTTTACTGAAAACAATGTTCTCCCTGACTTTTTCTCCCGGTTTATTCTTAAAAAGAATCTTTATGAAAAAATTTGAAGCGGCAAGAGTGAATTTGCTTATAGGATAGAAGATCCAGTAAAAGAAAAGAGTAGGAACGCTTAACGTCTTCAGAAAAAAATTTGGTGAAATTATAAAGATCGTTTTTGGAAGAAACTCAGCTACAAGAAGGATGATTGCCGTAGAAATGATTGTATTGACAATAAGTGTAAGAAGATCTGAGTCAAGAACGGGTGTAAGCACAGGTCCCAGCAACCTTGAAAAGAACAATCCGTAGATTACCAGGGCAATATTATTTCCGATAAGCATCGTTGCAATGAACTTGCCCGGATTATTTGTGAATATTTTAATTATTTCAGAGCCGAATACACCCTGCTTTTTATCCAGTTCAATCCGAAGCTTATTTGATGAGACAAATGCAATCTCCATGCCCGAAAAGAAAGCAGAAAAAAGTATTGCCAGAAGTATGACAATGATAGCATTCATCCACCAAAGTTAGCTTTTTTTCTCTACCTGTAACGCAGCCAGGTAAATAGAAATTTCTTACTCATCACGCAGATAAATTGGTCCTGAAACATTCCTTATTTTTCGTTTATTAAGACGGGAATCCGATTCAAAACCGTTTCCATAAACTATCTGATCATCACTCGAGAATTTTAAGAACCTGTCATTAAAAAAAATGTCTTTTTGCTGATCCCAGAAAAGCTCCTCAGTTTCGATCTTGTAGTTGGAATCAAAGTTTGTTACTACTACACTGTCTCTGAGCTCCCATAATTTCTTTTTGTTTGTATAGCGGGCATATTTGGAAGTAACCCTGCCGACAGAATCCTTTTTGCCATCATAATAAATAATATCCATTCCCATTCTGAATTCAGAATATGGTTCCTCCTTATTATCGTAGCTCTCCATCAGGGGAGCAGCCATTATCATCTGTATTTTTCCGGAGTCGGTAAATACTGTACTAAAATCTTTGACAGTAAGGGAGGGAAGGTTCAGAATATCAGAATTGGCAATTTTATCCGCTTTCTTTTCACAGGAAGAATAGAGTATGGTTATTGATACAGTCAGAATCAATAAGTAATATTTTCTAATTGTAGCCGCTCTTTTCAAAGATGAACATTAGATTATTATTGATATTTTACTTTTGATTTTCTTCGATTGCCCCGACTCTAAAGGGTGCGAAGAAAATCAATTATATCCGCCAACTGGCGGATCGGTGTAAATGATTAATATTCAAGCACCTGATTAATCATATTTACGCTTGATGAACCAGAAATCGTAGAGATTCAGGCTTATCCCCATTGTAAAGTAGTTTTCCAGGTACGGATCAGCTCCGGTTGAAACCGATTTCCTTGTATAATCTGCAAACAGATTGGCCTTGGAAAAGGTTCGTCTCATCGGAATTCCTACTCCGAGACTTATTCCAAATTCTTTTACCTGTTTTCCATTAAGCACAAGATAATTATCTTCGATATGTCCACCAAGACGGTACTCCATCCTTTTGACAAAACTGTAATTTGAAGATTTATCAGGTATATACTCAACGCCGAAAAGCAGGGACCTTGTGTCTCCAAGATATCCTTCCGCACCCTTGATTATTGCATCAGACCATTTTGTTGATACATAATCAATGCCCGCTACAAATTTATTCTTCTTTCCGAAGGCGAGCCCTGCTCTCAAAGTTCCCGGGATGAAGGCCTTTGTAGAATCATCTGACACATATGTACCTGGTATTGTATCCGACGATGATCCGTATGGAGTAAACCTGAAAGCCATTTTCTCATAATCAGATTTACAGTGTTTCCCTGAACTGAATGAGATACCTGCGTTAATGAAATAGTCCTTTTTTAAATTACCCGTGTATTGAAGTCCATAATCAAGGTTTATCCCGGATAAACGAAGCTTTTCTGTGGCGTTTGTACTAAAAACATTGTAGTAGTCGGCAAAATTAATCTGGTTTGCTCTATTAATACTTCCAAAGAGGACCGACATGTTTACTCCGGCAGAGAAGTTTTTTGTAATTTTAGAACCCGTCCCAAGGAAGAAGTTTGTTAAACTTCCTTCCCCGGCATTGTATTCTATATATTCTCCGGTATGATCAATTGGATTCTCAGGAATTGTCCGGATTATCTTATAATAACCGTTGCTCAGAGAGTAAACTCCTATTGCAATGCCCCAACCTTTGTTAATAGGGAATCCCATCAGAAGATGATCAAAATTAAGATCTTCAGAAACATAATTGTCTGTACCTTCAGAAAGATGGTTTATTCCATAATCAAGGCCAAAGTCAAAAACAAATGAATTGGTATCAAGACTGCTGTAAGATGCAGGATTGGAAAAGTAGATCGAGTTGTTATCCCTGATTGCCGTTCCTATGCCTCCCATTCCAATGCTCCTGAATGATCCTGCTGGTTCTATTGAACCCAGGTTGAACCTGGAAAGAGGTGAGTTTACAAGTTTCTGGCCGGAGGCCGGTTCAAAAAATAAAATAAAAATGGTTAAAAAGAAGGTTAAAAGTTTATTTTGCATTATACTCCAGAATATAATTTAAACCATCAACCACAATATCAGGCACATAAGTGATCCGATGATTAATTTTCCCTTTTAAATATTCGCTGTCTCCGCCTGATAGTATTACATTAATACCGACATGCTTTTTCTCAAACGTGCGAATATACTCATTTATTTCATATGTCACCCCGTTGATTACTCCCGCTGTTATTGCTTCGGATGTATTTTTACCCGGGGAAGTATATTTTTCTTCAGGGTCAACCAGCGGTAGCTTTCCTGTGAATTTATGCAAGGCCTTGAACCTCATTCTGAGCCCTGGCGATATATTTCCTCCTTTATAGCTTTTGCCTGAAAGGAAATCATAAGTAATAGCACTTCCTGCATCTATTATAAGAACTTTCTCACCTTTGAAAAGCTCATATGCTCCTGCAACAGCAGCAATTCTGTCAGGTCCGAGCGTTTCAGGCGTCTCATATTCATTCCTGAACGGCAGCTTCGATTCATGAGAAAGAACATGAATAAAAGGTATGTCCCTGGTAAGCAGGTCAAAGATAAACTCAGGAATATCCCTGACGGAACAGACTATTGCTTTATCGATTTGGTAATGAGACATTTTCTTATGCAGTCTCTCGCAGCTGAACTCTTTCGTCCTGAAAGAGGTAATTTTCTTCCGGCCATCATATAAGGCCATCTTTGTGCCCGAATTCCCGATGTCAAAAACCAGATTCATAGCTAATAAGTATATTACAAAGGTAGGAAAAACAGTTTGAAGTGCCTAGAGTGCCTGGAGTGCCTAAAGTTAAAAACAACAAACTTTAAGTACTTTAGGCACTCCAAACTCTAGGCACTTTCTACGATCTCATTAAGAAATAAAATCGCAGATTTAACAGAAGTCACATTTGAGACAGTAAGACTCAATTTTGAATCCCTCTGTTTTACTGACATTCTCTTCTGGTGTCTGTTTACGTAATTCATTATCGAAACAAATAGGGCACTCCGGTAGAATTGTGATTTAGGATCAGAGATAAAACTGGCTATAAGGAGGTTGTTCTTAAGCAAAATCTTTTCAATACCCAGCTTAACCGCAATCCATTTTATCCTGACAATATCGAGAAGAGCCTCTGAGGGAGGAGGAACCGGGCCAAAACGATCGACCAGCTTCTTCTCAAATATCGATAAAGACTCTTCATTTTCAATATCATTCAGCTCTTTATAAAGCCTTATGCGTTCGGAGATGTTTGATATATATTCATCCGGGAACATTATCTCCAGATCAGTATCAATTTGAAAATCAGAGACATAATCCCTGACAGGTCCACTTTTCCCGGTCACTTTTACCTCTTCAGTTTCCAATGTTGTTTCTTTAATACCAGATTCTCTGAGCTCAAGCATTGCCTCATTAAGGATCCTCTGGTAAGTTTCAAATCCCACATCAGCAATAAAGCCGCTCTGTTCACCTCCGAGCAGATTCCCCGAACCCCTGATGTCAAGATCCTGCATTGCAATGTTAAATCCGCTGCCAAGTTCCGAAAACTCTTCAATTGCTTTAAGGCGACGACGCGCATCATGTGTAAGAGTGGTTAACGGAGGTGCAAGGAGATAACAGAAAGCCTTTTTGTTTGAGCGCCCTACACGGCCTCGCAACTGATGCAGCTCAGAGAGCCCAAAATGATGAGCCTCATTTATGAATATTGTATTGGCATTGGGTATATCAAGTCCCGATTCAATGATCGTGGTGGCAATAAGCACATCATAGTCGCCCTCGATAAAGTCGAACATTACATTTTCAATATCCTTCCCGTCCATCTTACCATGAACTATTGCAGATTTGACATTGGGACAGATACGATTGACCTTTGCCTGGATCTCTTTAATGTTTTCAACCCTGTTATGGATAATAAAAACCTGTCCGTTCCTTGAGACTTCATATTCAATTCCTTCCTTGATTATCTCCTCATTGAAACCATGCAGCTCTGTAACAATTGGCATCCTGTTAGGCGGAGGCGTATTTATTATCGACAGATCGCGGGCACCCATTAACGAAAATTGCAGCGTGCGCGGAATTGGCGTAGCAGTCAGGGTAAGGGTATCAACATTTGTCTTTAACTTCTTAAGTTTTTCTTTTACCGAAACGCCAAATCGCTGCTCCTCATCAATGATAAGCAATCCAAGATCTTTAAATTTAACATCCTGACTGACAAGTTTATGCGTTCCGATTATGATATCTATCTTCCCTTCTTCAAGATTTTTTATGATTTTTTTCTGCTCCACTGGTTTTTTATGGCGGCTCAGATATTCTATATTGCATGGAAATCCTTTCAGACGGGAGGAAAATGTTTTATAATGCTGAAGAGCAAGTATTGTCGTAGGGACCAATATTGCAGTCTGCTTGCTGTCGGAAGCCGATTTGAAAGCAGCTCTGACAGCTACCTCTGTCTTGCCGAAACCTACGTCCCCGCAAACAAGACGGTCCATCGGATGTGGTGCTTCCATGTCTTCTTTAAACGCAACAGTAGCTTTCAGCTGATCAGGAGTATCCTCATAAATGAATGAAGCTTCAAGCTCACGCTGCATGTAAGAATCCGGTGAAAAAGAAAACCCATCCGATGCCATCCTTTTTGCATAAAGCTGAATAAGATCCTTTGCTATATCTTTAACCCTGCCTTTGGTCGTCTGCTTCAGCTTTTGCCATGCCCCGGACCCGAGCTTATAGATCTTAGGCTCTGTATTGTCTTTTCCCTTGTATTTTGAAATGCGGTGAAGCGAATGTATCCCTACATATAAAATGTCATTGTCCCTGTAAACAAGCTTTATTGCCTCCTGTATTTTCCCGTTTACTTCAATCTTCTCAAGGCCTCCGAATTTGCCTATTCCATGATCAATGTGAACTACATAATCTCCCGGATTAAGTCCTGTTAATTCTTTAACAGAGATACTCTCCTTTTTTGTAAAATAACCTCTTATCCTGAATTTATGATATCTGTCAAATATCTGATGATCAGTGAATACTGACACCATGAGGTCATGATCTGTGAAGCCTCCATGCAGATTGACAAGCAAAGGGTTAAAATGAACCTCAGGATTAATTTCCGAAAAAATATCTCTTAACCTGTCGATCTGTGACTGGCTTTCAGAAATGATGAATGTATTGTAGCCGGAAAGATTATTTGAAAGGAGCTTCCCGGAAAGGAACTCAAAATTTTTATTAAAGACAGGTTGCGCTTCTGTCCGGAAGACAATTATTTTATCGTTTTCGGTGAATACCTGCTTCCCGAACAGTCCCAACCTGAACTTCTCACACTCTTCAATGAACCTGTTCCCGGTCATCACTATTTCTTTCTTACCTGAAATATGCCCTGATTCTTCCCTCTCGACAGTCTGGAAATATATTGAATTGATCTTCTCCTTTATGAAAAATGGATCCTCCATCCATATAATTGATGAAGGAGCCAGGAAGTCGGTAAACGAGTCATTTATTTCTTCAATGGAAATATCCTGGATATTGGGAATGATCTGAATCTGGTTCTGAGTGCTGACAGAGAGCTGGTCGTCAGTGTTAAATGACCGGATAGTATCCACTTCCTCGCTGAAAAAATCAATACGGTAGGGGAGATCGCCAGAGAAAGAGAATACGTCAACAATGCTCCCTCTTATTGAATATTGCCCGGGCTCGTAGACAAAGTCGACGCGCACAAAATTGTATTCCTGGAGCATCTCCTCAAGGAACTCTATCGATAATTTGTCGCCTTTGCTAACCTGGAATGTATTCCTCTTAAGGTTCTTTTTGCTGACAACTTTCTCCATAACCGATTCCGGGTAGGAAACAATTATCCCTTTTCTTTTTCCGGAAGCGAGATGGTTTAAAACTTCCGTGCGGAGAACAATGTTTGCCGGTTCGGTTTGTTCGTACTGTACAGATCGTTTATATGTTGAGGGGAAAAAGAATACCGATTCTTCCCCGGCCAGGGAGACCAGATCATTGTAAAAATATGCAGCATCCTCTTTTTCAGGGATTATAACCAGGTGAGTTGTCTGTGTTCTGTCAAAGATTCCTGCAAGCAAAATTGATTTTGAAGATCCTTGTAATCCTTCGAGACGGAGTCTTTTAACTGACGGATCATTTAATGATTCTACGACCCGGAGCAAACCGGGGTGATTGTCATACAGATCTGCAATTTCATTCTTTCTCATCTGGTGGGATAATGGCTGCAAATTTAATAATGTAATAATGTCAAGTCAAATTTATTTTGTCACAAATCTTAAGTTGGCAATTGGCAATGTGCAGGTGGCAATGAGTCAATGCAAATGCTCTTTTGCAAACTATATTCATAACTACTGCCAACTGCTTTTTGCAAACTGCCAACTTTTAATATTCGGTCAGAATTGAGTTGACACGACACTAGTTATCCTCAATGATAATTAGAAGCTGATCTTTTCTAATTGATCTTAAAAGGTATCCCCGGTAAGAAATGCTTCTATTTTACTGACCATTTTTTTTGATCCTGCATAAAACGGCGATCTCTGGTGAAGCGATCCCGGGATTATATCAAGAATTCTACCCTTCCCGTTTGAAGCTGATCCCCCTGCCTGCTCTGCTATCAGTGATATCGGATTACATTCGTACACTATTCTTAGCTTACCTTCAGGGGCCTTCTCGTTTTCAGGGTAAAGAAACACACCACCCATCAGCAGATTCCTGTGAAAATCAGAGACCAGTGATCCTATATATCTGGAAGTATATGGTCTGCAGGTGGCTTCATCCTTCTCCTGGCAATACTTAATATATCTCTTGATACCCTGTGGGAAATAAATATAGTTGCCTTCATTTATTGAATAAATCCTTCCGGAATCAGGGGTCTTGATGTTGGGATGGGAAAGGCAAAATTCCCCAATTGAAGGATCGAGTGTAAATCCGTTAACTCCGTTCCCGGTTGTATAAACAAGCATTGTTGATGATCCGTAAATTATATAACCGGCAGCTACCTGTTTCGATCCCTCCTGAATAAAGTCTTCATTATTAACCTTCTCCCCACGAGGTGTTATTCTTCTGAAGACTGAAAAAATTGAGCCGACCGATACATTATAATCAATGTTCGATGAACCATCAAGAGGGTCCATACAGACTACATACTTCCCTTTCCTTGCAAATTTTTCAGTGAAAACAATTTCACTCTGGTTCTCTTCTGTTGCTACACCGCAGCAGTCACCGCTGGCAAGGAGAGCATCTGTAAAGACTTTATCTGCAAAGACATCCAGTTTTTGCTGGTTCTCTCCCTGTATATTCACTGATCCAATATTTCCGATAATGTCTACGAGCCCTGCTTTGTTAATTTTCTTGTTCACAATCTTGGCAGCAGTACCAATATGATGCAGAAGGCTGGAAAGTTCCCCTTTCGCATAAGGAAAATCTTTCTGGCGCAGCGTTACAAAATCATTCAGCGTGGTTATTTTATATGAATTCATCGGGTTATAAATTATTAGAATTCAACGCTCTAAGATAATAATTCTTATTTCAACATTTTACGTGCTTTGCGTTAAACTTTGCTACCTTTTTGGTCAATGGATTTCAAACATTGAAAAACAAGGATGAATTGAATTGATTTTTAGGTTTGAAGTTCTAATTTTACACAAATTCTCAGTTATGAAAATCTTTAAATTTGGAGGGGCTTCGGTAAATAATGCTGCTGGTATCAAAAACCTGGCAAAAATAGTTTCAAAGGTAAATGATCAGCTAGTTATTGTAGTCTCCGCTTTCGGGAAAACTACAAATGCACTCGAAATAGTGCTTAAAGCCTGGCTTGCAGGAGACATTGGATATAAAGACCATCTGGAAAATATTTACAGTTACCACTCTTCGATCGCTGACGAACTTTTCCCGTCGGGTAATAGTGCCAGAAGTAAAATCGATCTCTCTTTTTCCAGGCTTAAAGAGTATCTTTCTTCAGCAAAAAAATCAATTTATGATTTTGAATATGACCAGATTGTCTCCTATGGTGAAGTGTGGTCAACAATTATTGTTGCAGAATTCCTTAAAAAGTCAGGGTTAAATGCTGACTGGATAGATATAAGGGGAAACCTGTTGACAGATGACAGGTACAGGGATGCAGAAATATTATGGAATGAAAGCACTAACCGTATTAAAACGGTTTTCGATTTCAGGAGATTTCCTGTTTATGTTACACAAGGTTTTATTGGTGGCACAGTAGCAGGACGGACAACCACCCTGGGTCGTGAAGGATCCGATTACACTGCTGCTATCCTGGCAAATATTCTTGATGCTGAGGAGGTTGTTGTTTGGAAAGATGTTCCCGGACTACTGAATGCCGATCCAAAATGGCTGCCGGATGCTCAGAAACTAGATGAGATATCGTATAAAGAAGCAGTTGAGATGACCTTTTCCGGGGCGAAAGTCATCCATCCCAAAACAATCAAGCCTCTTCAAAACAAAAACATACCACTTCATGTAAGATCATTTCTTGTTCCTGATGAAAAAGGAACTATTGTAAAGGCTGATGCAGCTCTCAGGAAAGTTATACCTGTATTCATAAGGAAGGAAGATCAGATACTGATCTCTATACTTCCGAAAGACTTCTCATTTGTCATGGGCGACAACCTGAGCAGGATATTTCATACATTCATACTTCACGGGATAAAGGTAAATCTTGTTGAAGCCAGTGCTGTAAGCATTGATGTATGTGTGGATGATGAAAGGCCAAAGGTTGAAGCTCTGCTCACTGATCTTGAAACAGAATACTCAGCTTTATATAATGAGAATATTGAATTGCTTTCAATCAGGCATTATACACAGGAAGCAATTGAAAGAATAACCAAAGACAGGAAGATCCTGCTTGAGCAAAGAACCAGAAGTACAGTCAGGTTTGTTGTACGAAAGAATTAGAAAATGCCACAAAGGCTCTAAGTCACAAAGTACCACAAAGATCAGATTTTAGAGAATTACAACTTGGTGATCCTTAGTGTCTTTGTGACTTAGTGGCAAAAAACTTAACGGTCAAAGAATAATCTCTGACCCCGGTAATCTTCATTTATCATACCATTATTATATACAACGGTTCCGTTTACAATTGTCTGAACTACTTTTGATTTGAATGTTGTTCCTTCAAATGGCGACCAGCCGCATTTGTAGAGAATATTTTCTTTTGAAACAGTCCAGGAATTTTCAGGATCAATCAGGCAAAGATCAGCCTTATAACCTTCCCGGATAAATCCACGGTCTCTTATGTTGAACAGAATAGCCGGATTATGGCACATCTTTTCAACTATCTTTTCGAGGGTGAAAATATTTCTGTGCCACATTTCAAGCATTGCAACCAGTGAGTGCTGAACAAGTGGTCCTCCTGAAGGTGATTTGAAGTAACTGTTTGCTTTTTCCTCAATAGTATGAGGCGCATGGTCTGTAGCAATTACATCAATAAGGTCGCTGTTTACAGAGTCGATCAGTGCGTCGCGGTCGAACCTCGTTTTTATCGCAGGATTCCATTTGATCTTTGATCCCAGTTTCTCATAAAATGAGTCATCAAACCATAAGTGATGAATACATACCTCACCAGTTATTCTTTTCTGCTCAAGGGGAATTTCATTACTGAAAAGCTTCATCTCATCCGCAGTTGAAAGATGAAAAATATGGAGACGTGTATTGTATTCCTTTGCCAGATTTACAGCATGAGATGATGAGAGGAAACAAGCTTCACGGCTCCTGATCAGAGGATGTATTTTTACAGGTATATCTTCGCCGTATTTTTGACGGTAGAATTGAATATTTTTCCTGATTGTCTGTTCATCTTCACAGTGAACGCTGATCGGTATAAGAGCATTTCTGAATAATTCCCTGAGAGCCTTTTCATTATCGACAAGCATATTTCCTGTTGAGGATCCCATGAAAAGCTTGATTCCGCAAACCTCTGAAGGATTTACCTTCATGATCTCCAGAAGGTTGTTGTTCGTTGCACCTATATTAAATGAATAGTTTATGATTGATTTTTCAGAACCTAACCGGTATTTCTCATTTAGATATTCAATAGTAACTGTCTGGGGAATAGTGTTTGGCATATCCATGAAGGATGTTATCCCGCCCGCAGCTGCAGCCTTTGTTTCACTGAAAATATCCCCTTTGTGAGTTAATCCGGGTTCCCGGAAATGGACCTGGTCATCGATCACTCCCGGAATGAGGAGCAAGCCTGCTGCATCAATAACTTTGGTTTCGGATTTTGATCTGAGATGCCCGGGAGAGCCTATAGCTGAAATGGTCTCATTTGCAACAAGAAGATCTCCCCTGAAGGATTTCCCTTCGTTTATTATTGTGGCATTTTGAATTAAAATGCTGGACATCAGATGTATATGAAAATTATATTGCCTTTGAACCTTTGTGCCGTTAAGCTTTTTTCCGATACTTTATGGACATGCTCCTTATTTTCATCAGTAGCACTCCCCATAAAGCTTCATTAAAGATGCCTCCGGACATTTTCGAGGAACCAAATTTCCTGTCGGTAAATATTATAGGTATTTCAACAATTTTGTAACCGAATTTCCATGCTGTGAATTTCATCTCAATCTGAAAACCATAACCAATTGCCCTGATATGTGCAGGTCTGATATTCTCAAGAACTTCTTTTTTGTAACAAATAAATCCGGCCGTTGTATCCATTATCTTCATCCCGGTAATGAGTCTTACATAGATTGAAGCAATATATGACATAAGAACGCGGGATAACGGCCAGTTTACCACATTCACACCACTTATGTATCTTGAACCGATAGCCACGTCAGCGCCATCCTCATGACATGCTTTATAGAGCCTTATGAGATCACGGGGATTATGTGAGAAATCGGCGTCCATTTCAAAAATATATAAGTAGTTGTTTTCAAGAGCCCAGTTAAATCCTGTAATATAGGCTGTTCCAAGACCCATTTTTCCAGGTCGCTCCAGAAGATGAAGATTTTTATGGGTAGCCTGAAGACTTTTAACGATGGAAGCTGTTCCGTCAGGGGAATTGTCGTCAATTATCAGAATATCAAAAGGGACACCCAGGGAAGAAATTGTTTTGATGATCGCTTCAACATTTTCTTTCTCCTTGTATGTCGGGATTATAACTAAATTCGCCATATAGGGTAATTACCTACGAAAATACATAAATTCAGTTAATGATCAATAAATTAAACGATTATTTGGTACAGCCGGCCAGCTGACTCCTTTTTATAAAGGTCAGACATCAGATTGATTCTGTAAAATATACTGATCTGGGTGGGAATAAAATAATTAATAATTCTAATTTTGTCATCCGGAAATTGTTTAATATGAAAATCTTACTGAGGGTAACCCTGCTCTTTTTGATAGTATCTTCTGACGGGCTTGCACAGGAAACTTTCTGGAAGGCAGGTTTGTATTCCTTCTTTGATAATACGGAATTTGGACATTCATCCTTTCAGATACCTCAGACAATGGCAGGTGTTCGTTTTGCTCCGGAGCTGGGAGTGAGATGGGACTCTGTTAATAGTATCACATTCGGATGTAATATGTTGCATGAGTTCGGCAGTAACAAAGCTGTGGGTGATTTTTTCCCGACAGCTTATTACCAGTTCGACAAAAAACCTTTCAGATTTTTAATGGGTGCATTCCCCAGAAGCTACGCGGTAGAAAGATATCCGCGCATATTTTTTCAGGATTCATTAGCTTATTATCGTCCCAATATTAACGGGATACTCTGGGAATACTCATCCGGCAAACTTTTCCTGAATCTTTGGCTCGACTGGACAAGCCGTCAATCTGTTAATGACCACGAAGCATTTTTTATAGGTTTTTCCGGGAAGTACAAAATTGGGATTTTCTACCTGCAGGAATATACTTATATGTTCCACTTCGCCGGCAAGATGGACCCTGTGGTTGATGAAGCTTTACATGATAACGGGCTTTTACATACTTCAGTGGGACTTGATTTTTCGGATAAATCAATCTTCAGCAAACTTGAAATCAATGCAGGATGGATTGCTGGTCTCGACCGTGCCAGGTCAGATAATACGGGTTGGATTGTTCAGCATGGCTTTCTTTCTGAAGCGAGGATTGAATATAAACGAACAGGCCTTTTTAATACATTATATTCTGGCACCGGACAGATGCATTATTACGATGATCATGATAATGAGCTCTATTGGGGTGACCCGATTTACAGGGCAAAAACATATAACCGCTCAGATTTTTATATAGACTTTATTAAGAACAATACAATAAGTACAAGATTGATTTATTCATTGCACTTCGCTGAAAACACAACATATCATGAACAGGCATTGAAAGTCTCCGTGAACCTTAATAGTCTGAGATTTAAGCGTTAACATTTGCAATTATCATGAATCAGTCTCAAGCCGCGCAGATTAAAATCAGGAATTTCAAAAGGACATTTCTTATACTCCTGGTTGCATGGTTCATGATTAACCTGGTTCAGGCTTACTTCATGGAAATAATGAGCGATGAGGCCTATTACGGATTGTATGCTGCAAATCCTGACTGGGGCTATTATGATCATCCCCCGATGATTGCTTTTTTAATCCGGATCAGCTCTTTTATTTTTTCAGGGAATCTTGGTATCCGGTTTATGACAGTTTTTCTACAGATGGGGACATTAATCCTCATCTGGAAAACACTGAATAACAATGAGCCGGAATCCTGGAATCTGTATACCTTTTTTATTGTTGCCGCTTCAATCCCCATGTTTTCTGCCTACGGAGTAATCACTTCACCTGATGCCCCTCTGCTGTTCTTTACGGCCTTATTTTTATTTGCTTATAAAAAGTTTATTGGCAACCAGGATTGGTCTTCAACTTTATTGCTTGCGGTCTCGATGGCAGGGCTTGTTTATAGTAAATACCAGGCTGTGCTTGTAATAGGATTTGTGATCCTATCCAACTTTCGCCTGCTCAGGGAATTCAGATTCTGGCTTGCCGGGATTCTGGCTCTTGTACTTCTCACGCCGCATATTTACTGGCAGATCTCAAATGGTTTTCCAAGTCTGCAGTATCATCTTATTGACAGATCAGCAGGATTTAATTGGAAATATTTAATTGAATATCTGCCCAACCAGATGGCTGTTTTTAATCCTTTTACACTCGGAGCTGCAATATATGTGCTCTTAAAATTCAAACCTTCAGATGAGTTCAACAGGAGCAATTATTTCCAGATCATCGGATTTATTGGCTTCTTCTGGATTACATCATTTCGTGGTCATGTTGAACCGCACTGGACTGTAGCCTGTTCTGTTCCAATTATTCTTCTTCTTACTGAAAAGAGTGCTGAAAATCCCTCATTGTTCAGGTACATCCGGATGTTTCTTTTGCCAATGATTTTTCTGATGCTTGTCCTGAGAATATTACTGCTGACCGATTTTCCGTTCGTCAAAACTACAGGTTTCAGCGGGAAGAGGGAAAAATTTGAAAATATCGGATCAGTTGCAAAAGAGTTACCTGTAATTTATGCAGGTTCATTTCAGAAACCCTCCCTCTACCAGTTTTTTACGGGTAACGAGGCAACAGTGATAAGTTCAGTTTATTCAAGACAAACGCAGTTTGATATCTGGCAATTCGAAAGAAAATATCATAACAAACCGGTTTTTGTCTGTATCAATGTAGAGGGTATTTCACAGGTGTATGGTTCAGGGCCTCTGCAGTTTAGTGGATTTATAGCTGACAGCCTTCAGACTGTTAACAGGATTAAAATTAAGTATGATCTTGTTGAAGATACATATCAAACTGGTGATTCAGTCATGATCTCATTTACCTTGCAGAATACCTATGAATATGATATTGATTTCAATCATCATGCATTTCCGGCAAGTGTGTGCATGGTACTAATTAAGGGTAAAAAAATATATGTTCAGGATGTGTCACTTTCAGAACCTGTTGCAATTATAAACGGAGGCAAAACCATTGAAAGAAGTCTTACGGCAGTCATCCCGCAACTTCCGGATGGAGATTATAGTTTTGGCATTTGCCTGAACTCATTCTTTGATCCTTCACCAAACAGCCGTTTTACAAAAATCACGATAAAGAATTATGATTGACAAGCTGTTACTGATAAAATTTCTGAAGTTTTGCATTGTTGGTTTTTCAGGGATGTTTATTGACTTTGGCACAACATGGTTATTAAAGGAAAAAGTCAGGATAAACAAATATATTGCCAATTCCACAGGTTTTATTCTTGCTGCGACTTCGAACTATATATGGAACAGGTTCTGGACTTTCCACAGTGAAAACAAACAGTATGTAACCGAGTACTTCTCATTCATTCTTATTTCTCTGGCTGGTCTTGCAATTAATAACTTCATAATTTTCCTGCTTAATGATAAGCTCAGACTGAACTTTTATCTATCCAAACTTTTTGCGATAGGAATTGTAACAATCTGGAACTTTGTAATGAATTACCTGGTAACATTCAGGTAACTGTTTATACTCCAAAATAAATTAAGCAGGATATCTGCGAGGTTTAAGATAGAGAAAGCATTAATCTGTCAATGAAATTTTTACCTGTCATATTATTGTTCTGCCTTCAGCCGGAAATAATTTGTTCCGGGTACAATTCACCGGATAGTCTGGTTGTAAGGAAGATAATAATTGAAGGTAACTACAGAACTGACAAGAAGCTGATTTTCCGTGAGCTTACCTTTAAAACAGATGAGACCGTAAGCAGGGATAAAATTGATTATCTGAGAATTACCAGCATCAATAATTTAACAAAAACATCGTTGTTTAATTTTGTTGAGATGGAGGTCAGTGAGGAAGGAGATGGTTCATTGACCGTAAGACTCAGGCTGACAGAGCGCTGGTATGTCTGGCCCAATGTGTATCTCAATCATACTGACCGGAATTTCAGTGAATGGTGGCGTACGAAAGACCTCAATAAACTGGAATATGGTGTCGGATTGAAAATTAACAATTTCCGGGGAATGGGAGAGACCCTGGTTCTGAATTACAGGTTTGGGAACTTCACTAAAATTGAACTTGATTACAGAGGAATCTTTCTGGATAAGGCAGAACGAAATTCTTTGTCGTTTCTTGCTTCCTGGTCGGCAAAGAAATTTTTGCCATATATGATTGCATCCGATAAGCAATTGTTTATGAAAGAGGATTATCCTCTTATTAAAAGTATAAATCTCTCGGCAAAATACAGATACAGAAAAAATTATTTTAATATACAATCTGTTGAACTGGGGTTTACTGATTACAGGATTAGCGATACAATCAGTTCACTGAATCCTTATTATGCAGGTTTGGATAATGTCAGACAGCGGTTTTTCAACCTGAGATATGAGTTCATTAGAGATAACCGCGATTCCCGTATTTATCCAAAAACCGGACATCTTCTGACGGCAGGAATTAATAAGAAAGGGTTTCATATAATTCCCGGAGAATTTAATGCCATGGAAATTTATGGCAATTTATACCTGTATAATAAGATCGTCAACAGAGTCTATCTGGCGTCAGGGATCTGGTTTTCTTCAGTCTTTTCTGATGATTATGTTTTTTCCGGACAGACAGGTTTAGGGTATCTTCAGTATGTAAGAGGGTATGAATTCTATGCTGTAAACGGGGATAATGCTTTCCTGTTTAAGAGCCTGCTTAAGTACGAATTATTACCTGTTAAAGTCATTAAATTAAATTGCTGGCCAATCAGGAGGCTATATCAGTTTAATAAGATTCCGCTGGAGATATATGCGAACATCTTTTTTGATGCCGGGTATGTAAATGACAGGAATAGCTTTTATAAAACTTATAACAACATTCTTGTAAACAAAATGATGTACAGTACCGGAATAGGATTAGATTTTGTAACTTATTATGATAAGGTCTTTCGCCTGGATTATTCTTTCAATGCACTGGGAGAGAGTGGTTTGTTCATTCACTGGAAAGCTGCATTTCGCTGATGGAAAAATCTTTATATTTTTTATCAGGGTTTTTTTGAATCAATTCTTGCATTAAATAAATCATTTAATATCTTTGCACCCGCTTTTAGGCGAAGAAGTTGGTTGAAGGGATAGGAAAGAGATAAGATTCCGGTCAGGGAAGAGGGGAACAGGAATGAAGAAGAGGGCCGGAAATAATTATCTCGATTTTTTTTGGAATG